>NZ_JAOTRW010000012.1:0-106088 GCF_030247495.1 Azospira sp. | reverse complement strand
CGGAGAGGGCGGAGAGGGCGGAGAGGGCGGAGAGGGCGGAGAGGGCGGAGAGGGCGGAGAGGGCGGAGAGGGCGGAGAGGGCGGAGAGGGCGGAGAGGGCGGAGAGGGCGGAGAGGGCGGAGAGGGCAGCCATGCCGTCTGGATAGCGGTGCCATCGAACCCGGTGGGGATGGCTTTTCGTACAGGTTTTTCCGTTCTACAATAAGAATAATTCTTATTCGTTTCTTTCCTTTGCCATGAGCGCCGTCCTTTCCCAATCCGATCTGGCCGTGGCCGCCCTCTACCGGGAGCACGGCGGGTGGCTGCGTTCCTGGCTGCGGCACAAGCTGGGTTGCGCCGAGAGTGCCGCCGATTTGGCCCAGGATACCTTCTGCCGCATTCTGCGGCGGGAAAACCTGGAGGGGCTGCGGGAACCCCGGGCCTACCTGACCACGGTGGCCCACGGCCTGGTGGTGGACCATTGGCGGCACCTGGAAATCGAGCGGGCCTACCTGGAAGCCCTGGCCTGGCAGCCCGAGGCCCTGGCTCCGTCGCCGGAGGAGCGGGCCCTGGTGCTGGAGGCACTGCTGGAAATCGAGGCCCTGCTCGCGGCCCTACCGGAAAAGGTGCGCCAGGCCTTCCTCCTGGCCCAGCTCGACGGCCTGGGCTACCGGGAGATCGGCGAGCGCCTAGGCGTTTCCGAGCGCATGGTGAAGAAATACATGGCCCGGGCCATGCTCCACTGCCTGTTGGCCGGGAGTGACGCTTGAGCGCCCGGGCTGGCATCCAGGCCACCGACTACCAGGTGCTGCAGGCGGCGGCTGAATGGTTTGCCGTGCTCCACGACCCGGGCGTCAGCGCCGCCGAACGGCAGCGCTGGCAGGCCTGGCTCGAAGCCCGGGAGGAACATCGCCGGGCCTGGCAGCAGGTGGAGGCGGTAAGCCGCAGCTTTGCCAGCCTGCCCCGGGCCGGACAGTCCGGCGAAGCGGCCCGGCTGGCGGTGGAGGCGGGCAGTCGCCAGCGCCGCATGCAGCGACGCCAGGCTATGAAGGCCCTGGTGCTGTTCGCCGCCGTCGGCGGCATGGCCTGGGGCGGTCGCCGCCTGGGGCTGTGGCCCGGCGAAACGGCAGATTTCGAGACCGCCCGGGGCGAAACCCGGGAAGTGCAGCTGGCCGACGGCACCCGGGTCTGGCTCAACACCGACAGCGCCATCAGCGTGCGCTTCCAGGCTGGCGAGCGTCGCCTGGGTCTGCTGCGCGGCGAAGTGCTGGTGGAAACGGGCAAGGGTGAGCCGGGCGTGGACGCTGCAGCATCGCCCCGGCCCCTGCGCCTGGCCACGCCGGAAGGCCTGCTGCGGCCCCTGGGCACCCGCTTTCTGGTGCGCCGGGATGAGGGCGCCGGGTCCGGCGAATCCCTCGCAGTGTTCGCCGGGGCGGTGGAAATCACGCCCCATGGCCAGCCCGGGGCCCGGCAGGTAATCGCCGCCGGCCAGGAAGTGCGCTACGACCGTAACGGCGTCGCCACCCCGGTGCCGGCCCAGACGGCGCGCCAGGCCTGGAGCCGGGGCATGCTGGTGGCCGACGACATGCGCCTGGGCGACTTCCTCGCCGAGCTGTCCCGCTACCGCAGCGGCCACCTGGGCTGGGACCCGGCGGTGGCTGAGCTGCGCCTGGTGGGCGCCTTCCCCCTGGGAGATACGGACCGCATCCTGGCCAGCCTGGAGGAAAGCCTGCCCCTGCGGGTGCGCCGCACCCTGCCCTGGTGGGTCAGCGTGGAGCCCCGCTGAGGTTCTGCCACGGCGCCGGCCCCGGCCTGGACCGGATTTGAAGCAGGTCCGGCGGCGCCCCCAAATATTTGTTGCCGTTCCGGTTCCCTTTTTCGTTTCCTCCTCGGCAATGCAGATGAGCCCCCTGCGGCGCACATCTTCCACGCATTGATAGAGGTTTCCCCATGTCCTTCGCCCAACCTTCCCGCCGGCCCCTGGTGCTGGCCCTGCAACTGGCCTTCGTCGCCGCCCCCCTGCTGACGCCCGCCCTGATGCCGGCGGCCCAGGCCCAGGCGGCGGCACGCAGCTACAGCATTGCGGCTGGCACCTTGAGCCGGGTCCTCAGCCAGTTCGCCGCCGAGGCCGGGGTGCTTCTATCCGTTGATGCCGCCCTCACCGAAGGCAAGCAGAGCAGCGGTCTTCAGGGCAGCTACGGTGTCGCCCAGGGGCTGGAGCGCATCCTGGCCGGCAGCGGCCTGGAAGCGGTGCCCCAGAACAGCGGTGGCTATACCCTGCGCCGCCTGCCCGCCGGCAGCGGCAAGGAGGCGGCCCTGGCCACGGTGGCCGTCACCGCCAACAGCGCTGGCCAGCCCGGCCAGCAGCCCAAACCCTATGCCGGCGGCCAGATGGCCCGGGGCAGCCGGGTCGGCCTGCTGGGGGACCTGGACATGATGGATACCCCCTTCGCCACCGCCGCCTATACCTCCCAGTTGATGCAGGACCAGGCCGCCAAGAGCGTGGCCGACGTGGTGGCCAACGATCCGGCGGTGCGGGTCTATCGCGGCTACGGCAACTATGCCGAGGCCTATACGGTGCGCGGCCTGCCCCTCTACGCCGACGACCTGGGCTTCAACGGCCTCTACGGCCTGCTGCCGCGGCAGTACGTGGCGGTGGAAATGCTGGAGCGGGTGGAAGTGTTCCGCGGCGCCAATGCCTTCCTCAACGGCATGGCCTCCGGCAATTCCGGCATGGGTGGCAGCATCAACCTGGTGCCCAAGCGGGCCGGCGAGCTGCCGGTGACCCAGGTGACCGGCACCCTGCACGGCGATTCCCTCTTCGGCGGCCATGTGGATATCGGCCGCCGCTTCGGCCCGGACCAGTCCGTGGGCGTGCGGGTCAATGCCCTGAGCCGGGACGGCGAGGGTTCCATCGATCGGGAAAAGCGCAGCCTGGACATGCTGGCCGTGGGCCTGGATTTCCGCGGCGACAAGCTGCGCCTCTCCGCCGACTTCGGCTACCAGAAGAGCAAGATCCGCCAGGGCCGGCCCAACGTGCAGGTGGCTGCCGGCGTGGCCGTGCCCACGGCCCCGGACGCCAGCCGCAACTTCGCGCCCTCCTGGAGCTATTCCGACACCGAGGACACCTTCGCCGCCGTGCGCGGCGAGTACGACCTGAACCAGGACTGGACCGCCTACGCTGCCTACGGCGTGCGCTACAACAAGGAACTGGGCATCTACGCCACGCCGACGGTGAACAGCAGCAACGGCAACGCCACCCTTTCCCGCTTCGAAGTGCCCCACGAGGAAGACGTGTCCACCGGCGAGGCCGGCCTGCGCGGCAAATTCGTCACCGGCGGCGTCAGCCACCGGGTCAGCCTTTCCGCCAGCCGCACCAACCTGGTGGGGCGCAATGCCTGGGCCATGTCCTGGCCGGCCCAGAACACCAACATCTACAACCCGGCGGATCTGGCCAAGCCCGGCCTGGCCTTCTTCGGTGGCGACCTCAACAATCCCCAGCGCACCGCCGACACCCGCCTCTCCAGCATCGCCGTGGCCGACACCCTGGGCTTCTTGCAGGACAAGGTGCTGCTGACCCTGGGCGCCCGCCAGCAGAAGGCCCTGGTGGGCAACTATGCCTACGGCAGCGGGGTGCAGAGTTCGGTGTACGACGTTTCCGTCACCACCCCCTCCGCCGGCCTGGTGGTGAAGGCGGCCGACAATCTCTCCCTCTACGCCAACTACATCGAAGGCCTGCTGCAAGGCGGCGTCGCTCCCACCGGCACCGCCAACCAGGGCCAGACCCTGGCGCCTTTCCGCTCCAAGCAGAAGGAAGTGGGGGCCAAGGCCGACTTCGGCCGTATCGCCGCCAGCGCCGCCCTGTTCGAGGTGAACCAGCTGAGCGCCGCCACCAATCCGGGCACCAACGTCTATGAAGTCAGCGGCGAGCAGGTGAACCGGGGCCTGGAACTGAGCCTCTTCGGCGAAGCCAGCCGCAACCTGCGCCTCATCGGTGGCATCACGGTCATGGACGCCAAGCTGGAGCAGGTCGCCAGCGCCGCCAACGTGGGCAAGCAGGCCATCGGTGTGGCCAGGTTCCTGGCCAACCTGAGCGGCGAGTACGACGTGCCCGGCGTGCCCGGCCTGGCGGTGGTGGGGCGCATGGTGCATACCGGCAAGCAGTACCTGGATACGGCCAACACCCAGGAAGTGCCGGCCTGGACCCGCTTCGATGCCGGCGTGCGCTACGGCTTCCAGGCCGGCAGCCAGGCCGTGGTGCTGCGGGCCAACATCGAGAACCTGGCGGACAAGAACTACTGGGCTTCCGCCACCGGCGGCTACCTGACCCTGGGCGCCCCCCGCACCCTGACCCTCTCCGCCACGGTGGATTTCTAAGGGTTGTCCATGCGGCGCTTCTGTTCCCTGCTGCACCGCTGGGTCGGCCTGGCCATGGCCCTGTTCCTGGTTGCGGCCGGCCTCACCGGGGCCATCATCTCCTGGGACCACGAACTGGACGAGTGGCTCAACGACCACCTGTTCGAGGCCGTCACCCCGGGGCAGCCCCTGCCGCCCCTGGAAGTGGTGCGGCGGGTGGAGGCGGCGGACCCGCGCATCCAGGTCACCTTCCTGCCCCTGCAGTTGGAGCCGGGGCACAACCTGCAACTGGGCGTGCGGCCCCGGCTTGATCCGGCCACCGGCAAGCTTTTCGCGCCGGGCTACAACCAGGTCTTTGCCGACCCGGTGAGTGGCGAAATCCGGGGGCGGCGGGAGTGGGGCGGCCTTTCCCTGTCCCGGGAAAACCTGCTGCCCTTTCTCTACAAGCTGCACTACAGCCTGCACATCCCCGACTTCGGCGGCAAAAACCGCTGGGGCTACTGGTTCATGGGAGGCGTCGCCCTGCTCTGGCTGCTGGACTGTTTCGTCGCCGTGGTGCTGACCCTGCCGGCAGGTCGCCGCAAAGGCAGGCTGGATGCGCCTGTCGGGGCAGGGCAGGCCGAACGCCGCTCCTGGTGGGCACGCTGGAGCACCTCCTGGAAAATCCGCCGCGGCGCCGGCGCCTACAAGTTCAACTTCGACCTGCACCGGGCCGGCAGCCTGTGGACCTGGAGCCTGCTGTTCCTCCTGGCCCTGTCCTCCGTCTCCCTCAACCTCTACCAGGAAGTGTTCCGCCCGGTGCTGGCCGCCGTCTCCACCCTGACGCCGGACCCCTTCACCCAGCGTCCCATGCGTCCCCTGGAGCAGCCCATCGCCCCCCGCCTCAGCTATGCCGAAGCGATCGCCGCGGCCGAGACGGCGGCCCGGGCCCGGGGCTGGACGGAGCCTGCCGGCAGCCTCTTCTATACCCTGCAATACGGCATCTACGGCGTCCAGTTCAACGAGCCCGGGGACGACTTCGGCAACATGAAGGTCAAATCCCTCTACCTGGACGGCCAGGACGGCCGCATCCTGGGTGAGCGGGTGCCCTGGCAGGGCACGGCGGCGGACGTCTTCGTGCAACTCCAGTTCCCCGTCCACTCCGGCCGCATCCTGGGCCTGCCCGGGCGCATCCTCATTTCCCTGATGGGCCTGGCGGTGGCCGTGCTGTCGGCGACTGGGGTCTATGTGTGGTGGAGAAAGCGGCAGGGCCGGCGGCGCCGGGAATTGCAGCAGGAGGTGCCAGTGTTAGGGTCTGCCTGAAGGATCAGGGCTGGGGGCCTGGCTCCGTCTGGGCGGCGGCGAGCGCCTCCAGCTCCTGCCATTCCCCGTCCACCAGCCCTTCCAGGGGCTTGAAGCGGATCTTGTAGGCCATCTTGCGGCTGGCGCCGATCCAGTAGCCCAGGTACAGGTGGGGCAGGCCCAGTTCCCGGCACTGCTGGATCTGCCACAGGATGTTGTAGGTGCCGTAGCTGGCGCCGGGCACGTCCGGGTCGTAGAAGGTGTAGACGGAGGAGAGGCCGTCGGTGAGCACGTCGATGACGCTGACCATGCGCACGGCGCCGCTCCCGGGTTCGATGAATTCCACCAGCCGGGTGTCCACCCGGCTTTGCAGCAGGAAGTGGGCGTACTGCTCGTGGCTGTCCTGGTCCATGCCGCCGCCGGCGTGGCGGTTGGCCTGGTAGCGCTGGTATAGCTCGTAGTGGCTGGCGGCGAATTCCAGGGGCACTTCCCGGGCCACCAGGTTTTCGTGCTGGCGGGCCACCCGCCGCTGGGTCCGGTCCGGGGCGAAGCGCTGCACCGGGATGCGCGCCGGCACGCAGGCGCGGCAGGCGTCGCACCAGGGACGGTAGGTGAACACGCCGCTGCGGCGGAAGCCGGCCCGCACCAGCTCGCTGTAGATTTCCGTGTTGATCAGGTGGGTGGGCGTGGCCACCTGGGAGCGGGCCTGCTGCTCCGGCAGGTAGCTGCAGCCGTAGGGCGAGGTGGCGTAGAACTGCAGCAGGGAAAAGGGCAGGGACGAGTCGTTGAGTTGGGACATGTCGGTCAGGCTGCGCTATGCCACAGGTGGCTTGCATCTGCCGCCGGCCAGGGGCCGGGGGCGGGCCCCGCGGCCACCAGGGCGTCGAGGCGGGCGATGAAATCGTCCCGGGGAATTTCCCGGGCGCCGAGGGAGGCCAGGTGGGCGGTGTGCATCTGGCAATCTACCATGCCGAATCCGAGCCTTTCCAGGTAACGGGCGAGATGGGCGACGGCGATCTTGGAGGCGTCGCTGCGCCAGGAGAACATGGATTCGCCGTAGAACATGCGTCCCAGGGCGATGCCGTAGAGGCCGCCGACCAGTTCGCCATCCACCCAGGTTTCGACCGAATGGGCCAGCCCGAGTTCATGCAGGCGGCGGTAGGCGGCCTGCATCTCCGGCACGATCCAGGTGCCGTGCTGGCCCCGCCGCGGCGTCTGGGCGCAGGCGGCGATGACCCGGGCGAAGGCCGTGTCCAGGCGCACCTCGTAGCCGCCCCGGCGCAGGGTCCGGCCGAGGGAGCGGGAAACCTTGAATTCGGCGGGGAACAGCACCATGCGCGGGTCCGGGCTCCACCACAGGATCGGTTCCCCGGGCGAATACCAGGGGAAGATGCCGCGCCGGTAGGCCGCCAGCAGGCGTTCCGGCGCCAGGTCGCCGCCTACGGCCAGCAGGCCGTTGGGCTCGCTGAGGGCGGTGGCGAGGGGCGGGAATTCGTGGGCGGCGGTGAGCCAGGGCAGCATGGGTGCTTTCAGCCGGAGGCAAAGGTGGAAGGGCGGGCCGGGGTGGGGCTCATTATAATGTGGCCCTTGCCCCGGGCCAGCGCCCGGGAAAATTCTGCGAGACCTCCATGTATTCTGCCCGTCGTACCTGCCTTGGCGCCCTCCTGGGGGCCGCTTCCCTGCTGCTTTGCGGCTGCGTCACCCTGGACCGGACGGAGGCCCCGGCAGCGGCTGCGACGGCGGTGGGCCATCCGCCGCCCAAGGTGGTGCTGGCCCTGGGGGGCGGCGCCGCCCGGGGCTTTGCCCATGTGGGGGTGATCAAGACCCTGGAATCCCACGGCATCGTGCCGGACATGGTGATCGGCACCAGCGCCGGCTCCGTCGTCGGCGCCCTCTATGCCGCCGGCTATTCCGGCTACGAACTGCAGAAGCTGGCCATGAAGCTGGACGAATCGGCCATCACCGACTGGTCCCTGGCGGATCGGGGCGTGCTCAAGGGCGAGGCCCTGCAGAAGTTCATCAACGAGGCGGTGAAGCAGCAGCCCATGGAAAGGCTGAAGAAGCCTTTCGCCGCCGTCGCCACCGATCTCAAGAGCGGCGAGGCGGTGACCTTCCGCAGCGGCAACACGGGCATGGCGGTGCGGGCCTCCAGCAGCGTGCCCGGCGTCTTCCAGCCGGTCACCATCAACGGCCGCGAGTACGTGGACGGCGGCCTGGTCAGCCCGGTGCCGGTGCGGGCCGCCCGGGCCATGGGCGGCGAGGTGGTGATCGCCGTGGATATTTCCAGCAAGCCGAAGAACGGCAAGGTTTCCGGCCTCATGGAGGTGCTGCTGCAGACCTTCGCCATCATGGGCAGCCACCTGGGCCAGGCGGAGATGAAGGAGGCCGACGTCGTCATCCGCCCCGACATTCCGGGCATCGGCTCCACCGACTTCAAGTCCCGCAACGACGCCATCCTGGAAGGGGAGCGGGCGGCCCAGGCGGCCCTGCCCCTGATCCGCGCCAAGCTGGGCATCCGGTGAGCGCCGTGGCCGCCGAGGAAAACGTCACCTGCGCCACCTGCCGGGCCTGCTGCTGCAAGCTGGAGGTGATGCTGCTGGGGGGCGACGACGAGGTGCCCGAAGCCCTGACCCGGCAGGACCCCTGGGGCGGCTGGATCATGCACCGCCTGGAGGATGGCTGGTGCGCCGCCCTGGACCGCCGCACCATGCTGTGCACCATCTACGAGCAGCGTCCCTTCATCTGCCGCGACTACCAGGCGGGGGATTACGACTGCCTGGAGCAGCGGGCCGCCGGCCTGCCGGCCTGACCCAAGGCCGGCCTCAGGCCAGGGCGGAGGGCCGCTCCGGGGCGGCCAGGGCCACCACGCTGCCGATGACCAGCAGGGTCGGCGGCCTGATGTCGTGGCGCCGGGCCGTTGCCGCCAGGGTGGCCAGGGTGCAGGTGTGGAGCCGCTGTTCCGGCCAGGTGGCGCGATAGACCAGGGCCGCCGGCGTTTCCGGGGCCAGGCCGGCGCCCTGCAGGCCGGCGGCGATGCGTTCCAGGCCGTGGATGCCCATGTAGATCACCAGGGTCTGGTTGGGCTGGGCCAGGGCCTGCCAGTTCAGTTCCAGGGCCTGGTCCTTGAGGTGGCCGGTGACGAAGACGCAGCTCTGGGCATGGTCCCGGTGGGTCAGGGGAAAGCCGAAACTGGCGCCGGCCCCCAGGGCGGCGGTGATGCCGGGCACGATTTCCACCGGCACCGCCTGTTGCAGCAGCACGTCCATCTCCTCGCCGCCGCGGCCGAATACGAAGGGATCGCCGCCCTTGAGGCGCACCACCCGCTTGCCTTCCCGGGCCTTCTCCAGCAGCAGTTGGCAGATGTCTTCCTGGGGCAGGGTGTGGTTGCCGGCGGATTTGCCGACGTAGATGCGCTCCGCCGTCGCCGGGGCGAAATCGACGATGCCCGGGCCCACCAGATTGTCGTAGACCAGCACTTCCGCCGTCTGCAGGCGCCGCCAGGCGCGCAGGGTCAGCAGTTCCGCATCGCCGGGGCCGGCCCCCACCAGGGAGACGCTGCCCGGCGCCTGTTCCGACCAGACCCGGCTCACAGGCCGGGCCCCTGGTGGAAAACCAGATCGTCCACGGGGCGGCCCTGCTTCAGGTGCTCCTCGACGATGCGCTCCAGGTTGTCGGCGGTGACGTTGTAGTACCAGGTGCCGTCGGGCTGCACGCACATCACCGGGCCGCCCTTGCAGGCGGCGAAGCAATTGACCCGGGAACGCTTGACCCGCAGCTCGCCCTCGGTGAGACCGGCCGCCTTGAGCTTGTCGCCCAGGGAGTCGAAGAGGGCCTGGCCCTCGCCGTTCTGGGTGCAGCGGGGGCCGGTGCACACCAGCAGGTGGCGGCGGTAGTCGCCGATGCGGGGCTTGCTGACTTCGCTCATGCTTCCGCCTCGGCTTCGGTTTCGTCCGCCGCTTCCGGGCCGGCGGCCAGGGCGGCGGCGATGTAGTCCTCCGGCAGGCGGTATTCCACGGCCAGTTCGGCGGCGCTCTTGCCGCTGTCGCGGATGGCTTCCAGCCAGCCGTTGAGGCCGGTGGAAAGGGAGCGGCCGGCCTGCTCGCCGCCCTTGGTGGAACGTTCTCCCTCGGCCACGTCGTACTTGTTGGCATAGCCCCGGGGCGTGACCATCAGACCATCCCGGATGAAGGTGTTGGAGTTGCCGATGAGCACGGTGGACAGCATGCCGATGTCGGCCTCAGCCATCTTTTCCAGGGTGGTGAATTCCAGCCGCTGCTTGGGGCGGAAGGCGCTCTTGACGATGGCCACCGGGGTCTTGGGATCGCGGTGGCGCAGGAAAATGCGCTGGGCTTCCTGGATCTGGCGGGTACGGCGACCGCTCTTGGGGTTGTACAGGGCCACCACGAAATCGGCGTAGGCAACCGCATCCAGGCGGCGGGCGATGGTGGGCCAGGGGGTGAGCAGGTCGGAGAGGGAGATGGCGCAGAAGTCGTGGGTCAGGGGCGCGCCCACCAGGGCGGCGCAGGTGTTGAGGGCGGAAGCGCCCGGCACGATTTCCACCTCGATCTCGGAATCGGGTGTCCAGCCGGCCTGGAACAGCACCTCGAAAGTGGGGCCGGCCATGCCGTACACGCCGGCGTCGCCGGAGGAAATCAACGCCACCTTCTTGCCCTGTTTGGCCCGGTCCAGGGCTTCGATGGCCCGGTCCAGCTCTTCGGTCATGGACTTCTTGATGACTTCCTTGCCGTCGATCAGGTCGGCCACCAGGCGAACATAGGTGACGTAGCCGATGATGGTGTCGGCTTCGGCGATGGCGGCCCGGGCGCGGCCGGTCATGTGTTCCACGGCGCCGGGGCCCAGGCCCACCAGCATGATCTTGCCGCTCTTGGCCGGGGCGTTGGTTTGAATGTCGGTCATGAAATCGTTCCTCGGAAATTCAGTGAATGCAGTTGTGGGGCTCAGGGCAGCAGGGCGATGGAGACGGTGGCGTTGCGCCCGTCCGGACCCCGCAGCTTGTGTTTTTCGATCAGCAGCCGGCTCATGTCGGTGCCGGCGGCCAGCAGGGCGGCGGCTTCCGACACCGACGGGGTGCCGGTGTACTTGCGCACCGTCTCCGACGGGTTGGGCACGGGGACGGTGGCCAGCACTTCCGGCGGGTAGAAGGTGAGGGTGAGGCCGAAGCGTTCGGCAAAGCCCAGCAGGCCCACCTCGTCCGCCTTCAGGGTGATGCTGGCACCGGCCGCCACCTGTTCCGGGGCGAGGCCGGCGGCGGCCAGGGCCTCCTGCACGGCTTGCGCAATGGTCGCCTCCGGGGTGCCCCGGTCGCAGCCCAGGCCCAGCGCCACTCTGCGGCTGCCCAGGCTCAAGCGCCTTGCTCCACGGGCGGCCGGTAGGTGACCAGGCGGCCTGCCAGGCGGGGCGCCAGTTCCGGCGGCAGGGGGCGGTGGCTGATCCACAGTACGGCAGCGACGCTGTCCAGGTCCACCTCTTCCAGGCGGCTGAACTGCTTGATATTGGCGGGCACCGGGCCGCTGCGGCCATTGGCGTGGCGCGGCCACCAGTCGGGGCTGCCGGCTTCCTGCACCAGGGCCACCGGCTCGTCGTTCACCACGGCCGCGCTGGCTTTCACCACTTCGTCGTGGGTCGCTTCAAAGGTCCAGCCCAGCTCCCGGCCCAGCAGGTCCACGCCCAGGGTCTGGCGGGAGTCGGAGGCGGTGGTGAGCACCGGGGTGGCGCCCAGGCTGGCCGCCAGGATGCCGGCCAGAGCGTTGGCGCCGCCCAGGTGGCCGGAGAGCATGGGAATGGCAAAGCGCCCAGCCTCGTCCACCACCACCACCCCCGGATCCTGTTCCTTGTCCTTGAGGTGGGGGGCGATGAGGCGCACCAGGGCGCCCAGGGAGACGATGGCGACGATGCCGTCGAAGTTGGCGAAGAGGGCGGGAATCTGGTCGCCGGTCTTGCCGCTGTAGGTGGCTGCTGCGCCAGGAGTGTTGGCAACTGCGGCTTCCGCCTCGGCCCGGAATTTATCCGGGGCGAACAGGCGGGCGCCGGGCAAGGCCGCCACCACCTTGCCCGCCAGGGCAATGCCGTGGCGGGTGATGGAGACGACGGCGATTCTCTCGTTGGGGAAGGGGAGGGGAATGGTCATTTTATTTTTTAGGTTGGGGCAAAACTGTTCAGGCGGCAGCCGTTTCGTTGGGCTGTGCGGCCTCGGCCTTGCGCTTGCGGCAGCCCCGGCGCAGTTCGCCGCGCTGGCGCTTGGGGTTCTGCACCAGCATGAGGGAGAGGTAGTTCACCTTCTCGCCCTTGAGGGAAGCCACGTCGCGCACGATGCGCTCGTCGGGGGAACCGACCTTTTCGATGAAGCAGCTGGTGGTCAGCAGCTCGCGCCGTTCCAGCAGGTCCAGCACCTCATCCACCAGGGGCTTCACCTTGAGCAGCACCAGGGTGTCGAATTCGTCCAGCAGGTGGTCGATGACTTCCACGCCGTAGGCGGCGGGGATCACCGCCAGGGTTTCGTCTTCCTCGGCCAGGGTGGTGCCGGTGGTGGCGGCCGCGGCGGCAAAGGAGGAGACGCCGGGGATGGTTTCCACCTCAACTTCCGGCACCAGTTCCCGCACCACCCGGGCCAGGTGGCCGAAGGTGGCGAAGGTGGAGGCATCGCCTTCCACCAGGAACACCAGGTCCCGCCCCTCGGCCAGCAGTTCCACGGTGCGGGCGGCGGCCCGGGCCCAGGCCTTGGTCAGGATCTCCGCGTCCCGGGTCATGGGGAACACCAGTTCCTCGGCGTCGGCGGGCACTTCCAGACCACCCCGGGTGACGATGGAGAGGGCGTAGGAGCTTTCCTCGGCCTTCTTCACCGGATAGAGCCAGCGGGCGTCGCCGTTGAGCACGGCCCAGGCACGGCGGGTGATCAGTTCGGGGTCGCCGGGACCCAGGGAGGCGCCGATGAGGCGGCCGTATTTTCTGTCGGTCATGTTTAGCTCTTCTTTGCGGAGACTATCCAGATGGGGTTTTGTGCGGCCATGCGGTGCATGTCCAGGATGGGCTGGCTGCGGGAGGCCTGGAGCTGGGTCACCTCCCAGTTCGCTCCGAATTTCTCCACCGCAGCGGCCAGGGCGGTGGTGGCCGTGGCCAGGTTTTCCAGGGTGACGAAGTTCATCACCAGGCGGCCATGGGGCTTGAGGCGACCCAGGATCAGGTCGATGAGGGCGGCCAGTTCGCCGCCGGAACCGCCGACGAACACCGCGTCCGGGTCGGGCCAGGTGTCCAGCCCTTCCGGGGCCTTGCCGTGGCGCAGGGTGTAGTTGGTGGCCTGGAAGCGCCGGGCGTTTTCCCGGGCGTTGGCGGCATCGCCCTCGTTTTTCTCGATGGCGTACACGTGGCCGTGGCGGCACAGACGGCTGGCTTCCAGACCCACGGAGCCGGAACCGGCGCCGATGTCCCACACCACGCTGTCGGGTTTCAAGCCCAGTTTGGCCAGCGACAGGGCCCGGGCTTCCAGCTTGGTGATGAGCCCCTTCTCCGGCTGGCGCTGGACGAAGTCCAGGTCGTCAAAGCCGAAGATGGCCCGCGGGTCGGCCTCCTGGCGTTCCACCAGCACCACATTGGGGTCGGGGAAGCTCATGGCCGCGGCCTGTTCCAGGGAAAGGTCGGGGAACAGCTGCTCCTCCGGCAGGGCCAGCTTGGCGGCCACCGAGAGGTGAATCTCTTCACCGTAGCCCGCCGCCAGCAGGGCCCGGGCAAGGCGGGCCGGGTTGTTGTCCGGGCCGGTGAAGGCCGCTACTTTCGGATACTCGGCGATGGCCCGGATCAGCTTGTAGAGGCCGTTCTCCGGGGTGGTGCCGAACTGCCACTCGCCCGCATCGGCGGTGTGGCAGGTGGAAATGCGGTAGTCCTGCCAGGGCCGCTGGAAGCGGGCGAAGGCCAGTTGCAGGGTGGAGGGGGCGGGCAGTACGGTGACCGCCGCGGCTCCCAGCTTGCCCACCAGATAGCTGGCCATGCCGTGGCAGAGGGGATCGCCGGTGGCCAGCACGACGGTGTGCAGGCCGTCAGCGGTAGCTTGTTGAATCCAGCCGGGCACCTGGCCCAGCTTGCCGTCCATGTCCTTGAGGGTGGTGCCGGCGGCCAGATGGGGCTGCACCAGGGCCAGGGTGCGGCCGGCGCCGACGATGAGGCCGGCGGATTGCAGGCAGTGGCGGGAAGAATCCGGCAGGCCGGCCCAGCCGTCGTCCAGGATGCCGAGGACGGTGCAGTAGGGTTGTTTAGACACTTTCGCCCTCTTCGACGCGACAGATGAACTGGCCTTCGAAATCGCAGACCAGCACGGTGAGTTGGTAGGGGCCCGGGTGGCAGGCCCGCAGGCTCTGCATGGCGTGGATGGCCAGGGCCCGATGGAAGGGCACGGTGAGGCCCAGCAGGGCTAGGCGCTCGGCGGCGAAGCGGGCCGTCTCGGCATTGCGGATTTCCTCCACCAGGTCGGCGGGGGCGCCCACTTCGGTGGCGCAGGCGGCCAGCAGGTCCCGGTCGATCTCCTGCTTCCAGGCGTGGGTCACGGCCAGGCCCTGGCCCATCTTGGTCAGCTTGCCCACCATGGCGCCGATGTAGACGTGCTGCATCTTGCGCTTGATGGCGCTCTGGAAGGCGGCCTTGACGAAGTCCCCCATCTGCACGAAGCAGGCTTCCTGCAGTTGCGGCAACTGCTTCATGGCGAATTTTTCGGTGCGGCCGCCGGTGGTGAACACCACGCTGGTCTGGCCCTGGCGCGCCGCCACGTCCACCGCCTGGACCACGCTGGCGCGGAAGGCGGCGGTGGAATAGGGGCGCACGATGCCGGTGGTGCCGAGGATGGAAATGCCGCCCAGGATGCCGAGGCGGGCATTGAGGGTCTTCTTCGCCATCTCCTCGCCGCCGGGCACGGAAATGGTCACTTCCAGGCTGTCGCCGGCGGCCAGGATGGCAGCACCGGCCCGGGCCACGTTGTCGCTGATGTTGCGCCGGGGCACCGGGTTGATGGCCGGGCCGCCCACTTCCAGGCCCAGGCCTTCCTTGGTGACGACGCCGACGCCTGGGCCGCCCTTGAGGATGACCTGGCCGCCGCCCCCGGGAATGCGCACCACGTCGGCGGTCATGTGGGCGCCGTGGGTGGCGTCCGGATCGTCGCCCGCATCCTTGATGCTGACGGCGTGGGCCCGCAGGGGCATGCCTTCGCCCTCGACGCGGCCGTCGGTGATCTGGAAGGGCACTTCCTGGCCGTTGGGCAGGCGGCAGAAAATCTGGTCCGGCACCTGGCCCTGGACCAGGCCCTGGGTGGCGGCCACGGCCGCCGCCGCCGAGTTGGCGCCGGTGGTGAAACCGGTGCGGTTGCCCCGTTCCCGCTTGGCCGTGCCCTTGCGGACCTTCTCGGCCGGCGGCGCTTCGCTGTTCACGGGAGCGCTGTTGGCGGCTTCAGGCGGCATTGCGCTGGCGGGCTTCGGCGACGCCGAGGAGGGCGTGGATGGCCGCCACCACCAGGGTGGAGCCGCCCTTGCGGCCGCGGATGACGATCCAGGGCACGTCCTGCACTTCGGCCATCAGGTCCTTGGATTCGGCGGCGGAGACGAAGCCCACGGGCATGCCGATGACCAGGGCCGGGCGGGCCCCTTCTTCCTTGATCAGGCGCACCACTTCGATGAGGGCCGTGGGGGCGTTGCCGATGCCGACGATGGCCCCGTCCAGCAGGCCCTGGCGATGGGCCTTGCGCATGGCCTGCACGGCCCGGGTGGTGTCCTCGGCCTGGGCCTGGGCGATGACGTCGGCGTCGGAAATGAAGTGGTGGGTGGTGACGCCGAAGTGCTTGAGGCGGCTGGCGGAGAGGCCGACGCAGATCATTTCCACGTCCGCCACGATGGGGGTGCCGCCCTTGAGGATGGCGGCCAGGCCCGCTTCCACCGCTGCCGGATGGAAGTCGGTGAGACCGTTGAATTCGAAGTCGGCGTTGGCGTGGATCATGCGCCGCACCACCGGCCACTGGTCGGCGCTGTAGGCGTGGGGGCCGGCTTCGGCATCGATGATGGCGAAGGAATCGTGCTCGATGGCGCGGCCGGCGGCGGTGAGCTGTTCGGTGACGACGTTGGCGTTGTGGTTCATGGCTTACCCGTGGGAGTGATGATCGTGGGAGTGATTGTGCCCATGGCAATGGCCGTGACCATGATCGTGATCATGTTTGCCCCCATGTTGGTGGCCGCAGCCGCCGTGGGTGTGGCCATGCTCATGCCCGTGGTCGTGGGTGGCGGTGTGGCTGTGGTCGTGGGTGGCGGTGTGGCTGTGGTCGTGCAGGTGCTCGTCCTCGGCGGCCAGGCGATACTTGCAGCCGTCGCATTCGAGCAGGCTGCCTTCGGGCAGTTCATCGCCGCCCACCTTGGCGTCCAGCAGGTCGAAGATGCCCTTGTCGAAGCCGAAGTGGGTGCCCAGGGCGAAGGCCACCTGGGGATACTGGCGCTGCAGGCGCTCGGCCTGGGCCTTGATGCGCTCCATGAGCACGCCGGTAAAGAGATAGACCGGAACGATGGCCACCTGGGTCATGCCCAGCTTGACCTGGCGCTGCACGGCGGTTTCCAGCCGGGGCCAGGTGACGCCGGTGAAGGCGATGTCCACCAGCTCGTGGTCGTTGTCCTCGAAGATCCAGCGGGCCATCTTGGCCAGCTCGCCGTTGGCGCCGGCGTCCGACGAACCGCGACCGAGCAGGATGACGCCGGTGGTGCAGGGGTCGGGCATGTCCAGCTGCTTCATCAGCCGGTCCAGCTGGCCCTGCAGCACCTCGAAAATCTCCCGGCCCATGCCCAGGTGGCGCACCACCTGGAATTCCACACCGGGGTGGCGGGCCCGAGCCTCTTCCACGGCGTGGGGCAGCTCCATTTTCACGTGGCCGGCGGCGTTGAGGATGAAGGGGATCACCACCACCTTCTTCGCATTGCCGGCGGCCCGGTTCAGGCCCTCATCCAGCAGCACCTCGGCGTGCTCGATGAAGCACACCTCGATGCGCCAGCCGGGGTGGCGTTCCCGCCACTGGGCGGCGAAATGGAGGATTTCCTTGTTGCCGTCCCGGTTGCGGGAACCGTGGCCGACCAGGAGCAGGGTGGTGTCTTGGGCACTGAAGGTCATGGGCATTTCTCAGGAGGCCTCGCCCACGCTGGCCTTGCGGAAGCGGTGGGTGAAGCTGGGGTCGTAGAGCTTGGAGCGGGCGATGTCCTCCCAGTCCCGGGCGCCGAGGGCCGGGCTGGCGATGATCATGGCCTGGGCGGCGATCTTTTCCGCCTGGCACTTTTTCTTGATGTCCGCGATGGTGCCGCGCACGATCTTTTCCTCCCCGGGCCAGGAGGCCTTCTGCACCACCAGGATGGGCGCATCCTCCGGCCAGCCGGCGGCCAGCAGGGCGCGCTGCACCTCGTGCAGCAGGGTGATGGAAAGGAAGATGCAGAGGGTGGAACGGTGGGCCGCCAGGGCCTCCAGTTCCTCCCCCGGGGGCATGGGGGTGCGGCCGGCGACCCGGGTGAGGATCACCGTCTGGGTCACTTCCGGCAGGGTCAGGGTCTCGCCGGCCGCAGCGGCGGAGGCCAGGGCAGAGGAAACGCCGGGCACCACGGCCCAGGGCACGCCCACCTCGTCCAGGGGACGGGTCATTTCCACCAGGGCGCCGTAGAGGCCCGGGTCGCCGGTCTGCAGGCGCACCACGGTCTGGTGGCGGCGGCTGGCCTGGAGCAGCCAGTAGGTCATTTCCTCCAGGGTCATGTCCTTGGAGTCCCGGATCTCGCAGCCCGGCGGGGCGTAGAGGGTGGCCGCCTGGTCCACCAGGGAGCCGGCGAAGAGGATGGCGCCGGCCTGTTCCAGCAGGCGGCGGCCCTTGACGGTGATGAGGTCCGGGTCGCCGGGGCCGGCGCCGACGAACCAGATCTTGCCGAGGGTGGCTGGGGTCATGGCATGTTCCTTCTCAGCAGTCTTCTTGTTGCAGCTGGGCCAGGAGGGCGCTGCAGCTGTGGATGGGGGTGTCGCCGCGGAGCAGGCCGCGCTGCCGCAGCTGCCGTTCCAGGCCGATCACCGAGGGCAGGCGCAGGCCGATGGCGGCCAGCTCGGCCTCGTGCCCGGCCAGGGCCGGGGCGTCGAAGCTGGCGCAGCAGCGGCCGGCGGCCATGAGGTGGATGCGGTCGGCCCAGCGGTAGGCGAAGTGGATGTCGTGGGTGGCCAGGAGGATGGTCATGCCCCGGCGGTGCAGGCCGTCCAGCACCGCCAGCAGTTCCTCCTGCATGGCCTGGTCGAGGCCGGCCATGGGTTCGTCCAGCACCAAGAGCTCCGGCTCCATGGCCAGCACGCCGGCGATGCAGACCCGCTTCTTCTGGCCGAAGCTGAGGTTCTGCACCGGCTTGTGGGCCAGGTCGTCCATGCCCACGGCCTGCAGGGCGGCTTCCACCCGGGCGGCGACGGTGGCCTCGTCCAGGCCCAGGTTGAGGGGGCCGAAGGAGACGTCCTCCCGCACGCTGGCGGAGAAAAGCTGCCGGTCCGGATTCTGGAAGACCAGGCCCACCTTGCTGCGCAGGGCGCGCAGGCCGGCCCGGCCGTAGTCCACCGGGGTGCCGGCGTAGTGCACCCGGCCGGCGGCGGGGCGCAGCAGGCCGTTGCAGTGCTGGAAGAGGGTGGTCTTGCCCGAGCCGTTGGCGCCGATGAGGGCGTTGCGGCTGCCCCGGGAAACGCCCAGGGAACAGCCGGCCAGGCCCGCGCTGCCGTCCGGGTAGCGGTAGTGCACGTCCTCCAGCTGCAGCAGGGGCACGCTCACCGGCCGCTCCAGGCGAGCAGCACCAGGGCCAGGGCGGCCACGCCGGCCAGGCCGGCATCGCGCCGGGCGTGGGGGTGGCGGCTGCCGAGGAAGCGCAGGGGACCGTCGTTGTTGCGGGCCAGGGCCGCCAGGTGCAGGGCGTGGGAACGCTGCCACACCTGCAGGGTGAGGTGGGCGGCCATCTGCCCCAGGCTGCGCAGCAGGCGGCTGCGGTCCAGGTGGCCGAGGCGGGCGGCCTGGGCGGCGCGCATGTCCTGCAGGGCGGCGGCGAAGACGAACAGGGTGCGGTAGCACAGCACCATGATGTCCAGCAGCACCTCGGGGGTGCGCAGGCGGCGCAGCAGGGCGATGAGGTCGCTCAGGGGCGTGGTCAGCACCAGGAACAGCAGGGCCGCCAGGGCGCCCAGGGAGCGGGTCGCCACCACGGCGGCCTGGTGGGTGCCGGCGGCGGTGGCCTGCAGGCCGCCCCCATCCACGGAGACGGCCAGGGAGAGGGCGCTGATGGCGAGGAAGAAGAGGGCCGGGGCCGCCACCCGCAGATAGAGCAGGGGCGATACCCGGGCGCCGCCGATGGTCACGGCCGCCAGCAGGGCGGCCACGCCGAGCCCGGCGGCCGGGGTGGCGGCGGCGACGAAGGCGGCCGTCACCCCGCCCAGGGCGAAGAGGCCCTTGGCCTGGGGCGCCACGCCGCGCCAGCGGTTGGCGTAGGCCGACTGCTCGATCAGCACGCCGGCCCTTCCTGGTCCTTGTCTTCGCGCCGGGCTGCCGCTTCACCGCGTCGTTGTTCCCGGCGCAGCTTTTCCCGGGTGCGGGCGCAGCCCAGGTAATAGCCGATGAAGCCGGCGCCGAGGGCCGCCTGCAGGGCGAAAAGGAGGGAGGCGATCTCGCCGCTGGCCGGCTCCAGCAGGGGCTGGAACCAGGGCTGGTAGTCCGGGGCGATGCGGGTGATGAGGGCCTGGGCCTCGCTGTCGGCGCCGCCGAAGATTTCCGCCGGCTGGCCGTCCGGCCCGACCGGCCGTTCCACCAGCCACAGGGGCAGGGCCGCCAGCAGCACCACAGCGATGAGCAGCAGCAGGTTCTGGTGGCGCTTCATGCCCGCACCTCCGGCGCCGGGGCCACGCCCAGGTCCTGCAGTTCCTGCGGGTTGAAGCGGGCCAGGGCGTTGCAGATGACCACGGTGAGCAGGCCCTCGCTGATGGCCAGGGGAATCTGGGTGAGGGCGAAGATGCCGGCGAACTTGAGGAAGGAGGCGCCAAAGCCGCCCACCGGATCGGGGAAGGCCCAGGCCAGTTGCACCGAGGTGGTGACGTAGGTGAGCAGGTCCGCCAGGCTGGCGGCGAGGAACACGCTCACCGCCAGGGAGGCCTTGAGGCGGCGGGCCAGGGCGAAGATGCCGTAGGCGGCGAAGGGTCCCACCACGGCCATGGAGAAGATGTTGGCGCCCAGGGTGGTGAGGCCGCCGTGGGCCAGCAGCAGGGCCTGGAACAGCAGCACCACGGCGCCGATGGGAGCCATGGCGGCAGGGCCGAAGAGCACGGCGCCCAGGCCGGTGCCGGTGGGGTGGGAACAGCTGCCGGTGACCGAGGGCAGCTTCAGGGCCGAGAGGACGAAGGTGAAGGCGGCGGCCACTCCCAGCAGCATGCGCTGCTCGGGATTTTCGCGGATGCGGCGGTTCACGGAACGGATGCCCCAGGCGACGAAGGGGGCGGCGGCGACGCTCCAGCCCACGGCGTGTTCGATGGGCAGGAAGCCTTCCATGATGTGCATGAGTCTCTCCCTCGGCGAGCATGACGGTGGCGCACCAGGCGGGGGAGTTGTGGCAGGTCGGATAAAGGGCCGCGGCGGATGGAACAGCGAGGAGGCGGCAAATCACCAGAACCGTTCCCGTCACCCCGGGGAATGGTGCAACTTGTGATGTCAGGCCGGTCTTCTGGCTTGCCTTCATCCTTCCCTGCCGGCCTTCCCGTGATGAACCACAGTGGCGTGAGGCAGCGTCGTCTGGCTTACAGCAGCGGGGGCTGCGCCGGACTGTCCTGGGTGGTCCCTGGAGTCACCGGCTTCCCGTTTCACCGTCCCCGCAGAGCGCGAGGCACGGCACCTGAATCGGGGCGGATGATAGCCCACTCCCCCCGGGCTGGGCAATCCGCCGCGCCAGGCGCGGCGTTTGGCGAATCGGTCGGGGCGGGTTAGACTGGCCCCGCTTCGGTTCCCCCCTCCAGGGGATGAAAAGGGAATCCGGTGCGAGACAGGGCGGCGACGCCCCGACTCCAGTCCGGAACTGCCCCCGCAACTGTAGGCGGCGAGCGTTGCGCTCCACTCTTTGCCACTGGCGATACTGCCGGGAAGGCTGGCGCAACGTGACGACCCGCAAGTCAGGAGACCTGCCGCGGCATTACTTCATATCAATCCTAATTGGGGCGGGGTGTCCCCTGAGGAAGGTAAATGCGCGCATTCCCTGACTGTCATCGTTGTCCGCTCTCGGCTGCCTGCCGCTCCGAGCCGCTTTGCCGCGGCCCGGGGTGTTCGCCCTTCTCCGATGCTCCCGCTCCGCTTTATCCAAGGAGTTGCGCATGCGCATGGAAGCAATGGAAATCGGCGCCGTCGTGGGGACGGCCGCCCAGCCCGTAGAAGCCAATCCCGCCCCCACTTCGTCCACTTCGCCGCGGCAGCAGCAGGCCACCCTCATGGTGGACGTGGTCTTCCCCGAACAGGTGAACCATCACGGCACCCTCTTCGGCGGTTCCGCCATGGCCATGATGGACAAGCTGGCTTTCCTGGTGGCCACCCGGGAGACCCGCCGGCCCATGGTCACCGCCAGCAGCGGCCGCATCGACTTCCGTAAGCCCATTCCCCAGGGGCGCCTGGTGGAACTGTCCGGCCGGGTGGTGCAGCGGGGTCGGCGCTCGGTGCAGGTGGAGGTGGCCCTGGCGGCGGAGGACCTGGCCACCGGGCTGCGGGAGACCAGCGCCACCGCCCACTTCACCCTGGTGGCGGTGGACGGTCCAGGGGCGCCGCTGCAGGAGGACGACGAGAGCTTCGCCCAGCTGCCCGGCATCGGCCCGGTGACGGCCATGGTGGAGATGGTCTTTCCCGGCCACACCAACCACCACGGCAGCCTCTTCGGCGGCCAGGCCCTGGCCTGGCTGGGCAAGGCGGCCATGGTGGCGGCCAGCCGCCAGGCCCGCATGCCGGTGGTGATGGCCGCTTCCGAGCGCATCGACTTCCACGCGCCGGTGCTGGAGGGGGAGATCGCCGACCTGGCGGCCCGGGTGGTGGCCATCGGCAACAGTTCCATGACGGTGGAAGTGCTGCTGCACGCCGAGGCCCTGCTCACCGGCCAGCGCCGCCTGTGCACCCGGGGCCGCCTCACCATGGTGGCGGTGGGCTACGACGGCCGCCCGGTGCCCGTGCCCCAGCCCCTGGGGCGGCGTCTGGCCTAGGCGCCGGCCATCGCCCGCCCCGGTCGGGGCGGGCGCCCGGTTTCCGGCCCGGAACGGCAGGCGGCAGGCTGCCCGGCCGGGCAGCGGCCCCCCACCGCGGTGTGACATAGTCGAGCCAATTCAGCGGTGGCGGGCCGTTATACTGCCGACAGAACAAGATGGGCCGGAGCCCGTGCCGTGATCGGCATGGCGCCTTCCGCAACCCAGGCTGCCCGGGCATCGGCAGTGACGATCCCTCCAACCTGCCTAGTCCCCATGTCCCTCAAGACAGCCCTGGCCCTGTGCGCCGCCTGCCTTACCCTGAGTCCGCTGCCCGGCGTCGCCTCCGAGCCGGCGTCCATCGTCTTCACGGCTGCCGAGCAGGCCTACCTGGACAGGGTGCAGTCGGTGAAGATGTGCGTCGATCCGGACTGGGAGCCCTTCGAGCGCATCAACGAGCAGGGGCGGCACGAGGGTATCGGCGCCGACCTGGTGCAGCTGGTGGCCCAGCGGGTCGGCCTGCGCATCGAGCTGCTGTCGGTGCGGACCTGGGACGAAAGCCTGGCCGCCGCCAAGGCCGGGCGCTGCCAGCTCATGAGCTTCCTCAACCAGAGTCCGGAACGGGACCGCTGGCTGAATTTCACCGCTCCCGTGTTCACCGACCCCAACATCATCGTCACCCGGGAGGAGCACGCCTTCGTCGGCGACCTCCTCGGCCTCAGCGGCGAGAGCGTGGCCCTGCCCCGGGGCACCATGGTGGAGGAGCGCATCCGCAAGGACTTCCCCAACCTGCGGGTGATCCTCACCGGCAGCGAGCCGGAGGCCGTCTCCCTGGTTTCCGAGCGCAAGGCCGACCTGACGGTGCGCTCCCTCATCGTCGCCGCCTACGCCATCCGCAAGGAAGGCCTGTTCAACCTCAAGATCGCCGGCCAGATTCCCGCCTACACCAACCAGCTGCGCATCGGCGTGGTCAAGGACGAACCCCTGCTGCGGGACATCCTGGACAAGGGCGTGCGCACCGTGACGCCCCAGGAGCGGGAGGCCATCGCCAACCGGCACGTGGCCATCAAGGTGGAGCAGCACACCGACTACAGCCTGCTGTGGAAGAGCCTGGCCGTGGCCGCCTTCGTCCTGGCCGTGGTCATCTACTCCAACCGCAAGCTGAGCGCCCTCAACCGGGAGCTGGAGCGACTTTCCGTCACCGACAAGCTGACCGGCCTGTTCAACCGCATGAAGCTGGACGAGGTACTGGAAAGCGAAATCCAGCGCTCCCAGCGTTTCGGCCAGCCCTTCAGCCTGATCCTGCTGGACCTGGACCACTTCAAGCTGGTGAACGACTGCCACGGCCACCAGGCGGGGGACCAGGTGCTGCTGGAAGTGGCCCGGCTGCTGCAGCGTCACACCCGGGAGACGGACCTGGCAGGCCGCTGGGGCGGCGAGGAATTCATGGTGGTCTGCCCCCACACGGACGAGGCGGGGGCCCGGGTGCTGGCCGAGGACCTGCGCCGGGTGTTCGAGCTCAACGAGTTTCCGGTGGTGCGGCAGAAGACCGCCAGCTTCGGGGTCGCCACCTACCGCCCCGACGACCAGGCCAAGGACATCGTGGCCCGGGCCGATGCCGCCCTGTACCGGGCCAAGGACCTGGGCCGCAACCGGGTGGAATGGCAATAGGCGCGGGCGTGGGGCGCTGCCTTCGCCTGCTGGTCCTGGCCTGCCTCCTGGGCGCCTCGGTCCAGGGCCGGGCCGGGGACGATGGGGCGGAGGCCCTGGCGGGCACCACCTTCTTCGGCTACGGCAAGGCCATGCACGTCTTCGACGACAAGAAGGGCGGCCGGCCGAACCAGAACACCGCCGGCTTCGGCGGCAAGCTGGGCCTGGAGAGCGGCGACTACCGGGGCTGGCGCCTGCGGGCCGCCTGGTACACCACCCAGGACCTGGGCTTGGCCCGGGACAATCCGCGCCAGACCGACGCCTACATGTTCGGCCTGGACAAGCGCCCCTATTCCCTGTGGGGCGAGGCCCAGCTCATCTACAGCCGGGGCCGCAGCCGCCTGACCCTGGGGCGCCAGGAAATCCAGTCGCCCCTCATCAACAGCTACGAATACCGCATCATCCCCAACCTGTTCGACGCCTACGTGCTGAGCAGCCGGGAGCTGCCCGGCACTACCCTGACCCTGGGCTACGTCGGCCAGATGTCGGGCCTGGACGGCCTGGTGAGCTTTTCCGATTTCCGCAGCATGTCCCAGCAGACCTACACCTCCCTGCTGGTGGACGGCCGGGGCCGGCCGGATGCGCGCAACGGCGAGACCCTGGACCCCTCCACCGTGGTCGGCCACCGGGGCGTGTGGATGACGGGGGTGGCCTACGAGGCGGAGCACAAGCTGCAGCTGTGGCACTACTACGGCCGCGACACCCTGCAGACCGTCTATGCCGACGGCCGCTTCAAGCAGCCCCTGGGCCGGGGCTTTACCGCCCTCATCGACGGCCAGGCCTACCGGGTGTCGGAGGTGGGTGCCTTCCGCGACTACCTGGCCCGCCACGGCCTCAATGCCAGCTACGGCCTGGCGGGCCTCAAGGGCACCCTGGCCCACGCTCCCAGCGGCCTCAGCCTGGCCCTGATGGCCAACCGCTTCGGCGGCGACCAGCGCACCGTGACGGCCTACGGCAACTGGGGCGGCTATCCGGAATTCGTGCTGATGCCCTATCTCTACGCCGAGAACGACGCCATGTCGGCCATCGCCCGCAGCCGCCTGCGCAAGGCCACCCTGCTGCTGGACCTGGGCCCCTACGGCCTGCCGGAGCACAGCCTGCTGCTGGGCCACGCCCGCATGGACATCGACGAGGCCATCCTGCCCGGTGCCGACATCATCGCCAACAGCCTCATCTACCGGGCCCGGCTGACGCCCCGGGTCTCGGCCCGGCTGCACCTAGAAGCGCGCAGCTCGGCCCATTCCCGCTACGACAACCACTTCCTCACCCTGGGCCTGCGCTACGACTTCTAGCGGCCCTCAATTTTCACCATGACCAACAAGCGACCCTTGGATTATCTGGCCGGCTATCCGGCCGAGCTGACGGCCCGGGTGCAGCACCTGATCGGCCAGGGCCGGCTGGCGCCCTGGCTGCTGGAACGCTATCCCCGGGCCCACGAGGTGCGCACCGACCGGGCGCTGTACGACTACGTGCTGGAGTTGAAGGGGCGCCATCTGCGCAATGCGGAAACGCCGAGCAAGGTGGCCTTCGACAGCAAGCTGCATGACCTGCGCAACGCCCTTGGCACCCACACCACGGTGGCCCGGGTCCAGGGCGGCAAGTTGAAGGCTAAGCGGGAGATCCGGGTCTCGGCCCTGTTCCGGGAGATGCCGGAGGTCTTTCTGCGCATGATCGTGGTCCACGAACTGGCCCACCTCAAGGAGCGGCAGCACGACAAGGCCTTCTACCAGCTGTGCCGGCACATGGAGGCGGACTACCACCAGCTGGAATTCGACCTGCGCACCTACCTTTGCTACCTGGAACAGGGCGGTGCGCCCCTGTGGGCCGCCGCCTCGCCCTCTTCGCCGGAATAAAGCCCCGGCCTAGTTTTCCAGCAGGCGGGTCTTGACGCTCTTGCCCTTGACCTTGGCCAGCTTGCGCACCGCCTCCCGGGCGATGTTGCGGGCCACGGCCACATAGGTGACCTGCTCGGTGACGGTGATCTTGCCCACCTGTTCCTTGGCGAAGCCGGCTTCGCCAGTGAGAGCGCCGAGGACGTCGCCGGGACGCAGCTTGTCCTTGCGCCCGCCGAGCAGCAGCAGGGTGGCCATGGGCGGCACCAGGGGCGCCTCGTTGCCGCTCTGCAGGCTGCCCAGGGTGTGCCATTCCGGCTCCATGCCCATCATCTGGGCGATGGTCTCCACTCGGCGCCGGTCCCGCGGGCTGCACAGGCTCAGGGCCCAGCCGTCCTCCTCGCCGCGGCCGGTGCGGCCGATGCGGTGGATGTAGATTTCCGGGTCCGGCGTCACGTCCACGTTGATCACCGCTTCCAGCTGGGCGATGTCCAGGCCCCGGGCGGCCACGTCGGTGGCCACCAGCACGGAACAGCTGCGGTTGGCGAACTGGATCAGCACCTGGTCCCGCTCCCGCTGTTCCAGGTCCCCGTTCAGGGTCAGGGCGGAAAAGCCCTGGCCGTGCAGCACTTGCACCAGGTCCCGGCACTGCTGCTTGGTGTTGCAGAAGGCCAGGGTGCTGGCCGGGCGGTAGTGTTTGAGCAGGGTGCACACGGCCTGCAGCCGTTCCTCGTGCTTCACCTCGTAGAAGCGCTGGCGGATCTTGCTGCCTTCGTGCTGTTCCGCCAGCTTCACTTCCTTCGGCTGGCGCAGGAAGCGCTGGGCCAGCTCGGCGATGCCGGGCGGATAGGTGGCGGAGAAGAGCAGGGTCTGGCGTTCCGCCGGGCAGCGCCGGGCGACCCAGGCGATGGCGTCGTGGAAGCCCATGTCCAGCATGCGGTCGGCCTCGTCCAGCACCAGGGTGTTGAGGGCGGCCAGGCTCAGGCTGCCCCGTTCCAGGTGGTCCATGAGGCGGCCCGGAGTGCCGACCACGATGTGGGCGCCGTTCTCCAGGCTGGTGATCTGGGGCTTCATGGGGCTGCCGCCGCAGAGGGTGAGGATGCGCACGTTCTCCTCGCCCCGGGCCAGGCGGCGCAGTTCCTGGGTCACCTGCTCCGACAGTTCCCGCGTGGGGCACAGCACCAGGGCCTGGATTTCCAGGCGGCGCGGGTCCAGGCGGCTGAGCAGGGTGAGGCCGAAGGCGGCGGTTTTGCCGCTGCCGGTCTTGCCCTGGGCGATGAGGTCGTGGCCGGCCAGGGCCAGGGGCAGGCTGGCGGCCTGGATGGCCGTCATGCTGCGGTATTCCAGCTGTTCCAGGGTGGCCAGCAGGCCGGCGGAGAGGGGCAGGCTGGCGAAGGACAGGTCGGCCGCAGCGTTCAGCTCGGCATCGGGGGAAGTGGGGGCGTCGCTCATGGGGTGCTTCAGCTCCGGCGCCGGGCCTTGGGGGCCGGCTTGCGCTGGCGCTGGCCGGGGCGGGGCTTGTCTTCCACGGGCTTGGGCTTGGGCATCAGCAGGTTCTTGGCGCCGCCCTTGCCGGCTTCCCGGTGGGCCTGAATGGCGGCCTTGATGTCGTCGGCGGCCACCGCCACGGCGGCGTGTTCGCCTTCGGGCTTGAAGGTGGACAGGTTGTCCTTGACGCGGAAGAGGCGCTCTTCGGCCTCGCCCTTCTTCGGCAGGTTGCTGACCATCTCCTCGGCCGCCGGGCTCAGGCGGAAACCGCCGTCTTCGGCCAGGACCAGGCCCAGGCCCGAAAGGCGGGCGAAGGCCTCGCTCAGCTTGGCCTCGCTGGGGATGTTGCCCTGCAGGAAATCGATGGCGGCCATGATCTCCAGCAGTTCGGCTGGGCGGCGCTTGGCGGCAATGCCCAGGGCGAGCAGGAGGAGGGTGTCGATGTCGTGGATCTGTTTCATGGCGGGCCTTTGCAGTGCCGGGCTGACCGATGGGGTTCCCGGGCGGGGGTGAGAGTTTAACGGCTGGCGGGGGAAAGGGCGAATCGGCTGGTCGGCGGCGGGGCGGAATTGGCGCTGCTTCTCTCACCACCTGCCCGCCGGGCCGCGCCGGACGGGCATCCGCCGGGTCCATGCCCTGTCACTGAAGCGTGGGCGGGCGCTGGGCCTGATGCCCGCCGCTGCGGACCACCCCTGGCCCGGAGCAGGGTGCTAGTGCCAGGGCCCGCCTCCAGCCTGGCCCCTGGCATGATGGACAGGGTTTCAGGCGGCGCTTTGCGGCCCGCCGGCGACCCGGTTGCGTCCTTCTTCCTTGGCCCGGTAGAGCTGGGCGTCGGCCTGGCGTACCGCCTCGTCCATGTCTTCCTGCTCCGGCGTGGCCAGGGCAACGCCGACGCTGACCGTGACCTGGCGGTCGATGGGGGGCTGGCTGGCGGCGATGCCGGCGCGGATTTTCTCCCCCACCCGGGCGGCGTCGGCCAGGCTGCTTTCGGGCAGGAGGACCATGAATTCCTCGCCGCCCACCCGGGCGATGAAATCGCTCTCCCGCACCAGGGTGCGCAGCGTCGCCGCTACGTGGCGCAGCACTTCGTCGCCGCCGGCATGGCCCAGGGTGTCGTTGATGCGCTTGAAGAAGTCGATGTCCAGCATCAGCAGGCCGTAGCTGCCGCCATGGCGCCTCATGCGCAGGAATTCGTCCTGCAGGCGCTCGTTGGCGGCGAAGCGGTTGGCCAGGCCGGTGAGGGCGTCCCGCCGGGCCAGCTGGTACAGTTCCGCATTGGCCTGGGCCAGGGCGGCGGTGCGCTCGGTCACTCTCTCTTCCAGCTGGGCGTTGCTCTGGGCCAGGGCCTCCTGGTGGCTGAGCAGGGCGTCGGCCATGTCCTGCAGGGCCGCGGCCAGGCCACGGATTTCCTGGGGCGCGTCGGCCACTTCCAGCCGGGTCTTTTCATCCCCCGCCTCGATGCGGTGGGCCAGCGCGGCCAGGCGTTCCAGGGGACGGCTGAAACGGGAGGCGCTCCACCAGGACAGCACCAGGAACAGGGCGGTGGCACCGACCAGGGCCAGGAGCACCACCCGCTGCAGGTCCCTCACATCGGCCAGGGTGCGGGCCGTGGGCTGGCGCACCACAATCCGCCAACCCAGGCTCTGGCCAGCGATGAACTCCCGTATCGGGGCCGTGGCGGCCAGGTACGAGATGCCATCGCCCCAGCCATCGGTGGTGTAGGACTGAGGATTGAAGGCTGCCTTGTCCGGGGCCAGGAGGGTTTTGTCCTGGCCGTCGGGATAGATCACCACGTTGTCCTGGTTGACGATGAATATATCCAGGGCGTTGGTGGCCGCGTCGTGGGGTGTCATCACCTGGACCACTTCGGCGGCCCAGCGCCAGTGGGCATGGGAAGCCAGGACCCCGCGCACCTGGCCGGCCTCGTCGAACACCGGCGAGGCGAAGTCGATGAAGCGCACTGGCCCCTGGCCTTCGGTCGGAGGCAGCAGCTTGGCCAGCAGCAGGGCTTCGTGGAGGTCGCCGAAGAAGGGGCCCTGCAGTCCGTTGATGAACCAGGGACGCTGGGCCACACTCTTGCCCACCAGTAGCTTGCCGGTGGCGGCCCGCACCGTGCCTTGGGGGTCGGCCAGGCCGATCCAGGAATATTGGGGATAGGATTCCTGAACCCGCTCCAGGCTGGCCTGGAAGTCGGGGCTGTCCAGGGGGGTGCGGCGGTAGAGGGGAGTCTGGGCCAGCAGTTCGATTTCCCGCTGCCGCTCCCGCAGGTTTTCGCCGAGCACGGCGGCCACGGCGGAGGCCAGGTCCCGCAGGGCTTCCCCCCGGTCCCTGATCAGCCGGGCGGCATAGACGTGGTCCAGGTAGATGTAGGTCGGCAGACCCACCAGCAGGGCCAGTCCGATCAACAGCAGGGTGAGGCGGTTTCTGAAACTGTCCGGTAGGAGCGACATGGCTTGCAGTCCAGTAACAAGCATGGGATGTCTGGGTAGGCTGGTGGCCGAGTGCGCTTATTGGATCATGGTCTAGATCGCTCGGCTAGGCAGGAAAGTCACAAAACGAGGGCAAAATTTGCCCGCCGTCCCTTTTCTGTTCCTGCTGCAGTTTCAGGCCGCCGGAGTCCGCTTGAAGGCCACCACGTGGTCCACGTCGAGGCGGATGCCGATTTTCTCGCCGAGGGCGTGGTTGTGGTGGGAGGGCACCAGGGACAGCACCCGGGCGCCGCTTTCCAGGCGCAGGGTGTACAGGATGTCGGCGCCGCGGAAGGCCTTGTGTTCCACCGCGGCCTGCAGGGGGCTCTTGTCGTCGTGCACCACGTCGTCGGGGCGCAGCAGGATGTCCACGCCGCAGCCCTTGCCGCAGACGCCGCAGCCGGCGCTGCATTCGACGGGCACGCCGGATTCCAGGATGCCCAGTTCCATCTGCACCCGGTTGCCGGCCAGTACCGTGCCGGGGACGAACACGCCCTGGCCGACGAAGTCGGCGACGAAGCGGTTGGCCGGCTGGTGGTACAGGTTGTAGGGCGTGTCCCATTGCTGGATGCGGCCCTCGTGCATGACGCCGATTTCGTCGGCCATGGCGAAGGCTTCATGCTGGTCGTGGGTGACCAGGATGGCGGTGGTGCCGGCCTTCTTCAGGATCTCCCGCACCTCCAGGGAGAGGCGCTCGCGCAGGTCCACGTCCAGGTTGGAGAAGGGCTCGTCCAGCAGCACCAGGCGGGGCGCCGGGGCCAGGGCCCGGGCCAGGGCCACTCGCTGCTGCTGGCCGCCGGAAAGCTCGTGGGGATACTTCTCGCCCTGGCCGGAGAGGCCCACCAGGTCGAGCATGGCTGCCACCCGCTGCTGCCGTTCGCCGCCCTTGGTCTTCAAGCCGAAGGCGATGTTGTCGGCCACCGTGAGGTGGGGGAAGAGGGCGTAGTCCTGGAACACCATGCCGATGCGCCGCTGCTCCGGCGCCAGCTTGAAACCGGGGCGGCTCACCAGTTCGCCGTCGAGGGCGATGCTGCCGGCGGCGATGTCCTCGAAACCGGCGATGCAGCGCAGCAGGGTGGTCTTGCCGCAGCCCGAGGGGCCCAGCAGGCAGGCGATGACGCCGGCCTCGATGTGGAAACCGATGCCGTCCACCACCGTGTGGGCGCCGTAGCGCTGCATCACGTCCGCCAGTTCCAGATGGGCCATCTTTGGAGTCAGTTGAGAAGGATTGGCAATTATAATGTGCCGCGGCGCCTTTGCTGCCGCTTTTGCCGCTTCCGGCCACCCTTCCACCATGATCCTTATGCGCTCCCCCCTGCTGCCCGTCGCCGTTGCCATCGCCGCCCTGGTGGGCCTGCCCGTGGCCAGTGTGCTGACCCACCTCTTCGCCGGCGGCACCGGGGAAACCTGGCAGCACCTGGCGGCCACGGTGTTGCCCGAATACGTGGGCAACACTCTCTGGCTGTGCCTGGGGGTCGGCCTGGGCACGGCCCTGGTGGGGGTGGGTACGGCCTGGCTGACGGCCATGCACCGCTTTCCCGGCCAGGCCGTGTTCGAGTGGGCCCTGGTGCTGCCCCTGGCGGTGCCGGCCTATGTGCTGGCCTACGTCTATACGGACCTGCTGCAGTTCGTCGGCCCGGTGCAGATCTGGCTGCGGGAGACCTTCGGCTGGAGCAAGGCTGACTACTGGTTCCCCGAGGTGCGCAGCCTCCCCGGCGCCGTCGCCATGTTCGTGTGCACCCTCTACGCCTACGTCTATCTGCTGGCCCGGGCGGCTTTCCTGGAGCGGGCCTCGGGCATGCTGGAAGCGGCGCGGATGCTCGGTGTGGGGCCCTGGGCCAGCTTCTTCCGCGTCTCCCTGCCCCTGGCCCGGCCGGCCATCGTGGTCGGCGTTTCCCTGGCCCTGATGGAAACCCTGGCCGACTACGGCACCGTCGCCTACTTCGCCGTGCAGACCTTCACCACCGGCATCTACCGGGCCTGGTTCTCTTTGGGCGACCGCATCGCCGCGGCCCAGCTGGCCGCCAGCCTGCTCGGCTGCGTCATCCTGCTGGTGCTGCTGGAAAAGCTCTCCCGGGGCCGCGCCCGCTTCCACAACACCACCGGCCGCAGCCGGCCCCTGGCGGGCCACACCCTCACCGGCTGGAAGGGCGCCCTGGCCACCCTGGCCTGCCTGCTGCCCCTCACCGCCGGCTTTCTCCTGCCCGCCGCCCTGCTGCTGAAAATGGCCCTGGCCGAGGGCGATGCCCAGTTCGGCCAACGCTTCCTCATCCTGGCCCGCAACAGCTTCACCGTGGCCGGCGTCACCGCCGCCGTGGCCGTGCTGCTGGCCCTGGTGCTGGCCTACAGCGTGCGCCTGGCCCGCCGCAGCCAGCCCGGCTGGCCCAGCCTGCTGGCCCGGGGCCTGAACCGGCTGGTGGGCCTGGGCTATGCCGTGCCCGGCTCGGTCATCGCTGTCGGAGTGCTCATTCCCGTGACCCGGCTCGACAACTGGCTGGCCGCCCAGTGGCAGGTCTGGTTCGGCGCCAATCCGGGGCTGCTGCTCACCGGCGGCATCGCCGCCCTGGTCTATGCCTACCTGGTGCGCTTTCTCGCCGTGGCCCTGCAGACGGTGGATGCCAGCCTGGGCAAGATCACCCCTTCCATGGACGACGCCGCCCGCAGCCTGGGCCTCTCCCAGGGCCAGACCCTGGCCCGGGTGCATGCGCCATTGCTGAAAGGCAGCCTGCTCACCGCCGGCCTGCTGGTGTTTGTGGACGTGATGAAGGAACTGCCGGCAACCCTGGTGATGCGCCCCTTCAACTTCGACACCCTGGCCACCCAGACCTATACCCTGGCCGCCGACGAACGCCTGGCCGAAGCCTCCACCGCCGCCCTGGCCATCGTCGCCGTCGGCATCCTGCCCCTCATCGCCATCTCCCGCCAGATCGCCCGCTCCCGGCGCTGAGGCGCCGTCTTCGCCGCTGCGCGAAGCCCCGGGGCGGCGGGTGCTACCATCGCCGCTGCCGTATTCACTCAGGATGACGTCATGGCCCCCGCCAAACTGCTTGCCTTCGCCGCCGGCCTCGCCGCGCTGGCCGCCTCCACCGCCCCGGCCCAGGCCGGCATCTACAGCGACGACATGGCCAAGTGCCTGGTCCGCTCCACCACGCCGGCCGACCGGGCCTCCCCGGTCAAATGGATGTTCAGCGCCATGGCCCTGCACCCCGACGTCAAATCCATGGCCCGGGTGGAACCGGCCCAGCGGGAAGGGCTGGACCGCAACACCGCCAACCTCATCGTCCGCCTCATGACCGAGACCTGCCGCAGCGAAACCCAGCAGGCCCTGACCCTGGAAGGCCCCCAGACCGTGCAGCAGAGCTTCCAGGTGCTGGGCCAGGTGGCCGCCCGGGAACTCTTCTCCAACCCGGACGTGATGGCCGGCGTCGGCAACCTGGGCAAGTACGTGGACCCGGCCCGCTTCAAGGGCATGGCCATGCCCGCCGCACCCCAGAACCCCCGCTAGGCCCGGCCAGGGCGATGGCCCAGGCCCGAGGCAGGACGGACCTGTCCGGGCAGGCATGCCGGAGATGCCCATGGCTATTGGCTTGCAGGCCATCCAGGTTATGCTGGCCGCCTCACCGATTTTTGGGCGCAAGCGCGCCCGTTCAAACAGCGGGGCAAACCCGCCGAACCGCCTCACCGACCCCACGCAAAGGAGCGATCAATGCAACGACGTGAAGTACTGAAAACCGTCGCCGGCGCCGTAGCCGCCGCCATGGCCACCTCCGCGGCCGCCGCCGCCCAGGACCACCAACATCACCACGACCACGGCGCCATGGGCGGCAAAAGCTACGCCGCCCTGATCGACAGCAGCAGCGACTGCCAGAAGACCGGCGAAGCCTGCCTCGCCCACTGTCTGGTGCTGCTGGGCCAGGGCGACAAGGAAATGGCCGCCTGCGCTCAATCCGTCAGCGAACTGCTGGCCACTTGCAACGCCCTGATGAAGCTGGCCCTGCAAGGCTCCAAGTTCACCCCGGCCATGGCCAAGGTAGCCGCCGACGTCTGCGCCGCCTGCGAAAAGGAATGCCGCAAGCACGAAAAGAAGCACGCCGAGTGCAAAGCCTGCGCCGACTCCTGCGCCGCCTGCCTCAAGGAATGCAAGGCAGTGGCGGCCTGAGTCGTCTGTGATCGTAAAAAACCCCGGACCGCGTTGCGGCGGTCCGGGGTTTTTTTATGGGTGGGAGTAGGGGGCGGATTTTCGGGTTATTCGTCAGGCTGAATGGAGGGCTGCTACCAGCCAATAGCAGCCGCTAACTAAGGTGCTTTCAGCAGCCTGCTTTTCGGCCAAAGCGGTCGTTTACCGCAGGAACTCCATCGGGCAGTAATCCAATCTTAGCTGTCGTTCAGCCACGAGTAGCAACGAATGGCGGCATTCCTAACGTCATCGCCCAGATCTTGCCTTCGAGTTCATTGAGAAGGAGTCTTATGCCAAGCCACACAACAGAATGGAATAGCCCATCTGTATAACGCATGGCAAAATCATCGAAACAACCGTGCAAAGTGATTGAACCACACCATGTATGACGCTTCCTACAACAAGAAAACGCTGGCTAGGGAACTACGGAAAACAGATATTCATAACGACCCATCCTTGAAGGTAGAAGCCACCAAAGACGTGCTTCTTACTGCCGCAGTAGAGTCATCAAAGACATTGTTTGACGGGAGTAATCCCCTTCGGTCTTTCAGCCTCAAGGGGAAAACAATCTCCTGCGTAGACAGGCTAGCGTACGACCTTGTGATCCGGAAGCTTTGCAAAAATTTAAAGCACGCGACCTTAGTCCGACAGCAAAACAGGAACGCAATAATTTTTTCTATCACTAAGCTACTCGCTGAAGGTACACCATATCGCATATATAGACTCGACATCAGAAGCTTCTACGAGTCGTTTTCCACGGAATATATTGAAGAGACAATTGATAGCCTCCGGAAGCTATCAACCCAGAGCGCAAAATTGCTTAGGTATATTCTCAACAGCCATTACCAAGCAGGCGGAACTGGGATACCGCGAGGCCTTCCTCTAAGTGCAACATTATCTGAGTTGCTGATGCAACCCTTTGACCGAAAGGTCAAAAATGCCCCAGAGGTTTTTTTCTACGCAAGATACGTTGATGACATAATCATCATTACCAGCAGGAATGAGAAGAAAACTGCATTTAAAAAATGGATTGCACAACAACTACCGGGCGGATTAAAACTAAATCCAACCAAGCAGCACGTCAAGACAGCAGAATCTAGAGTTGAGCCATACAAGCCACCTGCATTACAAAAAGAGCTTTTGCAATTTGACTATCTCGGCTATTCGTTTTCCGTAAAGGAGCCTCCCAAGGATTCAACAGTCAGCCAGTCATTAAAACACTTTCGCAGCGTTACGACAGACATCGCACCAAAAAAAATCAAAAAACTGAAAACTCGAATCTCTAGGAGTATGCTGGACTTCTCGAAAACCGGTGATTTTGAACTACTAAAATTAAGAATAAAGTTTTTAACTACAAATTTCCGCATTAAAGACCCTGATACTCACCAGACTAGGCTGGCCGGAATTTTTTATAGCTACCCTTTCATCCAAGGCGTAAATTCACGAGGCATACAGCAGCTAGACAAATTCCTAAAAAACGCGATCTTATCAAAGTGTGGAAGAATATACTCTGCAAGCAGCACAGCACTAACAAAACCTATGAAACGCCAATTACTTGGGCACTCTTTTTTGAACGGACACATAAATAAACCAATCGTCCACTTCCATCCGCAAACGATCAAATTAATCCAAGAGTGCTGGAAAAATGAGTAAGAAGAATCGAGCTATAAAAATCGCCGTAAGTGATTATGCGAGAGTATTGGCCACCGAAACTGTCCCATACGAGACACCAATAATATTTTCAAATGACGGTCTGCACTCTAATAGCATTGATACAATCGACGAATGCAAATTCGTTTCTTTCATCAAGAAATCCCTAATTAAAGAGAACAAATCTGTAACCATACCTTTTAGATATCAAATCCGAAAAAATGCTACTGAGTATAGGAGGCTCTCTTTATTACACCCTGCATCCCAGTGGCAAATGAAGGAGTTTTACCAAGAGTATGACCAACTTATCCTACATTACTGCTCCCTTAGCCCTATCTCTATAAGAGCACCACTTAAAATTGCGAGCACATACTACAAAAAGAGCTCGTGGGAGAATATTCATAAATATAAAAATGGCGGCATCCAAGAGCACTGGACCGATGGAGTAGCAAAACACAGCCCATCATATTTCTCATACAAGGGTCATGATCGTCTATACAAGTTTTTTGACTCCAGAGATTATTTTAATCTCGAAAAGCGTTTCTCATACTTCCTCAATCTAGACGTATCCAAGTGCTTCGACAGCATCTATACACACACTTTGTCGTGGGCGGTTAAGCACAAAGAATTTACAAAATCATACGTAAAAGTAACTTCTACATTCGCGCAACAATTTGATTCACTTATGCAGCGTGCTAATCACAATGAGACAAATGGCATCGTTATTGGACCAGAAATCAGCCGTATATTCTCAGAGATAATATTTCAATTCATCGATAATACAACGATAGAAAATTTAGAAAAATCCGCTCGCCCCCTAAAACTTGGCGCAGACTATTCTATTCGCCGATATGTTGATGATTTGTTTATTTTCGGACATAGCGAAGATTCGGTACGCCTCGTATACGAGCAATACGCAGATAACCTCGCAAAATTTAACCTCTATCCGAACAAATCAAAATCTACTCTTTTAACCCGTCCGTTCTATACCGCAAAATCTAGAATAATTCATCGTGCCAGCAATGCTGCGAACGACTTCATAAACACTTTCCTTGAGGCTGACGAACACTCGAAACGCAGCTTGAAGCCCCAAACCGTGTTTGACGTGTGGAAACTGACTAGAAAATTCATAGCATCTATAAAATCAATCTGCTCGGAAAACAACGCGACTTACGATGAGCTATCTTCTTTCCTAATATCCGTTTTCTTTGAGCGAATCAAAAAATTGGTCAATATTGATTCACCAGTACTCGAGAAGGAAAGACAAAGATCTTATAAAGATGCGTGCCTCGTATTGCTCGAAGCCCTCTTTTTCCTCTATAGCGTCGCCCCCGCAGTCAGTTCCTCTTACAAGCTGAGCACCTCAATAATTGTCCTTATCAGGTTTTCTCAAATGAACCTTGGAGAATACGGTGCAACAATTAAACAGCGCATCATCGAACTTTCGGAACAGATGCTGCTTTCCCAGTACCTAAACAAAAATAGTAGTGTTGAGCGCTTCATACCACTTGAGCTATTAAACATCGCACTTGCAATCACAGAACTCGGGAAAGAGCACCTTCTCCCGCTAAAATCTGTTGAAAAAATATTCCAGCACAAAGGGCCGCTGAATTATTTTGAAATAATCTCTGGGCTCTACTACGTTAGTGACCATCCTGAGTACGAAAGCATACGAAAGTCGTTGATCCAAGAGGCTTCACGAAATCTTCGAGATTTAAACAACATTGGCATGGATACTGAGAAAGCTTGCTTGTTTCTAGACTTCCTCTCTTGCCCCTATGTTGAAATTGAACGAAAAGTTCAGGTAATGACCAATTTCTATAAAGCGATGAAGGAGCCCACACCTGACCCTACGGAGCTTCAACAATTCTTCTCAGATAATAAATTCCCGCACTGGTTTGTTAGTTGGGATGAGATCGATTTGCTTAACCAACTCGAAAAGAAGGAATTGAAACAAGCCTACTAAGCTGATAGTCTATCCAACAGAGAGGCGCATGGTCGCTCCTTAGGGCTAGCTTGTACGGGAGAACTAAACTTCCTTCTCTAGCTCATTGGGTTTTCTTTCAAGAAACCGAATGTCTAGAAAAGATGAGCGATTGCTGTAAGGATCGCACACACCTGCCGATGCGTGGCCTCTCTACCCAGTACAGCTCAATTCCATCTACCGCTGACGGTCGAGAAATGCCTGCACACAAAACCCTTTCCCGGTTTACTTCCTAACAAACGCTTCGATCCGTCCGCCCCAAAGCTATGCTTTTGGCTTCCCTCCGCGTTGCGCGCTCGGGTGTCAGCCAAGCTGAACTGTCCAGAACGTCTGCTTTCACTAGGTTCGATGGGCCACTTTGGGTTGGGAGCACTTATTAGCGGAACGAGAATGCTGCCGTTCAAGACCCATCCTCGCTGAGTGGCAGTTAGCCGGCACATTGCCGCCTGATTCTGGCCGAATGCCCAGAGTCAGCTATGGCCGATAAGCACACCTACAGCAGTGTCCCTATTGAACGCCTACTTTGGGCTGATAACGGACTACCACAAGCTCCATGTAGCAAAAGAAAACGCCGGCCCCAAGGCCGGCGTTTTTTATCACTACCACCCCAACTCACATGCTCTTCAAATGCTGGATGATCTCCCCGGCCATGGGCTGGGCGTCGCCGTAGAGCATGCGGCAGTTGTCGGTGTAGAAGAGGGCGTTTTCCACCCCGGAGTAGCCGGTGCCCTTGCCGCGCTTGATGACGATGACGTTCTGGGCCTGGTCGGCGTTGAGGATGGGCATGCCGTAGATGGGGCTCGATTTGTCGGTGCGGGCCGTGGGATTGACCACGTCGTTGGCGCCGATGATCAGGGCTACGTCGGTCTGGCCGAATTCGGCGTTGATTTCCTCCAGGTCGAAGATCTTGTCGTAGGGCACCCCGGCCTCTGCCAGCAGCACGTTCATGTGGCCCGGCATGCGGCCTGCCACCGGGTGGATGGCGAACTTCACTTCCACCCCGGCTTCTTCCAGCAGCTCGGTCATTTCCCACACCTTGTGCTGGGCGTGGGCCACGGCCATGCCGTAGCCGGGCACGATGATGACCTTCTGGGCGTAGCGCATCATGGCGGCGGCGTCGATGGCACCCAGCTCCTTCATGCTGCCGGCGATGGTCTCGCCACCCTGGGCGGCGCCGCTGATGGGCGTGAACAGGATGTTGCTGATGGGCCGGTTCATGGCTTTGGCCATGAGCTGGGTGAGCAGGGTGCCGGCGGCGCCGACGACGATGCCGGCGATGATGAGGGCCGGGCTGCCCAGGACGTAACCCTCGAACCCCACGGCCAGGCCGGTGAAGGCGTTGAAGAGGGAGATCACCACCGGCATGTCGGCGCCGCCGATGGGCAGGGTCACCACCAGGCCCAGCAGCAGGGCCAGGGCGAAGAAGGCCAGGATCAGCCCGGGGCCGGCGTTTTCGGCCAGCACCAGGGCGGCGCCCAGGCCCACCACCAGCAAGGCCAGCAGCACGTTGACGACATTCTGGGCGGGCAGCCGGTAGGCCTTTTTCAGCAGGCCCTGGAGCTTGGCGAAGGCGACGCAGGAGCCGGTGAAGGAGACGGCGCCGATGAGGGCGCCGATCACTGCCAGGGTGACGGTCACCAGGCCGTGGGCCTCGCCCCGGGCCAGTTCCACGGCGGCGATGGCGGCCGCGGCGCCGCCGCCCATGCCGTTGTAGATGGCCACCATCTGGGGCATGTCGGTCATCTTCACCTTCTTCGCCGACAGCCAGGCACCGACGGTGCCGAGGGCCAGGGCCAGGGCCATCAGGCCCAGGTTGTGCAGGTCCGGCACGAGGAAGGTGGCGGCCACCGCCACCACCATGCCGACGCCGGCCCGCAGGATGCCCTGGCGGGCGCTGGCCGGGGAGCTCATGCCCTTGAGGCCGACGATGAAGAGCAGGGCGCCGAGGAACCAGGGCAGCTGGACGTAGAGGGGCAGGTTCATTTACGCACCCTCCTTGCCGCCGGCCCGCTTGCCGGGCTGGAACATGGCCAGCATGCGCTCGGTGACGACGTAGCCGCCGGCGGCGTTGGCCGCCCCCAGGGCCACGGCGAAGAAGCCGATGGCCTGCTCCAGGGGCGTTTCGGCCCGGCCCAGGGCCAGCATGGCGCCCACCACGACGACGCCGTGGATGAAGTTGGAGCCCGACATGAGGGGGGTGTGCAGGATCACCGGCACCCGGGCAATGATCTCGTAGCCGGTGAAGGCGGCGAGCATGAAGATGTAGATCGCGATAAAGCCGTCCATTACGCCTCTCCCATGGCTTGTCTGACGCCGTTGTGCGTCGTCTTTCCGTCGCGGCACAGCAGGGTGCCGGCCACCACCTCGTCCTCCCAGTCGAAGGCCAGGCGGCCTTCCTTGATCCAGGGCGAGAGGAAGTTGTAGAGGTTCTTGGCGTACAGCTCCGAGGCGTGGGTCGGCATGCGGGAAGCCAGGTTGAGGGGGCCGTGGATGTTCACGTCGTTGGCCACCACGTGTTCCCCCGGCTGGGTCAGGGCGCAGTTGCCGCCGGATTCGGCAGCCATGTCCACGATCACGGCGCCGTACTTCATGCCCTTGATCATGTCGGTGGTGACGATCACCGGTGCCTTCTTGCCGGGGATGGCGGCTGTGGTGATGACCACGTCGGCCTGGGCCACGGCCTTGGCCAGGCGCTCGGCCTGGCGTGCCTTCTCTTCGGCCGACAGCTCCCGGGCGTAGCCGCCGGCGCCGTCGGCGGAGACGCCGGTGTCCACGAACTTGGCGCCCAGGGATTCGATCTGCTCCTTGGCGGCGGCACGCACGTCGTAGGCTTCCACCATGGCGCCGAGGCGCTTGCAGGTGGCGATGGCCTGGAGGCCGGCGACGCCGGCACCGATGACCAGCACCCGGGCCGGGCGGATGGTGCCGGCGGCGGTGGTCAGCATGGGGAAGAACTTGGTGCAGCGGGCGGCGGCGATGAGGCCGCACTGGTAGCCGGCACAGGAGGCCTGGGAGGAGAGGGCGTCCATGCTCTGGGCCCGGGAAATGCGGGGCAGCAGCTCCAGGGCGAAGGCGGTGATGCGGCGTGCGTTGAGGGCCGCCAGGCGGGCCGGGTCCTCGAAGGGCTTGAGCAGGCCGATGAGGGTCGATCCTTCCGGCATGGCGGCGATTTCCTCGGCGCTGGGGGGCGTTACCCGCAGCACCAGGTCGGCGCCGCCGTAGGCCTCGGCGATGCCGGGCACGGCCTGGACTTCCGGGTAGTCGCTGTCGAGAAAGTGACTTTCGCTGCCCGCACTCTGCTCCATGCGGATGGCGGCCCCGAGGGCCATGAATTTCCTGGCGGTTTCAGGCACCAGCGCCACCCGGCGTTCGCCGGACGCTCGTTCCCGAACCACCGCGATGTTCAGCGGCATGGTGATGTTCTCCCAAAGACAAAGTGATGAAACTGTTTTATTTGCCCGGGATTATGGTGTTCGGGTAGCGGGTGCTGTATTAGGGGATACCCTACGCCGGAGTATGGAAAAGGGCCTGGGTGGGGCGCATCGGGCCGCGCTCAGGGCCGATTCACCCGGCGTCGGCCAGGGTGGGCGTTGCTGGCAAGAAAAAGCCCCGCCGGATCGCTCCGGCGGGGCTTTTGTTTTGCTTTGCTCCCTTACTTCACTTCAAAGCGGGCCTGCAGGGGCTTGCGGCCGGGCAGTTCCACCACGGCCACCACCTTGGCGCCGGGCTTGAGGCTGGCGGCGGCTTCCAGGCGGTTTTCCGCCGCCGGGGCCAGTTGCAGTTCGCGCTTGGCGCCGCCTTCCAGCACCGTCAGGCGGGCCTTGCCGCCCTGCACCGGCACCGGGGCGCCGTGCTGGGTGACGTAGAGGGCAACCTTGCCGGCCTGGTTCACCAGTTCCAGCTGGGCCTCGCCCGCTTCGGCGAAGATGCCGCCGTACTGGGGCTGGCCGTGTTCGGCATGGGCCATCACGGCGGCGGGGGCGGCCAGGGCGGCGGCCAGCAGCAGGGAGGAGGCGAGGGTGTGCAGTTTTTTCATGGCAGTGCTCCTTGGCAAATGGGACATGATTGGCATTGGATAAAGGCTGGGAAATGGTTGGAACATGGGCCGGCTCACAGGGCTTCGCCGCCGGCTTCCGCCAGCAGCCGTTCCGCCGCCGGCCGGGCATGGCGCCAGAACAGCAGGGGGGTGAGGAAGGTGTCGAGCAGGGTGGAGCTGATGAGGCCGGAGAAGATCACCACCGCCACCGGGTGCAGGATTTCCGTGCCCGGCTCGCCGGCTTCGAAGAGCAGGGGCGCCAGGGCGAAGGCCGCCACCAGGGCGGTCATCAGCACCGGCGTCAGGCGTTCCAGGGAGCCGCGGATGATCATCTCCTTGGTGAAGCCCTCGCCCTCGAAGCGCATCAGGTTGAGGAAGTGGCTGACCTTGAGGATGCCGTTGCGGGTGGCGATGCCGGCCAGGGTGATGAAGCCGATGAGGGCGGCGATGGAGAGGGGCTGGCCCGAGAGCCACAGGCCGATGACGCTGCCCACCAGGGCCAGGGGCACGTTGGCCATGATCAGCCCGGCCAGCAGGCCGGAGCGGTAGCGGCTGTAGAGCACCAGGAAGATCATCAGGGCCGAGACCAGGGAGAGCAGGCCGATGCGCCGGGCCGCCTCCTCCTGGGCCTGGAACTGGCCGCCCAGGGTGACGAAGTAGCCCTGGGGCAGGGGATGGGCTGCCACCACGGCGCGGATGTCCGCCACCACGTCGGAGAGGGCCCGGCCCTGGGCGTTGGCGGAAATCACCAGGCGGCGCCGGCCGTCGTCCCGGGAGATTTGGTTGGGACCGTCCGACTCCTCGATCTGGGCCACCTTGGCCAGGGGCACCCGGCCCGCCGGCGTCTCGATCAGCAGCTGCTCCAGCCCGGCGGTGCCCCGGGCGCTTTCGGGCAGGCGCAGCACCAGGGCGAAGCGGCGGTTGCCTTCCACCACCTGGGTGATGCGCTCCCCGTCCACCAGGGACTGCAGGCTGGCCAGCAGCTGGGCCGTGGACAGCCCGTACTGGGCCGCCGCCCCCGCGTCGATGCGCACCTGGATCTGGGGCGAGAGCACCTGCTTTTCGATCTCCAGGTCGGCCAGGCCGGGGATGGCCTTGAGCCTCTCCTGCAGGGGGCCGGCCTGGGCCCGCAGCACGTCCAGATCGTCGCCGAAGATCTTGATGGCGATCTGGGCCCGCACCCCGGAGAGCATGTGGTCGATGCGGTGGGAGATGGGCTGGCCCAGGTTGAGGGAGGCCGGCAGCACCGAGAGGCGCTGGCGCAGGTCGGCGAAGACTTCCTCCTTGCTGCGTTTGGAGGGCGTCAGGCGGATGTCCAGCTCGGTCACATGGACCCCTTCGGCATGCTCGTCCAGCTCGGCCCGGCCGGAGCGGCGGCCCACGTGCTCCACCTCGGGCACCTGGCGCACCAGCTTTTCCGCCTGGCTGGCCATGCGCACCGATTCGGCCAGGGTGGCGCCGGGGTTGAGGCGCAGGGAGAGGATCAGGGCGCCCTCGTTGAAAGGCGGCAGGAAGGTGGTGGGAAAGAAGGGAATGGCCGCCAGGGCCAGCACTACCGCCGCTGCCGTGCCCGCCAGCACCGGCCGGGGCCGGGCCAGGACCCGCTGCAGCAGGGTCCGGTAGCGTTCCTTGAGCCAGCGCACCAGGCGGGTGTCGCCGTCGTGCAGGTGCTTCATGCGCGGCAACAGGTACCAGGCCAGCACCGGGGTCAGGGTCACCGCCACCGCCAGGGAGGCGAGGATGGAGACGATGTAGGCGGTGCCCAGGGGGGCGAAGAGGCGGCCCTCGATGCCCGGCAGGGCGAACAGGGGCACGAACACCAGGGCGATGATGACCGTGGCGATGACCACCGCCGAGCGCACCTCGACGCTGGCGTCCCGCACCAGGGTCAGCAGGCGGGCCGGGCTCAGGGCTTCGTGGCGGGCCCGGGCCAGCTTGAGGCGGCGCAGGATGTTCTCCACGTCCACCACCGCGTCGTCCACCAGTTCGCCGATGGCGATGGCGATGCCGCCCAGGGTCATGGTGTTGATGGAGAGGCCGAAGTACTTGAAGACCAGGGCCGTGGTCAGCACCGAGACGGGAATGGCGGTGAGGGAGATGAAGGTGGTGCGGAAGTTGCCGAGGAAGAGGAACAGCACCGCGGCGACGAAGACCGAGGCGGCCAGCAGCTTCACCTCCAGGTTGTTGATGGAGGCCTCGATGAAGTTGGCCTGGCGGAAGGTCACCCGGGGCGCCGCCAGGCCCGGCGGCAGGGCCTTCTCCATGTCGGCCAGGGCCGCTTCCACGGTGCGCGTCAGGGCCACAGTGTCCGCCGCCGGCTGCTTCTGCACCGACAGGATCACCGCCGGACCGCCGTCGTAGCCCGCGTCGCCGCGCTTGATGGCCGGGGCGAAGGTGACGTTGGCGATCTGCCGCAGCAGGATGGGCTGGCCGTTTTTGGCGGTGACGGCCAGGTTCTGCAGGTCCTCCAGACGGGAGGTGCGGCCCAGGTGGCGGATCAGATATTCCCGGCCGTTGAGTTCCAGGAAACCGCCGGAGGTGTTGGCGGCGTAGCCCTGCAGGGCCGCCTTCAGCTGCTCCAGGGAAATGTCCAGGCTGCCCATGAGACGGGTGTCCGGCTGCACCTGGAACTGGCGCACCTCGCCGCCGATGGGGATCACCTGGGCCACCCCGGGGATGGACAGCAGCCGGGGCCGCAGCACCCAGTCGGCGTATTCCCGCACCGCCATGGGCGTGGTCTTGGCCGGGTCGATGGGGATGGCGATGAGCAGGATCTCGCCCATGATGGAGGAGACCGGCGCCATGCGCGGCGTCACGGCCGGCGGCAGGGCTCCCTCCAGGGTGGTGAGGCGCTCGGCCACCATCTGCCGGGCCCGGTAGATGTCCGTCTCCCAGTCGAAACTGAGGTAGAGGATGGACAGGCCGGCGGAAGAGACGGAGCGGATGCCCGCCACCCCGGGAAGGCCGTTCATGGCCGTTTCCAGGGGGAAGGTGACCAGCTGTTCCACCTCCTCCGGGGCCATGCCGCCGGCCTCGCTCATGAGGGTGACGGTGGGGCGGTTGAGGTCGGGAAAGACGTCCACCGGCGTGCGCGACAATTGCAGGCCGCCGAAGACCATCAGGGCGAAGGCCGCGGCCAGCACCAGGAGGCGGTTGGCCAGGCTGTTTTCCAGGAGCCACTTGAACATGCCGGTTCTCCTAGCGCACCTGGTTGAGCAGGGGGGCGCCCTGCACCACCACCCGGTCGCCCGGGGCCAGGCCCTGGGTCACCGCCACCCGGGCCCCGTCCAGGGGCTGGTAGCGGATGGCCCGGGGCTCGAACAGCTCGGGGCTGCGCTTGACCCAGAGGATGGTCTCGTTGCTGGGATTCTTCACCAGGGCCGTGGCCGGCACGGCGGCCGCCTCCAGGGTGCCCTTGAGACGCACCTGGACCTTCACCGGCTGGCCCAGGGCCAGCCACTGGCCGACGCCGGTGCTGTGGTTGTCGAAGATCACCGGCAAGGCCTGCTCCTTGAGGCGCCGCCCGGCGCCGAGGAATTCCAGGGGAATGACCCGGGGCGCGGCCGGCCCGGCCCCGGCGCCGCCTTCGCTGACGGCGACGCTGGCCGCCTCGATGGCTTCGGCGGCCAGGGGCGTGTAGGCCATGGCCTCGATGTGCAGGCTGTCCGGGTCCACCACCTCGAAAATGATGTCCCGGGCCTCCACGATCTGGCCCGCCATGCCGTTGGCGGCGGCGATGACGCCGGTCACCGGCGCCACCAGGGTGTCCCGGTTGGAGAGGCCGCCGCCCACCGCCGCGATGCGGCCCTTGAGGCTCTTCACCTCGCTCTCGGCCGCCTCGATGTCCTTGCGCGGCACCGTGTCGGCCAGCTCCTGCAGCCGGGCCAGGCGCTTTTCCGCCAGGCTGCGGGCGGCCTGCAGCTCGGCCAGCAGGGCGCTCTGGTTGGAACGCTCGATCTGGCCGGCGCTGGGCACCACGTAGGCCAGCACCTGGCCTTTGTGCACCTTCTGGCCGACGCTGGGCAGACCCGCCGGACCCGGCTCCAGGCGCCCGGCCAGCATGGACTGGACGCGGCCGCCCTTGTGGGGGTCCATGATCACCGTGGCGTTCAGCTCCAGGGTGCGGGGCAGGGGGCCGGGAGTGACCGGCAGGGTGCGGATCTCGATCTGGCGCTGGCTGGCCTTGGGCAGGAAGACGCTGCCGTCGGCCTGGCGCCGGGGCGCATCGCCGGAGACCGGGGCGGCGGCTTCGTCGCCGTGGCCTTCGTGGGCCTGCAGGGGCATGGCCGGCAGGGCCAGGGCGGCGCCCAGGCAGGCGGCGAGGGATGCCTGCAGCAGCAGGCGGGACGGGATTCTACGGGCGCTCATGCGGCACCTCCTTGTCGTTGCTGGCGGCGGCGCCAGGCCAGGCCAAGGCCCAGCAACAGTGCGGCTGCCAGGGCAAGGCCGGCCAGCAGGGCCGTGGATATTGGGCTGGAGGCCAGGGCGTGATCCTCATGTACGTCCAGGTCCCCCAGCAGCAGGTCGCTTTCTTCCGCCTGTCCCTCGGCGGCGGGCAGGCTCAGGGTGAAGGTCAGGCTGTGCTCGCCGGCCTGTTGCAGGGCGGGCAGCAGGGCGGCGTCGCCGAGCAGGTAGTCGCCGTGCTCGGGGCGGAAGGTGGCGACGGCGCTCTGGCTGCCGCTTTCCACTTCCAGCCGGGCGTTGAGCACCGGGGCGTTGTCGGCGCTGCGGTCCAGCCACAGCACCAGCCCTTCGGGACGCAGCCGGCCCACCAGTTCGAACTGGTCGGAGACGGCTTCCACCCGGGGGCTGGGGGCGGGGCTGCCGGCAGGGGCGGCGGGGCCGTCGGCCCGGGCCGGGGCGGCCAGGGCGAGGCAGAGGAGCAGGGGGGATATCAGTCGCAACATGGCTTTACTCCGGCAGCAGGCCCAGGGCCTGGCGCAGTTGGGAAAGGGCGGCGGCCGCCTGGATGCGGGAGCGCACCGCCTGGCGCTCGGCCTCGAAGGCTTCCAGTTCGATGCGCAGGCGGGTGGGCAGGTCCGCTTCGCCGAGACGGAAGGACTTGTCGTAGAAGCCCCGGTTTTCCGCCGCCAGCCGGGCCCGGGTTTCTGCCGCCGCCAGCTGCAGGCGGGCCGCATCGAGCTGGGCCCGGGCGGTCTCGCCCTCCTGGGCCAGGCGCTGCCGTTCCAGGCGCAGCTGGGTTTCGGCCTCGATTAGGTCGGCGTTGGCTTCGGCGATGCGGGCCTGGTTGCGCGGGGTCGAAGAGAAGGGCAGGCGCAGGGCCAGGGCCCAGGTCTGGTCCGTCATCTCGCCGGCGGCGCTGCGGTCGCGGCGGGTGGAAATGGCAATTTCCGGATTGGCCCGGGTCTGGCGGGAGGCCAGTTCCAGGGCCCGGCGGGAAACGGCGCTGCGCTGGGCCAGATCCTGCAGCAAGGGGTGGCCGCTGGCGGCGCCTTCGGCGTCGGCGCCATCCTCATCCGCGAGGCTCCCAGGCAGGGCGTTGGCGGCCGGTTCCGGTTCGGTCTGGGGTGGGCCGTCGGCCGGCTTGGGGGGCTGGCCGGTGAGGCTTTGCAGGCGGCGGGCCGCGGCCAGGGCGGCCACCCGGCTTTCGGCCAGGGCCGCCTGGGCCGCCGCCTGGGCGCCCTGGGCCTGGTTGAGGTCGGCCCGGGAAAGGTCGCCGGCCTTCATCCGCCGTTCCACATCAGAAGCGAGACGGGCGGCGTTGTCGGCCCGGGCCTGGGCCACCTGCTGGTCCTGGCCGGCCTGCTGCCAGGCCCACCAGGCGCTGCGCAGTTCGGCAGCCAGTTGCAGGCGGGCGGCCAGGGTGCGGGCGTCCAGGGCTTCCTTGCGGGCATCGGCCAGGGCCCGGGTGCCGTCCTTCTCGCCGGGCAGCCAGAGGGGCAGGGCAATGCCCGTTTCCACTTCCCGGGCGCCCCGGTCCCGGTTGTAGCGGTCGGTGCGGGTGGACAGGTCCAGGCTCGGCGGCTGGGCCAAAAGGGAGTCGGCGGCTTCCTGCTGGGCCCGGGCGGCATCCTGGCGTTGGGGCAGGGCGGCAGCCAGGGGCTGGCGCTCCCAGGCGGCGGCAAAGGCCCGGGCCAGGGGCGAGGCGGGCAGGGGTGCCGTTGCCGGGGCGACGGCAGGCTCCGCGGCCCGGGCAGGGGACAGGAATCCCAGGCCGAGGCCCAGGCTCAGGGCGAGCAGGGCCGGCAGCAGGCGGGCGCGATGGTGAACGCGAAGGCGGACGGGGTGCCCCGGATGGGGGGCGGTTGCGGTCTTCCGCATGGTTTTCTCCGGTGAGGCAGGGAAAAACCGGCGGTACTCCGCGGTGAGGTCACGGGCGCAGGCGGCGCGGCGCCTTTCAGGGCGTCGGCAGCACGGGCTGGCTCAACGGGAATTGCCGCCGGACTTCAGGCGGAGAAGGAGCGGGGGGGACGTTCCAGGCCCAGGGGAATGGGCGAGAGATAGCGGGCGGCGATGGCCGGGGGGCGCACGTCCTTGCCGGCAGCGGCCGGTAGGGTGGCGTCGGCGGTGAGGCCGATGAGGTGGCCGAAAACGTGGCCGGCGCACCAGTGGTGATGGCCCGGCTGGCCCTGGCCGTCGTCGCCGGCGGCGTGGTGCTGGGGGGCGCAGTCCTGGTCGTGGTGGGTGTGCTGCAGGCTGTCGTGGGCACCCTGGTCGCCGTGGTGGTGCTCGGCCACGGCGGCATGGTCGTGGGGCGCGGCCGCACTCACCATTTCCCAGCCGAAGGTCGGCGTCAGGAAACCGGCCAGCATCACGGCCAGGAGGCCGCGGGCGATGGCAGTGGTGAGGAGGGCGGTGAGTCGCATGGGAGGCATTCTAGGCGCCGGAAGCGGTTTTGACCATGGAGATGGATCAAAAACGGGATCAAAAACGGCGGATGTCCCCCAGGGGCATCCGCCTGGCGCCGCTTCGGATCAGCGGTAGTTGGCCCGGTCGAAGAGGATCTGGGCCTTGGCCCGGTACATGGCCAGGGAACCCACGGGCAGGGCGTCGGCCTTGAACTTGCCGAGACTTTCCAGAGCCGGGTTGCCGACCTTGACGCTGGCCACCACCGGCCATTCGTTGTTGCCGTCGGCGAAGTAGCGCTGGGCTTCGTCGGAGGCCAGGTACTCGAGGAACTTCACGGCGGCGGCCTTGTGCGGTGCGTTCTTCAGCATGCCGGCGCCGGAGACGTTGATGTGGGTGCCGCTGGTCTTCTGGTTGGGCCAGACGACGCCGACCTTTTCCATGACCTTCTTGTCCTCGGCCTTGTCGGAGCGCAGCAGGCGGGCCACGTAGTAGGTGTTGGAGACGGTGACGCCGCATTCGCCGGCGGCCACGGCCTTGATCTGGTCGGTGTCGCCGCCCTTGGGGGCGCGGGCGAAGTTGGCCACCACGCCCTTGGCCCAGGCTTCGGCCTTGGCCTCGCCCTGGTTGGCGATGATGGAGGCCATCAGGGACAGGTTGTAGGGGTGGGAGCCGGAGCGGGTGCAAACCTGGCCCTTGAGCTTGGGGTTGGCCAGGTCGTCGTAGTTCTGCACGTCCTCGGCCTTCACGGCGCTCTTGTTATAGACGATGACCCGGGCCCGGGTGGAGAAGGAGAACCAGTCGTCGGTGCGCAGATTGGCCGGGATGCGGGATTCCAGGACCTTGGACTTGACCGGGGCGAACAGGCCCAGTTCGTGGGCCAGGGCCAGGCGGGAGGCGTCCACCGTCAACAGCACGTCGGCAGGGCTGTTGGCACCTTCGTTCTTGATGCGCTCCAGCAGTTCCTCTTCCTTGCCTTCGATGCGGTTGATCTTGATGCCGGTCTGCTTGCTGAAATTCTCGTAGAGCTTTTCGTCGGTCTGGTAATGGCGGGCGGAATAGAGGTTCAGCACGTTTTCCTCGGCGGCCTGCAGATTGAGGGACAGGGCTGCGGCCAGGGCGCCGGCGAGAAGGGGGAGACGCAGGGTCATGGAGAACTCCAGCACGGGTTGGTCAGGTAAGTGTCAGATTCTAGTCAGGCTTGAGTCTTGTGTAAATGAGAATGTTTCTTGTGCTGTAACCGGTGGTCGCGACAGCGGTGGCCGGGGCGCGGGCAACAAAAAAGCCGGCATCGGCCGGCTTTGTCAGGGAGGTGGTGGTGTTGCGTTACTGCTGTTCGGTGACGCGGCGGGCGCCGTTGTAGCGGGCCACCCAGTAGCTCTGGCGCATGTCCTCGACCCGCACTTCGCCGCCGGGGCGGGGGGAATGGACGAACTGGTTGTTGCCGAGGTAGATGCCGACGTGGGAGAAGGCGCGGCGCATGGTGTTGAAGAACACCAGATCGCCCGGCTTGAGGTCGTTGCTGGCGACCTGCTCGCCCACCTGGCTCATTTCCTTGGCGGTGCGGGGCAGGTTGAGGCCCAGGGAGTCCTGGAAGACGTAACGCACGAAGCCGCTGCAGTCCAGGCCGGAATCCGGCGTGTTGCCGCCGCGAACGTAACGCACGCCAACGAACTCCAGGCCCTTGATGATCAGGTCCTGGACGCCGCTGGTGTAGCGTTTGAAAAAGGTGGGTTCCTCCCCGCGGGGCTCCATCCTGAATTCATCCGCCGTGGCGGTGCCGGTGTTGGCCAGAACCCCGATGAACAGGGCCAGGAGGGAAGCTGCGAGCTGTTTTTTATTCAGCATGGGGCCGGACTTTATTGGAAAATCAGCCAGTTGTAAACCTAAGGTCATATACGTACAAAGCTTCTGTCACATTCGGCAGCCGGGGGTAAAGCCGCTTTTACGCCGGCCCCGCCGCCGGGGCGCGGCGCCGTGGTTATAATCCCGGGACCCCGGTGGGCTGCGCAGGCCTTGCCTGGCGGTGCCGCCCCTGCGCCCGCGCCGTCCCTGCTTGCCCCGGACCCCATGAGCCAACAGGAAAGACCATGACCGAAGCACCCCATCCCAGAATCTTGATCGTGGACGATTCCCGCATGGTGCGGGCTTCCATCATCAAGCACCTGAAAGGGCACTACGAGATCCGGGAGGAGGGCGACGGGGAGGCCGCCTGGCAGACCCTGGTGCTGGACCACGACATCCAGGCCGTCATTTCCGACCTGTCCATGCCGGTGATGGATGGCTTCGACCTGCTGGCCCGCATCCGGGATTCCAAGGTCAGCCGCCTGCGCCAGCTGCCGGTGATCATGATCTCCGGCGAGGAGGACGAGGAGTCCCGGGACAAGGCCCTGGCCCTGGGAGCCAACGATTTCATCACCAAGGGCATCGGTACCGCCGAGCTGCTGGCCCGGGTCGATTCCCTGGTGCGCCTGGGCCAGGCCGAGCAGGCCCTGCACAGTCACCAGGACCAGCAGCTGCGCCATCCCCACAGCGGCCTGTTCACCCGGGCCTATCTGGAAGCCCAGGCCGAACAGGCCCTCTCCCTGGCCGGGCGGCAGCAGGCCCCCGCCAGCGTGCTGGTGCTGGGCTTCGATTCCCTGGAACGCTATACCGCCCAATACGGCGGCGCCCTGGTGGACAAGCTGCAGGAACGCTTCGCCAAGCTCCTGGCCGGCAACATCCGCAAGGAAGACAGCCTGGGCCACTATTCCGATACCACCTTCGCCATCGTCTCCCCCGGCACCCCGGGGGCGGCCAGCGAGGCCTTCGCCAACCGCCTGCGCCATGCGGTGGAAACTTCCAACATCGCCGTGCACGGCCAGCGTCTGCCCCTCACCATCAGCATCGGCATCGCCAGCTTCCCCCTGGACGGGGCGCCCAGCGCCACCAGCCTGCTGGCCATGGCCGAGGCGCGGCGGGCGGCGGCGGCCGCTGCCGGCGGCAACCGGGCCGTGGCGCCGGCGCCTGCCGTTGAACCGGCGGCGGTGCGCGGCGGTGCGGCGGTCAGCGTCGACCAGGCCCTGGCCATGCTGGCCGCCGGGCAGGACGAGGAATTGCGGCCCCAGGCGGCGGCTTTGGCCAAGGCCTTGATGCCCCTCCTTAGCTTTCTTAATTATGAATTACAATACGGGCCTTCCGCAGACGTACCGGAGTCCAAATTCCAGGCGTCGGGGGAACCCCAGGGCAACCGCAATCCGGGTGGGGATGCGCCCTAGGTGAAAATAGAACAGGACGAGATCAGCCTCGAATCCACCCCATAAAAAATAATCAGCAAACCAAAGTAGTGCAGGACGCAAACGCTAGAGGGAGTTTTATGACCAGCTACAAAGAGTTTCATCGTCGTTCCATCGAACAACCGGATGCCTTCTGGAGCGAGCAGGCCCAACTGATCGACTGGCACAAGCCTTTCGACCAGGTCTGCGATTACTCCCGTCCTCCGTTTGCCAAGTGGTTCGTCGGCGGCCAGACCAACCTGTGCTACAACGCCGTTGATCGCCACGCCAAGACCCGCCCCAACGACAACGCCCTGATTTTCATCTCCACCGAAACCGACGTGGAGAAGGTCTACTCCTTCGCCGAGTTGCAGCGCGAAGTCGAGCGCATGGCCGCCATCTACCAGAGCCTGGGCGTCAAGAAGGGCGACCGCGTCCTGATCTACATGCCCATGATTGCCGAAGCCTGCTTCGCCATCCTGGCCTGTGCCCGTATCGGCGCCATCCACTCCGTGGTCTTCGGCGGCTTCGCCTCCGGCTCCCTGGCTACCCGCATCGACGATGCCAAGCCGGTGCTGATCGTCTCCTCCGACGCCGGCATGCGCGGCGGCAAGGCCGTGCCCTACAAGCACCTGCTGGACGACGCCATCAACCAGGCCGAGCACAAGCCCGGCAAGGTGCTGATGGTGGACCGGGGCCTGGACAAGGCCTTCAACAAGGTCGAAGGCCGGGACGTGGATTACGCCGCCCTGCGCGCCCAGTTCATGGACGCCCAGGTGCCCGTGACCTGGGTGGAGTCTTCCGACCCCTCCTACATCCTGTACACCTCCGGCACCACCGGCAAGCCCAAGGGCGTGCAGCGTGACACCGGCGGCTACGCCGTGGCCCTGGCTTCCTCCATCAAGCACATCTACTGCGGCAAGCCCGGCGAGACCTTCTTCTCCACTTCCGACATCGGCTGGGTGGTGGGTCACTCCTACATCATCTACGGCCCCTTGATCGGCGGCATGGCCACCATCATGTACGAAGGCACCCCGATCCGTCCGGACGCCGGCATCTGGTGGCAGATCGTCGAGAAGTACAAGGTCAATGTGATGTTCTCCGCCCCCACCGCTGCCCGGGTGCTGAAGAAGCACGACCCCGCCTTCCTGCACAAGTACGACCTCTCCAGCCTGAAGCACCTGTTCCTGGCCGGCGAGCCCCTGGACCAGCCGACCCACGAATGGATCATGGGCGAGCTGAAGCTGCCGGTGATCGACAACTACTGGCAGACCGAAACCGGCTGGCCCATGCTGTCCACCGTGCGCGGCGTCGAAGACACCAAGATCAAGTACGGCACCCCGTCCTTCCCGGTCTATGGCTACGACGTGCGCATCTTCCGCGAAGACGGTTCCGAGTGCGACGCCAACGAGAAGGGCATCCTGGGCGTGGTGCCGCCCCTGCCGCCCGGCTGCCTGACCACCGTGTGGGGCGACGACGAGCGTTTCGTGAACACCTACTTCAGCCTGTTCAAGGAACCGCTGGTTTACTCCTCCTACGACTGGGCCATCAAGGATGACGAGGGTTACCACTTCATCCTGGGCCGTACCGACGACGTCATCAACGTCGCCGGCCACCGCCTCGGCACCCGGGAAATCGAGGAAGCCGTGCAGGGTCACCCCGCCGTGGCCGAAGTGGCCGTGGTCGGTGTGAACGACGCCCTCAAGGGCCAGCTGCCGGTGGCCTTCGCCGTGGTCAAGGACGCCTCCAAGATTGCCACTCCCGAACTGGTGGCGGCCCTGGAGAAGGAAGTGATGAAGCGGGTGGACGAGACCCTGGGCGCCATCGCCCGTCCCGGCCGCGTGTACTTCATCTCCGGCCTGCCCAAGACCCGTTCCGGCAAGCTGCTGCGCCGTTCCATCCAGGCCCTGGCCGAAGGCCGGGATCCGGGCGACCTCACCACCATCGAGGACCCCACCGCCCTGGAGCAGATCAAGGCCGCCCTCAGCGCCTGATCCCGCCGGCCTCCGGCAAAAAGCCCGCTGCATCGCTGCAGCGGGCTTTTTTTTGGACATTCGCCGCCGGCGTCAGGCCGGCATCAGGCAGGAAGGGCCCAGATGGCCGCGCTCCGCAGCGGCCTGCCGGCCGGTTGCGGCAGGGGCTCCCCCTCGGGGCGGCAAACGGCTACACTGTCTGCCAAACGTCATAGGCGGCAGGCCGGCGCGGTGCCGGCGGCCCCTTCCTGGGGAGGAAAACAAGCGATGTCCACGTCCTGGCTCGCCACCAATCTGGTGGCTACCTTTCTGTTGCCGCCGGGCAACGGTCTGGGGCTCCTGCTGCTGGCCTTCCTCTTCCGACAGCGACGCCCCCAGCTGGCCATGAGCCTGGGACTGACGGGGGGATTGCTGCTGCTGGTGCTGTCCCTGCCGGTGGTGGGCCGTGCCCTGGTGCAGCGCCTGGAGGCGCCGCCGGTGGTGCCGGAGCAGGTGCTGGAAAAGGCCAAGGGTGCCGGCGCCATTGTCGTCCTCGGCGGCGGCCGCTACCGGGAAGCGCCGGAATACGGCGGCGACACGGTGGGCAACGAGACCCTGGTCCGCCTGCGCTACGCCGGGCAGCTGCAGCGCCAGACCGGCCTGCCGCTGCTGGTCACCGGCGGCACACCGGACGGCGGCGAGGTGAGCGAGGCCGAGGCCATGGCCCGAGTGCTGCGGGACGAATTCAAGGTGCCGGTGCGCTGGGTCGAAGGCGAGTCGGACAACACCCGGGAGAATGCCCTGAAGACGGCGGCCCTGCTCAAGGAGGCCGGCGTGTCCCGGGTCCTGCTGGTCAGCCACGCCTGGCACCTGCCCCGGGCGGCCCTGGCCTTCAGCCGGGCGGGCCTGGAAGTGGTGCCCATGCCGACCCTGTTCCAGGGCGGCGTGCCCACGGCCCTGGACTACCTGCCCCAGGCCGACGGCCTGCGCGCCTCGCGCACCGCCCTGCACGAATGGCTGGGGCGTTTCTGGTACTGGCTGCGGGGCTGAGCCGGCCGCTTGTCAGGCGGCCTGGGGCAGCCGGGCCGCAGCCGGCGCGCCCAGCACCTGGGCGAGAAAATCCAGCGCCTCGCCGCTGACCCGGCGCCGTTCGTTGTCCAGGGTGATGATGTGGTAGCTGTCGTCCAGCACCACCTTGCGCCGGCGCTCGGCGCTGATGCGGCGGTATACCTGCTCCGGGCTGCGCAGGCTGGCCACGTCGTCTTCCCGGGAGTGGATCACCAGGGTGGGGCTGACCACCTGGGGTAATTCCTTCTTGATGCTGCCGATCAGGCGCTGGGCCTGGTAGATGCCGTTGAGAGGCAACTCCGAGGCGCCGGCGGCGGAGACTTCCCGTTCCCGCATGTCCCGTTCCACCCGGGCCCGTACCCGGGGATTCTTCAGGCCGAAGGGGGCCCGTTCCCGATAGGTGTAGATGTGGCGCAGGGGCGTGTAGTAGCCCAGGGGCAGGAGGAAGCTGTACCAGGGAATGCCCCAGCCGTCGTAGTAAAGGGTGGTGGCCAGGGCCAGCACCGCCGCCACCTGCAGGCCCCGCTGGGCCGCCAGGTGCAGGGCCAGGTCGGCGCCGATGCACAGGCCGCCGACGACGACGCGACGATGCTGCCGCCGCAGTTCGTCGAAGACCGTTTCCACCTGGGCGTACCAGTCCTCCCAGGGGCTGCGGGCGAAGCGGCGGTCCAGCACGTCCTCGGCGCACACCGTATAGCCCTGCAAATGGGGAATGGCGACGCGGTAGCCGGCTTTTTCCAGCTCCTTGCCGAGGGGGGACATTTCGTTGGGGTTGCTGTAGAGGCCGTGCAGCAGCAGGACGGCGGTGTCGTCGCCGGGGGGAAGCGGGTGGGGCAAGTCACTCTCCTAGCCGTTGATCGGCTTATGGCGCGCCATGCTAGCCCCCGGGACTGACCCACCTCTGACCCTCCGCTGACCGGGGGCTGACCCTGCCGCCGGCGCCATCCCAGGCGCCAGCCGCGTTGCCACTACGACTCCTGGCGGCGCCGATCGCCGGCGCTGCGACCGTCACGCGCCCATTGGCCCGTCCCTCGCTTCAGCTCTCGCTGCCGCTCACCGCCTGCCAGTAGGCCCGGTGCCGGGCGACGCTCTCCGACCGCTCGACCACCGCCTCGACCAGCCAGGGGCCGCCCGTGGCAACGGCCTCGGCGATGGCTGCCTGGAACTCGGCGCGGGATGCGGCCCGGCGGTAAGGCACCCCGTAGGCCGCCGCCCCATGGGCCAGGACGAGGGGCATCGGGGTCAGCCAGCCCGTCTCGTATTCGGGCAGGGCCCGGGCCGGCAGATATTCGAAAATGCCGCCGCCGCCGTTGTTCACCACCACCAGCAGGCAATCCAGCTCCCGGGCCGCGGCCAGGGCATTGAGGTCGTGGTGGGCGGCCAGGTCGCCGAGGAGGGCGGCACTGTAACGGCCTTCGGCGCTGCCTGCCGCCGCCAGGCCCAGGGCCGTGGACAGCTGGCCGTCGATGCCGCTGCAGCCCCGGTTGCCATGCTCCTCCAGGGGTTTGGCCGAGAGGCCGGAAAAGGAATCGCCGTCCCGCACCGCCATGGAATTGCCCCAGAAGAGGCGGCTCTCCGCCGGCAGGGCCGCCAGCAGGTCGGCCACCACGGCCCCTTCCCACAGGTCGTCGCCGGCCGCGTCGAGGGCGGCCCGGGCCAGCTCCCCGGCCCGCTGCTCGGCGGCGCGCCAGGCCTGCATCCAGGCCGGCGGTGCCTTGGCCGCCACTGCCTGGGCCAGGGCCGCCAGGGTGGCGGCGGTGTCGCCCCGCAACAGCAGGGTGGTGCCCCGTTCCGGGTCGGGCCAGCGGCCTTCGCCTTCCAGCAGCAGCAGTTCGGTGCCCTGGTCCAGGCACTGGCTGAGCCAGGTCTGCAGGGAGCGGCTCACCTGGGCGTCGCCGCAGCGCAGGATCCAGGCCGGGGCCTGGGCGGCGACAAAGGCGGCATCCTGCACCAGAGCTTCGCCGTGGGCGAGGAAATGATGGCTGTCGGGGCGGCTGTCGGCCTCAAGCCCGGCAGCGCCGTGGCGCAGGCCGGAAAGGGGCTCGGCCAGCACCGGGCAATCCAGGGCCCGGGCCAGGGCGGCCACGGCCCGGGCGTAGTCGGGGCCGGCGCTGCCCGGCGGCAGGGCGCCGGCCAGGATCAGCCCCGGGCGCCCGGAGAGACGGGCCGCGGCCTGGGCCACGGCGTGGGGCGCCGGCAGCACCAGGGGCGGCGGCGCCTCCGGCGGATGGACCGGGCCCAGGTCCGGGCTGGCCGCCAGCTTGGCGGCGGGCGGCAGCAGGGGCTCGCGGAAGGGCAGATTGACATGCACCGGCCCCGGGCAGGGCCAGCGGCATTCGGCCAGGAGCCGGGCCGCCAGGGTATGCACCTGGCGCGGCAGGAAACCTTCCTCCGGCGTCGCCAGGGCGTGGGCGGCGCGGACGAAGCCGGTGAACAGGCCGGCCTGTGCCACCGTCTGGTTGGCACCCCAGCCGTGCAGTTCCGCCGGCCGGTCGGTGGAGAGCAGCAGCAGCGGCACCCGGCCGGCGTCGGCCTCGATCACGGCGGGCAGCCAGTGGGCCGGGGCGGAGCCGGAGGTGCACACCAGGGCCACCGGCAGTTCCGTGGCCTTGGCCAGGCCCAGGGCGAAGAAGGCGGCGGAGCGCTCGTCCACCAGCACGTGGCAGCGCACGCCCGCCTGCCGCAGGAAGGCCAGGGTCAGGGGGGTGGAGCGGGCGCCGGGGGAAATGACGACATGGGCCAGCCCGGCGCCGGCCAGGGCGGCGGCGAAGTGGCGGGACCAGAGATAGTTGGTGGTGCCGGTGGCGTTCATGGGCGAAGGACCGTGAGGTTAGGCGCCGCGGCGGCTGGCGGCGGCAGGGGCTGGGGCCGAGGGTGCCAGGGCCTCCAGCATGGTGGCGAGCTTGGCCTCGGTTTCGGCCAGTTCCTGTTCCGCGGCGGAGCCGGCGACGATGCCGGCGCCGGCCTGGAGTTCGGCCCGGTTGCCGCGCAGGTCGGCGCAGCGCAGGGGCACGGCCAGGGTGCCGTTGCCGGCGGCGTCGATCCAGCCCAGGCCGCCGCTGTACCACAGGGGCCGTTCCTCGCCGTGGGCCTGCAGCCATTCCCGGGCCGGGGCCGCCGGCCAGCCGCCGACGGCGGGGGTGGGATGGAGCCTGGCGGCCAGGTCGAAAAGGCCGACTCCGGGCGCCGGACGGCCGTGGAAGGGGGTGCGCAGATGGCTGAGGCCGGCGTGGCGCCTGCCGCCGGGCAGCTGCAGCACTTCCGCCGGGGCGGCCTGCAGTTCGGCGCAGAGGGGGGCCAGGGTGTGGCGGATGGCCTCGGCCACCCAGCCGTGTTCCCGCTGGTTCTTGTCCGAGGTCAGGGGGGCGTCGGCCCGGCCCCAGCCGGTGCCGGCCAGGGCTTCGGTGTGCAGCCGGCCGTCCTGCAGGCTGAGGAGCCGCTCCGGCGTGGCGCCGAGGAAGGTGCCGGCCCGGTGGCCGACGGCGAAGACGCTGCTGTCGGCCTGCTGGGCCGCCAGGGCGGCGAAGACGGCGGCCGCTTCCAGGGGGCTGTCGGCCTCGAAGGCGACGCGGCGGGAGAGCACCACCTTGTCCAGCTCGCCCCGGGCAATGGCGGCCAGGGCGGCCCGGGTGCGGGCGACGAAGGCCTGCTCGGGCAGGGGTGCCGGTGGCCGTTGCAGGTGGAGCGCGGCCAGCGGCGCGGGTTGGGACAGCAGGGTCCGTTCCAGCGTTTGCCACAGGGCCTCCCAGCCGGCCATGGCCTGGGCGGCGCCATGGGCGGGGCAGGTGAGGACCAGGGTCTGGCGACCGGCCCGGCGCCTCAGCAGCAGGGCGGGCACCCGCAGGCGGGCGTTCGGCAGGGGGCTGTCGCCGCTGGCGTCGTAGAAGGCAAAGCCCAGGTGGGCCAGGGGCGCCTGGAGGTCGCCGCTGCCATTACTGCTTTGCGACATGGTGGCAATCTGCCAGCGGGCCGCCAGGCCCTGCCAGGCGCCGTTGAGGGCGGTGAAGCGGCCCGGCCCGGCGCTTTCCACGGTGCAGGCGGCACCCAGGGCCAGCCAGGCGTCGTCCGGCCGCTGCCAGGCCAGGCTGTCGGGGGCTGCGATGTAAGGCAGGGGGCCGGCCATGGGCAACGGGGGCGCCGGCAGGCACAGGCTGAGGAGGTCCGTGGGGCGGGCCTGGGCGGCCAGAGCCGCCAGTTCCCCGGCCAGGCCAGGATAGCGCTGGCTGAGGCTGGCGCTGTCGGCGGCGGGGTGGGCCTGGGGGCGGCTCATGGCGCATCCCCTGGGGCCAGCAGCCCGTCCTGGGCCAGTTGTTGGGCCAGCTGCCGCAGGGCCGGGCGTTGCAGCTTGCCCATGGGGTTGCGCGGCAGGTTGGCGACCCGCTGGATCAGCCGGGGCCGGCGCGGCGAGGGCAGGCGTTCGGCGCACCAGCGGTGCAGGCCGGCGTCGTCCATGGCGGCGGAGTCGCCCACCACCAGGGCCAGCAGCCGGTCGCCCCACACCGGGTCGGGCAGGGCCGTCACCGCCGCGTCGCGCACGCCGGGGCAGGCCAGCAGCACCGCCTCCACCTCGGCCGGATGCACATTGACGCCGCCGCTGACCAGCATGTCGTCGGCCCGGCCCAGCAGGGTCAGGCTGCCATCCGCCTCCAGGCGGGCCAGGTCGCCGCTGAGCAGGGCGCCGTCCGTCAGGCCCCGGCCCGGCTCCAGCTCTGGATTGAGATAGCCCCACATCACCTGGGGCCCGGCCAGGCGCAGCCGTCCTTGCGGATCCAGCTCGACACGGCAGCCGGCCAGGGGCGCGCCGACCCGGCCCTCCTGCCAGGCATCGGGGGGCGGATGGACCCAGGTCGCCACCTGGGCGGCGCATTCGGAAAGGCCGTAGCTGACGCAGAGGGGCCAGCCGGCAGCCGTGGCGCGGCGGAAGACGGGGGCGGAAAGGGCGGCGCCGCCGATCAGCACGTAGCGCAGATTACCCGGGGAAACGCCGGCCTCCAGCAGCCGGTCGAGCATGGCCGGCACCAGGGACAGGTGGGTGATGTTCCCTGCGGCCAGGGCCGCGGCCACCGCCTCCACCGTGAAGCGGTCCAGCACCCGGGCCGTGGCGCCACTGCGGGCGCAGCGGGCGAGGATGGAGACGCCGCCGATGTGATGCAGGGGCAGGCAGGCCAGCCAGGTGTCGCCCGGGCCCAGGGGCAGGCGCTCGGCCGAGGCATCCGCCGCCGCCGCCAGGTTGGCGTGGCTCAGCACCACGCCCTTGGGCTCGCCCTCGCTGCCGCTGGTGGCGATGACCAGGGCCGGCTGGGCAGCCGCGGGCAGCGGTGGCAAGGGATTGGTAGCCGTCGCCGCAATCGCTGCGGCCGACGGCAGGGCCTCCAGCAGACGGCCCCGGGGGCCGGCCAGGGCCAGCAGGGCGGCGCGGCGTTGCGGCGAAGTGGTCGGGTCCAGGGGAAAGAGGGTGATGCCGGCCCGGGCGCAGGCGAAAAACAGCCGGGCCAGGTCCGGAGCGGGCAGGGGAACGAGGAGGATGGTGCCGGGAGCAGCGCCCCAGGCAAGGAGCGCAGCGGCCAATGCCCTGCAATCCGCCACCAATGCCCCACGCCGCCAGGCACCGTCGGAGGTGACCAGCTGGAGCGGATCTTCGGACAGGGGACCGAGCCAGTCCAGGGGCTCGTGGGGATCAATGAAAGGCGCAGGGTTCATCAGCGCCTGATTATACGCAGGGCCGGCGGGGGGCTACACGATGTGGGTCAAATCTGGGAACGGGCCAGGCGCTTCCTGTATTCCCGCTGCAAGTTCAGCCACATAGCAGGGGAGGTTGAAAAATAGCCAGCCAGCTTGGCGGCACTGTTGCTGGTAATGGAGCTGTTGCCACTGACGATTTTGCTGACGAGGGATGCCGAGAGCCCTGTTCTTCTTGCCAATTCAGCGCGTGAAAGACCTGAGGGCTTCATGAACTCTTCGAGGAGTATTTCGCCCGGGGAGATTTCGTCAAGCAAATGCCCATTGCCTGCAGGCCCGGACGGTGCTTGATTGCGTTGCGTAGGTTGTCCAGATTTTTCCATTGGCTGTTCACTCCCCAATAGCCGGTATTCGTTCAGGGGGGAATTTATCAGTCTGTACTGCAGGATGCACAGTTCAGAATGGACAAAGAGAACGTCGGAAGCAACTGAGGTGGATAGGGGGAGCCGCAATCGGTGGAGCGCGGGGGCGGTAGTGATTGGGCCTAGCGGCTCCTGATCTCGATGCGGCCGTTGCGGATGGCGTCGATGAAGCGGTCCGCATTGGCGTCGCCCGGGCGGCGGCGCTTGTAGTCTTCCAGGTACTTGAGGGCGCCGTCCTGGTCCTTGAGGCTGAGGTGAGCCATGCCCAGGGTGAAGGCGGCATCCGCGATGCCGGCGGCCAGGGACTTTTCCAGGTAGGGGAGGGCTTCCCGGGGTTTGCCGGCGCCGGCCAGGAAAGTCCCGTACAGGTAGTTGCCCCGGGGATGGGCCGGCTCCAGCTGCAGCAGGCGCTGGAACAGGGCGTTGGCCTTGTCGGCGGCGCCGGGAATCTCCAGGTTGTGGCCCATGCCGTTCAGGTGGGCGGCGCGGAGCAGCAGGTCGGGATTGGGGTTGGGCACATTGACCAGGGTGTCGAGCATGCCGGAAATGACCTTGATGTCCTGGGTGGCCCGTTGCCGGTCCTGGGGCGTGTCGAACTGGGGCGGGTAGTTTTTGGCGTGGGCGGCCAGGTCGTTCAGCATCTGGTCCAGATAGGCGCCGTCGAAGCCGTATTTCTTGCCCGAGGGGGTTTCCGTCACCGTCAGCAGGCGTTTGGGATCGTAGGTTCCGTATTCCCGGGCATGGGCGGCGGTGCCCAGGAGCAGGGCGAGGGCGGCAAGGGCGATCAGGTGCAGATGGCGCATGGATGGTGGCTCCTGGGGACTCCGGGTCGGTCCCGGAGGATGGCAGGAATGCAGCATATTTGCCATTGGCATGAATGTCGAGGGCCGGGACGCAACTGCCGGCGGTCGCCGCGGCGGGCGGGCGCCTCAGGCCGGCGTGGCGAAGGGCTGGAAACCGAGGCCGGGGCCGGCGGGGAGGGTGAGGTAGCCGGCGGCGACGGGGGGCGGGGCGCCCAGGTCCGTCGCCAGCCATTCAGCGGTGGCCAGGCCGTGGGCCAGATCGCCGCCGAGGGCGGCGGCCAGATGGGCGGCGGCGAGGAGGCCGCAGGCGGATTCCAGGCTGCTGGTGACGACGCAGTCGCCGCCGGCGGCGGCGAAGCGCTGGGCCAGGGCGACGGCGGGGAGGAAGCCGCCGAGGCGGGGCAGCTTGAGGATGAGGCGGCGCACGGTGCCGTCGAAGAGGGCGGCCTGGGGCAGGTCGGCCAGGGATTCGTCCAGGGCCAGGGGGAAGGCGGCCCGGACTTGCAGGGCGGCCCAGGCCGGGGCGCTGGGCTGGGCCAGGGGTTCTTCCAGGGCGTCGATGGGCAGGCCGGCCAGGGCGTCGAGCCAGGATCGGGCATCGCCTTCCTGCCAGGCCCGGTTGGCGTCCAGGCGCAGGGTGCTGCCGGCGGGCAGGCGTCGGCACAGGGCCTGGACCAGGGGTATCTCCTGGGAGGCAGGCGCCAGGCCGATCTTCAGCTTGAGTACCTGGAAGCCGGCTTCCAGTGCGGATTCCAGGGCATCTGCCGTATGCGGGCCGAGGCTGCCCAGGCTGGCGTTGACCCGCACCCGCTGGCGGCAGTCGCAGCCCCGGATGCTGGCGTTGAGGGAGCGGCCGTTGCGCCGGGCCAGCAGGTCGAGCAGGGCGCTTTCGACCCCGGCCCGGGCGGCGGGGGTGTCGAAGCTGGCGGCGTCGTTGAGGGCTTCCAGGGCGGCGGCCGCCTCCTGCCCCCTGAAGCGTTGCTGCCATTGGGCCAGGGCGGCGGCCGCGGCGGCGGGGGGTTCCGTACCGATGCCGGGCAGGGGGGCGCAGTCGCCGTAGCCATAGCCGCCGTCTTCATCTTCCAGGCGCACCAGCCAGCCTTCCCGCTGGTCGAGGCCGCCGGCGGCGCTGCGCCATTGCTGGCGGAAGGGCAGGCGGTAGGGCACGAAGGTGAAGGCGCGCAGGGTCATGGGCGGAGTGTAGCGGGTTGCTCCGGCTGCCGGGAGGGGCTGGCGGGGCGGATGAGTGCGGATGCGGTGCGCTTAAGGCGGGCTTAAGGATCGGGCCTTAGGCTGCAGGCATCATCCTGTTGTGGAGTGTTCCATGGAAACCGTGACCTACCGCCGCCAGCGGGTGTTCGACCCCCTGCTGCGCCTCTTGCACTGGTTCAACGCCCTGGCCATCGTGCTGCTGTTCGCCACCGAACTGGGGGCCGAGGCCCTGGAGAAGGGGGCGGTGCGGGAGGCGGTGTGGCACGGCCACGTGCTGCTTGGCTACGGCCTCATCGCCGGCCTGGGGCTGCGTCTGCTGTGGGGCCTGGTGGGGCCGCAACGGGCCCGCTGGAGCGACTTTTTCCACGTCTCCGTGTGGTTGCGCCGCCAGAAGGCCGATGCCGGCGCCTTCGGCCACGACGCCTGGGCCAGCCTGGCCTACCTGGGGCTCTACGCGGTCTTGATCGGCATGGGCGCCACCGGGCTGGTGGCCGATGCCGGCTACTTCCAGCTGGGGCCCCTGGCCGATGGCGGCATCACCAGGGAGCTGGCCCACAGCTTCAAGGAAGTGCATGAGCTGGGCGCCAATCTGGTGTGGGCCTTCATCGCCGTGCACATCGGCGCCTTGATCTGGCACGAGCGCCGCGGCGCGCCCATGGCCCAGTCCATGGTCAGCGGCTACCAGTACCGGGTGACGGACGAGTCGCAGCAGGCGCAATCCGCAGTATGAAAAAAGGGACCCGGCGGGTCCCTTTTTTTACGGCCGCTTGCGGTATTTGCCGAAGTCTGGCGGGCGGCGTTCGAGCCAGGCGTCGCGCCCTTCCTGGCCTTCCTCGGTCATGTAGAAGAGGCCGGTGGCGTTGCCCGCCAGTTCCTGGATGCCGGCCAGGCCGTCGGTGTCGGCGTTGAAGCCGGCTTTCAGCATGCGCAGGGCCATGGGCGAGAGGCGCAGCATTTCCTGGCACCAGGCCACGGTTTCCTCCTCCAGCTTTTCCACCGGCACCACCGTGTTCACCAGGCCCCAGTCCAGGGCCTGGGCGGCGTCGTACTGGCGGCAGAGGAACCAGATTTCCTTGGCCCGCTTCATGCCGATGGTGCGGGCCATGAGGCCGGCGCCAAGACCCGCGTCAAAGCTGCCGACCCGGGGGCCGGTCTGGCCGAAGCAGGCGTTTTCGGCGGCGATGGAAAGGTCGCACACCAGATGCAGCACGTGGCCGCCGCCGATGGCATAGCCGGCCACCATGGCCACCACGGGCTTGGGCAGGCGGCGGATCTGCATCTGCAGGTCGAGCACGTTGAGGTGGGGAGTGCCGCTTTCGTCGTGGTAGCCGCCGTCGTCGCCGCGCACCTTCTGGTCGCCGCCGGCGCAGAAGGCGTCGGGCCCTTCGCCGGTGAGGATGATGGCGCCCACGGCGTTGTCCCGGTGGGCCCGGTGGAAGGCGTCGATGAGCTGCATCACCGTCTCCGGGCGGAAGGCGTTGCGCCGCTCGGGCCGGTTGATGGTGATCTTGGCGATGCCGTCACAGGTTTCGTAACGGATGTCGGAGTAGTCGGCCTGGGCAACCCAGGGCAGGGCGGGTCGGATCATGGCGTCTGGCGCGGGGATGGGGAAAGAAGGCGCCAGTATAACGGCCCGGGCGGCGCGGCGATTTGATCTGGCACCGCCCGGGTGGCAGGCCTTCAGCCCATGAGGAATTCCGGCCCCTGCTGCATGAGCTGGCCGGCCCGGCCCGGCACTTCGCCCCGGGTCACCTGGCAACGGGGCAGCATGTCCCGGTCCAGGGCGTCCACCATCTGGCGGCAGGCCACCAGTTCGTAGCCCTGTTCCTTCCAGCCGGCCAGGAGACGCTCGAACTCGGGCAGCAGCTTCATGCCTTCCAGTTCGGCGTGCAGGGTGAATACGTGGCCGTTGTCGGGAGCATCGTGGGTCAGGGCCAGCAGGCGATCGGCATAGGTTTCGGCGGTGATGCCGTCCCGGCCCACCATTTCTTCCGCCGTCGGCAGGGTGGTGGGCAGCTGGGGGCAATTGACCAGCTCGCCCTCGATCACCGGCAGGTAGGGGCCGGTGCCCCGGGTGTCGCTGGCGTAGGCCAGGCCCAGCCGCTGGGTCAGGCGCAGGGCGTGGCGGGTGGTCTGCCAGCCGCTGGCGGCGCCGGCGGCGGGGCGCTGGCCGAGAATGTCCTCGTAGCGCTTGGCGGCCTTGGCCATTTCCACTTCCACCCATTCGTTGTCGGCCTGGGCCAGCTTCTTCTGCCACATCACCCGGTCCCAGCTCTGGATGCCGGTCTCGAAGCCGGCCTCATGCACGGCCCGCAGGATGTGGGCAGCGCGGCGGCCGATCTCGGGAGCGGGAATCCAGGCGCCGTAGAGCAGGCTGGTGAAGCCGTAGCGCTCCAGGCGGGAGAAGCTCTTCTGCCCGGCCGGCGTGGTGCGGGGCGGCACGTAGCCCGTGTTGTCCTTGCCCAGGGAGAAGAAGAAGGTGGCCTGGGCGCCGTGCTTCTGCAGGGCTTCCACCAGGCGGGGCACGCCGACGCGGGCGCCGCGCAGGGTGTCGACATTGATCTTGAGGGCGAGTTTGGGCTGGGACATGGGGCGATTTCGGGTCTGACTGGAGAGGCCGTCGCGGCCGGAATGGGATCGGCGCCGTCTTGCGCAGCGGCCGGGGGGAGATTGTAGTTTCATTCCGGCCGTTTGCGGTGGCCGTGTGGACGGAAAAGCTCAGGAAAGGCGTAGGGAATGGCATCCGCCAATGAAAAAACGCGCTCCGGCGTTGGGTCCGGAGCGCGTTGAAAGTACAGCTGTCCGTCTTGGAGGAGAGGACAGCCTCAATTGTAAGGGTATCTACTGACGCCTTTCTGACGGACTTCAGGCGGAGCGGGTGATGACGTACACGCCGAGGACGATGCAGCCGATGCCGAGGAGCTTCTGGGCGCTGAGGGCTTCGCCGAACCAGTGCCAGGCGATGAAGGCATTGATGACGTAGCCGATGGAGAGCATGGGGTAGGCGATGGAGACGGGCACCCGGGAGAGGGCCATGATCCACACCACCAGGCTGACGCCGTAGGCCACCATGCCGGAGAGGATGAAGGGGTTGAAGGCCAGCTTGAGGCCGATGGGCAGGACGTTGTCCAGGTGGAAATCGAAGTGGCCGACGGCGTTGGTGCCGGCCTTGAGCAGCAGTTGCCCGGCGGCGTTGAGGATGACGCCGGCCAGGATCAGGGAAAAGCTGATGGCGTTCATGCCCCTCAGCCCTGCAGCAGGGCGCAACCGACGCTGCGGCCTTCCGCCACCAGGATGTTGTAGGTGCGGCAGGCGGCCTGGGTGTTCATCACCTCCAGGCCGACGCCGGCCCGCATCAGGCCCTGCAGCAACTGGGGATGGGGAAAGCGCTGCTTGGCGCCGGTGCCGAGGATCATGATTTCCATCTTCAGCTCGGCGAGGAAGTCGAAATCGGCCTGGGTCAGGCTGTCGAAAGTGGCGTCGGTCCAGTCCTGGATCAGGCGCCGGGGCAGCAGCACCAGATTGCCCTGGTGGTTCTTACCGTTGATGGCCACGTAGTCGTCACCGTAGCCGGTGAAGGAATAATGGCCGTCTGTACTGTCTCTGTGGAGCTTCATGGTCGGCTGCGGTGCACAAACGGGGTAAGAAAGGGTAGGATTATAGCCTTTTTACGCGCCCGTCCGGACCGTCCGGCCGCTGGTGCCGACTGCCGGAATTCCCCTGCGCCCATGAAAGACTTTCCCCGCATCAAGCGTCTGCCGCCCTATGTGTTCAACATCACCGGCGAGCTGAAGATGGCTGCCCGCCGTCGGGGCGAGGACATCATCGACATGTCCATGGGCAACCCGGACGGCGCCACGCCGAAACACATCGTGGACAAGATGGTGGACGCCACCCAGCGCGGCGACACCCACGGCTATTCCGTTTCCAAGGGCATTCCCCGGCTGCGCAAGGCCATCTGCGACTGGTACCTGCGCCGCTACAACGTGGAATTCGACCCGGACAGCGAGGCGGTGGTCACCATCGGCTCCAAGGAAGGCCTGGCCCACCTCATGCTCGCCACCCTGGACCGGGGCGACACGGTGCTGGTGCCCAATCCCAGCTACCCCATCCACATCTACGGCGCCATCATCGCCGGGGCCAACACCCGCTCCGTGCGCATGACCGACGATGTGGATTTCTTCGAAGAACTGCAGCGGGCCATCCGGGAATGCACGCCCAAGCCCAAGATGATGATCCTGGGCTTCCCCAGCAATCCTACGGCGCGTTGCGTCGAGCTCGACTTCTTCGAGCGGGTGGTGGCCCTGGCCAAGGAGCACGACATTCTGGTGGTGCATGACCTTGCCTACGCCGACATCGTCTTCGACGGCTACCGGGCCCCCTCCATCATGGAAGTGCCCGGCGCCCGGGACGTGGCGGTGGAATTTTTCACCATGTCCAAGAGCTACAACATGGCCGGCTGGCGCGTCGGCTACATGGTGGGCAACAAGGAGCTGTGCGCCGCCCTGGCCCGCATCAAGAGCTACCACGACTACGGCACCTTCACGCCGATCCAGGTGGCCTCGGTGATCGCCCTGGACGGCCCCCAGGACTGTGTGGAAGAAGTGCGCCAGACCTACGAACTGCGCCGCAACGTGCTGGCCAAGGGGCTGCACGAGGCGGGCTGGATGGTGGAGGTGCCCAAGGCCTCCATGTACATCTGGGCCAAAATCCCCGAGCCCTATGCCCACCTGGGCTCCCTGGAATTCGCCAAGAAGCTGCTGGCGGAGGCCAAGGTGGCGGTCTCCCCGGGCATCGGCTTCGGCGATTACGGCGACGACCACGTGCGTTTTGCCCTGATCGAGAACGAGGCCCGTACCCGCCAGGCGATCCGCGGCATCAAGGACATGTTCCGCAAGGACGGCCTGCTCAAGTAAGCCAGCCGCCAGACAAAACCGAATTGATCTTCGTCCGGCCCCGCCGGCAACCCCGCAGGAAAACAAAGTGCGACCCATCAAGAAATCCGCCAAGCTCGACAACGTCTGCTACGACATCCGCGGCCCCGTGCTGGAAAAGGCCAAGCAGATGGAAGAGGACGGCCACAAGATCATCAAGCTCAACATCGGCAACCTGGCCTCCTTCGGTTTCGATGCGCCGGAAGAGATTCAGCAGGACATGATCCGCAACCTGCCCAATTCGGCGGGCTATTCCGACTCCAAGGGCATCTTCGCGGCGCGCAAGGCCATCATGCACTACGCCCAGCAGAAGAAGGTCAAGGGCGTTGGCCTGGAAGACATCTACGTGGGCAACGGCGTTTCCGAACTGATCGTCATGTCCATGAACGCCCTGCTCAACCCGGGCGACGAAGTGCTGGTGCCGGCCCCCGACTATCCCCTGTGGACCGCTGCCGTCAGCCTTTCCAGCGGCACGCCGCGGCACTACATCTGCGACGAGGGCGCCGGCTGGCTGCCCGACCTGGACGACATCCGGGCCAAGATCACCGAGAACACCCGGGCCATCGTCATCATCAACCCCAACAACCCCACCGGCGCCCTCTATCCCGATGACCTGTTGAAGGAAATCGTCGAGATCGCCCGCCAGCACCACCTGATCATCTACGCCGACGAGGTGTACGACAAGGTGCTCTACGACGGCGTCGAACACACCGCCATCGGCTCCCTTTCGGAAGACGTGCTGACCATCAGCTTCAACGGCCTTTCCAAGAACTACCGTTCCTGCGGCTACCGGGCCGGCTGGATGATGGTCTCCGGCGACAAGCGTCCCGCCGCCGACTACATCGAAGGCCTCAACATGCTGGCCTCCATGCGCCTGTGCGCCAACGTGCCCGGCCAGTGGGCCATCCAGACCGCCCTGGGCGGCTACCAGAGCATCAACGACCTGGTGGCCGAGGGCGGCCGCATGCGCCGCCAGCGGGACGTGGCCCACGAGCTGATCACCGCCATTCCCGGGGTCACCTGCGTCAAGCCCAAGGCCACCCTGTACATGTTCCCGCGCCTGGACCCCAAGGTCTATCCGATCCAGGACGACCAGCAGTTCATCGCCGAACTGCTGCAGGAGGAGAAGGTGCTGCTGGTCCAGGGCACCGGTTTCAACTGGCCCGAGCCGGACCACTTCCGCCTGGTCTTCCTGCCCCATGTGGACGACCTCAAGGAAGCCGTCGGCCGCATCGACCGCTTCCTGGCCGGCTACCGCAAACGTCACGGCACCTGACCGCACCTGATTTTTCCAACCACGATAATTAACTCAGCAACTAGGGATCTTGCATATGAAAGCGATCAACGTCGGCCTGCTCGGCATCGGTACCGTCGGTGGCGGCACCTTCACCGTCCTCAAACGTAATGCGGAAGAAATTACCCGCCGGGCCGGCCGTCCCATCGAGATTTCCATCGTGGCCGATCGCAATCTGGACCTGGCCCGCCAGGTCACCGGCGGCGCCTGCAAGGTCACCGACGATGCCTTCGCCGTGGTCAGCGATCCCAATGTGGACATCGTCGTCGAGCTGATCGGCGGCTACGGCGTGGCCAAGGACCTGGTCATGAAGGCCATCGAAAACGGCAAGCACGTGGTCACCGCCAACAAGGCCCTGCTGGCCACCCACGGCAACGAAATCTTCGCCGCCGCCCAGAAGAAGGGCGTCATCGTCGCCTTCGAAGCCGCCGTGGCCGGTGGCATCCCCATCATCAAGGCCCTGCGCGAAGGCCTCTCCGCCAACCGCATCGAGTGGGTGGCCGGCATCATCAACGGCACCACCAACTTCATCCTCTCCGAGATGCGCGACAAGGGCCTGTCCTTTGCCGACGTGCTGAAGGAAGCCCAGCGCCTGGGTTACGCCGAAGCCGACCCCACCTTCGACGTGGAAGGCGTGGACGCGGCCCACAAACTGACCATCATGTCCGCCATCGCCTTCGGCATCCCCATGAGTTTCGACAAGGCCCACGTGGAAGGCATCACCAAGCTGGACGCCATCGACATCAAGTACGCCGAGCAGCTGGGCTACCGCATCAAGCTGCTGGGCGTGACCAAGCGCACCCCGGAAGGCGTGGAACTGCGCGTGCATCCCACCCTGATCCCGGAAAAGCGCCTCATCGCCAATGTGGAAGGCGCCATGAACGCCGTTCTGGTGAAGGGCGACGCCGTCGGCGCCACCCTCTACTACGGCAAGGGCGCCGGTGCCGAGCCCACCGCTTCCGCCGTCATCGCCGACCTGGTGGATGTCACCCGCCTGCATACCTCCGATCCGGAACACCGGGTGCCCCACCTGGCCTTCCAGCCGGACGCCGTGGTGGACCTGCCGATCCTGCCCCTGGCCGAAGTGCAGACCGCCTACTACCTGCGCCTGCGGGTGGAAGACAAGCCCGGCGTGCTGGCCGACATCACCCGCATCCTGGCCGACCAGTCCATCTCCATCGACGCCATGATCCAGAAGGAGCCGGGCGAGGGCGAAGTGCAGACCGACATCATCCTGCTCACCCACCAGACCCGGGAAAAGAGCGTGGACGCGGCCATCGCCAAGATCGAAGCCCTGGCCGCCGTGCAGGGCAAGGTCACCCGCCTGCGCCTGGAAGAACTGCAGTAAGCCGCACCGCGCAGCCCTGACGGGCTGCGATGCAGCTAGGACGGGCATCTTCAGCCTGCCATCCCGGAAATGTCCGCCCCGTGCGGGTCTCCAGGATGGTGCGGTGAAGGTGCCCGTCCTTTTCCTTTGGCAGGATGGGGCAAAAGGCCTTGGCCGCCTCAGGGGTTTTGCCTGTCTGGATCAAAGACGGAGTGGTGCCGCCTGGACACAATGGGCGCTCCTGTTTTTACTCCGATCCCTGCGAGGACATCCATGCACGCCTGCGACCAACCCACTCCCCTGGCCCTCTATCCCTTCGACGCCCGGGGCGTTGCCAAGCGCTTCCGCCACGCCGCCATCTTCGGCGCCTTCGACGCCCTGTTTCCCGGCGAGACCATGCGCTTCTGCAACGACCACGACCCCCTGCCGCTGCTGGACCAGCTGCTTACCCGCTACGGCGACGGCATCTCCATCGCCTACGTGCAGCGCGAGCCGGGCGCCATCGTCATCGACTTCACCAAGCAGGGTTGAGGCAGCGCGCCGGCCAGCCCGGCGCCGCCCGATCCCACCAGGCCGGCCTTGCGCCGGCCTTTTTTTATCGCAACAGGCGAAGGGCGGTGGAAGGGGCGGTGTTGGCTTGGCCGAGAACTGCTGTTCCGGCCTGTTGCAGGATTTGATTGCGGGTCAGCCGGGCGGTCTCTTCGGCAAAATCCGCATCGGTGATGCGGCTGCGGGCGGCGCTGGTGTTTTCCACATAGGCCTGCACATTGGCCACCACCGCTTCGAAGCGGTTCTGCACCGAGCCGAAGGTGGCCCGCAGGTTGGCGATCTTGGCGATGTCCGCATCGACACTGACGACCGCCGCCGCTGCCAGGGCCTGGTTGGTGATGTTGATGGTGCCGGTGGCGGTCATGCTCTGGTAGTAGGAATACAGACCGGTGCCGGCGCCTACCCAGCCGTAACCTGCAGCGGCGTTGGCGGCGGCATTGTTCACTGCCGCCAGGACGACTGCCGGTTTGGCGCCCGCATTGGCGTTATAGGCGGCTTCGGCGGCCTGGTAGGTGGCCCAGGCCGCATTCTGGGCCGGGCTGCCGCTGGTGAAGCCGCTGACGTTGTAGGTGTTGCTGCCCACCGTGGTGGTGAGTCCGCTGGTGACGAATTTGCGCAGGGCCTGGTCGGCGGCGGTGATGGCGGCCAGGGGCGAGCTGCCGCCCTGGACGGCGCCGAGGATGGCACTGGAGGCCTTGGCCGCCGGACTGGGACTGCCCAGGGATTGGGCCAGGTCCGTGGTGCTGACCTGGATGCGGTTGTCGCCGCTGCCGCTGTAGCCCACCTGGAAGGTCAGGGTGGAGGCGCCGGAGAGCAGGCGGGAGCCGTTGAAATCCGTGGTCTGCACGGTGCGGCTGATTTCCTGGGTCAGCTGGTCCACTTCCTTTTGCAGCTGGGAGCGGTTGCTGTCCACCATGGAGCCGTTGGCCGCCTGGATGGCGATTTCCCGGATGCGTTGCAGGTTGCCGCTGATCTGACCCAGGGCCGACTCGGCCACCTGGCTCAGGGAAATGCCGTCGTTGGCGTTGCGCACCGCCTGGTTGCCGCCGCGGATGATGGTGCTGAGGCCCTCGGCGATGGCCATGCCGGCGGCGTCGTCCTTGGCGCTGTTGATGCGCAGGCCCGATGACAGGCGCTGCAGCGATTGGGCGAGGGTCCCGGACGAGCGCGCCAGGTTCTGCTGCACGGTCTGTGCGAGAACGTTGGTGTTAATGATCAGCGGCATCGGGCGTTCGTACCATCGGGATGGGCGGCTATTCCGTACTTTTTGCGGAGCAAGGGGCTACCCATCCCTATCGGCCTTGGGCCCGCCAACTTGAGGGTGTTGCCCGTATTCGTCCTTACGTTATGCCCTTGGGGCGCCAGGCTTCGGCAAGGGGAGCGGCCGTGGTATCCTTCGGCCCTTCCTTAAGTCCTTGAACGTCCCGGATTTTCCATGCGCTATCTGTCTACCCGCGGTGATGCAGCCTCCTCCCCGACCCAGTCCTTCTGCGACATCCTCCTCGGCGGCCTGGCCCCCGATGGCGGCCTCTACCTGCCGGAAACCTATCCCCAGGTGAGCCGGGCCGAGCTGGATGCCTGGCGTCAGCTGTCCTACGCCGAGCTGGCCTTTGCCGTGCTGTCCAAGTTCATCGACGACATTCCCCCGGCCGACCTCAAGGCCATCTGCGACAAGACCTACACCGCCCAGGTCTATTGCCATGCCCGTCCCGGCGACAACGCCGCCGATGTGACCCCCATCCACTGGCTGGAGCAGGGCAAGCTGGCCCTGCAGGAACTGTCCAACGGCCCCACCCTGGCCTTCAAGGACATGGCCATGCAGCTCTTGGGCAACCTTTTCGAGTACGTGCTGGCCAAGCGCGGCGAAGAGATCAACATTCTCGGCGCCACCTCCGGCGACACCGGTTCCGCCGCCGAATACGCCATGCGCGGCAAGAAGGGCGTGCGTGTCTTCATGCTCTCCCCGGACGGCAAGATGAGCGCCTTCCAGCGGGCCCAGATGTATTCCCTGCAGGACGAGAACATCCACAACATCGCTGTGCGCGGCATGTTCGACGACGCCCAGGACATCGTGAAGGCCGTCTCCAACGACGCCGCCTTCAAGGCCAAGTACAAGATCGGCGCCGTCAATTCCATCAACTGGGCCCGGGTTGCCGCCCAGATCGTCTATTACTTCAAGGGCTACTTCGGCGCCACCGAGAACAACGACCAGCAGGTGGCCTTCTGCGTGCCTTCCGGCAACTTCGGCAACATCTGCGCCGGCCACATCGCCCGCATGATGGGCCTGCCCATCGGCAAGCTGATCCTGGCCACCAACGAAAACAACGTGCTGGACGAGTTCTTCAAAACCGGCGTCTATCGTCCCCGCAAGACCGCCGAGACCTTCGTCACCTCCAGCCCCTCCATGGACATTTCCAAGGCCTCCAACTTCGAGCGTTTCGTCTTCGATCTGGTGGGTCGCGACCCGGCCAAGGTGCGGGAACTGTGGGCCCAGGTGGATGCGGGCAATGCCTTCGATCTGCGCGGCACCCCCTACATGGACAAGCTGGCCGGCTTCGCCTTCGTCTCCGGCGCCAGCAGCCATGCCGACCGCCTGGCCACCATCCAGTCCTGTTGGCAGACCTATGGTGTGATGATCGACACCCACACCGCCGACGGCCTCAAGGTGGCCAAGGAAAATCCCGTCGCCGGCATGCCCACGGTGGTGCTGGAAACGGCCCTGCCGGCCAAGTTCGCCGAGACCATCCGGGAGGCCCTGGGCCGGGAACCGGAAGTGCCTGCCGATCTCCAAGGTCTGGAAAAGCTGCCCCAGCGCGTCGAGGTCATGGACCCGGACGTGAATGCGGTGAAGGCCTTCATCCAGGCCCGGGTCTGAGCAGGACCTGCCACTACCGAACGGGGCACCTGCGGGTGCCCTTTTCTTTGACGGAGCGATCAAGATGAGCCAACACGAAAAATTCTGGAGCGAGCGCTTCAGCGCCGCCGGCGAGGATTACCTTTTCGGCACCGCTCCCACCCGTTTTCTCGCCCTCCACGAATTCCTCCTGGGGGCGGGCAGCACCGCCCTGTCGGTGGCCGATGGTGAGGGGCGCAACAGCGTTTGGCTGGCGGAGCAGGGCCTGCAGGTGACGGCGGTGGAAGTGTCGCCGGTGGCGGTGGAGAAGGCGCGGCGCCTGGCCGCCGGCCGGGGCGTCCTGGTGGATTTCCAGGTGGCGGACCTGCTGGACTGGGCGTGGCCCGAGGCCGCCTACGACCTGGTGGTGGCCGTGTTCATCCAGTTCTCCAACCCGGAAGAGCGGCAACGGATTTTTGCCGGCCTGGCCCAGGCCTTGAAACCGGGCGGTCGCCTGCTGTTGCACGGCTATACCCCGAAGCAGCTGGAGTACCGCACCGGGGGCCCCAGTGCGGTAGAGAACCTGTACACGCCGGAACTGCTGCGCCAGGCCTTTGCCGGCCTGGAGATCGAGGAACTGCGGGAGTATGAGGCGGAACTGCATGAAGGCCAGGCCCATCGGGGCCGTTCGGCCCTGATTGACCTGGTGGCGAGAAAGCCGGGCTGAGGTTCAGCCCGGCGGGAATGGCGAGGCGCGGCTAGAGGTAGATGACGGCCGGGAACACGGCGGCAGCCAGGACCAGGACCAGCCATTCCAGATTGTGACGGGCGAGGAAGCCGGTGAAGTGCAGCACCAGCACGGCGATGGCGATGACGTAGAAAAGCGCGAACAGCATGTCGTTCCCCCGGTGACGACCCCGGCGGATGGCCCGCCGTGGCGGCGGAACCGGGGTTCTTCGGCCGATTATAGCCACCTGCTCCGGCGCTGCCGTGACATATTTGGCTCCCGGCCGGCCCGGGAACAAAGAGATGCAGGCCTGCCGGAGGGCAGGCCCCAGGCGGATGGGTAAGGCGCTGGGGAAGCCGGGGAGAGGCGGTGGAGAGCCGCTGCGGCGGCCCCTCAGCCCGCCTTGAAGCGCATGGAGAGATCCAGGGCCTGCACGTCCTTGGTCAGGCCTCCGATGGAGATGCGGTCCACCCCGGTTTCGGCGATGGCCCGCACCGTTTCCAGGCTGACGCCGCCGGAGGCTTCCAGCACGGCCTGGCCGGCGGCCAGGCGGGAGGCTTCCGCCATGTCGGCCAGGCTCATGTTGTCCAGCAGGACCATGGTGGCGCCGGCGGACAGGGCCTGGCGCAGCTCCTCCAGATTTTCCACTTCCACCTGGATGAACTTGCAGGGCACGGTCGCCGCGGCGGCCACGGCCTTGGCCGCCGCCATGGCCTGGGCGATGCCGCCGGCGGCCATGATGTGGTTTTCCTTGATCAGGATGGCGTCGTAGAGGCCAATGCGGTGGTTGTCGCCGCCGCCGCAGGTGACTGCGTATTTCTGGGCCAGGCGCAGGCCGGGCAGGGTCTTGCGGGTGTCCACGATGCGGGCCCTGGTGCCGGCCACCGTATCGACGAAGCGGCGGGTGCGGGTGGCGACGCCGGAGAGCAGCTGCAGGAAATTGAGGCCGGTGCGCTCGGCAGTGAGCAGGGCCCGGGCCGGGCCGGCGATGTCACAGAGCAGCTGGTTGGGCTGGATCCGGTCGCCGTCCTGGGCGTGCCAGGTGATGCGGCAGGCCGGATCCACCTTGCGGAAGGCGGCTTCGAACCAGGCGGTGCCGCACAGGGTGGCCGCTTCACGGGAAATCACCGTGGCCGTGCCGGGCTGGCCGGCCGGGATCAGCTGGGCCGTCAGGTCGCCGCCGGCTACGTCCTCGGCCAGGGCGCCATCCACATTGCGCTCGATTTCGGCGGCGGGGGGCAGTTGCAGGGTGAGTTGGGAATCCACGGGCTTGGGCACGGCAGGCTTTCGTTCATGTTAGATTGACCGGACGCAATTCTAACATCCGCAAAGGAGGCGCCATGGGCAGCGAAGCAATGGGTATCCTGCATGTCAGTCTGGGCGTCCTGCTCGCCCTGGGCCTGGCGGCGTGGCTGGTGTACTGGTATGTGCAGGACATCACCCAGAAGCGTCACACGGTGCTGCGCAACTACCCCATCGTCGGCCACCTGCGCTATTTCTTCGAGAAGCTGGGGGAGTACTTCCGCCAGTACTTCTTCCTCAACGACCGGGAGGAGCGTCCCTTCGACCGGGCCACCCGGGGCTGGATCTACCGCCTGGCCAAAAACGAGGGCGGCATCCTGGGCTTCGGCTCCACCTGCGACTTGCACCAGACCGGCGCCATCCTCTTCGTCAATGCGCCTTTCCCCGTGCTCGACGAGGAACGCCTGCCGACGCCGCCCCTGGTCATCGGCGAGGGCTGGTGCGACAAGCCTTTCACCGGCCGTTCCCTGATCAACATCAGCGGCATGAGCTTCGGCGCCATTTCCAAGCCCGCCGTCCAGGCCCTGGCCCGGGGCGCCCAGATGGCCGGCTGCTGGATGGATACGGGGGAGGGCGGCCTTTCGCCCTACCATGTGGAAGGGGGCTGCGACGTCATTTTCCAGATCGGCACCGCCAAGTACGGCTGCCGTGACGAGCAGGGGCGCCTGTCGGAGCAGAAACTGCGGGAGCTGGCGGCCCACGACAATGTGCGGGCCTTCGAGATCAAGCTGTCCCAGGGAGCCAAGCCGGGCAAGGGCGGGGTGCTGCTGGCGGCCAAGGTGACGCCGGAGATCGCCGCCATCCGCGGCATTCCCCTGGGCCAGGATTCCCTCTCGCCCAACCGGCACCGGGACATCGCCGACATGGAGCAGCTGCTGGACATGGTGCAGCGGGTGCGGGACGTCACCGGCAAGCCGGTGGGCATCAAGACCGCCATCGGCGGCTGGCAGTTCATGCACCTGCTCAACGAGGCGGTGCTGCGCCGGGGGCTGCACTGCGCTCCCGATTTCCTCGCCATCGACGGCGGCGAGGGCGGTTCCGGGGCGGCGCCCCAGGCCCTGGCGGACCACATGGCCCTGTCCATCATGGAGGCCCTGCCCCGGGTGGTGGATTCCCTGCTGGAGGCCGATCTCAAGGGCCGGGTGCGGGTCATCGCCGCCGGCAAGCTGGTGACCCCGGCCAAGGCCGCCTGGGCCCTGGCCTGCGGCGCCGATTTCGTCAATTCGGCGCGGGGCTTCATGTTCTCCCTGGGCTGCATCCAGGCCCTGCGCTGCCAGAGCAACACCTGTCCCACCGGCATCACCACCCACAACCCGCGCCTGCAGCGGGGCCTGGATGTGGAGGACAAGGCCGAGCGGGTCGCAGCCTACTGCCGCAACATGGGCAAGGAGATGGACATGATTGCTCACTCCTGCGGCCTGCGCCACGCCCGGGAGTTCCAGCGGGAGCACGTGCGCATGGTGCAGCCCAACGGCGAGAGCGTGGCCCTCAACATGCTTTATCCCTATCCCCGCCCGGCCTAGCCGCGGCGGCTTTCCCGCCGCTGGGCCAGGGCCAGCCACAGGCCGCTGCCGGCGATGACGGCCATGCCGGCGGTAGTGAGGCCGTCCGGCAGGTGGCCGAAGACGATCCAGCCGAGCAGGGTGGCCCACAGCAGTTGCACGTAGAGGAAGGGCGACAGAGTGGAAGCCGGGGCGTGGCGGAAGGCGGCGATGAGCAGGAAATGGCCGCTGCCGCCGAACAGCCCCATGGCGCACAGCAGGGCCCAGTCCCAGCCCTGGATGGCCGGGACGGCGCCGAACCAGGGTGCCGCCAGGGTCATGGTGAGGGTGCCCACCAGGGCGGTGTAGAAAAGCATGGTCAGGGTGTTCTCGGTGGGCGAGAGCTGGCGCGTCAGCAGCTGATAAACGGTGTAGCAGCCGGCGCAGGCCAGGGCCCAGGCAATGCCTTCCAGATTGAGGTCGCCGCCGGGGCGGGCGATGAAGAGCACGCCGATGAAGCCGATGCCCACCGCCAGCCAGCGGTTGAGGCCGATCTTCTCGCCCAGCCAGGGGCCGGCCAGGATGGCCACCAGCAGGGGCGTGATGAAGACCACGGCAGTGGTCTCGGCCAGGGGCATGTTGCGCAGGGCCGCCATCATGCAGGCGGTGACGCCCACCAGCAGCAGGGCGCGCAGGATCTGCAGCCCGGGCCGCCGGGTGCTGACCAGGCCCCGGCCCAGGCGGGGACCGAGAAAGACCAGCATCAGCAGGCAATGCACCAGGTAGCGGGCCCAGGCCAGGAAGGGAATGGGATAGGTGGCGGCCAGGGTCTTGGAGGTGGCATCCAGCAGGGCGAAGAAGAAGACGGCGGCGAGCATGAGCAGCACGCCCCGCAGGGGATGGCTGGGATGGGACATCGTTTTTCTTTTGACGGGCGGAGCGGCGCTCCGCGGTAAGGGTCAGACGGCCGACTGGCACCAGGCGTTGAACAGGGCCCTGGCTGCCACTGCCGTCTCCGAGGCAGTCAGACCGATGGGGCCGACGCCGGTTCCCGGCAAGGTGTCGGCGGCGGCGCCGTGCAGATGCACCGCCCCCAGCAGGGCTGCGCCCGGCTCCCAGCCCTGGGCCAGGAGCGCCACCGTCATGCCGGTGAGCACGTCGCCCTGGCCGGCGGCGGCCTGGCCCGGGTTGCCGCTGGTATTGATCCACCAGCGCCCGTCCGGCGCGGCGACCACGGTGCCGGCTCCCTTGAGGGCGACCCAGGCGCCAAACTGCTCGGCCAGTTGCGTGGCGGCGCCGATGCGGTCAGCCTGCACTGGGGCCACTTCCGTGCCCAGCAGGCGCGCCGCTTCCGCCGGGTGGGGCGTGAGCAGCCGCGGCGCCTGGCGGGTGGCCAGGGCCTGGGCCAGGGTGGGGTCGGCCGCCAGCAGGTTGAGGGCATCCGCATCCAGGACCAGGGGCAGTGGGCCGGTAATGGCCCGGGACAGGAATTCCCTGACCTCCGGCGCCTGGCCCAGGCCCGGGCCCACGGCCAGGGCGGTGAGGGGGGCGGCCTCCAGGGCCGCGGCCGGACGCAGCATCAGTTCCGCCTGCTGGGGATCGAAGGCGGGGCCGTGGCGGTCCGCCAGGCCGACGAAGACCCGGCCGCAGCCCAGGAGCAGGGCGGCGCGGCCGGCGAGGAGGGCGGCACCGACCATGCCGGCGGCGCCGCCGAGAATGCCGGCGCTGCCGTAGCTGCCCTTGTGGCTGTTGCGGCGGCGGGGCTGCAAGTGGGCGGCGAAGTGTTCCCGGCCGATGCTCCAGCCGTCCGCCGGCACCAGGGCGGGGGCGTCCAGCTCCAGGGCGGCCAGATGCAGGGCGCCGCAGTGGTCCGGCCCGTCCAGGGTGAGCAGGCCCGGCTTGTGGGCGATGAAGGTGAGGGTGTGGCTGGCGCGGATGGCCGGCCCCAGGGCGCGGCCGCTGTCCGCATCGAGTCCGGAGGGGCAGTCCAGGGCCAGCAGGGGGCAATGGTCCCGCTCTGCCAGGTGGTTGGCGGCGGCCACGGCATCGGCGTAGGCGCCGCTCAGGGGGCGTTGCAGGCCGATGCCGAAGAGGCCGTCCAGCACCAGGCCCCAGCGGGGGCAGGGGGGGATGGCGTCGAGGATGGTGCCGCCGGCCTCGAGGAAGGCTTGGCGGGCGGCCCGGGCGTCGGCCGGGGCCCGCTGGCCGTCGTCCCAGGCCACCACCTGTACGGCGAAGAAGCGGGCCTGCAGGTGGCGGGCGGCCACGTAGGCGTCGCCGCCGTTGTTGCCGGGGCCGGCCAGCACCAGCAGCGGGCCGGGGCGGCACAGGCTGGCGGCCAGGTCGGCGGCGGCCAGGCCGGCCCGTTCCATCAGGGGCTGCTTGCTGGCGGCGGCTTCGAGGGCGCGCAGGCCCTGGCTGTGGTAGAGGGGCAGGGCGGGGGGCGGGGGCGTCAGGGTGGCGGTCATGACTGGATTCTAGCGCTGCTCGAAGTGCCGGCGGGCACAACGTATCGTGTTGGCATGGATGGCCACGGTGTCGCCGATGTCCCGGGCGTAGCCGCCGGCCATGGCGATGGCCACGGGGATGCCCCGCTCCCGGCAGGCCGCCAGGACCCGCTCGTCGCGGGCCTCCAGGCCGGCCATGGTCAGGGAAAGGCGCCCCAGGCGGTCCCCGGCGTAGGGGTCGGCGCCGGCCAGGTAGATCGCCAGCTGGGGCCGGCAGCGGCTGAAGAGGTCCGCCAGCCCTTGTTCCAGGGCCGCCAGATAGGCGGCATCGTCGCAGCCGTCGGGCAGTTCGATGTCCAGGTCGCTGCGGGCCTTGGCGAAGGGATAGTTGCGGGCGCCATGGATGGAGAAGGTGAACACGCTGGCATCCCCTTCCAGGATGCGGGCGGTGCCGTCGCCCTGGTGCACGTCGCAGTCGATCACCGCCACCTGGCCCACCCGGCCTTGGGCCTGCAGGGCCCGGGCGGCCACGGCGGCATCGTTGAAGACGCAGAAGCCGGCGCCGGCGGCATGGGCGGCGTGGTGGGTGCCGCCCGCCAGATTGACGCCCCAGCCCTCTGCCAGGGCCGCCCGGCAGGCGCCCAGGGTGGCGCCGGCGGAGCGGCGGGAGCGCTCCACCATGGCGTCCGACCAGGGAAAGCCGATCTGGCGCATTTCCTCCGGCGTCAGCCGGCCGCTGCAGACCCGTTCCACGTAGGCCGGATCGTGGGCCCGGCAGAGGTCCTCGCGGCTGGCGGCCTCGGGCAGGATGAAGTCCGCCGGCGGGTAGCCTTCGTCGAGCAGGGTCTGGCGCAGGCGGGCGTACTTTTCCATGGGAAAACGGTGGCCCGGGGGTAGGGGCAGGACGAAGGTGTCGGAGTAGAAGAGCTGCATGCTGGAAGATGATTTATGCGCTTGTTCGATGCGGGGATTACCGTTAAGGTGGCAGCTACAAAAATTTACAATATGCTGCTGTCAGTTTTTGCCGCCAATCAGCTGTACCGGAAGCGGGTCTGGCAACCGGCATTGGTCACCTGTCACCGCGCCCCAATAATGATGAAATACCTGTTCCGGGCCAGCATTCTGCCCATGTTCCTGATGATTTCTGCCCTGCCCTGCCAGGGGGCGGAGTCGCTAGCCGACCTTTCTGAACAGGATTTGCTTGCCGATGTGCCGGTGGTGCTGACCGCTTCCCGTCTACGCCAGAATGTAGCAGATGCGCCGGCGGCGGTGACGGTGATCGACCGCCAGATGATCCGGGATTCCGGCGCCTGGAGCATTCCCGACCTGTTCCGCCTGGTGCCCGGCATGTACGTGGGGGAGGGAGCGGACAAGGGAGCATTGGTGCCAAACACCATGGTCAGCTACCATGGTCTCTCCGATTCCTTTTCGCGCCGCATGCAGGTGCTGGTGGACGGCCGTTCCATTTATACCCCCCTCTTCGGCGGCGCCGTCTGGAGCACCTTGCCTCTGGCGCTGGAGGACATCGAGCGCATCGAGGTGATCCGTGGCCCCAACTCGGCCACCTACGGCGCCAATGCCTTCCTCGGCATCATCAACATCATCAGCCGCCAGGCTGCCGATGTTTCCGGCACTATGGTCTCCCTGACCCAGAGTAGTCGTGGCAACGATTCCACCTTTCGCTATGGTGGTCAGTCCGGGAGCCTGGACTACCGGATTACTGGCAGCCTCCGCGCAGACCAAGGCATCGAATTGCAGGCGCCCACGGCGCCAGGTCATTCCTTTTCCGCCCGGCGCCATGATGACAAGCGTCTGGCCAACCTCAGTTTCCGTGGCGATCTGCAACTGGGAAACCGGGATTCTCTGGAAATCCAAGCCGGTCTTTCCTCCGGAGATCACCAGTCTGGCCGCCGGGAATCACCCGGGGCCTATGAGGGCTCCCCACCCCACACCAGGCAGTTGAACAGCTACTACGGCTCTCTGCGCTGGCAGCGTACTCTCAGTGCTGACGAGCAGCTTTCCCTTAAAGCCTACGCCAGCCGGGACGAGCAGAACCTGGACCTGTCCGCCCTACTCAGGGACCCCAAGGTCACCATTGCCGGTTTGCCGTTCTACCTCGAGGTTCCCTATCCCCTGAACAGTCCCCAGCGTTTGGTGGCGGAGCGCTACGACGTGGAACTGCAGCACGCCTTCGCCCCTACTTCCTCGACACGTCTGGTATGGGGTGGTGGCGCCCGCCTGGACCGCTTTTCCAGTACCTACTATCTCAACTCAACGGAGCCGGTGGAGTTCCGCCAGCAGAACCTGTTTGCGAATCTGGAATGGCGGCCGACTGCCAAGTGGGTGCTCAACGCGGGAGGGATGCTGGAACGCAACAGCTTCACGGGTACCTACTGGTCGCCCCGGGTGGCGGCCAACTATCACTGGCAGCCCGGCCATACTTTGCGCCTGATTGCCAGTCGTGCCACCCATACCCCGACCATTTTCGAGGCGAAATCGGACATCCGCCTCAGTACTTCCTGGACACCTGCCTCCTGCGCCACGCTGAAGGCGTTTGGCCTAATTACTTCCTGCGCCTTTCCCTCCGTGCGCAGTGCCTATCACCAGGATGACCTGCGCTCTGAAACCATCGACTCCCGGGAACTAGGCTACTTGTGGGAGTTGCCGGGTGGCCATCTGGATTTCAAGTATTCCTACGACCGACTTGGAGATTTGCTGGAGACTTATCGGCCTGCCGGAAAGAGTTGGCAGGAGTACCGGAACGAAGGTAATGCCCAGATCCGGGCGGTGGAAATGCAGTGGCAACAGAGAGTGGCTAGCAATACCCGTATTCATCTGGCCTTGGCGGCCTCCCGTATTTCCGGCTTCAATTCGGAGCGCTCAGGTGCCTATGCAGAATCGGCGGCCTCCCACAGCCGTAGCATGTTGCTGGCCCACGATTTCGACCACCGCTGGACCGGCAGTCTGGCTTACTACGCAGTGGGGCGGCTGACGGTACAAGGCGATGGCGATCTGCAGACGCCCTACGAGCGGGTCGATGCCCGTCTGGCCTACCGCTTCCGCGACGGCGCCTACCAGGGCGAGGTCGCCTTCATCGTGCAGAACCTGTTCGACAAGCCCTATCAGGAGGTTTATTACGAAAACCTCATCGGCCGTCGTTCCTACGTCAATCTGCGGCTGGAATTCTGATTTCCCATGTCGCGCCTGTTCCCTTCCCCGGCCCTGCCTCGCCTGCGAATGCTTTGTCATATCGCATTGGCATTGCTGTGGCTGGGGCTGACGGCAGGTGCTGCACCGGCCGCGGCGGCGGATACGGTGGCCGTGGTCCTGAGCGAGCGGGGCGGTGTCTACGCCGAATTCCTTGACGCCCTGAATGCCGGCATGGCCCAGTCCCCGGGCCGGCGGGTGGTGCGGCTGACCGGGGTGGCGGCAGCTGGGGAAAAGATCGACGAGGCGGAACTGGGCGATGCCTCCCTGGTCCTGGCCGTAGGGGCCGGCGCCGCCCGGGCCCTGGCGCGGATGGAAGGGACGCCGCCGGTGTTGAGCGTCCTGGTGCCCCGCCTGACCTTCGAGCGGATCGCAGCCGAATCCGGGCGCCGCGCCCGGCCCGGCAGTTTTTCCGCCCTCTACCTGGACCAGCCCCTGTCGCGCCAGCTCAACCTGTTGCGCTTCGCCCTGCCCGGACGCAAGCGGGTGGCGGCGCTGCTGGGGCCCGAATCCGCCGCTCTGGCGCCGCGCCTGCGCAGTGCCGTGTCCCGGGCCGGCTTTGAACTGCAGATGGAGCAGGTGGCCGAGGAGGGGGACATCGTGCCCGCCCTCAACCGCCTGCTGCCGGGTACCGACGTGCTGCTGGCCCTGCCCGACGGCCTGGTGTTCAACCGCAACACGGCCCGGCCGGTGCTGCTCACCACCTATCGCCACCAGCGCCCGGTTGTGGGCTTTTCCCAGGCCTACGTGACTGCCGGAGCCCTGGCGGCGGTGTTCTCCACCCCGGCCCAGATGGGGCGCCAGACGGCCGAGTTCCTGCGGGGCTTGCCGGCGGGACGGGTGACCCTGGGGGCGCCCCTGTACCCGAGCTACTTCAGCGTCGCCGTCAATCGCAACGTGGCCCGTTCCCTGGGACTGGATCTGCCGGACGAGGGTGTGCTGCGGGAAGCCCTGGAAAAGGCGGGGGAGGGCGAATGATGCAGCACCTCTATCTGCGTCTGGTCGGCAGCATCCGCCAGCGGGCCCTGTGGCTGGCCCTGCTGCCGGCCGTGCTGGTGGCCACGGCCCTGGCCTCCTATTTCTCCATCACCGGCATGGGCGAACTGGACGAGGAACTGCGCCGGCGTGGCCACACCATCGTCCGGTACCTGGCGCCGGCCAGCGAGTACGGCCTCATCTCGGGCAACCGGCCCAGTCTGCAGGCCCTGGTCCAGGCCGCCATGCAGCAGCCCGACGTGCGCGCCGCCGTGGTGACGGACTTCCAGGGCCGGGTCCTGGCCATCAGCGGCCGCACCCAGCTGCCGGTGCGCCTGGCGGAGCAGGCCGGCGACTTGGTGGGGCTGCTGGCCAGCAGTCACGACACCCTGGGCTTCGTCGCCCCGGTGCGCCGCAGCCAGCTGGATATCGACGATTTCCTCAGTCTCGAGCCGATGCCGCCCCAGCCCCCCGGCAGCGACCGCCTGGGCTGGGTCTATGTGGAACTGTCCAGCGAAGACCTGCAGGCGCGCAAGTCGGCCCTGCTGCTGCATACCCTGCTGATCCTGACGGCCGGCCTGGGGGCCGGCGCCTACGTGGCCCTGCGCATGGCCCGTTCCCTGTCCCGTCCCGTGGGGCGCCTGTTGAAGGCCGTCGGACGCATGGCTGCCGGCGAGCTGGAGGCCCGGGTGGAGCAGGCCTCCGCCGGCGAACTGGGGGCCCTGGAACGGGGCTTCAACCACATGGCCAGCCGTCTCCAGGACATGCACGAATCCATGCAGGAGCGCATTGCCACCGCCACTGCCCAGCTGGCCCACCAGGCCAGCCACGATCCCCTCACCGGCCTGGCCAACCGGCGCGAATTCGAACTGCATCTGCAGGCCACCCTGGACGGGCGCGGTGGCGAAGAACTGCACCACGTGCTGTGCTACATCGACCTGGACCGTTTCAAGGTCGTCAACGACACCTGCGGCCACGCCGCCGGCGACGAACTGCTGCGCCAGATCACCCAGCTGCTGCGGCAGCGGGTGCGGGGGCAGGATCTGCTGGCTCGCCTGGGCGGCGACGAGTTCGGCCTGCTGCTGGAACGCTGCAGCCTGGAAGACGGCCTGCGGGTGGTGGAATCCCTGCGCCAGCTGGTGGAAGACTTCCGCTTCGTCTGGAACAACCGGGCCTTCGGCATTGGCGCCAGCATCGGCCTGGTGGAACTGGATTCCCGCATCCAGACCCTGGAGGAGGCCCTGGCCGCCGCCGACCAGGCCTGCTTCGCCGCCAAGGACCTGGGCCGCAACCGCATCCACGTCTACCAGGCCGACGATCGGGAGGTGGTGCGGCACCAGGGGGAAATGGACTGGGCCTCCCGCCTGACCCAGGCGGTGGAGGAAAACCGCCTGCTGCTCTACGCCCAGCCGGTGGTGCCCCTGGTTTCCGGCATTTCCTCCTGCCTGCGCTTCGAGGTCTTCCTGCGCCTGCTCAACGAACGGGGCGAGGTGGTGCTGCCGGAGGTGTTCCTGCCGGCGGCGGAGCGCTTCAACCTGATGCCCCGGCTGGACCGCTGGGCCATCGATGCGGCCTGCTCCGGCCTGCGCCGGCTGCTGGATCAGGAAAGCCACCCCAGCCTGCAGTGCGGCATCAACCTCTCGGTGCAGACCGTGGGCCGGCCCGAGACCCTGGAATACATCGGCGAGCGCCTGCAGCACTACGGCATTGCCCCGGCCTGCCTCTGCTTCGAAGTGGCCGAGGCTGCCGCCAGCCGCCAGTTCGCCGAGGTGCAGACCTTCGCCCAGGGCCTGCGCCAGCTGGGCTGCGGCTTTGCCTTCGACGCTTTCGGCAGCGGCCTCTCCTCCTTCGCCTACCTGCGGGCCCTGCCGCCGGATTATGTGAAGATCGACGGCGACCTGATCCACCGCATGACCGACGACCGGGTCAGCCAGACCCTGGTGCGGGCCATCCACGATATCAGCCGCCAGCTGGGCGTGGCCGCCGTGGCCGAGATGGTGGACGATGCCGCGGTCTTCGCCATGGTGCGGGAGATCGGCATCGAGCTGGGGCAGGGCACCTGGTTCGATCCGCCCCAGCTGTTCGAGGACTGGCTGGCGGTGTGCGAGGCCCGTCACGTCAATGGCGAGGCCGGCGTCTATTCGATCCTGCCGTCGCCGGCGGCCTGAGGCCGGCGAACTTTTCGCGTTTTTTGCGTTCTCTCCAGCAGAAGAGCCCGGGGTCGTGGATACAATGCGGTATCCAGGGCGCAGACGGGCAGGGACGGGGAGCATGGGGAAGGATACGGAGCGTATCTCGATCAGGCTGGTGGTGGGACTCACCGCCGTCTTCCTGCTTTGCCTGTGGGCCTTCGTCGCCTACTGGAGCCTGCGCAGCCGCGATCTGGAAATCGACAGCACCCGGGTCACCCTGGTGCGCCTGTCCACCGCCGCGGAAGAGCAGGTGCGGCGCATGTTCAAGCTGGTGGAAGTCTTTCTCGACACCTCCGACCTGTGGCTGGCCAACCATCCCCAGGCCGATCCCCTCACCGATCCCCAGTTCTCCGCCCTGGTGCAAGGCTTCTACCGGGCTTCCGGCAATGCCATCCAGCTGCGCCTGGTGAAGCGCGACGGCGCCCTCTACCGCATTCCCGCCGAAGGCCCCAAGCCCAACGCCCGGGTCGGCGACCGGGACTATTTCCTCGCCCAGGGCGACGCCGGACGGCGCGGCTTCTACATCGGCACCCCGGTGCAGAGCCGGGAGAACGGCCACTGGCTGATCCCCATCTCCGTGCCCCTGCAGCGGAGCAGCCACGACGTGACGGTGCTGCTCGCCTCCATCCGGGTGGACTATTTCGCCGGCGTCTTCGAGCAGGAGCGCATCCGCCCCAACGGCGCCATCACCCTGCTGCGCCGGGACGGCACCCTGCTGGCCCGGGCTCCCCACCTGCCCCAGTTGCTGGGCAAGTCGGCGGCCCAGACCGACGTCTTTGCCGACTTCCTGCCCCGGGAGCCCCGGGGGGTGGAGTTCTCTTCCTCCAGCGCCACCGACGGCGTCAGCAAGCTCACCTCCTATGCCGCCATGGACGATTTTCCCCTGGTGGTGGTGGTGGCCGCCGCCACCGACGACATCCTGGCCCGCTGGGAGCTGGACGCCACGGTCATCACCCTGGTGGGGCTGATCCTCACCGTCTTCGCCCTGGCCGCCTCCGGCCGCCTCATCTGGCTGCTGCGGGACCAGGAACGGGCCCGCTGCGAGCTGTTCCGCATGGCCAGCACCGACGACCTGACGGGCTGCCTTAACCGGCGTCATTTCATGGCCTCTCTGACCCGGGAGTTTTCCCGCAGTCAGCGCCACGGCGACGACCTCAGCCTGATGGTGCTGGACCTGGATTTCTTCAAGCGCATCAACGACGGCTACGGCCATGCGGTGGGCGACAAGGCCCTCGGCGCCTTTGTCGCCGCCGCCCAGTCCTGCCTGCGCCAGTCCGACCAGTTCGCCCGCCTGGGGGGCGAGGAATTCGGCATCCTGCTGCCGGTGACCACGGTGGAACAGGCCCAGCCCGTGGCCGAGCGCCTGCGCCAGAAGGTGGCCGAGATCCGCATCCCGACGCCCCAGGGCGTGGTGCAGTTCACCGTCAGCATCGGCATTGCCGCTTACAGCAGCGATCTGGCCTCGGCGGAAGAACTGCTGCTGCAGGCCGACCGGGCGCTCTACGCCGCCAAGGGGGCCGGGCGCAACCGGGTGGTGGCGGCGCCGCCTGCCGGGCTCCCCGCAGACACCGTCGTTACCCCGGGCTAGGGGGGCGCCAAGCGGGTATAATCCCGCCTTTCGCCTTACCCCTTCAGCCACTCCCTCTCGAAATCCCATGGCCGACATCATCTTCCTGCGTGGCGCTCCCGCCTTTTCCGCTTTCCGTCTGCAACGTCTCCAGGCTCGATTGAGCGCCGCCGTGCCCGCCGTGGCCGGGGTGGAAGCGGACTACTGGCACTTCGTGCAGCTCGACCAGCCCCTGGCCGACGATGCCCGCGGCCAGCTGGCCAGACTGCTCGAAGAGCGTCACGGCGAGGAACGCGGCGACGACCTGGAACTGTTCCTGGTGACGCCCCGCATCGGCACCATTTCCCCCTGGTCCTCCAAGGCCACCGACATTGCCATCAATGCGGGCCTTGCCGCCGTCGAACGCATCGAGCGGGGCATCGCCTACTGGGTGCGCACCCCGGGCGGCCGGAGCCTTTCCGCCGAGGAACGGGCTGCCGTGGCGGCCCAGCTGCACGACCGCATGACCGAATCCGTCATGGCCGACTTCGACGAGACCGCCGGCCTGTTCCGCCATTTCGAAGCCCAGCGCCTGTCCCGCGTGGACCTGCTGGCCGGCGGCCGGCCCGCCCTGGTGGCGGCCAACACCGACCTGGGCCTGGCCCTGTCGGAGGACGAAATCGACTACCTGCTGGACATCTACCAGAAGGCGGGGCGCAACCCTACCGACGTGGAACTGATGATGTTCGCCCAGGCCAACTCCGAACACTGTCGCCACAAGATCTTCAACGCCGCCTGGGTGGTGGATGGGGAAGCCCGCGACGAGACCCTGTTCGGCATGATCAAGGCCACCCACAAGGCCAATCCCCAGGGCACGGTGATGGCCTATGCGGACAACGCCTCCATCATCGAGGGCGCCAAGGTGCCCCGTTTCTACCCCCAGGCCGACGGCTCCTACGCCTACAGGGAAGAGCTGACCCACATCCTGACCAAGGTGGAAACCCACAACCACCCCACCGCCATTTCTCCCTTCCCCGGCGCCTCCACCGGCTCCGGCGGCGAGATCCGCGACGAGGGCGCCACCGGCCGCGGCTCCAAGCCCAAGGCCGGCCTCTGCGGCTTCTCCGTTTCCAACCTGTTTGTGCCTGGCGCCGAGCGGCCCTGGGAAACCAGCATCGGCAAGCCTTCCCGCATCGCCTCGGCCCTCTCCATCATGCTGGAAGGCCCCATTGGCGCCGCAGCCTTCAACAACGAATTCGGCCGCCCCAACCTGACCGGCTACTTCCGCACCTATGAAGAAAACGTGGGTCCGGAAGTGCGCGGCTACCACAAGCCCATCATGATCGCCGGCGGCCTGGGCAACATCGAGGACGGCCAGTCCTTCAAGGCCGAAGTGTTCCCCGCCGGCACCCTGCTGGTGCAGCTGGGCGGCCCCGGCATGCTCATCGGCCTGGGCGGCGGCGCCGCTTCCTCCATGGCCACCGGCGCCAACAACGAGGACCTGGACTTCGCCTCCGTGCAGCGGGGCAACCCGGAAATCCAGCGTCGCGCCCAGGAAGTGATCGACCGCTGCTGGCAAATGGGCGTGCCGAAGAACGACATCGCCGCTCCCGGCGACGGCAACCCCATCCTCTCCATCCACGACGTGGGTGCCGGCGGCCTGTCCAACGCCTTCCCCGAGCTGGCCCACTCCGGCCAGTGCGGCGCCACCTTCGACCTGCGTGCCGTGCCCATCGAGGAACCGGGCATGAGCCCGGCGGAAATCTGGAGCAACGAATCTCAGGAACGCTACGTCCTGGCCTTGCCGCCTTCCCGCCTGGAGGAATTCAAGGCCCTGTGCGAGCGGGAGCGCTGTCCCTTCGCCGTGGTCGGCGTCACCACCGCCGATGGCCGCCTCAAGGTGACCGACGCCAAGCTGGGCGAGGACCCGGTGGACATGGACATGGAAGCCCTGCTCGGCAAGCCGCCGCGCATGACCCGGGAGGCCGTACACCAGGCGCCCGCCGCCGTGCTCTTCGCCGCCGACAGCATCAATCTCAAGGATGCGGGCTACCGGGTGCTGCAGCTGCCCTCCGTGGCCGACAAGACCTTTCTCATCACCATCGGCGACCGTTCCGTCGGCGGCATGACCGCCCGGGACCAGATGGTCGGCCCCTGGCAGGTGCCCGTGGCCGACGTGGCCGTGACCCTGATGGGCTACCAGGGCTACCAGGGCGAAGCCTTCGCCATGGGCGAGCGCACCCCCCTGGCCGTGCTCGACGCCCCCGCTTCCGGCCGCATGGCCGTGGGCGAGGCGGTGACCAACCTGGCCGCTGCCCCCATCAACAAGCTCTCCGACGTCAAGCTCTCCGCCAACTGGATGGCCGCTGCCGGCTACCCGGGCGAGGACGCCCGCCTCTTCGATACGGTCAAGGCCACCTCCGAGGTGTGCCAGGCCTTGGGGCTTTCCATCCCCGTGGGCAAGGATTCCCTCTCCATGCGCACCGCCTGGGAAGAGGGCGGTGAAAAGAAGCAGGTGGTCTCCCCCCTGTCCCTCATCGTCACCGGCTTTGCCCACAGCCCGGATGTGCGCCGCACCCTGACCCCGGTGCTGCAGCTGGATCAGGGCGAAACCGAACTGCTGCTGCTGGACCTCTCCGCCGGCAAGAACCGCCTGGGCGGCTCAGCCCTGGCTCAGGTCTACAACGCCACCGGCGAACAGGTGCCCGATCTGGATGAGCCCAAGCTGCTGGCAGCCTTCTTCGCCGTGGTGCAGCAGCTTAACCAGGACGGCCTGCTGCTGGCCTACCACGACCGTTCCGACGGCGGCCTCTTCGCCGCTGCCTGCGAGATGGCCTTCGCCTCCCGTTGTGGTATCACCATCAACGCCGACATCCTGGCCTACGACCCCCTGCAGAACGATGTGGATGGCGCCGAGAAGCGCCCCGACCTGCTCGAGGGCCGCTCCATGGAGCTGCTGGTGAAGGCCCTCTTCAACGAGGAACTGGGCGCCCTGGTGCAGATCCGCCGGGCCGACCGGGAGAAGATCACCGCCATCCTGCGCCAGGCCGGCCTGGGCCAGTGCTACTCCCTGGTGGGTTACCCCAACGACCGGGACCAGGTGCGCGTCTTCCGCAACGCCAAGCCCCTCTTCTCCGAGAGCCGGGTGGACCTGCAACGGGCCTGGTCCGAGACCTCCTACAAGCTGCAGTCCCTGCGCGACAACCCGGACTGCGCCCAGCAGGAATTCGACCGCATCCTGGACACCCAGGACCCGGGCCTCTCCGCCAGCCTCACCTTCGACATCGCCGAAGACGTGGCCGCCCCCTTCATCAACAGCGGCGCCAAGCCGAAGATGGCCATCCTGCGCGAGCAGGGCGTTAACAGCCATTACGAGATGGCCGCCGCCTTCGACCGGGCCGGCTTCCATTCCGTCGATGTGCACATGAGCGACATCCTGGCCGGCCGGGTCTCCCTGCAGGACTTCAAGGGTGCCGTGGCCTGCGGCGGCTTCTCCTACGGCGACGTGCTCGGCGCCGGCCAGGGCTGGGCCAAGACCATCCTTTTCAACGGCAAGGCCCGGGACGAGTTCTCCGCCTTCTTCCAGCGCCCCGATACCTTCGCCCTGGGCGTCTGCAACGGCTGCCAGATGATGAGCGCCCTCAAGGAACTGGTGCCCGGTGCCGAGCACTGGCCCGCCCTGCAGCGCAACATCGTGGAGCAGTTCGAAGCCCGCTTCGTCATGGCTGAAGTGACCGAGTCGCCTTCCCTGTTCTTCGCCGGCATGGCAGGTTCCCGCATGCCCATCGTCGTCTCCCACGGCGAGGGCCGGGCCGAGTTCGCCAACGCCCAGGACCAGGCCAAGGCCCTGGTGGCCCTGCGCTATGTGGACAACAAGGGTGCGCCCACCGAGGTCTATCCCTACAACCCCAACGGCTCGCCTGCCGGCGTCACCGGCTTCACCACCGCCGACGGTCGCTTCACCATCATGATGCCGCATCCGGAACGGGTCTTCCGCTCCGTGCAAATGTCATGGCATCCTAGCGCCTGGGGCGAAGACAGCCCCTGGATGCGCATGTTCCGCAACGCCCGCCGCTGGGTGGGTTAGGAACACCCAGGGCCGGGGGCGGCAGCCGGACAGAAGATCCGGCGCCGCGCCACAGGAACGGCCCTCAACTTTCAGGGAGGTATGCGATGGCATTCATGCCATGGACCAAGGAGCTGGAACTGGGGCTGGCCGAGATCGACCGGCAGCACCACTGGCTCGTGGATCAGACCAACGCGCTGCACGACGAGCTGTCCGCCCCGGCCCCCAGCCGGGACAAGGTGGGACAGATTCTGGAGGGGCTGGTGGATTACACCCACAACCACTTCATCGTCGAGGAGGTGTTGTTCCAGCAGTTCGGTTACCCGGAAACCCCGGCCCACAAGGCCGAACACGACGGTTTCACGGGCAAGGCCATGGATCTGCTGATGCGTTTCGAGGACGGGGAAGAGGTGACCATGGAAGCCCTGGATTTCCTCAAGGAATGGCTGGTGCACCACATCTGCCAGGTGGATCGGGCCTACGTGCCTTTCCTCAAGTCCAAGGGCGCCCTCTAGCCGCCTCCAACGATACGGTAATCAGATGGCGGCTGCGGCCGCCAGGCCAGGCCGGCGGCGCTCGATGAAAAGAGTGCTCCCGGCCTGTCTTTTTGCCTGCTTCTTGGCCATGCTGGCTGCCGCCGCCACCTCGTGGTGGGAGCTGAAGAGGCCCGGCTCCACCCGCAGGGCGCCGATGGAAAGGGAGGGCAGGGGATTGAAGACGGTGCGGCCCTTGCGGTCCTCGCCGACGAAGCCGCCCCGGGCCAGGTCTTCCGGCGCCACCAGGGTCGGCATGCGCTGGTCGAACAGGCGCAGGGCGCGGGCGCAGCGCTCCTCCCAGTCCGGGCTCTGGAACAGGATGATGAAGTCGTCGCCGCCGATGTGGCCGATGAAGTCCAGGCGCGGGTCCGCCACTTCCGCCATGAGCAGCCCCAGCATCTGGATCACGTCGTCGCCCTTGCGGTAGCCGTAGGCGTCGTTGAAGGGCTTGAAGTTGTCGATGTCGTAGTAGCAGGCGGCAAAGGCCGTCTGGCTCTCCAGCAGGCGCTCGGCATGCTCGTTGATGGGCACGTTGCCCGGCAGCTGGGTCAGGGGATTGGCGTAGCGGGCGGCGGAAATCTGCATTTCCGTGATCATGGCCATCAGGTCCTGGCCGCTGCCGACCCCGACGTAGGAACCCTGGTCGGTGATGACGAAGCCGTCGTAGAGATAGTGCTTGGCGGCCCGGGCGATCATCAGCCCCACCTCCTGTACCGACAGGTTCTGGTCCACCACCAGGGGCGCCGGGTCCATGAACAGGGTGCACGGCTTCTTGCCGTACAGCTCCCGGCGGAAGGGGCGGGCGAAGCGGTCGATCAGGTTGTGGCGGTTGATCAGGCCCAGGGGCTGGCCCTGGTGCACCACCGGCAGCACGTGCAGTTCCGGGTTGTCCTCGAAGCGCTGGTAAACCATGTCGTTGCAGGCGTCCGGGGCGATGGGCTCGATGAAGTGGCTGAGGGCCCGGGCGGTGCTGCCGCCGGCGCCGCCGGCATTGGGGAAGATGGCGATCTGGCGATTTTTCAGGGCGGCCAGGGTGTCGCTTTCCGGCAGGGTTCGCGGCGTTGGCGCCGGGCGGGCGATGAAGAAGCCCTGGCCGCAGGCGATGCCCAGGTCGCGCACGGTGGTGAAGTCGGCCTCGGTCTCGATGCCCTCGGCGATGATGTAGGCACCGCAGGTTTCGGCGATCTCGTGCATGGAACTGACCAGCTTGAACTTGAGGGCGTCGTCGGCGATGCCCTGGATGAAGTGCCGGTCGATCTTCACATATTCGGGGCGCAGCTCCGACCACAGGCGCAGGTTGGAGAAACCCTCTCCCAGGTCGTCGATGGCGATGCGATAGCCCTGGCCCCGGTAGTGCATGAGGGCATCGTGGAGGTCGGCGAAGTCCTCGATCTGCTGGTTTTCCGTCAGCTCGATGATGATGCGGCTGGGGGACAGGCCCAGTTCCCGCAGCAGGCCCTGGGTTTCCCCGTTGCGGAATTCCGGGTCCTTGAGGCAGCCGGGGCTGACATTGACGAAGAGGTTGCCGGGCAGGTTCAGCTGGGCGAAGGCGCGGAAGATGGCGATGCGGCAGGCCCGCTCCAGCTCCATGGTCAGGTCCAGGCGGCGGGCCAGTTCGAAGAGGGCGGCCGGGGTGTGCAGGGGGGAGTCGATGGGGCCCCGGATGAGGCCCTCGAAGCCCATGTAGGACTGGCCCCGGTAATCCAGGATCGGCTGGAAGACGGGAGTGAGCCGGCCTTCCCGGATCAGTTCGAGCAGGATGTCGGCTTCTTCGGCGCCGGGCAGGGAGTGGGCGCGGAAATTGAGGGCAAGGCGTTCGAGCAGGGAGGCGGCGGTCATCGTCTTCTCCACCAGGGAGGCAGGATCGCCACTGTAGGCGGGGGAGGTTACATGGCGATGACGCGGGATGAAAAAAAGGGGAGGGCCATGGGCCGCTCCCCCTTGATCGGCGGGCCTCTCCGGGGAGAGGCCGCCAGCAGGCTTATTCCACCTTGGCCTTGGCGCGCAGGTCCTTGACCATGTTTTCCACGATCTGCTGCTGGGCGCGCTGCTGCAGCTGGCCCTTGACCTGGTCGAAGGGAGGCGGGTTCAGGGGGCGGGTGTCTTCCAGCTGGATGATGTGCCAGCCGAAGTCGGACTTCACCGGGGCGTCGGTCAGCTTGCCCTTTTCCAGGCGCACCAGGGCGTCGGCGAAAGGCTTGACGTAGTTGCTGGGGTTGGCCCAGCCCAGGTCGCCGCCGTTGTCCTTGGAGCCGGGGTCCTTGGACTGCTTGGCCAGCTCCTCGAACTTCTCGCCCTTCTTCAGCTTGTCCAGGATCACCTTGGCTTCGGTTTCGTTGTCCACCAGGATGTGGCGGGCCTTGTATTCCTTGCCGCCGAGCTTGGACTTGATCTCTTCGTAGTCCTTCTTCAGCTGGGCATCGGTGACCGGGTGCTTGGCCAGGTAGTCCTGGATGAAGGCGCGGATCAGCACGGCCTGGGAGGCCAGACCCATCTGGGCGGCGACGTCGGCCTTTTTGTCCAGGCCCTTCTTCTTGGCTTCCTGGCTGAGGATTTCGCGGCGGACCAGTTCCTCGCGCACGGCGGCGCGCAGTTCCGGACCTTCGGGGGCGCCCTGGGCCTTCTGTTCGGCGATGAAGGCATCAGCCAGGCTCTGGGGCACGGCGGTGCCGTTCACCACCACGGCGGCGGGAGCCTTTTGGGCCATGGCATTGGCCGAGAGAAGGGCGCCGCAAACCAGGGCGGCGGCCAGCTTGGAAGCGGACTTGGAAATAGTCTGCATGAACTTGTCCTTGTGCTGTGTGATGGGTGGGGTAAAACGCGATTATACGGAGTCTTGGTCCGGCGTCAGGGCATTTATGGCGAGGGCATGGATGGGCCCCCGCATCATGTCGCCCAGGGCGTCGTAGACCAGGCGGTGGCGGGCCACCGTGTTCTTGCCGGCAAAGGCGGCGCTGACCAGGGTCAGGCGGTAATGACCGCCGCCGCCGGCAGCGCCGGCATGGCCCCGGTGGGCCGCCGACTCGTCGTCGATGTGCAGACGCAGGGGGGCCAGCACGGCCAGCCGCCGCTGCATTTCGGCCAGGGTGTCGCTCACGCCGGCAGCACCTTCTTGAAGGGCTTGACCGTGACCTGGGCGTAGACGCCGGCGGCCACATAGGGGTCCGCATCGGCCCAGGCGCGGGCGGCTTCCAGGGAGGCGAACTCGGCGACGATGAGGCTGCCGGAGAAGCCGGCCGGGCCGGGATCGGGGGAGTCGATGGCAGGGCAGGGGCCGGCCAGGATCAGGCGGGCTTCCTGCTGCAGCTGGGTGAGCCGCTCCAGGTGGGCGGGACGGGCGGCCAGACGGGCCTCCAGGCTGCCGGGGCGGTCTTCGCCGATGATGATGTAGAGCATCAGTTTTTCTCCTCGTCGCTCACGTACTTGGACAGCATGGCCCCCTGGATGAGGACGAACACCAGCATCAGGCCCATGCCGCCGAACAGTTTGAAATTGACCCAGGTTTCCGTGGGGTAGTGGAAGGCCACATAGAGGTTGAGGGCCCCCATGAGGCTGAAAAAGGCGATCCAGGACAGATTCATGCGCTGCCAGGCGACATCGGGCAGTTCCATCTTTTCCTGCATCAGGCTGCGGATCAGGTTGCGGCGGAAGAACAGGGTGGCGCCGCCCAAGATCAGGGCGAACATCCAGTACAGCACCGTCGGCTTCCACTTGATGAAGGTCTCGTCGTGCAGCACCAGGGTGGCGCCGCCGAAAATGACGATGATGGCCAGGCTGACCCAGAGCATGGTGTCCACCGGCTGGCGGCGCAGCTTGAGCCAGCCGATCTGGCCGAAGGTGGCGGCGATGGCCACGGCGGTGGCGACGTAGATGCCGGCGAACTTGAAGGCGATGAAAAAGAGGAGGACGGGGAACAGGTCGAAGAGAAACTTCATGGGTATCCGGAAAGGGGCATGCAGCCGTGCTGGGGTCGCTGGATTATGGCGGCTTTCCCCCGGGCTGTCCATGGCGCCTCTGCTATACTTTGCGGTTACAAATCGTCACGAAAAACACCGTGAGGCGGGGCTTTGCAGCCCGCCGCCGGCAGGCGCTTCCCCGGCCCCGCCGGACCCTTTCGTCGCGGCCCTTTGGGCGCACTTTCCGTTCTTCCGGCCCTTGCCCATGAACCAGACTCCTGCCGTCCGCCGCCGCTTCAGCCTGCTGCCCTACCGCATCAGTTCCCAGGTGGCGCTGCTGGTGTCCCTGCTGTTCATGCTCACCGTGTTCGCCTTCACCGCCTACACGGTGCAGGAGCAGGCCGACCTGTCCCAGGAAACCATCACCCGCCACAGCCAGGCCCTGGCCGAGAACATCGCCTTCACCGCGGCGCCCCAGATGGTGCTGGGGGACGAAAGCACCCTCGAATATTTCCTGCTGCGCTCCGCCGAGTATCCGGACATCCAGGCCCTGACCCTGATCGACGCCAGGGGCAAGGTCCTGGCCTCGGTACGCAAGGACGACCAGGGCGGCTCCAGCGCCGAATACGGCGTTTCCCGCCTGCTGCCGCCCCACGGCGAAGAAGCCCGCTCCAACCTGCTGGAAACCCCGGCCGGGCGCCGCCTGCTGCTGTGGCAGCCGGTGGTCAGCGGCCAGGTGCTGGGCTGGCTGCGCCTGGAGATCGGCCTCGACCTGCTGGCCGACGCCCAGCGCCACATCTGGCAGGACAGCATCGTCACCGCCCTGGCCGCCATCATCGGCAGCACCACCCTGTTGCTGCTGTTTCTCCTGCGGCCCCTGCGAGCCCTGCGCCAGGCCACGGATTTCGCCTCCCGCCTCGACGTGCTGCGGGGCCAGAGCCTGCCGGCCTACCACGGCAGCCTGGAGATCGGCGAGCTGGTGCAGGCCCTCAACCGGGCTTCGCGCCGCCTCAAGCAGCAGGAAGAGACCATCGAGGAAAACAGCCGCTTCCTGCAGAGCCTGACCGACGCCCTGGGGGAAGGGGTCATCGCCACCGACGCCGAGGGGCGCTGCACCTTCATCAACGCCGAGGGCGAGCGCATGCTCGGCTGGCGCCGCCAGGAGCTGCTGGGCAAGGATGTGCACCACACCATCCACTTCCAGACCGCCACCGGCTTCCACGTCAGCCAGGACGAATGCCCCCTGCACTCGCCGGCGGTGGCCAGCCGGCCCTTCCGTTCCGAGCTGGATGCCTTCACCCGCAGCGACGGCAGCGTTTTCCCCATCTCCGTCGTTTCCGTGCCCCTCTTCGAGGGCGAGCGCTTCACCGGCACCGTGGCCGCTTTCCAGGACATCACCGAGCGCAAGCGGGACGAGGATTTCCTCATGGCCACCACCTCCCGCCTCTCGGCCCTGATCGAGAGCATGCAGGCGGGCATCCTGGTGGAGGACGAGAACCGCCAGATCGTGCTGGCCAACCAGGCCCTGGGCCAGCTGTTCGAGCTGGATGTGGACCCCCAGGAGCTGGTGGGGGTGGACTGCCGCCTGGTGCTGCAGCATCTGCAGGGCCTGTGCGCCGACGGGGCCCGGTTCGTGCCCCGGGTGGAGGCGGTGGTGGAGGACCGGCGCGCCGTCCTCGGCGAGGAAATCCGCCTGGCCGACGGGCGCGTCCTGGAGCGGGACTACATTCCCATCTACCTCTTCCCCCAGGTGGCCCAGCCGGAGGACTACCGGGGCCACCTGTGGCTGTTCCGCGACATCACCGAGCGCAAGCATGCGGAGCTGGAACTGCAGCAGGCCAAGGAGGCGGCGGAATCGGCGAACCGGGCCAAGGGCGAATTCCTGGCCAACATGAGCCACGAAATCCGCACCCCCATGAACGGCATCCTGGGCATGACCGACCTGGCCCTGGATTCGGCCCTGACGCCGGAGCAGCGGGACTACCTGGAGATGGTCAAGTCCTCCGCCGACGCCCTGCTGGTGATCATCAACGACATCCTGGACTTCTCCAAGATCGAGGCCGGCAAGCTGGAGCTGGAGCACATCCACTTCCACCTGCGCCAGCTGCTGCGGGAAACCCTCAAGCCCCTGGAACTGCGCGCCCGCCAGCGCAGCCTGACGCTGCGCTGCGAAGTGCCGGAGGAGGTGGCCGACGGCTATCTGGGGGATCCGGGGCGGCTGCGCCAGGTGCTCATCAACCTGGTGGGCAACGCCATCAAATTCACCGAGGAAGGCCAGGTGGCGGTGCGCGTCGAAGCCCGGGACGGGCTCCTGCACTTCGCCGTCAGCGACACCGGCATCGGCATTCCGGCGGACAAGCAGCAGCTCATCTTCGAGGCCTTCTCCCAGGCCGACAGCTCGGTCACCCGCCGCTTCGGCGGCACCGGCCTGGGCCTCACCATCTGTACCCGGCTGGTGCGCCTGATGGGCGGCCACATGTGGGTGGAGAGCGACCCGGGCCAGGGCAGCACCTTCCACTTCACCGCCCGCCTGGAGGCCGTGGCCGGTCCGGCCGAGAGTGGCGAGGCCGACGCCGGCCGGGGCGAGGTGGTGCTGCCGCCCCTGCGCCTGCTGGTGGCCGAGGACAACCCGGTGAACCAGAAGCTGGTGCTGACCCTGCTGCAGAAGCGGGGCCACCGGGTGACCCTGGCGGACAACGGCCAGCAGGCCCTGGCGGCCCTGGCGACGGACCATTTCGACCTGGTGCTGATGGACATGCAGATGCCGGTCATGGGCGGCCTCGAAGCCACCCGCCGCATCCGGGCGGCGGAAGCGGCCCGGGGCGACGGTCAGCACCTGCCCATCGTCGCCATGACCGCCAACGCCATGGCCGGGGACCGGGAACTGTGCCTGGAGGCGGGCATGGACGGCTACGTTTCCAAGCCCCTGCGCCGGGACGAATTCTTCTCCGCCATGGCCGACGTGCTGCCGCCCGAGCTGTTGCGCCAGGCCGGCGCCGCTGCGGCGATACCCGCAGACGGCCAGGCGGCGGCTGCCGCGGCCCCCTCCGAGTCGGCGCCGGCGGCGCCGCGGCGCTGCGACCGGGCCGAGGCCGTGGCCCGCCTGGAAGGGGACGAGGAACTGTTCGCCATGCTGGTGAAAATGTTCAGTGACGACCTGCCCAACTACCTGCAGCGCCTCAACGCCGCCCTGGCGGGGCAGGACATGGAGGCCCTGTCGCGGGAGGCCCACACCCTGAAGGGGCTGCTGGCCACCTTCAGCGCCGGCCGCGGCACGGCCCTGGCCCTGGAACTGGAAACCCGGGCCAAGGGCGGCCACGTGGAAACCCTGGGCGTGCTGGTGCGGCAACTGCAGGAAGAACTGGAACTGGTGCGCCAGGAACTCTTGGCGGACGCGCCCGCCGCCTGAAACGGCAAGCCGGGAGCCTGCCGTGGGGGAACTGGGCCCGGATGGCCCGCTGGGGATCGGGAGTCGTGGGTTGCGTGCGGCGGCAGGCCGGAGACGCCCGTCCGGCGACGCTTTCCGTCATGCCATGCCGGACATCGGCCAGGGATGCGCCTCCTGGCCGGGTGCCCGCAGGGGTTTGTTGCCGGGCGCCTAGGGCAGGCGCAGCAGGTCGCCGGCCGCGGCAGCGTCCACGCCGTGGGGAATGACGCCCAGCAGGGGCGCCGGCAGGGCCCGCTCCAGGCAGGCCAGGTTTTCCTCGAAGCGGCTCATGGCCGGATCGATGCGGTTGGCCACCCAGCCCGCCAGGGGCAGGCCCTGGGCGGCGATGGACTCGGCCGTGAGCAGGGCATGGCTGATGCAGCCCAAGCGCATGCCCACCACCAGGATCACCGGCAGGCCCAGCTCCCGGGCCAGGTCGGCGGCATCGAAATCGTCCCCCAGGGGCACGCGCCAGCCGCCCACTCCTTCCACGATCAGCACCTCGGCCAGGGGCTTGAGCTCCTGGAAGGCATGGCGGATCACCGCCGCCTTGATGGGCCGGCCGGCTTCGGCGGCGGCGATGTGGGGGGCGATGGGTGGGGCGAACAGATAGGGATTGACCAGGTCCCGGGGCGCCGCCACGGAGGCGGCGGCCATCAGGCGGCGCACGTCGTCGTTATCCCCGTCGGCCTCGGTGCCGGCCGCCACCGGCTTCATGGCCAGGGCCGACAGCCCCTGGCGCCGGGCGGCGTGCAGCAGGGCGCAGGCGGAGAAGGTCTTGCCGATTTCCGTATCGGTGCCGGCGATGAAATAACCCTGTTTCATGGTGCGGTCCTCACTGAAAGGCGTTGGCCACAGAGGGCACAGAGATCACAGAGATCACAGAGAAAAGCCTGAAATACAGAGGGGACGGAATGCTGCCGCCGGCCGTGGCAGCCGGACAGTTCTTCCCCTCTGTGTTCTCTGTGCCCTCTGTGGCAAAAAAGAATTTCCACCCGCTCACTTCACCGCCGTGCACAGCACCACGTCGTAGGTGGCGGGCAGGCCGGCGGCGCTGCGGTGGCGTTCGTAGCGCGCTTCCACGGTCTTCCAGGCGGCCTTGCCGAGGAATCCGGTGCGGCGGGCGCCGCCCACCTGGTTGGCGCCGATGTCCTTGATGGCCCGCAGCAGGCTGCGCAGGTCCGGGTAGAAGATCTGCAGCTTGCGCCGCTCCACCCGCAGTTCCTGGAAACCGGCGCCGAGCATGGCTTCGCCGCAGGTGGCCGGAGGCGCGAAGGGTAGCACGTGGCGATGGCTGTCGATGCCGGCGAAGGCCTCCCCCAGTTCGGCGAAGGTGCCGGGTCCCAGGGTGCTGAAGGCGAGGACGCCGCCGGGCGCCAGCACCCGGGCCGCTTCCTTGAGGCTGTGGCCCAGGTCGCACCACTGCACGGCCAGGCTGGACCAGTAGAGGGCGGCGCCGCCGGCGGCCAGGGGCAGGTGCTCCAGGTCGGCGCACAGCGGCAGGCCGCCGTTGCCGCCATCCCGGGCCCGGGCCAGCATGGCCGGGGCGAAGTCGGCCAGGAGCAGGGGGCGGCCCGGATAGCGGTGGGCCAGCAGGCCGGCGCCGTAGCCGGTGCCGCAGCCGGCGTCGAGGAGAAAGCCGGCGGGCAGCTGGCCGTCCCCGGGCGGCAGGGAGGATTCCAGGGCGTCGCACACCTGGCGTTGCAGGGCCGCGGCCTGGTCGTAGGAATCGGCGGCCCGGTCGAAGGCGCGGCGGATGTGGCGTTTTTCCATCAGGCGGGCAGTCCTTCCGCCCAGGCCTGCACCAGGCCGGCGAAGGCGGCCGGATCGTGCAGGAAGGGGGTGTGGGCGGCTTCGGCCATGAGCTGCAGTTGGCCGTGGGGCAGCTGGGCGGCCAGCCAGCGGGCGGCCTCCACCGGCATCAGGGGGTCGGCCTCGCCGTGGATGACCAGGGCCGGCTGGGGCAGCTTGGGCGCCAGGGCGCGCAGGTCCAGGTCCCGCAGCCAGTCCAGGCCCCGCAGCAGGGCGGCCTTTTCCGCCAGGGGGGGCTTGGTCAGGGGCGCCAGCTGGCGGTTGATGTCCTTGGCCAGGCTGTCGCCCTGGTTCATCAGGGTGGCGAAGCGGGGCAGCACCGGGCCCGGGGCCAGGCTCACGGCGGCGGAGAAGCCGCCGAGCAGGCTGGCCGGCTGGCCGGCGTTCCAGCCGTTGCCGGCGAGGAAGCGGGGCGAGGTGGCCACCAGCACCAGGCCGGCGATGCGCTTGGGGGCCCGGGCCGCCATCAGCTGGGCCAGCTGGCCGCCGAGGGACCAGCCGAGCAGCAGGGCGCCCTCGGGCACGTCGGCCAGCAGGGCGTCCGCGGTGGCAGCCACCGAGTCGGCGCCGTCGGGGCGGCCCGGATAGCCGGGCAACTGCAGCCGGGTGACGGAGAAATGGGGCGTCAGGTGGGGCAGCAGGGCCTCCCACACCCGGGAATCCAGGCCCCAGCCGTGGAGCAGGGCCAGGGGGCGCTTGGCAGGGGAATTCATGGCGTCGGACTCAATTTTTCAGCGGCCCGCATTCGGCCAGGGCCGCCACCAGGGCATCCACCTGGCCCACGGTGTGGGCGGCGGAAAGGGTGATGCGCAGCCGGGCCTGGCCCTTGGCCACGGTGGGCGGGCGGATGGCGGGCACCCAGATGCCCCGCTCCAGCAGGGCCCGGCTCAGGGCCAGGGTGGGTTCGTTGTCGCCGATGACCAGGGGCTGGATGGGAGTGGGGGAATCCAGCAGCTGCCAGCCCCGCTCGGCGCAGAGGGGTTCCAGGCCCAGGCGCAGGCGGGCGATGAGGGTCACCAGATGGGCCCGGCGCTCGCTGCCGGCGGCGATCAGTTCCAGGCTCTTCTGCAGGGCGCAGGCCACGGCCGGGCTGGCGGCGGTGGTGAAAATGTAGGTGCGGGCCTTCTGCAGCAGCCATTCCAGGACCTTAGCGCTGCCGGCGACGAAGGCGCCGGAGACGCCGGCGGCTTTGCCCAGGGTGCCCATGTAGAGGACCCGGGGCGAGGGAATGAGCTTCACCGCGGCGGCGCTGCCCCGGCCCTGGCCCACCACGCCGAAGCCGTGGGCGTCGTCGATGACCAGCCAGGTGTCGTATTTCTCGGCCAGTTCGTAGAGTTCTTCCAGGGGGGCGATGTCGCCGTCCATGCTGAAGATGGCGTCGGTGACGATCATCTTGCGCGGCGCCTGGCTGGCGGCCAGCTGGCTTTCCAGATGGGCCAGGTCCAGGTGCCGGTAGCGGTGGCTGTCGGCCCGGGAGAGCTGCACCGCATCGATGAGGGAGGCGTGGTTGAGCTTGTCGGCGAAGACCGCGTCGCCCCGGCCCACCAGGGCCGGAATCATGGCCAGGTTGGCCATGTAGCCGGTGGAGAAGTACAGGGCCCGCTGGCGCATGACGAAGGCGGCCAGGGCTTCTTCCAGCTGGTGGTGGGGGCGCAGGTGGCCGCTCACCAGATGGGAGGCGCCGGAGCCGGCGCCCCACTGCCGGGCGCCTTCGGCCATGGCCTCGGCGATTTCCGGGTGGTTGGCCAGGCCCAGATAGTCGTTGCTGCAGAAGGCCAGCACCGGCTTGCCGTCTGCCACCATTTCCGGCCCGCAGGGGGAATCGACGATGCGGCGGCGGCGGGTCAGGCCTTCGGCTTCGATGGCTTTGAGTTCGGCGTCCAGGCTTTCCCAGATCATGCGAGTGTGGCCTCCAGGGTGGCCAGGGTGCCCTGGCAGAGATGGCGGGCCTCGTCCTCGGAGAGCACGTAGGGCGGCATCAGATAGACCGTGTTGCCGATGGGGCGCAGCATCAGTTCCCGCTCCAGGCCGGCCTTGTAGAAGCGGCGGGAGAAGGAGGCGTCGGCCCCTTCCACGTCGAACGCCAGGATCATGCCGCGGCGCCGGTAGTGGCGCACCCGGGGATGCTGGCGCAGGGGTTCCAGCAGCTGGTGCAGGCGCTCCGAGAGCTGCCGGTTGGCGGCGATCACGCCGTCCTGCTCGAAGATGTCCAGGGTGGCCAGGGCGGCCCGGCAGGCCAGGGCGTTGCCGGTGTAGGAATGGGAGTGGAGGAAGCCCCGGGTCACGGCATCGTCGAGGAAGGCTTCATACACGGTGTCGGTGGTCAGCACCACGGAGAGGGGCAGGTAGCCGCCGGTGATGCCCTTGGAGAGGCAGAGAAAATCGGGGCGCACCGTTTTGCCGTCCACCGCGGCCTGCTCATGGGCGAAGAAGGTGCCGCTGCGGCCGAAGCCCACGGCGATCTCGTCGCAGATGAGGTGCACGCCGTAGCGGTCGCAGGCCTGCCGCGCCAGACTCAGGTAGAGCGGATCGTGCATGGCCATGCCGGTGGCGCACTGGATCAGGGGCTCCACGATGAGGGCGGCGATGTGGCCGTGGTGGGCTTGCAGATGGGCTTCCAGGGCGGCGGCGGCGCGGCGGGCCACGTCGGCGGCGGTCTCGCCGTCCCGCGCCAGGCGGGCGTCGGGGGAGGGCAGCACGGCGGCGGGGCGGATCAGGGGGGCGTAGGCATCCTTGAACAGGGCCACGTCGGTGACCGCCAGGGCGCCCACGGTCTCGCCGTGGTAGCTGCCTTCCAGGCAAAGGAAATCGGTCTTCTCCGGCTGGCCCGTGTTGCGCCAGTAATGATGCGACATCTTCAGGGCGATCTCGGTGGCCGAGGCGCCGTCGGAGGCGTAGAAGGCATGGCCCAGGGCGCCGCCGGTAAGGGCGGAGAGGCGCTCGGAGAGCTGCACCACCGGCTCGTGGGTGAAGCCGGCCAGGATCACGTGCTCCAGGGTTTCCAGCTGGTCCCTGAGGGCAGCGTTGATGCGCGGGTTGCGGTGGCCGAAGAGATTGACCCACCAGGAGCTGACCCCGTCCAGGTAGCGGCGGCCGTCGAAGTCCGTCAGCCATACCCCTGCGCCGCTCTGGACGGGGATCAGGGGCAGTCCGTCGGCCGCCAGGTGGTGCTGCATCTGGGTGCACGGATGCCAGACAGCGGCAAGGCTGCGGTCCAGGAGGCGGCGGTTTGCGGACATGGGGCGTGGGCGGGATGGTGGGCAGGGATGGTGGACAGGTCGCGGCGCCGGGGCCACCACCTCAAGCCCGCCATTTTACCCGCCCCGGCAGGCCAGTGCCAAAAGCGATGCGCAAAGACGGCGACAAAATGGCTAGAATAGCCTGCGGCAGCCCCGCCGACCGAGGCGGGGAGGGGCCGACCAAAACAATATCGCTGGCACAACTAAGGGTTGAGAGGCGGGAGACAATCGATGAAAAACATGAAGCTGGGTTGGAAGCTTTTCCTGCTGGTGGCCCTGGCGGTCGCCGGCTTCCTCGTCAATTCCGGCCAGGGGCTGTTCCTGCTCAAGGACAACCTGCTGGAAGACCGCAAGCTGAAGACCAAGAACGTGGTGGAAACGGCCCACGGCATCCTGGCCTACTACTACCGGGAGCAGCAGGCAGGCCGCCTCTCCGAGGAGGACGCGCGGCAGACCGCCGCCGCCGCCATCAAGGGCCTGCGTTACGAGGGCGAGGAATACTTCTTCCTCATGGACTTCAACGCCAACATCGTCATGCATCCCATCAAGCCGGAGATGGATGGCAAGAATTTCGCCGAAACCAAGGACCCCAAGGGCAACCGCCTGTTCTCGGAAATGTCCCGCATCGGCCGGGACGTGGGCCAGGGCTACTACGCCTATTTCTGGCCCAAGCCGGGCAAGAGCGAGCCGGTGGAGAAGATCTCCTACGTCAAGGCCTTCAAGGAATGGGGCTGGCTGGTGGGCTCGGGCATCTATATCGATGACGTGGATGCGGTCTTCTTCAAGGCCGCCACCACCCAGGGCAGCCTGGCCATCGGTGGCCTGATCCTGCTCATCGGTTTCTCCGTCTATCTGATGAAGACCATCGTCGGGCCGGTGCAGCGCATGCAGAAGGTGATGGAGGCCCTGGCCGAGGGCGACATGACGGTCCATGCCTCCTCCGACGCCAGGGATGAAATCGGCCTCATGCTGCAGGCGGCCGAACGCATGATCGACCGCACCCGCAAGGTCATCCAGGAGGTGCGGGTCAGCGCCGATGCCCTGGTCAATGCCTCGGACCAGGTCAGCGTCACCTCCCACAGCCTCTCCCAGTCCGCCTCCGAGCAGGCCGCCAGCGTCGAGGAGACCTCCGCCTCCATCGACCAGATGTCGGCCAATATCGAGCACAACAAGGACAATGCCCACCTGACCCAGGACATGTCGGCCCGGGCCGCCAGCGATGCCCAGGTCGGCGGCAAGACCGTGGGCGCCACGGTGGAGGCCATGAAGCAGATCGCCGACAAGATCGGCATCGTGGACGAGATCGCCTACCAGACCAATCTGCTGGCCCTCAACGCCGCCATCGAGGCGGCCCGGGCCGGCGAGCACGGCAAGGGCTTCGCCGTGGTGGCCGGCGAGGTGCGCAAGCTGGCCGAGCGTTCCCAGGCCGCCGCCCACGAGATCGGCGAACTGGCCGGCAAGAGCGTGGAGCAGGCGGAAAACGCCGGGCGCCTGTTCCAGGACATGATGCCCAACATCGAAAAGACCGCCCAGCTGGTCAAGGAAATCGCCGCCTCCTCCGAGGAGCAGGCCATCGGCGCCGGCCAGATCAGCCAGGCCATCAGCCAGGTGAACCAGACCACCCAGCACAACGCCAGCGCCTCCGAGGAGCTGGCAGCCACGGCCCAGGAACTCCATTCCCAGGCCGAGCGGCTGAAGCAGAACATCGCTTTCTTCCGCATCGACTGAGGCGGGAAAGCTTAGCCACAGAGGGCACAGAGAACACAGAGATTAAAAACGGCGGCCACGGGCCGCCGTTTTTTTTCGCCCCCAGCTTTCGCCCCCAGCTTTCGCCCCCAGCTTTCGCCCCCAGCTTTCGCCCCCAGCTTTCGCCCCCAGCTTTCGCCCCCAGCTTTCGCCCCCAGCTTTCGCCT
>NZ_JAOTRW010000011.1:0-129328 GCF_030247495.1 Azospira sp. | reverse complement strand
GGCGACCTGGACGGTGTCGGTGCCTTCGCCGGAGAGCTCGGTGATGGCATCGGCGGCATTGTCGATGACGTAGGTGTCGTCGCCGAGACCACCGATCAGGGTGTCGGCCCCGGCGCCACCGTTGAGGACATTGTTGCCATCGTTGCCGGTGAGGGTGTTGTTGAGGGCATTGCCCGTAATGTTCAGCTTGGTGGAGCCGGTGGCACTGGCGTCCAGGTTCTCGATATTGGCGCCGACGAGCAGGGTGGTCGCGTTGGTCAGGCCGGAAATCGTACCGCGGAGGACGATGGTGTCGGTTCCTTCTCCGAGCAGTTCGGTGACGGTGTCCTGCATGATTGCGGTTGCCGTGTCGCCGCTGCCGCTTTGGACGATATCCACAGTATAGGTGTCGTTGCCCTTGCCGCCCTTGAGAATATCAATGTCGCCACCGCCATCGATGGCGTTGTTGCCGCTGTTGCCGATAATGGTGTTTTTTAGTTCGTTGCCAGTGCCTGCCAGATGGGCCGTCCCTGTCAGGGTCAGGTTTTCCACATTGGCGCCCAGCGTGTAGCTGATTGAGGAGAGGACGGTATCGATTCCTTCGTTTTCCGCTTCCGTTACCACATCGCTAACGTCGTCCACCGTATAGGTATCGTTACCAGTTCCACCGCTCATAGTCGTTGCCACTCCGCCTGAAATTAGTGAGTCGTTACCGGCATAGCCGTACAAGAATTGGTTGGCTACCGTTCCCGTGATGGTGTCGTTGCCCGCCAAGACGGTATTGAAGAGGTAGTCGGCTGAGATATTTGTATCGAAAAAGGAAAAGCTAAGGTTCAAGCCGGAAAGCTTGACGTATTGACCGTCAATGGAGAAGAAGGCCGATTTGACGGTGCCCGAAATGGAGTCGTTGTTGAAGGTAAGACTGCCTTCGAAGGTCTCTGTGACCGTATGCCCGCCGCTGGTGTAGGTATAACTGATCTTGCTGGCGGTAAAGCTGTTGGCGGTGCCATAGGAATTGATTGGGATGGTGCCGATCAATTCGAAGGAGAGGTTGCTGGTGCTGTAGGTGATCTTGGTCAGTGTCCCGTTGGTCCAACTGTCTGTGCTAGTTACCGAACCGAACAACTGGAGGGTGGCAGCGGGGTAGTTGTCCATGTAGGACAGGTAATTGATGGTCGCCACCGAACCGAGCAGATTGCTGCCGGTAATGACGAAATTCCCGCCAGTGCTGATCGAGCCATCGATCCTGGTGTTGCTGGCGCTCCAGACATAAGGGGTGCCGTAATCGAACTCCTGAAAATTGGAGTCGATCTGGTTCAGAGTGTCCGAGAAAGAAACGGACATGCTGTCTGCGGTATTCAGTCCCGCATCCAGGGTGTTGGAGTTTTGGAAACTCAGTTCAAGCGTTGCCATTTGTATTGCGCCTTCCTGCTCGATTCAGGAGTGTTGGCCGATTGGAGCAATATTATGACATGGGTTTATCCTGGAGGGCAGGGCGGTAGGGACAAAAAAAGGGCTGCCGGTCGGCAGCCCTTTGGGGAGTGGATTGGTGGGCCCGCAGGGACTTGAACCCTGGACCAAAGGATTATGAGTCCTCTGCTCTGACCAACTGAGCTACAGGCCCGTGATGCTTGTCGTGGCTCAGCTGCCGTTGTTGTCCAGGAAGCTGCGCAGCTTGTCGGAACGCGAGGGATGGCGCAGCTTGCGCAGGGCCTTGGCTTCAATCTGGCGGATACGTTCCCGGGTGACGTCGAACTGCTTGCCGACTTCTTCCAGGGTGTGGTCCGTATTCATCTCGATGCCGAAGCGCATGCGCAGCACCTTGGCTTCCCGGGGGGTCAGGGTGTCCAGAATTTCCTTGGTCACTTCCCGCAGGCCGGAGTAGAGCGCCGCATCCACCGGGGCAGTGGTGGCGGTGTCTTCGATGAAGTCGCCCAGGTGGGAGTCGTCATCGTCACCGATGGGCGTTTCCATGGAGATGGGTTCCTTGGAGATCTTCAGGATCTTGCGGATCTTCTCCTCGGGCATTTCCATCTTGATCGCGAGGGTGGCGGGATCGGGCTCGGCACCGGTTTCCTGCAGGATCTGGCGGGAAATCCGGTTCATCTTGTTGATGGTCTCGATCATGTGCACCGGAATGCGGATGGTGCGGGCCTGGTCGGCGATGGAACGGGTGATGGCCTGACGGATCCACCAGGTGGCATAGGTGGAGAACTTGTAGCCGCGGCGGTATTCGAACTTGTCCACTGCCTTCATCAGGCCGATGTTGCCTTCCTGGATCAGGTCGAGGAACTGCAGGCCCCGGTTGGTGTACTTCTTGGCGATGGAAATCACCAGGCGCAGGTTGGCCTCGGTCATCTCGCGCTTGGCGCGGCGGGCCTTGGCTTCACCGGTGGACATCTGCTTGTTGATGTCCTTCAGGTCCTTCAGCGGGATGCCGATGTGGTCCTGCAGAGCCAGCAGCTTGCGCTGTTCTTCCTGGATGTTAGGAGCGGTGCGGGTGAGGATGGGGCCGTAGCCCTTGGCCACGGCAATTTCCTTCTCGACCCATTCCAGGTTGATTTCATTGCCCGGGAAGGACTTGATGAAGTGGGGGCGGGGCATGCCGACCTTGCGCACGCACAGCTCCTGGATCTTGCGTTCCCGCTCGCGCACGGAGTCCACCATGCTGCGCACGCTGTCGCACAAGCGCTCGATCACCTTGGAGGTGAAGCGGATGTTCATCAGCTCGGCGGAAATCTGCTGTTGCAGCTTGAGGTAGGTCTTGTCCTGGGAGCCCTTGGACACCAGGGCCTTGTGGGCCTTGCCGTAGAGGGTCTTGATGGTGGCGAAACGCTCCAGGGCATCGGTCTTGAGCTGCAGCAGGGAGGCGGAAACAGCGGCGCCTTCACCGCCTTCTTCCTCGTCGTCGCCGTCCTCGACCTCGTCGTCGCCTTCAACCACGGCTTCCTCGGCGGCCAGTTCCTCCTCGGCTGCATTGGGATCGATCAGGCCGTCGATGACTTCATCGATGCGCATCTCTTCCTTTTCCACCTTTTCCGCCATGGCCAGAATTTCGGCAATGGTGGTGGGGCAGGCGGAAATGGCCTGGATCATGTGCTTGAGACCGTCTTCGATGCGCTTGGCGATTTCGATTTCGCCTTCCCGGGTCAGGAGTTCCACGGTACCCATTTCGCGCATGTACATGCGCACCGGGTCCGTGGTGCGGCCGAATTCGGAGTCCACGGTAGACAGGGCGGCTTCCGCCTCTTCTTCCACTTCCTCGTCGTCGGCGACAGCCGGGGCGTTGTCGGACATGAGCAGATCTTCGGCGGCCGGAGCCTCGTCGAAGACCTGGATGCCCATGTCATTGAAGGTGGTGATGATGGACTCGATCTGCTCGGCGTCTACGACGTCGTCCGGCAGGTGGTCATTGATTTCGGCATAGGTCAGGAAACCCCGTTCCTTGCCGAGTTTGATCAGTGTCTTGAGGCGCGTCTTACGCGTCTCCACGTCCACCGGAGTCGCGGCCTGGGTTGCCCCGGCGGATTCCAGCAGCGCCTTCTCCTTGGCCTTGGATGATTTAGCCTTGAGAATTTCCTTGGCGACTTCTTTTGCCTTTTCCTTTGCCATGACCGTGTCCCGATAATCCTGGAAAAACCGCTTATTCTACCACAACTTGGCTCATTTCCCCCTGGTCTCGAACCAGGGTTCTAGTCACCGCTCCCGGCCAGAATGCCGGCCTTGCGCAGGCGTTCCCGCTCCTGCAGCAAATGTACAAATTCCCGCTTTTCTTCACTGTCGAGTCCGCCGCCGGCAGCCTTGTGCTGCAAGCGGCGGAATTCCTGCTCGACCCAGTTCATTTCCAGCCGGGCCAGGGCGCCGGCGAATTCCTGTTCGCTTTCCTCTTCGCTCTGGGGGCTCTGCAACAGGCTGGCGGCGGCGCTCTGCAGGATGGCTTCGTCATCGCCGCCGCGCAAACGTTCCAACAACATGGCGCTGCTGGGCAGGTCCGCATCCCGCTTGATCTGTTCGCACAGGCGCCGCAGGGCCCGGGTTTCGGTGCTGTCGGCGGGCAGCCAGTGCAGGGGCAGGCGTGCGGCGAAGTCCGGCCGGTGCAGCACCAGGCGCAGCAAGGTGCGGGGCAGGGAGAGGGCCTGCCGCGGCGCCCGTGCCGGTGCCGCCCGGGCGACGGGCTTGAGGTCGCACAGGCGCTCCACTTCCTGCTGGGAAAAGCTGCTGGCCTCGGCCAGGCGCTTCACCAGCTGCAGGCGCAGCAGGGGAGTGGCCAGGCGCTGGATCAGGGGCTTGGCTTCGTAAACCAGCTTGGACTTGCCTTCCGAGGTAGTCAGGTCGCAATGGCTGGCCAGCTCCTTCAGCAGGAAGTCGGAGAGGGGCATGGCCTGGTCGATCATGCGCTCGAAGGCTTCCTTGCCCAGTTCCCGCACATAGCTGTCCGGGTCGTGCTCGGGGGGGAGGAAAACAAAGCCGATGCTCTTGTTGTCGGCCAGGGATTCCAGGCTGTTCTCCAGGCCGCGCCAGGCGGCTTTGCGCCCGGCGGCATCGCCGTCGAAGCAATAGACGATGCGGTCCACCTGGCGCAGCAGCTTCTGCACGTGGGTGGCGGTGGTGGCGGTGCCCAGGGTGGCGACCGCGTTGCCGACACCATGCTGGGCCAGGGCCACCACGTCCATGTAGCCTTCCACCACGATCACCGTATTCTTCTCCCGCAGGGCCTGGCGGGCCTGGGGCAGGCCGAACAGTTCCCGGCCCTTCTCGAAGAGGGGGGTCTCGGGAGAGTTCAGGTACTTGGGCTCGCCCTGGTCGATGACCCGGCCGCCAAAGGCGATGACCTCGTTCTTCTGGTTGATGATGGGAAACATCACCCGGTCGCGGAAACGGTCGTAGCGGCGGCCGTCTTCTGTCTGTTTTACTAGGCCGGCCTTTTCCAGTTCCGGTGCGTCGTAGTTGGGAAAGGCGCCTTTCAGGCCGTATTTCCCCTCCGGGGCGTAGCCGATGCGGAACTTGAGGGCGATCTCGCCGGTGAGGCCGCGCCGCTTCAGGTACTCCTTGGCCTTGTCCGAATGCTTGAGCTGCTCGAAATAGTATTGGGCGGCCTTGCCCATGACCTCGGTCAGCTCGGCGGTACGGGGGCCTTCGTGCCGGACCCGCCCGGCCTCCTCCGGCACCACCATGCCCATGCGCCCGGCCAGTTCCTTCACCGCATCGATGAAGCCCAGGCCCGAATACTCCATGAGGAAGCGGATGGCCGTGCCGTGGGCGCCGCAGCCGAAGCAGTGATAGAACTGCTTGGTCGGGCTGACGGTGAACGAAGGCGACTTTTCGTTGTGGAAGGGACAGCAGGCGGCGTAGTTGGCCCCCGCCTTTTTCAGCGGTACGTAGCCGTCAATGAGGTCGACGATGTCGACCCGGTGCAGCAGTTCCTGGAGGAAGGATTGGGGGATCACGGGCGCCAAACGGGGCCGGCGACAGCCGGCCCGGGAGATTTCAGGCGGAGAGCCGGGCCTTGACCAGCTTGGAGACCTCGGCCATATCGGCCTTGCCGGCCAGCAGGGGCTTGAGGATGGCCATCACCTTGCCCATGTCGGCGGCGCCGGCAGCGCCGCTGTCGGCCACGGCCTTGGCCACGGCGGCGGCGACTTCGGCTTCGGACAGGCCGGCGGGCTTGTAGGCGGAAAGCACTTCCACCTCGGCCTTCTCGGCGTCCACCAGGTCTTGGCGACCGGCGGCTTCATACTGGGTGATGGAGTCCTTGCGCTGCTTGAGCATCTTGTCGATGACGGCGGCGATGGCGGCATCGTCCAGGGTGACCTGCTCGTCCACTTCCTTCTGCTTGATGGCGGCCAGCAGCAGGCGGATGGCGGCGAGGCGGGCCGTTTCCTTGGCCTTCATGGCGGCCTTCATGTCCTCGGAAATGCGTTCCTTGAGCGTCATGGGAGTCCTTTTGTTTTTCAGCAGCCTATAAACACCAAAAGCCGCCCACCTGTTGATGGACGGCTCTTGCAGCGTCAGGAAAGCCTGGGAGGCTTAGAACATCTTGGGGGGCAGGGTCTGGCTGCGGATCCGCTTGTGGTGACGCTTGACCGCGGCGGCCAGCTTGCGCTTGCGCTCGGCGGTGGGCTTTTCGTAGAACTCACGGGCACGGAGTTCGGTCAGCAGACCGGTTTTTTCGACAGTGCGCTTGAAGCGGCGGATGGCCACTTCGAAGGGCTCGTTTTCCTTGACGCGAATAGCAGGCATTGAATTCAGTCCCAAACAACGGTGAGAGAAAGCCGGCAATTCTAACGAAACGTCAACGGTTTACCAAGGGGTTTACAAGAATTTTCTCGTCGGCATGGGTTAGAATGGCGCCCATGCTTGTTCTCGGCATCGAATCCTCCTGCGACGAAACCGGGGTTGCCCTCTATGAAATGGGCTCCGACGGTACCGGTACGCTCCTTGGCCACGCCCTCCATTCCCAAATTGCCATGCACCGGGAGTACGGCGGCGTGGTGCCGGAACTGGCCTCCCGGGACCACATCCGGCGCACCGTGCCCCTGCTGCGCCAGGCCCTGGCCGACTGCGGCCGCACCCTGGAGCAGGTGGATGCCATCGCCTACACCCAGGGGCCCGGCCTGGCTGGCGCCCTGCTGGTCGGGGCGGCCTTCGCCGAAGGTCTGGCCACGGCCCTGGGCAAGCCCACCGTGCCCCTGCACCACCTGGAAGGGCATCTGCTGTCGCCCCTGCTCTCCGCCAGTCCGCCCCGCTTCCCCTTCGTCGCCCTGCTGGTTTCCGGCGGCCATACCCAGATCATGCGGGTGAGTGGCGTCGGCCAGTACGAACTGCTGGGGGAAACCCTGGACGATGCGGCCGGCGAGGCCTTCGACAAGACGGCCAAGCTGCTCGGCCTGGGCTACCCGGGCGGGCCCGCCCTGGCCCGCCTGGCCGATGGCGGCAAGCCCGGCGCCGTGGTCTTCCCCCGGCCCATGCTGCATTCGGGCGACCTGGATTTCTCCTTTTCCGGCCTGAAGACAGCGGTGCTGACCTATGTGCGGGGCAAGGAACTGGACGAGCAGGCCCGGGCCGACGTCTGCCGCGGCATTCAGGATGCCATCGTGGATGTGCTGGTGGCCAAGGCCCTGGCGGCGGTGAAGAAGACCGGCATGCAGCAGCTGGTGGTGGCCGGCGGCGTCGGCGCCAACCGGGAGCTGCGCCAGCGTCTTAATGCCAAGGCGGTGAAGGCGCGCATCCAGGTCTATTACCCGGAACTGGAGTTCTGCACCGACAACGGCGCCATGATCGCCCTGGCCGGCGCCCTGCGCCTGGCGGCGGGCGCCCAGGCCAAGGCGGCGGGGCCCATCGCCATCCGGCCCCGCTGGCCCCTCTCCGAGCTGACCCTGTAGGCCGCACCCGAAAAAAAGGCACCTTGCGGTGCCTTTTTCATTACTTCTTCTTGCTGCCGATTTTTGATTCCTGTCCGGCCAGGAGGCGCTGGATATTGACCCAGTGCTTGCCCACCAGGGCCATGGCCATGACGGCCACGGCCGCCACCAGCAGGTTGAAGCCCCACATCATGCCGGCCAGCAGGGGCGAGGCGGCGGCAGCGCAGAGGGCGGCCAGGGAGGAATAGCGGGAGAGGGCGGCGACCACAAGCCAGACGCCCAGCACCGACAGGCCCAGCAGCGGGTCCAGGGCCAGCAGGACGCCGGCGGCGGTGGCGACGCCCTTGCCGCCCTTGAACTTGAGGAAGACGGGGAAGAGGTGGCCGAAGAACACGGCCAGGGCCACGCCGCCGAGGAAGATGCGTTCCATGGCCGGTTCCAGGGCCTGGCCGGCAAGGAAGTGATGGGCCAGGAGCACCGCCACGGCGCCCTTGGCGCCGTCGCCGAGGAGAGTCAGCAGGGCGGCCAGCTTGTTGCCGCTGCGCAGGACGTTGGTGGCTCCCGGGTTGCCGGAGCCGTAGGAGCGGGGATCCTTCAGGCCGAAGCCGCGGCTGACGATGACGGCGAAGGGCACGGAGCCCAGCAGATAGGCGGCCAGCAGGGCCAGGGGCAGGGATTGGGCGGCAGTCATGGGCGATGGGTGGTGAAGTGACGATAGAGGTACAATGCGGGCCTGCATTTTACCTGCAAGCCCCGCTGGCGGCTGAAAAACCCCATGGACATCATTTTCATCGACGACTTCCGGGTCCAGACCCGCATCGGCATCTACCCCCGGGAGCAGGCCGTGTCCCAGACCGTCGAAATGTCCCTGCAGATGGGCGTTTCCTCCACCGCCAGCGCCGGCGCTAGCGACGACATCCGGGACACCATCGACTACGCCAAGGTGGTGGAGCGTCTGCGGGAGGACCTGGGCAGCACCCAGTTCGGCCTGCTGGAAAAGCTGGCCGAACACGTTTCCACCCTGGTGCTGGAAGAATTCCGCTGCGCCTGGGTTCGCGTTTCCGTGGCCAAGCTGGGCATGATGCCCGGGGTGCGCCGGGTCGGCGTCATCATCGAGCGCAGTACCTGACCCGGCTGCTGGGGCTCAATCCTTGAGGGCGGCCTCGACCATCTTGGGCTGCAGCACCTTGACCACGTCGTGGGGATGGACCCCCACCAGGTAGCCGCGACGGCCGCCGTTGAGATAGATCAGGGGCAGGTCCAGGATGCTCTTCTCCATGTAGATTGGCATGGCCTTCTTGGTACCGAAGGGGCTGGTGCCGCCCACCAGGAAGCCGGTGTGGCGGTTGGCCACTTCCGGCTTGCACGGTTCCACCTTCTTGCAGCCCACCTGCCGCGCCAGTTCCTTGGTGGATACCTTGCAGTCGCCGTGCATCAGCACGATCAGGGGCTTGGCGTGCTCGTCTTCCATGATCAGGGTCTTGATCACGGCGTGCTCGTCCACATTCAGTTCCCGGGCCGACACCTTGGTGCCGCCGTGCTCCTCGTATTCGTAGAGATGGTTGGAGTGGGCGATGCGGTGCTGGCGCAGGAAGCGGGTGGCGGGGGTTTCCGGCGCGTGGCCGGGGTCGAGATCGTGATTGCGGCTCATGGTGCACCTCGAGGGTGTCTTGTTGCGGATGGTTTCATTCTACGCCCGCCGACCGGCGCCGTGCCTAGCCCCGGGGGTGGTGCACGGCGTGCAGGTCCTTCAGCCGTTCCCGCGCCACGTGGGTGTAGATCTGGGTGGTGGAAATGTCGGCGTGGCCAAGCAGCAGCTGCACCACCCGCAGGTCGGCGCCGTGGTTGAGCAGGTGGGTGGCGAAGGCGTGGCGCAGCACGTGGGGCGAGAGGCGGGCCGGGTCCATGCCGGCCACCAGGGCGTACTTCTTCACCAGGGTCCAGAACATCTGCCGGGTCATGGCCGTGCCCCGGGCGGTGACGAAGAGGAAGTCGCTGAGACGGTTGTCCAGCAAGGCGTTGCGGCCATCGTTCAGGTAGCTCTTGAGCCAGTCCAGGGCCACCTCGCCGAGGGGCACCAGGCGTTCCTTGGAACCCTTGCCGAAGACCCGGGCCACGCCCATGTCGAAGCTCACTTCATGCAGCTTGAGATTGACCAGTTCCGAGACCCGCAGGCCGGTGGCGTAGAGAGTCTCCAGCATGGCCCGGTCCCGCTGGCCCAGGGGCGTTTCGATTTCCGGTGCCGCCAGCAGGGCTTCCACCTGGGCTTCGCTCATCACCTTGGGCAGGCGCGAGGACTTGACCGGCATGGCGGTCTGCAGGGTGGGGTCGGCGCTGATGCGGTTCTGGGCCAGCAGGCGCCGGTAGAAACGGCGCAGGGAGGAAAGGTAGCGGGCCTGGGAGCTGGATTTCATGCGGGCCGCCACATCGGCCAGGAAGGCCGCCAGATCGGCGGCGCCGGCCTGGGCCAGGGGCGGGCGGCCCTGCTGCTGCAACCACAGGGCGTAGCGTTGCAGGTCGCTGCGGTAGGCGGCGAGGGAATTGGGGGAGAGGCCGTCTTCCAGCCACAGGGCGTCGCAGAAGGCGTCGATCTCGCTCTGGGTGGAAAAGGCCAGGGTCGGCGGGGCGGCATCCGTCATGGGCACGGAGTTTACGCCGGCAGGCAGCCCTCGTGTTGCAGCAGCCAGCGCTTGATGTCCAGCAGGAAGTCGCCGCCGTTGCGGCCGAAACCGCCCAGGCCGGCAGCGGCGACGACCCGGTGGCAGGGCACCGCCAGGGGGAAGGGATTGGCGCCGCAGGCGCCGCCCACGGCCCGGGGGCCGCTGTGCAGCAGCTTGGCCACCTCGCCGTAGCTCTGCGTCTGTCCCCGGGGAATGGCGGCGATGGCATCCCACACCCGGCGCTGGAAGCGGGTGCCGGAGGGTTGCAGGGGCAGGCTGAAAACGAAGGCCGGGTCGGCCAGGTAGGCCTGGATCTGGCGCACCGCCTCGGCGGCCAGGGGCGTGCCGGCTGCCTGCTGCAGGCGGCCGGGCAGGTAGAGGATTTCGGTCAGTTCGTCCCTGTTGCAGCGGATGCCCAGGGAAAAGAACGGGCCACTGGTGATGGCCTGGAAGTCAGCAGGGACGGCATTCTTGGTCATGGCTGCCTGTACAACGAGAAAGGGGGCGGCTTGCAGCCGCCCCCCTGTGGAAATGCTTACTGTGCCTTGCCGAGCAGGGCATCCTTGAGATCGCCCTGGGCCGGCTTGTTACCCAGCCAGATGCGCAGCAGGGCCTGGTAGAAATCCTCCCCCGGGATGACCTTGCCCTGGGGCTGGCCGGCCACGGTGAGGCGGGTGCCCTGTTCGGGAATCCAGTCCAGGGTGATGGGAGTGCCCTTGGTTGCCTTGCCCAGGGCCAGCAGGTTGCCTTCGAAGGTCTGCACCCGTTCCTTCAGGGCGGCGGCCTCGGCCTCGCTGCTGTTCTTGGCGATGCCACCGGAAAGGGCGTCCACGAACTGCTGGGCGGAGAGCTCCATGAGGGGCACGATGGCCAGGCGCTTGGCGCCCTTGGCCGCCAGCACGCCGTCCACCTCGGCGGCCTTGGCCGGCAGGTAGAGGCCCACGGCGTAGACCTTGAAAAACACCTTGGACCGCAGGCCGGCGCCGTTGAGGCTGAGGTCCTGCTGCTCCAGCTTGAGCCGTTCCTCGAACTTGACCCCGGCCACTTCCATGGCCTGGGCGCTGCCGGCCGTGAGGCTGAGGATGGCGAGGGCCGCCATGAAATGCTTGATCTTCATACTGTCTGTCTCCTTTGGTTTTTGCGGACTTTATTGAAGCCCCGGCGCCGTCCGCACGTCGCCGGGGCAATTCTTTTATGGGTGCTGCGGTGTTGCGGTGAAACTTGGACGGATCAGGGAGCGGTGCGGCCGGCTTTCAGCCGCGCACCTGGCCATTGCCCAGGACCACCCATTTCTGGCTGGTCAGGCCTTCCAGGCCCACCGGGCCCCGGGCGTGGATCTTGTCCGTGGAAATGCCGATCTCGGCGCCGAGGCCGTACTCGAAGCCGTCGGCGAAGCGGGTGGAGGCGTTCACCATGACCGAGGCCGAATCCACTTCCCGCAGGAAGCGCATGGCGTGGGTGTGGTTCTCGGTGACGATGGCCTCGGTGTGGCTGGAGGAGTACTTGTTGATGTGCTCGATGGCCTCGTCCAGCCCGGCCACCACCTTCACGGCGATGATGGGCGCCAGGTACTCCTCGCCCCAGTCGGCCTCGGTGGCCTCCTTGGCGTTGGGCACCAGGGCCCGGGTTTCGGCACAACCGCGGATTTCCACGCCCTTGGCGGTGAGCATGGCGGCGATGGGCGGCAGCAGGGTGGCGGCGACGGAGCGTGCCACCAGCAGGGATTCGGCGGTGTTGCAGGTGCCGTAGCGCTGGGTCTTGGAGTTTTCCACCACTGCCATGGCCTTGGCCGCATCGGCGCTGTCGTCCAGGTATACGTGGCAGTTGCCGTCCAGGTGCTGGATCATGGGCACCCGGGATTCGGCCAGCAGGCGGGCGATGAGGCCCTTGCCGCCGCGGGGCACGATGACGTCCACGAATTCGCGCATGGTGATGAGCTCGCCCACGGCGGCCCGGTCGGTGGTTTCCACCACCTGCACCGCGTCAGCCGGCAGACCGGCGGACTGCAACCCTTCCTTCACCAGAGTCGCCAGGGCCTGGTTGCAGCGGATGGCCTCGGAACCGCCGCGCAGGATGGAGGCGTTGCCGGACTTGATGCACAGGCCGGCCGCATCCACCGTCACGTTGGGGCGGGCTTCGTAAATGATGCCGATGACGCCCAGGGGCACCCGCATGTGGCCCACCTGGATGCCGGAGGGGCGGAAGCGCAGGTCGGTCATTTCACCGATGGGGTCCGGCAGGGAGGCGATCTGTTCCAGGCCCTCGGCCATGGTGGCGACGGTCTTGGGGGAAAGGGTCAGGCGATCCACCATGGCCGGCTCCAGGCCGGCGGCCCGGGCGGCGGCCAGGTCTTCGCCGTTGGCGGCCAGGAGCTTGGCTTCGTCGCGGCGGATGGCGGCGGCGATGGCCAGCAGGGCCCGATTCTTGGCATTGGTGTCGGCCTTGGCCATCTGGCGTGAGGCTGCCCGGGCACGGCGGCCCAGGTTCTGCATGTAATCCTTGATATCCATGGTGTTCTTCAGCAGGTCAGGCAGGAGATAATCGGACCATTATAGCGGCCTCAAATGCCCCGAAACGCCATTCCCTTACTGAAAATAAGGGATTGGGCTAAACTTTCTCGCCGTTGCGGTGTCACAAACCGTTACATGGCCGTTTGACGTCGCAGGAGACCCTATGAGTCGCAAGCTGATTGTTCCCACCGAAGTGCAAGTGTGCGCCACCTGCAGCTATTGGGACGGGGAACGCAAGGTAGATGCCGAGGTGGGTGTGGTGGTGGTGGAAGAGTGTTGCCAGGGCGAGTGCCTGGTGCGCGAATCGTCCCTGCCCGCATTGCGCCACAAGTCCGGAGATACGGATTGCGAGTGGGAGCATCTGGTGCCCGATGAACCGGAAGAGGTGCCGGCCATCCTGCCGGACGTTCCGCCTTCCGATGAAAAGGCCGCTTAAGGCCGTCGCATCCCCGATCGACCGGTGCCCGTCCGGGCATCCGGCCTAGCGCAGGCTGAGGCCCAGGCGCAGGAATTCATCCCACACGTCGCCGCCGCCCAGGCCCTTGATGCAGCGGTCGATATGGGCCGTCTGGGCCAGGGCCGCCCGCAGACGCGGCGCGTCAAGCCGCCCCAGGGCGCGCTTGACCAGGGCCTGGCGCGGCCCCCAGATGCGCTGTTCCTTGAGCAGCTGGTCCGCCGGCCGGCCGGCGTTGAGTCCTTCCTTCAGGGCCGCCAGGGCCCGCACTTCCTCCGTCACCGCCCACAACACCAGGGGCGGCGCTTCGCCCTCCTGGCGCAGGCCATCCAGGGTCCGCGTCAGGCGGGCCAGGTCGCCCTGCAGCAGGGCTTCCCGCAGACCGTCGATATCGTAGCGGGCCACATTGAGCACCGCCTCCCGCACCTGTTCCAGGCTCAGCTTGCCTTTGGGGAACAGCAGTCCCAGTTTCTGGATTTCCTGGTGGGCCGCCAGCAGATTGCCTTCCACCCGCTCGGCGATGAAGCGCAGGGCTTCCGTCTCGGCGCTCTGTTCCTGGCGCTGCAGGCGGCCGGCGATCCACTGGGGCAGTTCGCCGAGGTTGGGGGCCTGCAGCTTGAGCACGGTGCCGGCTTCGGCCAGGGTCTGGAACCAGGAGGCCTTTTCGTCCTGCCAGGTCAGCTCGGGCAGGGTGACCAGGGTCATGGCGTCGCTGGAAAGGCGCTGGCAATGTTCCTGCAGGGCCTGGCCGCCGTCCCGCCCGGGCTTGCCGGTGGGGATGCGCAGGTCGATCAGCTTGCGGTCGCCGAAGAGGGAGAGGTTGCCGCCGGCCATGGCCAGCTGGGTCCAGTTGAAGCCCTGGCCGGCCACCAGCACTTCCCGCTCGCTGTAGCCCTGGCGCCGGGCGGCGGCGCGGATGGCGTCGCCGGCCTCGATCACCAGCAGGGGCTCGTCCCCATACACGACGTAGAGCGGCCCCAGGGGGCGTTCCAGGTGGGCCGCCAGCTGTTCTCCCCGGAGCTGGGCCACGGCGTCAGTCCTCGTTTTCGTCCACCGGCGGCTTGGCCTTGGCCATGCGCCGGATCAGCTGCTGCACCAGGTCCCGCTGCATGTCCTGCCACAGCAGTTCCTCTTCCTGGGCCTTGGACAGCACCTGGGCATCGTCGTAGGTGATGTCCCGGGTCAGGTAGATTTCCATGGGTGCGGAGAGGGCCTTGCCCTTGGCGTCTTCCAGGCGGAAGTTGGCCCGGTACTGCAGCTGCAGTTCCCGCACCCGGCCGGCGGAGTTGTAGGACAGGGCGATCCGCTCCCGGCGTTCCGGGAACTGGACCAGGGTGGCCGCCGCATCTTCCCGGTTGTCCACCAGTTCGGTGGACTTGTTGGCCCGGATGTATCGTTTCAGGTTGGCGGTGATTTCCGAATTCTCCGCCATGGACACGTACAGGGTCGGAAAGGGCATGGTCTGGGCGCCCCGCAGCTGGAAGCCGCAGCCGGCCAGCGTTACGAGCAGGACAAGGGAAACGAGCAGACGGGCGCGCACAGACGACTCCTTAAACCACGATATTGACCAGACGGCCGGGCACCACCACCACCTTCTTCGGGGCCTGGCCGTCCAGGTGCTTCTGCACCGTCTCGGAGGCCAGGGCGGCCGCTTCGATGGCATCCTTGGCCGCATCGGCCGGCACCTTGATGCTGCCGCGCAGCTTGCCGTTCACCTGCAGCATCAGCTCGATCTCGCTCTGCACCAGGGCGGCGGCATCGGCCTTGGGGAAGGCGGCCTGGCCGGCATCGGCACCGGGCTTGAGTTCGGCATAGAGGGCCTGGCAGGCATGGGGCACGATGGGGAAGAGCATCAGCACGGCCGCTTCCAGGGCTTCCTGCTTGACGCTGCTGGCGGCCGGGCTGTCCGGCAGCTTGGCGAAGGCGTTGAGCAGCTCCATGACGGCGGCGATGGCGGTGTTGAACTGCTTGCGCCGGCCGTAGTCGTCGGTGACCTTGCCGATGGTCTGGTGCAGCTGGCGGCGGAAGTCCTTGAGACTGCCCTCCAGCTCGCCGCCGCTGTAGGCGGGAACGATGCCGGCGGCCACATGGTCGTGGGTCAGCTTCCACAGGCGCTTCAGGAAGCGGAAGGCGCCCTCGACACCGGCGTCGGACCATTCCAGGGACTGGTCGGGCGGGGCGGCGAACATCATGAACAGGCGGGCCGTGTCCGCGCCGTACTCGTCCATCAGGGATTGGGGGTCCACGCCGTTGTTCTTGGACTTGGACATCTTCTCGGTGCCGCCGATGACCACCGGCTGGCCGTCGGCCTTGAGGGTGGCGCCGGTGGGGCGGCCGCGCTCGTCGGTGGTCACATCCACGTCGGCCGGGTTGATCCACTCCTTCTTGCCGCCTTCGGCGTCGCGATAGAAGGTGGGGGCCACCACCATGCCCTGGGTCAGCAGGTTGGCGAAGGGCTCGTCCAGCTTCTGCTCACCGAAGAGGCCCACGTCGCGCATCAGCTTGGTGAAGAAGCGGGAGTAGAGCAGGTGCAGGATGGCGTGCTCGATGCCGCCGATGTACTGGTCGATGCCGCCCTTGCACCAGTAGGCCACACGCTCGTCCACCATGGCCTGGGTGTTGTCCGGGCAGGCGTAGCGCAGGAAGTACCAGGAGGACTCGACGAAGGTATCCATGGTGTCGGTTTCACGACGGGCCGGCTTACCGCACTTGGGGCAGGTGCACTCGTAGAACTCGGGCATCTTGGCCAGGGGGGAACCGGCACCGGTGATTTCCACGTTCTCCGGCAGCACCACGGGCAGCTGGTCGTCAGGCACCGGCACGTCGCCGCAGGACTCGCAGTGGATCACGGGAATCGGGCAGCCCCAGTAGCGCTGGCGGGAAATGCCCCAGTCGCGCAGACGGAACTGCACCTTCTTCTCGCCCAGGCCCTTGGCCGCCAGGTCGGCGGCGATGGCATCCACGGCGGCCTCGTAGGCCAGGCCGTCGTACTTGCCGGAATTGACGCAGGTGCCGCGGCTCTTGTCGCCATACCATTCCTGCCAGCCGTCCAGGCTGAAGGTCTCGCCTGCAGCGGCGATGACCTGCTTGATGGCCAGGTTGTACTTCTTGGCAAAGGCAAAGTCCCGCTCGTCGTGGGCGGGCACGGCCATCACGGCGCCTTCGCCGTAGCCCATCAGCACGTAGTTGCCGACCCACACTTCCACCTGCTCGCCGGTGAGGGGGTGCTGAACGAAGATGCCCGTGGGCATGCCCTTCTTTTCCATGGTGGCGATGTCGGCCTCGGCCACGCCGCCCTTCTTGCATTCCTCGATGAAGGCCGCCAGTGCCGGGTTATTCGCGGCGGCGCGGGTGGCCAGGGGATGCTCGGCGGCCACGGCGACGAAGGTGACGCCCATGATGGTGTCGGCCCGGGTGGTGAATACCCACAGTTTTTCGTCACTGTTGTCGGCCAGGGGGAAGGCGAAACGCACGCCGGTGCTCTTGCCGATCCAGTTCTTCTGCATCAGGCGCACCTGCTCGGGCCAGCCCGGCAGCTGATCCAGGTCGGCCAGCAGTTCCTCGGCGTAGGCGGTGATCTTCATGTAGTACATGGGGATCTCGCGCTTTTCCACCAGGGCGCCGGAGCGCCAGCCGCGGCCGTCGATGACCTGCTCGTTGGCCAGCACGGTGTGGTCCACCGGGTCCCAGTTCACGGTGCCCAGCTTCTTGTAGATCAGGCCCTTTTCATACAGGCGGGTGAACAGCCACTGTTCCCAGCGGTAGTACTCGGGGGTGCAGGTGGCGAATTCCCGCTCCCAGTCGATGGCGAAACCCAGGCGCTGCAGCTGGCTGCGCATGTAGTCGATGTTGGCGTAGGTCCACTTGGCGGGGGGCACCTTGTTCTGGATGGCGGCATTTTCCGCCGGCATGCCGAAGGCGTCCCAACCCATGGGCTGCAGCACGTTGTAGCCCTGCATCTTGTGGAAGCGGGTCAGCACATCGCCGATGGTATAGTTGCGCACGTGCCCCATATGCAGCTTCCCCGACGGATAGGGGAACATGGAAAGACAGTAGTACTTGGGCTTGGTGGTGTCTTCGACGGCACGGGCGGCCTGGGTCTTGACCCAGTGTTGCTGGGCGGCGAGTTCGACTTCCGCGGGTTGGTATTTTTCCTGCATTTGGGCGGCCAGAAATTCGTTGCAAAGCGTGAAATTATAACCGGTCCGCTCCTGCTCCATTGGGCAAAATCGGCTCTTTGCCGCCGCCCGGGCGGTTTCCTGATCATGAACGGGCCGCTCCAGGCCACTGCGGAGAGATGAACATGGGATTGTTGCGCCCCCTGCTGCTTTCAACCCTGACGCTGTGGGCCGCCGCCCCTGCCGTGGCCGGACCGGCCTCCCGGCAGGCGGTGGTGGAGGCCGTGCAGGCGCCGGCCTGGCTGGAGCGCAGCGGCGAGCGCCGGCCCCTGGTGCCGGGCCAGTCCCTCGCCAACCGGGACAGGATCGTCACCGGCAGCGGCTCCCGGGTGCTGATCCAGCTGCCCGAAGGCAGCGGCGTCAAGCTGGGGGAAAACGCCCAGCTCCATCTCAACGCCATCGGCCAGCGCCCGGGGGGCGTCTATACGGCGGCCCTGGACGTGCTGCGGGGCGCCTTCCGCTTCACCACCGGCCTCTTTCCCCAGCGCCTGACGGGGCGGGCCATCAACGTCCGCGCCGCCACCCTGACCGCCGGCATCCGCGGCACCGACCTGTGGGGCAAGTCCGCCGAGGACAAGGACCTGATCTGCCTGCTCGAAGGCCATATCGTGGTCACCCATCCCCTGGGCGAACCCATGGCCTTGAGCGAGCCTCTGGCCTTCGCCAGCGCCCTGCGGGACCAGGCGCCCGGTGCGGTGGCCAGCGTCGAGGCGGCGCAGGTGGAGAAGTGGGCGGCGGAAACGGAAATCCAGGCCGGGGCCGGCGTCCTGCGCCGTGGCGGCGCCTGGGGCGTCAACCTGCCGCCGGTGGCGACCCAGGCCGAGGCCCTGGCGTTGTACGACCAGCTGCGGGAGGCCGGCTATCCGGCGCGGATTCGTCCGCGTCACGATGGGGCCGGGGAGGAGGGCTACGTCTATGTGCTGCGGGTGGGGGGCTTCGCCGGCCGGGAAGAGGCGCGGCAGATGGCGGGTCGTCTGGCGGCGGAGCTGGGCGTGGCGCCCGGGGCCGTCTCCCGCTGAAGGCGGGAATCGGGCAGGCGAGGGGAAATTCAGGGGGTAAGGAGCCGCCGGGGCGGCTTGGTCCCGGGTGGTCCGATCGGGCGGCCTGGGCGGCCGCCTGGGCTCAACAGCCGACCTTGCGCTTGTGCAGGTCGGGGGTGAACACGTTCTTCCAGGTGTCCTGCCAGAACTTGGCGGCGTTTTCCGCAGCCATCAGGCCGAACATGGCCATGCGGCCCTGGTGGCGCCAGATCCAGCTGACCTGGGCGGTGCTGTTGCTGTAGGGCTGGCGCACGGTGCCGCCGGCGCGGGCTTCCACCAGATCGAGAAAGCGCTCGATGCTGTGGCGGTGAAACTCGGAACCCTCGGTGCAGCCACAGGCGGTCTTCGCTTCCTCGACGGCGCGTTGCCACAGCTTGGTGGCCATGGTTTCGGTGATGCCGGCTTTGCGGGCGATCCAGGGCAGAATCTTCGGGTTGTTCATGCTGTTTCCTTTCAAACTTGGCGGTAACCAATGCAGTCCGTCCGCGGCCTTGTGGGCTTGGTGACTGTTTTATGTTGCATTGCAATATCGATTATATCTCAGATGTTCCGGCGATCATTTGTGGTTTACCCGTAGCATCCGGAAGATTGGATGGTGCGGCGCACCAAAAAGTTCCCCGGCCCCGGCGGGGCTATAATCCCGGCCTGACCTTAACCTGCGTCCGCGCCCCTGCCCGCGGCTTCCCGTCCCCATGTCCGACCTGCTTGCCAATCTCAATCCAGAACAACTCCAGGCCGTGACCCTGCCGCCCCAGCATGCCCTGATCCTGGCCGGCGCCGGTTCGGGCAAGACCCGGGTGCTCACCACCCGCATCGCCTGGCTCATTTCCACCGGCCAGATGGGGCCCCACGCGGTGCTGGCGGTGACCTTCACCAACAAGGCGGCCAAGGAGATGCTGGCCCGCCTCTCGGCCATGCTGCCCATCAACACCCGGGGCATGTGGATCGGCACCTTCCACGGCCTGTGCAACCGGCTGCTGCGGGCCCACCACAAGGAAGCCGGGCTGCCCTCCCTGTTCCAGATCCTCGATTCCGCCGACCAGCTCTCCGCCATCAAGCGTCTCCTGAAGAACCTCAACGTAGACGACGAGAAGTTCCCGCCCCGGGAGCTGATGCACTTCATCAACGCCCACAAGGACCAGGGCCTGCGCCCGGCCCAGGCCGAGGTGTGGGACGACTACACCCGCCGCCGGGTGGAGCTGTGGGCCGAGTACGAGGGCCAGTGCCAGCGCGAAGGGGTGGTGGATTTTGCCGAACTGCTGCTGCGCACCTACGAGCTGCTGTCGCGCAACGAGCCCCTGCGCCGCCATTACCAGGAGCGCTTCCGCCACATCCTGGTGGACGAGTTCCAGGACACCAACCGCCTGCAGTACGCCTGGTTGAAGCTCCTGGCCGGCCACGACGGCACTGCCGGCGCGCCCCAGGGGGCAGCGGTGTTCGCCGTGGGCGACGATGACCAGTCCATCTATGCCTTCCGCGGCGCCGAGGTGGGCAACATGCGGGACTTCGAGCGGGAGTTCGGGGTACAGAACGTCATCCGCCTGGAGCAGAACTACCGTTCCCACGGCAACATCCTGGATGCGGCCAACGCCCTCATCAAGAACAACCAGGGCCGCCTGGGTAAGAACCTGTGGACCGACCAGGGTGCCGGCGAGCCGATCCGGGTGTTCGAGGGCTTCTCCGACCTGGACGAGGCCCGCTGGATCGTGGACGAGGCCCGGGAACTGATTCGGGAGGGCGTCTCCCGGGACCAGATCGCCTTCCTCTACCGCTCCAACGCCCAGTCCCGGGTGCTGGAGCACGAGCTGTTCACCAAGGGCGTGGCCTACAAGGTGTACGGCGGCCTGCGCTTCTTCGAGCGCCAGGAAATCAAGCACGCCCTGGCCTACTTGCGCCTCTTGGCCAATCCGGACGACGACACCGCCTTCCTGCGGGTGGTGAATTTCCCCACCCGGGGTATCGGCGCCCGCAGCCTGGAAAACCTCCAGGAAGCGGCCCACCGTTCCAACTCGCCCCTCTACAACGCCGCCGCCAGCCTCACCGGCAAGGCCGGGGCCGCCGTCGGCGCCTTCATCCGCCTCATCGAGGAGCTGCGGCGGGAGACGGAAAACCTGCCCCTGCCCGAAGTGGTGGAACACATCATCGAACGTAGCGGCCTGCGCCAGCACTACCTGGGCGAGAAGGAAGGCCAGGAGCGGCTGGAGAACCTGGACGAACTGATCAACGCCGCCGCCAGCTTCATCGCCGAAGAGGGGGCCATGCCGGTGCCCGATCCGGCCACCCCCGATGCACCCCTGCCGTCGCCCCTGGCCTCCTTCCTCGCCCACGCCAGCCTGGAGGCCGGCGACCACCAGGCCGGCGACGGCCAGGAGGCGGTGCAGCTGATGACGGTGCATGCGGCCAAGGGCCTGGAGTTCGACGTGGTCTTCATCTCCGGCCTGGAGCAGGGCCTCTTTCCCCACGAAAACTCCGTCATGGAAAAGTCCGGCGAGGAGGAAGAGCGCCGCCTCATGTACGTGGCCATCACCCGGGCCCGCCAGCGGCTCTACATGTCCCACGCCCAGACCCGCATGCTGCACGGCCAGACCCGCTACTGCGTGCCCTCCGCCTTCTTCGACGAGTTGCCCCAGGAACTGCTGCTGCGGGTCAATGCCCGCAGCACCCCGGCCTACGACAACAGCTACAGCCGCAGCCCCCGGGCGGCGGCACCGGTGACGGCCTACGAAAGCGCCGCTCCCGCCGGGCTGCGGGTGGGGCAGAACGTCAGCCACGCCAAGTTCGGCCAGGGGGTCATCGTCGCCACCGAGGGCCGGGGCGCCGATGCCCGGGTCCAGGTCAATTTCGGTTCTGCCGGCATGAAGTGGCTGGCCCTGGAATTCGCCAAGCTGACACCGCTCTAGGATGGGTTTGACGCCCGGCCTGCCGGGCAGATGGGACGCCGCTGTTGCGGCGATGTGCCCTGAGGGGCAATAGGGACGGACGTTGCAGGCATGGCCATGCCGGGAGGCTGGTCCCGCCTGCCTCCCGGGCAAGGGCTGCGGCGGGACTTATTCCCGGGCGAGGAAGGCGGCGAAGAAGTAGCGGCTGATGCGCTCTTCCAGCAGGGCCTGGATGGCCCCTTCGTCGAGGCGCGACAGTTCGGCGTGGAGGGGCGCCGCCACCGGGGCGAAAGCGGCCACCAGCCGGGGATCGAAGTGGGTCCCCGCATCCTTGTGCAGGATGGCCAGGGCCGCTTCGCACGTCATGGGTTCCTTGTAGGGGCGGCGGGAGGTGAGGGCGTCGAAGACGTCCACCACCGCGAAAATGCGGGCGTTGAGGGGAATCTCCTCGCCCTTCAATCCCTGCAGGTAGCCGCTGCCGTCGTACTTCTCGTGATGGAACTGCACCACCTCCCGGGCCGCCTGAAGCCAGGGGGAGGGGGCGATGATGTGCACGCCGAGGGAGACGTGGGTCTGCATGATGCGGAATTCCTCCGCATCCAGCTTGCCCGGCTTGAGCAGGATGTTGTCGCTGATGCCGATCTTGCCCACGTCGTGCAGGAAGGCGCCGATGATGAGGGCCCGCATGGCGTCGCCCTCCACCCCCGTGACCTCGCCCAGGCGGCAGGCGTAGAGCGCCACCCGGTAGTTGTGGATGCTGGTGTCCGAATCCCGCTGGGCGATGGCGGCGCCCAGGACCGAGGCCATTTCCAGGTTGCCCCGCAGCACCTCCCGGGAGAAGCGCAGCACGTTGCGGTTGAGGGAAAGGATCACCGGGTACAGCACCACCGTGGTGATGAGGGCGGCGGCCAGCACCAGGCCCAGGATCAGGTTGAGGTCCCGGCGCAGGCGGGCCTCCTCTTCCGGCGAGACCAGGAAGACGCCTTCGAAGTAGCCGGCGATGTTGCGCTCCCGGTCCAGGATCGGCACCAGCACCTGCACCACCGTGTTGTTGAGGATGGTGTGTTTCTCGTAATGGTGTTTGCCGTCCATGGGGAAGGCGTGGGCGCTGCCCTTGAGCCCGGCCTCGATGTCCTGGTGGGCCGGATTGACCGCCTCCACCACCTTGCGCCGTTCCCGGTCATACAGCTCGATCACCACGAAATGGTCGCGGACGAAGCCCAGGGCCCGCTGCCGCAGGAAATCCAGCTGCTGGGCCGACATTTCCGCCGCCTCCAGCTCGGCCGCCTGGAAGCGGGCCGATTCGGCCTGGGCCAGGGCCACCACCGCATCGTCGATGCGCTCCGTCGCCACATACCAGGCGCTGCCGCCCAGGAGCAGGGAAACCAGGGCCCAGGCGAGCAGCAGGCGGCCGAGAACGGTGTGGTGGATATTGGTCATGGCGCCAATATTAAGGCCAATCGGGGCCATTCGCACCGCCGGGGAGCGGCGGTATAGTGACGCACCCCCAGCAGAATACAAAAGGAGACAAAAAATGACCCATGCCATCCGCTTTCACCGCACCGGCGGCCCCGAAGTGCTGCAGTGGGAAGAGGTCGGCGTCGGCGAGCCCGGCCCCGGCGAAGTCCGGGTGCGCCATGCCGCCGTCGGTCTCAATTTCATCGACACCTACCATCGCAGCGGCCTCTATCCCGTGCCCCTGCCCTCCGGCATCGGCCTCGAAGGCGCCGGCACGGTGGAAGCCCTGGGCCCCGGCGTCACCCACCTGCAGGTGGGCGACCGGGTGGCCTATGCCGGCGGTCCCCTGGGGGCCTACAGCGAGGCCCGCCTGATTCCCGCCGACCGCCTCATCCGCCTGCCGGACAGCCTCTCCTTCGAGACCGGCGCCGCCATGATGCTGCAGGGCCTCACCGCCGCCTACCTGCTGCGTCGCACCTACCGGGTGCAGAAAGGCGACACCGTGCTGATCCACGCCGCCGCCGGCGGCGTCGGCCTCATCGCCTGCCAGTGGGCCAAGGCCCTGGGGGCCACCGTCATCGGCACCGTTTCCACCGAGGCCAAGGCCGAGCTGGCCCGGGCCCACGGCTGCGACCACCCCATCCTCTACACCCGGGAGGACTTCGCCCGGCGGGTGCGGGACATCACCGGTGGTGAAGGCGTGCCGGTGGTCTACGACGGCATCGGCAAGGACACCTTCACCGGCTCCCTGGACAGCCTGCGGCCCCTGGGCACCATGGTCAGCTTCGGCAACGCCTCCGGCCCGGTGGGTCTGATCGATCCCCTGCTGCTGTCCCAGAAGGGCTCCCTCTTCTTCACCCGCCCCACCCTGATGCACTACACCGCCCGCCGCGCCGACCTGGAGGCCCTGGCGACGGAGCTGCTGGGCGTGGTCACCAGCGGCCAGGTGAAGATCGAGGTGCACCAGCGCTTCCCCCTGCAGCAGGCCGCTGCCGCCCACATCGCCCTGGAAGGCCGGCAGACCACCGGCTCCACGGTGCTGCTGCCTTAAACGGAAAGGTCGTCCATGGGCGCCAAAGTTCGCAACAGCCTGCTCTCCCTGCGGGACCTCCTGGCTACGGCCTGGCCCATCGTGCTGGTGGTGGCCCTGGGTTTCGTCGTCGCCGTCCAGTTCATCCAGCCGGCGCCGCCACGGCACGTGGTCATGTCCGCCGGGGCCGACAGCGGCGCCTACTACGCCTTCGGCAAGAAGTATGCGGAAATCCTGGCGCGTAACGGCATCACCCTGGAGGTGCGCACCTCCAACGGTTCCGCCGAGAACCTGCAGCGCCTGCTGGACAAGGACAGCGACGTGGAGATCGCCCTGGTCCAGGGCGGCGTCGAGGCGCCCCGGCCGGACTACCTGGAGGAGGACGAGGCCCTGCCCCTGTCCTCCCTGGGCAGCATGTACTACGAGCCGGTGTGGGTCTTCTACCGCAGCGAGCGGGAACTGGAGCGCCTGCACCAGCTGGCCGGCAAGCGCATCGCCGTCGGCGCCGAGGGCAGCGGCATCCGGGGCCTGGCCCTGCAACTGCTGGCGGCCAACGAGGTGCCGGTGGACGGCAAGCACCTGCTGTCCCTGGGCGGCCTCAAGGCGGCCGAAGAACTGCAGCAGGGCCGCCTCGATGCCGCCTTCGTCATCGCCGCGCCGGAGGCGCCGGTGGTGCAGGTGCTGCTGCGCTCCCCCGGCATCAAGGTGATGAACTTCGCCCAGGCCGAGGCCTACACCCGGCGCTTCCCCTACCTGTCGAAGATCGTCCTGCCGGAAGGAGCGGTGGACCTGGTGCGCAACTTCCCGCCCCACGACACCACCCTGCTGGCGGCCACCGCCAATCTGGTGGTGCATGACAGCCTGCATCCGGCCATCCAGTCCCTGCTGTTGCAGGCGGCCAGCGAAGTGCACGGCAAGGCCGGCTTCTTCCAGCGCCGCGGCGATTTCCCGGCGGTACGGGACCAGAGCCTGCCGGTGGCCGACACGGCGGAGCGCTACTACAAGTCCGGCCCGCCCCTGCTGCAGCGCTATCTGCCCTTCTGGGCGGCGATCCTGGTGGACCGGCTGGTGGTGCTGCTGTTGCCCATCTTCGCCCTGCTGCTGCCCCTGCTCAAGGTGGCGCCCTCCATCTACAGCTGGCGCATCCGCTCCAAGATTTTCCGCTGCTACGGCGACCTCAAGTTCCTCGAGAACGAGCTGAAGGAAAGCTATGATCCGGGCCGCAAGCTGGAATACCTGGACCGCCTCGACCGTATCGAGGACGAGGCCTATCGGCGTAATATCCCCCTGGCCTATTCGGACCTGCTCTATACCCTGCGGGAACACATCGAACTGGTGCGCCACACCCTGGAGCGGCTGGCGCGACATGCAAACGTGGAGGAAACCCCCTAGATGAAGGCTTACCTGATCGCCAACCCCAAGGGCGGCGCCGGCAAGAGCACCCTGGCCACCAACCTGGCCGGCTATCTGGCCCAGTCCGGCAAGCCCGTGATGCTGGGCGACCTGGACCGGCAGCAGTCCTCCCGGGAGTGGCTGGCTCTGCGCCCCGGCTTTTTGCCCGCCATCCGCAGCTGGGAACTGAAGCACGACGAGCCGGCCCGGCCGCCCAAGGGCACTACCCATGCGGTACTGGATACGCCCGCCGGCTTCCACGGCAAGGCCCTGGACCGCACCCTGAAACAGGTCACCCACGTGCTGGTGCCGGTGCAGCCCTCCCTCTTCGACATCCTGGCGGCGCGCCACTTCCTCGACACCCTGCTGGCCGAGAAGGCCGTGCGCAAGGGGGAGCTGCAGGTGGCGGTGGTGGGCATGCGGGTGGATGCCCGGACCCGGGCGGCGGGGGAACTGGAGCGCTTCTTCGCCGCCTACGACCTGCCCATCCTCGCCTATCTGCGGGACACCCAGCTCTACGTCCAGGCGGCGGCCCAGGGGGCCACCCTGTTCGACCTGACCCCGGCCCGGGCCGAGAAGGACCTGGAGCAGTGGCGCAGCATCATCGACTGGGTGGATGCCTGAGGCTCCCGTCCGTCTAGCTAGGACATAAAAAAAGCCGCCGGATCACCGGCGGCTTTTTTGCGGGCGATGCCCGGGCTTACTTGTGGCTCTGCAGGAAGCGGTCCATGGTGGTGTCGGCCACGCTGAACCAGGCGTTCTGGGTACGGCGGTATTTGTCGTACTCGGTCCACACCTTCTTGAAGGCCGGGTTCTTCGCCGATTCCTCGGTGTACAGGTCCATGGCGGCCTTGTAGGCGGCTTCCAGCACCGCATCCGGATACTTCTGCAGCTTCACGCCCTGGGACAGCAGGCGGGAGAGGGCGGTGGGGTTCTTGTGGTCATACTCGGCCAGCATGGTGACGTTGGCCTCGTAGGCGGCGGCCTGGAAGGCCTCCTGGTATTCCTTGGGCAGCTTGTCCCATTCCTTCTTGTTCACGAAGAAGTGGATGGTGGGGCCCGGTTCCCACCAGCCCGGGTAGTAGTAGTTTTTGGCGACCTTGAAGAAGCCCAGCTTTTCGTCGTCGTAGGGGCCGACCCATTCGGCGGCGTCGATGGTGCCCTTTTCCAGGGCGGGATAGATGTCGCTGCCGGCGATTTGCTGGGGCACGGCGCCGAGGCGTTCGAAGACGGCGCCGCCGAGGCCGGCGATGCGCATCTTGAGGCCCTTGACGTCATCCAGAGTCTTGATTTCCTTGCGGAACCAGCCGCCCATCTGGGTTCCGGTGTTGCCGCCGGCGAAGGACACCACGTTGTAGTTGGCGTAGAACTCGTCCAGCAGCTTCTGGCCGCCGCCGTAGTAGATCCAGGCATTCATCTGGCGCGGGTTCATGCCGAAGGGCACGGAGGTGCCGAAGCCGAAGGTCTTGTCCTTGCCCACGTAGTAGTAGGAACAGGTGTGGCACATCTCGACGGTGCCCTGCTGCACGGCGTCCAGGGCCTGCAGGCCGGGGACGATCTCGCCGCCGGCAAAGACGCGGATGTCGAACTTGCCGCCGGTCATGGCGCGCAGGCGGTTGGCCAGCACGTCGGCGCCGCCGTAGATGGTGTCGAGACTCTTGGGGAAGCTGGAGGTCAGGCGCCACTTGATGGTGGGCTGGGATTGGGCGATGGCGGGAGCCGCGACGGTGGTGGCCACGCCGGCACCGGCAGCGACGCCGGCATTTTTCAGGAATTTGCGACGATCCATGGTTTGTCTCCTTATTTTTGTTGCCTAACTGATGTTGCGAAAGCCGGGCGGCTGAACCTCACCGCTGCCAGCGATGAAAACAGCAAAGGGGATACATGTGCAAATGCCCCAGCCGTCGTGTCGATGGCTGGGGCACTCCTGTTACTGCGTCGAGCTTACCTTACTTGTGGGTCTGCAGGAACCGGTCCATGGTGGTGTCGGCCACGCTGAACCAGGCGTTCTGGGTCTTCCGGTACTTGTCGTACTCGGTGTAGATCTTCTTGAAGGCCGGGTTCTTGGCAGATTCTTCGGCGTAGATTTCCATGGCGGCCTTGTAGGCGGCGTTCATGATCTCGTCGGAGTACTTCTGCAGCTTCACGCCCTGGGACAGCAGGCGGGAGAGGGCCGGCGGGTTCTTGTGGTCGTACTCGGCCAGCATGGTGACGTTGGCCTCGTAGGCGGCGGCCTGGAAGGCCTCCTGGTATTCCTTGGGCAGCTTGTCCCATTCCTTCTTGTTCACATAGAAGGAGAAGGCGGGACCCGGCTCCCACCAGCCCGGGTAGTAGTAGTTCTTGGCGACCTTGAAGAAGCCCAGCTTCTCGTCATCGTAGGGGCCGACCCATTCGGCGGCGTCGATGGTGCCCTTTTCCAGGGCGGGATAGATGTCGCCGCCGGCGATCTGCTGGGGCACGGCGCCGAGGCGCTCGAAGACGGTGCCGCCGAGGCCGGCGACGCGCATCTTGAGGCCCTTGATGTCGCCCAGATTCTTGATTTCCTTGCGGAACCAGCCGCCCATCTGGGTCCCGCTGTTGCCGCCCATGAAGGAGACGATGTTGTAGTTGGCGTAGAACTCGTCCAGCAGCTTCTGGCCACCGCCGTAGTACACCCAGGCGTTCATCTGGCGGGCGTTCATGCCGAAGGGGATGGAGCAGCCCAGGGCGAAGGTCTTGTCCTTGCCCACGTAGTAGTAGGGGGCGGTGTGACAGCACTCGACGGTGCCCTGCTGCACGGCGTCCAGGGCCTGCAGGCCGGGGACGATTTCACCGCCGGCGAAGACGCGGATGTCGAACTTGCCGTTGGTCATGGCGCGCAGGCGGTTGGCCAGAACTTCGGCGCCACCGTAGAGGGTGTCCAGGCTCTTGGGGAAGCTGGAGGTCAGACGCCACTTGATGGTGGGCTGGGTTTGGGCGATTGCGGGTGCAGATACGGTAGTGGCAGCAGCGCCGGCAGCAATGCCGACACCAGCTTTTTTGAGAAAGGAACGACGTTCCATTTTGTCTCCTCCAGGGATTGTTCGGTGTGTTGCAGCCGACGCATTATAGCGACGGCCCGAAGCGGTCCGGCAATAGGGATTACCCTAATCCGGACCGGCTGGAAGAGCTTGCTGGAAGCGGCTTTCGCCCGGGGTCAGGCGCCCGCGACAGTCATCCGCTGGATGAGAATGGAACCCGTCTGCTTGGAGCCGCGCACCACCACGTCGTTGCCGACCCCGGCGATGTTCATGAACATCTCCTTGAGGTTGCCGGCGATGGTGATTTCCTCCACCGGATAGGCGATTTCGCCATTCTCGATCCAGTAGCCGGCGGCACCCCGGGAGTAGTCCCCATTGACGTAGTTCACCCCCTGCCCCAGCAGTTCGGTGACCAGCAGGCCGCGCTTGACCTGGCGGATGAGGCCGGCCAGGTCTTCCCGGCCCGGCTCCAGCACCAGGTTGTGGCAGCCGCCGGCGTTGCCGGTGGTGGTCATGCCCAGCTTGCGGGCGGTATAGACGCTGAGGAAATAGCCGTTGAGCACACCGTCGCTCACCACCTGGCGCGAGCGGGTGGCGACGCCGTCGTTGTCGAAGGGGCCGGAGGCCAGGCCCTTGGGCAGGTCGGGGCGCTCGCTGATGTTGATGCCGGGGGCGAAGATGCGCTTGCCCAGGCTGTCCACCAGGAAGCTGGCCTTGCGGTAGAGGCTGCCGCCGCTGGCGGCATAGACGAAGTTGCCGAGCAGGCCGCTGGCGATGGGGGCCTCGAAGATCACCGGCACCTCGCAGGTCTTCACCTTGCGCCCGCCCAGGCGGGACAGGGCGCGGCGGGCGGCGTAGTCGCCGATGCTCTCGGGGGCGGGGAAGTCCGCCGGGTCCCGGTGGGTGGAATACCAGTCGTCCCGCTGCATTTCCGCATTGCGCCCCTTCTTGCCGGCGATGACGGAGCAGGCAATGTAGTGGCGGGAGCTGGGGTAGCCGCCGGCAAAGCCCAGGCTGTTGGCGGTGGCGAACTGGCCTTCCTGCAGGGAGACGGTGGCGCCCTCGGAGTTTTTCACCAGGGGACTGACGGCGAAGGCCGCATCCTCGCAGCGGCGGGCCAGGTCGATGGCGCCCTCCACGCTCAGCTGCCAGGGATAGTAAAGCTGGGGATCCTGCCACTGCTTGGCCAGCAGGGCCTTTTCCGGCAGGCCGGCGCAGGGGTCCTCGGCGGTGTAGCGGGCGATGGCCAGGGCCGCATCCACGGTCTGGGCCAGGGCCTGGCGGGAAAAGTCGCTGGTGGAGGCGTAGCCCTTGCGCTGGCCCAGGTACACCGTGACGCCGATGCCTTTGTCCCGGTTGTATTCGATGGTTTCCACCTCGCCCTGGCGGACGCTGACCGACTGGCCGAAGCCCTCGGAGACATCCACCTCGGCTGCGGAGGCGCCGCCCCGGGTGGCCAGGGCCACGGTGTCCCGGGCCAGTTGCAGCAGGTCGGCCTGGGGCAGGGAGAAGCGGCCGGAAGTGGCTGCAGCGGTGGTACGGGAGGGCTTGGGGAGAGCTTTCTTGGCCATGAACAGCGAGACAGAGGGGTAAAATCGCTATCATAGCAGCCCCCACCGCCCACCCCTGCCGAGAAGTACAAGGAATCATGGAAGAACTGGACCCCCTGGACGGCGAGCCCGTCAGCAAGACAAAACGCAAACAAGCCATGCAGGACAAGCAGGACCTGGGACGCGCCCTGGTGGAACTGCCGCCGGACCGTCTCAAGCGCCTGCTGGGCAAGGTCGAACTGTCCGAGACCCTCAGCGGCGCCCTGCTCGAATACCAGCGCCTGCCCAAGCGGGAGGCCCAGCGCCGGCAGCTGCAGTACATCGGCAAGCTGATGCGGGATGTGGACCCGGAGCCGATCCAGGCCGCCCTGGACGTGGTCAATGGCGCCTCCGCCGCGGAGAACGCCAAGCTGCACCGGCGCGAGCGTCTGCGCACCCTGCTCCTGGAAAACGAGGCCGTGGCCCTGGCCGACATCGCCGTCCACTGGCCCCAGGCCGATCTCACCCACCTGCGCCAGCTGCGCCGCAGCGCCCTCAAGGAGCAGGAACAGAACAAGCCGCCGAAGAGCTATCGCGCCATCTTCCAGGTGCTGAAGGAACTGGAGGAGGGCGGTGCTGCCGCAGCCACCGGGGATGATGCCGGGGAGGAAGCATGAGCGAAGGGCCCCTGCGCGTCGGCCTGGTCTCCATCAGCGACCGGGCATCCAGCGGCGTCTATGAGGACAAGGGCCTGCCGGCCCTGCGCCAGTGGCTGGACGGGGTGCTGCTGACCCCCTGGGAGGAAGAGTCGCGCCTCATCGCCGACGACCAGCCGGGCATCGAAGCCACCCTCATGGAACTGGTGGACGACGAAGGCTGCCATCTGGTGCTGACCACCGGCGGCACCGGTCCGGCGCCCCGGGATGTGACGCCGGAAGCCACCCTGGCGGTGGCGGACAAGGTCATGCCCGGCTTCGGCGAGCAGATGCGGCAGATCGGCCTGCAGTTCGTGCCGACCGCCATTCTTTCGCGCCAGGTGGGGGTGATCCGCAAGCAGGCCCTGATCCTCAATCTGCCGGGCCAGCCCAAGTCCATTCAGGAAACCCTGGAAGGGGTGAAGGACGGGGAGGGCAAGGTGCTGGTGCCCGGCATCTTCGCTGCCGTGCCCTACTGCCTGGACCTCATCGGCGGGCCCTATGTGGAAACCCGGGAATCCGTGGTGGCGGCCTTCCGTCCCAAGTCGGCACGGCGTCCGCCGGCCGCCTGAGTCGGCCTTCAGTTGTCGCTGCGCAGTTCCCGGTAGCGGGCGATTTCGTAATCGCTGCCGCTTTCCTGGATGTCCATGGGGGTCAGCAGCAGGTGCCGGCCTTCGGCTTCGCACTCCAGGTTTTCCCGCACGTCGAAGCTGGCCGGCGGCATTACCACCCGCACTTCCCCTTCTTCCATGCCATCCCGCAGCAGCATGCCCGGAATGCCCGCCGCCAGGGCGTAGGCCGAGGTGCTGCGGGGCCGCAGCTCCACCGCCAGGGCCTGGCGCGCCAGGGTCTGGATGCCGACCGCGGCCTGGGTATCTGATTCCCGGCCGTAGCGCCGCACCACGCCGAGCAGCCAGTTGCTGCCGCCTTCCGGCTGCATGGCCAGGAGGGCGCCGATGCGCAGCCAGTCGCCGCGCAGGTTCGGCACCAGGGCGCCGAAGCCGCCCAGGCTGACGTTGTCGGCGATCCAGCTTTCCGCCGCTCCGTCCCCGTCCGGCTTGCCGGAAAAGACCTTGAAGGCCGCCTCGAAACCGTTGACCACGGTGAGCAGGGATTTCACCTGGTGCCGCCGGTGTTCCCGCAAGGGCGGGGTCGGCGCCCAGTGCATGGCCAGATGGTGCAGCACCGGCAGGATCATGCGGGCCGGATACTGGCCCCCCAGATTCACCTCTTCCGGCACGGTGCCCAGTTCGACGCTGCGGATCAGTTCGGCCAGGGTCTGGGGCGCGTTGCCCGGGGCGAAGAAGCGCAGGGTCGGCGCCGCCTGGGGCTCCCGGGTGAGGCGTACGGGCGGCAGGGGCTGGGCCGGGTCGATCCAGTACACGCTTTCGGGACCGGAGCGGCTGCCGAACACGAACAGGGGCAGGCAATGGCCGATCAGCCTTTCCGCCAGTTCGATCTCCGCGGGCAGCAGGCTGTCCATGGAGGAGGCGTGGAACATGAGCACCTTCAGGTATTCCAGGGTGGCGGAGGAGGAACTGCTCTGCCCCGGATAGAGCAGCAGCAGGCGCCCGGCGACGCCTTCGCTTTCCGCCGCCAGATAGGCCTGGCCCAGGCGCAGCCAGATGTCGCCTTCCACCGGGCCGTAGTGGTACTGGCGCCACTTCAGCTGGTTGCCGTAGGCCAGGATGAGGCGGGCGTGGATCAGGGGCAGGTGGGGCTTGAGGGCGTCAGCCCCCTTCTCCTTGCCGCGGTAGCGCGCCAGGGATTGTTCGTAGAGCCGTGCCAGCAGGTCCCAGAAGGCGGTGCTGGCGGTCCACAGGCGCCGCTCCTCGGTCTTGGAGAGGCGGGGGGAGTGCAGGTAGTCCCGGGTCAGGCGGCGCAGGTGGGGCTGGGCCGCTTCGTCCAGCTGGCGCACGGTGTCGAACAGCTGCTCGGGTTTGAAGCCTTCGGCGCTGAGCAGGGACTCGAACCAGGCCAGCACCTCGTCCACCGCCTTGAAGGCATTGTCCAGGGGCAGTTCGGCGATGGCGCGGCGCAGTTCCTTGGCGTCGGCCAGGGGGTGCTCCGGCTTGGCGGAAAAGAGGCTCAGAATCACGATGTTCCCCGTTGAAGTCGTTCCAGCGATATTGGCGGTCCTGTCGCCGCCTCCATGGACGGGTCCGCCTGTGCCGGCAGCTCCGGAGCCAAGCTTACGTCATTTTTCCCATGCTGCGAACTGTCCCCCAGGCGTTGGCGGCGGCGGGGTCTCCGTCAACGGCCCCGCCCGTCGCCGCCATGGGCGGGACGGGGGCAAACGGCTACAATGCCAGCGATAAAAAAGTAGCGGAGCCCCTCTCCATGCAGCAGTACCACGACCTCATGCGCCACGTGCTCGAGCACGGCCACGTCAAGACCGACCGCACCGGCACGGGCACCCGTTCCGTCTTCGGCTGGCAGATGCGTTTCAACCTGGCGGACGGCTTCCCCGTCATGACCACCAAGAAGCTGCACCTGCGTTCTATCATCCACGAACTGCTGTGGTTCCTGCAGGGCGACACCAACATCCGCTACCTCAAGGACAACGGCGTCTCCATCTGGGACGAGTGGGCCGATGCCAACGGCGACCTGGGGCCGGTGTACGGCAAGCAGTGGCGCCGCTGGGAGACGCCGGACGGGCGTCTCATCGACCAGGTGGGCCAGCTGGTGGAAAACCTGAAGAAGAACCCGGATTCCCGCCGCCACGTGGTTTCCGCCTGGAACCCGGGGGACGTGGATTCCATGGCTCTGCCGCCCTGCCACTGCCTGTTCCAGTTCTACGTGGCCGACGGCAAGCTGTCCTGCCAGCTGTACCAGCGCAGTGCCGACATCTTCCTCGGCGTGCCCTTCAACATTGCCTCCTACGCCCTGCTGACCCACATGATCGCCCAGGTCTGCGGCTACCAGGTCGGCGATTTCGTGCACACCCTGGGCGATGCCCACCTCTACAGCAACCACCTGGACCAGGCGCGCCTGCAGCTGTCCCGGGATTTCCGTCCCCTGCCCAAGCTGGTGCTCAATCCCGAGGTGAAGGACCTGTTCGCCTTCCGCTTCGAGGACATCGCCCTGGAAGGCTACGATCCCCATCCCTCCATCGCTGCGCCCATCGCCGTCTGACCGGGAATACCGCCCATGCCCATGGACATCACCCGCACCGCGCCCTGGCAGGCCCTCCTGGCCCACCGGGAGCAGCTTCGTTCGCACCACCTGCGGGAATTGTTCGCCCGGGAACCGGCCCGCTTCGAGAAGCTTTCCTTCCGCCTCGGCGATTTTCTCGCCGATTTTTCCAAGCAGCGCATCACTCCCGAGACCCTGGGGCTGCTCACCGACCTGGCCCGGGCGGCGGATGTGGAAGGCTGGCGCGATCGCATGTTCGCCGGCGAGCGCATCAACGTCAGCGAACAGCGGGCGGTGCTGCATCCGGCCCTGCGTTTCCTCGGCACCGGCCCCTTCCCCAGCGCGGCCAAGGACGTCATGCCCGAGGTGCGGGCGGTGCGGGCCCAGATGCGGCAGTTTTCCGAGCGGGTGCGCAGCGGCCTGTGGCGCGGTTACTCCGGCGAGGCCATCCGCCATGTGGTGAACCTGGGCATCGGCGGTTCCGACCTGGGGCCCAAGATGGCGGCCCGGGCCCTGTCGGCCTACGACCATCCGGCCCTGCACGTGCATTTCGTCTCCAACCTGGACGGGGCCCAACTGGCGCCCCTGCTGGAGACCCTGGACCCCCGCACCACCCTTTTCATCGTCGCCAGCAAGACCTTCACCACCCAGGAAACCCTGCGCAACGCCGAGACGGCCCGGGACTGGCTGCTGGCGGCGGCCGGTCCGGAGAACGAGGCGGCGGCCCTGGCCCGGCACTTCGTGGCGGTGACGGCGGCACCGGCCGAGGCGGGTCTGTTCGGCATCGGCCACGACAACATCTTCACCATGTGGGACTGGGTCGGCGGCCGCTATTCCCTGTGGTCCGCGGTGGGCCTGGCCCTGGCCCTGGCCATCGGCATGACCCAGTTCGAGCGGCTCCTGGCCGGCGCCCAGGCCCTGGACCAGCATTTCCTCAAGGCGCCCCTGGAGCAGAACCTGCCGGTGCTGATGGGCCTGCTGGGCATCTGGAACACCAACTTCCTCGGCGCCGAAACCCTGGCCATCCTGCCCTACAACGAGTCTTTGCGTACCCTGCCCGGCTACCTGCAGCAGCTGGAGATGGAGAGCAACGGCAAGATGGTGACCCGCAGCGGCAAGCCCCTGTCCTGCCATCCCAATCCCATCGTCTGGGGCGAGATTGGCATCAACGGCCAGCATGCCTTCTTCCAGCTGCTGCACCAGGGCGGCTGGCTCATTCCCAGCGACTTCATCGTCGCCGCCACCAGCGACTATCCCCTGCCGGGCCACAACGGCCCCCTGCTGGCCAACTGCCTGGCCCAGAGCTCGGCCCTGGCTTTCGGCCGCAGCGAGCAGGAGGCCCGGGCCGAGCTGGAGCTGGAGGGCTGGGCCGAGGCGGAGATCGCCGCGGTCCTGCCCTACAAGGTGTTTGCCGGCAACCAGCCGTCCACCACCCTGATGCTGCCCCGCCTGGACCCCTACCACCTGGGGTTGCTGATCGCCCTCTACGAGCACAAGGTGTTCGTCCAGGGGGTGGTGTGGGGCATCAATTCCTTCGACCAATGGGGGGTGGAGCTGGGCAAGAAGCTCGCCGGCCGCCTCCTGCCTGCCCTGGAAGGCACGCCCGACGAGGGGCTGGACGCCTCCACCCGGGGCCTCATTGCCTACTGCCGTCGCCATGGCCAACTCTGAACCGACCACTTCCTCCGAGGCTCCCCAGCTCGTCGCCCTGATCGTGGCGGTGGGGGCCAACCGGGCCATCGGCCTGGACAACCAGCTGCTCTGGCGCCTGCCGGAGGACATGGCCTATTTCAAGGCCACCACCCAGGGGCGCCCGGTGATCATGGGGCGCAAGACCTGGGAATCCCTGCCGGAGAAGTTCCGTCCCCTGCCGGGGCGGCGCAATGTGGTGGTCAGCCGCAACCGGGACTACCTGGCGCCCGGCGCCATCCTCGCCCATTCCCTGGAAGAGGCCCTGGCCGCCGCCGGCGGCGGCGAGGTCTTCGTCATGGGCGGCGCCGATCTCTACGCCCAGGCCCTGCCCCTGGCCCGGCGCCTCTATCTCACCGAGGTCCGGGATGAACCCCGGGCCGACGCCTTCTTTCCCGCCCTGGAGGCGGATGCCTGGGAGGAGCGTTCGCGTCGTCCCGGCAGCCCCCCCGCCGGTGCCCCGGCCTACGATTTCGTGGTCTGGGAACGCCGTCCCCGCTGATCCAGCCTGTACCTCAGTAGCGGCCGCCCGTCGGGGCGGTGGACGGACCGCCGTTGACCGGGGGCTGCTGGCCGCCGGGGATGCCGCTGCCGCGCCGTTCGCCGCTGGCGGCAAAACCGCTGTCACCACTGCCACTGCCTCCGGCCGGCCCGCTGCCGGGCAAGGGCGGCGGCGTGCCGTTGCGGACGGGCCGGCTGTGGCCGTCGTTGACCCGGGCGCTCTCCCCTGCGTCCAGCAGCAGGCAGCCGCCCTCGTTGCACACTTCAATCTGGCCGCTGTAGGTGGTGGCCCCCAGGCCCCCATCCGTCGCGTATTCCAGGCCGTAGTCGGTGCCCCGGATACCGATGGTGGCCACCGTGGTCTGCATGCGGTAATCCTCCCGCCGGGCCTTGCCGATGAGGCCGGTGATGGTGCGCAGACCGCCCTGCAGCAGACTGAAGAAGCCCCGGGCCGGCTGGGGTGTGGTGGCTGCAAACTGGTAGTCGTCGATGCGGAACAGGCTGCCGGGATTGAGGGAGAGCTGGCTGCCATCGGAAAAGCGCAACTGCAGCCGGCCGCCGGGGCCGGTGCGGATGCTGTCGCCAGGCCCCACTTCGCTGCCGCGGACGAGTTGGCGCGGCGGCTGGTCCGGCAGGCTGGCCGTGGCCTCGCCGACGACAAAGGCGACCCGGGCGGCGGCTTCTGCCCCCAGCACTGCCGCTGGACTGCCCGCCAGCAGCAGGCCCAGCAGCCAGACGGCAAACAGGTTTCTGCTCATGCTGTCTTTTCCTCATCTTCAGTTGCGGTCCCTCCTTCCACTGCGCAGGAGGCCGGGGCCAGACCGGCCCGGTGATGTTGCCAGATTCTGGCGTAGGCCTGTTCCAGCTGGCGCACCCGGCGCCGGGTACCGAGGGGCCCATCCGTGGCGCAGCCCCGACGGATGTCGGCGGCCAGGGCCTGCCGCCAGGCCTCGTCCCGGCCCAGGCGGATGGCGGTGGCCACATAGGCCTCGGCACTTTCCGCCGCCAGCTGGGGCAGGCCCAGGGCCCGTACCAGGCTGCCGCCCACCCGGGCCTGGAAGCCTTCCCCCTGCAGGGACAGCACGGGCGTGCCCATCCCCAGGGCGTCGGCGCCGGTGCCGTGGCCGTGGTAGAGGGGCGTGTCGAGCACGGCATGGACGTGGCGGTAGCGGGCCAGATAACGGGGCCGGGTGGTGCCCGGGGAAAAGTGCAGCCGGGTCGCCCCGATGCCGGCCTCGGCGGCCCGCCGGGTGAGCGCCGCGGCCACGGCCGGCGTCTCGGCATGCAGCCACAGCACGGCTTCGGGCACCGCCGCCAGGACGGCCTGCCACAGGGCCATGGCCTGGGCATCCACCTTCCAGGTCTGGTTGAAACAGGCGAATACCACCGGGGCGGCGGGAGCGCCCAGCTCGGCCGCCTCCAGCAAGGGAACGGCGGGCGCCTCGCTGTCCAGCAGGAAGAAACTGTCCGGCAGCCGGATCAGGGCCTCGGCCCAGTGGGCCTCGCTGCCCGGCGGGCAGACGTGCCGGTCCACCAGGGCGTAGTCGGCCAGGCCCCTGCCGAGGGTGCCCGGGTAGCCCTGGTACAGCACCTTGAGCGGGCTGCCGGGGCGCCGCGCCAGGCGGGGGCGGCCGCCCCGGGTGTAGCCGGCCAGGTCCACCAGGATCTGGATGCCGTCCCGGGCCATCCGCTGCTCTAGGTCTCCGTCGCTGAGTCCATAAACTTCGGTGAAGGCATCCGCCTCCCGGCGCAATTGGCGGCGCACTTCGCTGCCGTCGTCCCGGGAGTCGGCATAGAGGGTGATGTGGCAGCGACGGCGGTCATGGTGCCGGCAGAAGGAGCGCAGGCAATGGCCCATGGCGTGGTCGCCGAAGTCCGGCGACAGGTAGGCGATGCGCAGGGTGCCGTCATGGCGGGCCCGGGGCTGGGGCAGGGTGGTGGCCGGAGGCATTGCCGCCAGCAGGGCGTCGGCCCAGCGGTCGGCCAGACGGCGCCGGACAGCCGGTGCCAGGGGGGCGGAGAAGAGGGCGAAGGCGCTGTGCCAGTCCGTCGCTGTGGGCGCCAGGGGATAGGCGGCGCTTTCCCGGGCGAAGGTTTGCCGTTGTGCCCACTCTCCCCGGCCCACCTGCTGGCGGTGGTAACCGGTAAAACACTGCAGCGGGCTGGGCAGGGGGGCGGGGCCGAAGGCCTGGCCGGTGAGCGGGTTGGTCCAGTGGCGGCGCTCCCCGGGAGCCCGCTCCCAGGCTTCGCCCAGGGCTGTCCGGGCCGGCTCCCAGCGGGCCTGGGCGGCCAGGGCCATGCCCCACAGCAATTGCTGGCGGGCATCCGTGGCGCCGGCCAGCAGGGCCTCGGCCTCCGGGGCTCGGCCGGCTGCCAGCAGTATTTCCCCTTGCAGTTGCCGCAGGGTCCGGAGCTCATCCGCCGGCTCGGGTGTCAGGGTTCGCAGGAGCGCCAGGGCGTCTTCCGTCTGCCCCATGCGGGAGAGCAGGGTGGCGTGGCGCAGGCCGGCGGGGAAGGACAGGGCTGGCGTTGCCGCCGGAACCCGCCCATAGGCGGCCATGGCGCCGGCGTGGTCGCCGTCCATTTCCAGCAGGCGGCCCAGGTTGAGCAGGCATTCGCCGGCTGCCGGCCGGTACTCGAGGCACAGGCGCAGGACCTGGCAGGCCCGGGCATTGTTCCCCTGGAGGTGGAGGGCCGTGGCCAGGGCGTTGGCGGCGTTGATGTGGGAGGGATCCAGGGCCAGGCAGTGTTCCAGCGGCGCCACGGCCAGGCGGGGCTGGCCGGCTTGCAGCTGGCACACTCCCAGCAGGAAGGCGTGTTCGGCGGCATCCCCGGGCCGGGGCGGATTGGCCTGCAGCCACTCCCGGGCCGCCTGGGGCGCCCCCCGGGCCAGCAGGTCCCGGGCGGGAGCCAGGGCGCTGTCGCTCATGGGCCGGGGCCTGACGGCGTCCGCCCGACTACTTCTTGAAGACGGCGGCGCCGCTGATCTTGCCCAGGTCCGTACCGGGCAGGTTGTCCAGGAACTGGTAGGTCAGACCGGCGTGGGAGGCGCCGCTGCCGGCAAAGAAGCCGCTGAGCTGGCCGTTGGTGCAGGCGCCGCCACAAATGAAACCGCCGGAACTGAAAACCCCGTAGGACCAGGAGGCGGTATCGGTGATGACGTAGGTCTTGCCGCCGATGGGTACCGTCATGTTGACCCCCACCTGGTAGGTGCTGAAATTCACCGAGAGCTGGCCGGTGACGGCCTGGGTGCCGACCACGCCGGTGGTGGAGGTGGGCATGGTGAAGCCCAGCATGTTGTAGGTGCTGGTGCCGGAGGAGGAAAACACCGGATCGTTGGTGGGTGTGGGTTTGCCCACCACGTAGTGGATGTCCTTCAGGGCCTGGTCACTCGGGCCGTCGCCGGTCAGGACGCCGCTGCTCCAGCGGCCCCAGCCGATGGTGCCGTCGGTGAAATAGAAGGCATTGCCCTGGGCGCTGTAGTTGAGGACGCCGACCGCAACGGTGCTGAGACTGCCGTCGCTGCTGAAGCCCGCATTGGTGCCGCTGAAATAGGTGATGTAGGGGTTGCCGGATTTGACGCCGGCCCAATGGAAGTCGTAGCCCTCGCCGCTGGGCAGGAGGGGGGAGTTGAGGGTGGGGGTACCGTTGCCGGAACGCTGCTCGCCGCTGGCGAAAAACACCTGGGGCGAGACGCTGGGCGGTGCCGGCGGAAGGTTGGTACGGGCTTCGGTACGGCTGGGCTGGGAGGTGGGGGTGGTGACCAGGGCCGATTCGCCGCTGGACAGCAGCAGGCAGCCGCCACCGTTGCACACCATGACCTGGCCTTCGCCGGTGGAGACGGTGATGCCGTCGCCGTAGGTGATGGAGTACTCGGTGCCCCGGATGCCGATGGTGGCCACGTTGGTGGTGACCCGGTAGTTATCCTTGTTGGTGCGCCCGATGAGGCCGGTGATGGTGCGCATGCCGCCCTTGAGCAGGCTGAAGAAGCCCTGCTCGCTGCCGTCCGCCTGGCCGGCGTAGCGGTAGCTGTCCACCCGGAAGTCGCTCTGGGGCTGCAGGGAAACCAGGGAACCGTCGGAGAAGCGCAGCTGGGCGCGGCCATCCCTGGTGCTGACCGTTTCCCCGGGCTGGACTTCGGCGCCCTTGCTCAGGGGGCGGGTGCCGCCGGTGGCGCCGAGGGCCACCACGTTGCCGACGGCGAAATCGACCCGGGCGGCGGCAGCAGCCGTGGCCAGGCCCGGGTAGGCAGCGGCCAGGGCCAGCAGCAGGGGGGAGGGGCGGGAGGTGAGGGCGATGTGCATGGCGGGACCTGCTTCAGAAATCGCGACGGACGGTAACGGAGACCACCTGGCGGTGGTAATCGTTGAGGGTCAGGTTGGAGTCGTTGCGGGTATAGCTGAACTGGGGCGTGATGTGCCATTCCCGGCTGGGACTGAAATTGGCCCCCACGTTGATATTGGCCTGCAGGTCCTGGCGGATGCTGAGGAAGAAGGGGTCGCTGCCGTGGTAGCGGCGCTGTTCCAGATTGGCGTTGGCAAAGCCGACCCAGCGCGGGGCCAAGTCCATCTGGCCGCCGATGCGCACGCCCACCAGGTCGTGGCCCATGAAGGTGGCCAGCTCGTTCTTCTCCATCTCGGTGCCCACGTAGGCGCCGCCGTAGATGACCTGCCCCTCGCGGAAGGCGTGGGCGTAGGCGCCGCCGACGACGAAACGGTCCGTGTTGCGGATCGCCTGGCCCGGGTAGGTGAGGCTGGCGTACTGGAGGTAGAGGCTGGCCTGGTTGCGGGAGTCGTAGTTGTGCTGCCATTGGCCGGTGAAGCCCATGGCGTCCCGGTAGCGCTCGCCGTTGAGGCGGAAGGTGCTGGCCTGGAGGGCAAGGGAATACTGGTTCTTGTCCACCGCCTTGGTCAGGCCCAGATTGGCGTCCCAGCTGCCGTTGTCGAAATCGGTATCGTTGCTGTTGAGGCGCTGGGAGAAGGCGGCACCACCGGTGACGGCCAGGCCGGCCTGCAGGGGAGTGCGGAAATTGATGCCGCCGGCCACGTTGGTGAAGGTGTCACCGTTTTCCTTGGCGCCGCTGCCGACCGGGAACATCCAGCCGCCGAAGAAGGGAATGGCGTACTCGCCGCGGCTGGTGCCGCTGTTGACGTTGCTGTCGATGCCCAGACCCAGCTCCAGATAGCCGCGGACCTGGGTGCGGGCTTCGTCCTCCAGGCGCTCCACTGCTGCCAGGAAACGCTCGATGGTGCTGCCCACTTCGGCCGGCACGCCCATGCTGCGCACATTCTCGAACTCGCGGCGGGCATTCTTGGTCTCGCCCAGGGCCAGATAGGCCCGGGCAATCTCGGCCCGGGCCCGGGCGTTGTTCGGTTCCTGGGCCAGCACCCGTTCCAGGGCGAAGACCGCCCGGGTGTTCTGGCCCGCCTCCAGGGCGGCCAGCCCCAGCAGCAGGTCGTATTCGATTTCCCCGGCCCGTTCTGGCTCCAGGCTTTCCAGCAGGACATAGGCTTCGCTGCCCTTGCCGCTTTCCAGCAGGCGTCCGGCCTGGCCCAGGGTGGCATCGGCCCCCCAGGCGGCGCCGCAGCCCAGCAATGACAGGACGGCGCAGACATTCAATACGGATTTTTTGACTTTCACCCCAGACCCCAATTCAACAATTTCTTATCGCGGCTAATGTGGCAAAGCAGCATGGCAATGTCAATGCAGTTATTCCCATTTTTCATGGGCTTGGCGCGATATTTGCGAAAATTCTGGCGAAAAAAAAACGGCGGGAAATCCCGCCGCTTTCTGTGCCGCACCGCCGGGTCAGCGTACGCAGTCCACGTAGTAGCCCACCTTGCCGTCCCGCTCTTCCTTGACCAGACCGTGGATGTCGGTCTCGAAGCCGGGGAATTTCTCGTTGAAATCCCGGGCGAACTGCAGGTACTGCATGATGGTCCGGTTGAAGCGCTCGCCCGGGATAAGCAGGGGAATGCCCGGGGGGTAGGGGGTGAGCAGCACTGAGGTGACCCGGCCTTCCAGCTCGTCGATGGGCACCCGGTCGATTTCCCGGTGGGCCATCTTGGCGAAGGCGTCGGCAGGCTTCATGGCCGGCACCATGTCGGAGAGGTACATCTCGGTGGTCAGGCGGGCCACGTCGTTGGAGCGGTAAACGGCGTGGATTTCCCGGCACAGGTCGCGCAGGCCGACCCGCTCGTAGCGCGGGTGCTTGGCGACGAAGGCGGGCAGTACCTTCCACAGGGGCTGGTTCTTGTCGTAGTCGTCCTTGAACTGCTGCAGTTCGGTCACCATGCTGTTCCAGCGGCCCTTGGTGATGCCGATGGTGAACATGATGAAGAAGGAGTAGAGGCCGCACTTCTCCACGATCACGCCGTGTTCGGCCAGGTACTTGGTGACGATGGCGGCGGGAATGCCCCGTTCGGCGAACTCGCCGTCCACGTCCAGGCCCGGGGTGATGATGGTGGCCTTGATCGGGTCCAGCATGTTGAAGCCGTCGGCCAGGTTGCCGAAGCCGTGCCAGCGGTCGCCGGGCTTGAGCATCCAGGCGTCCCGCTCCTCGATGCCTTCCTCGGAGAGGTCGTCCGGGCCCCATACCTTGAACCACCAGCCGGAGCCCCACTCCTCGTCCACCTTGCGCATGGCGCGGCGGAAGTCCAGGGCCTCTGCGATGGATTCCTCCACCAGGGCGGTGCCGCCCGGCTCTTCCATCATGGCCGCGGCCACGTCGCAGGAGGCGATGATGGCGTACTGGGGGCTGGTGGAGGTGTGCATGAGGTAGGCCTCATTGAACACGTCCCGGTCCAGGTGGCTGTTCTCCGCGTCCTGCACCAGGATCTGGGAGGCCTGGGAAAGGCCGGCCAGGAGCTTGTGGGTGGACTGGGTGGAGAACACCATGGACTCCTTGCAGCGGGGCCGGTCGGCGCCGATGGCGTGGTAATCGCCGTAGAAGTCGTGGAAGGCGGCGTGGGGCAGCCAGGCTTCGTCGAAGTGCAGGGTGTCGATCTTGCCGTCCAGCTCTTCCTTGATGGCTTCCACGTTGTAGAGGATGCCGTCGTAGGTGGACTGGGTGATGGTCAGCACCCGGGGCTTGGCGTTCTTGTCCGTGGCGAAGGGGTTGGCGGCGATCTTCTTCTGGATGTTCTCCCAGGCGAACTCGCTCTTGGGGATGGGGCCGATGATGCCGAAGTTGTTGCGGGTCGGCATGAGGAAGACCGGGATGGCGCCGGTCATCATGATGGCGTGCAGGATGGACTTGTGGCAGTTGCGGTCCACCACCACGATGTCGCCCGGGGCCACGGTGGAGTGCCAGACGATCTTGTTGGAGGTGGAGGTGCCGTTGGTGACGAAGTACAGGTGGTCGCAGTTGAAGATGCGTGCCGCATTGCGCTCGGAGGCCGCCACCGGGCCGGTGTGGTCCAGCAGCTGGCCCAGTTCCTCCACGGCGTTGCAGACGTCGGCGCGCAGCATGTTCTCGCCGAAGAACTGGTGGAACATCTGGCCCACCGGGCTCTTCAGGAAGGCGACGCCGCCGGAGTGGCCGGGACAGTGCCAGGAATAGGAGCCGTCCGAGGCGTAGTGGGTGAGGGCCCGGAAGAAGGGCGGCGGCAGGGATTCCAGGTAGGCCTTGGCTTCCCGCACCACGTTGCGGGCGATGAATTCCGGCGTGTCTTCATACATGTGGATGAAGCCGTGCAGTTCCCGCAGCACGTCGTTGGGGATGTGGCGGGAGGTGCGGGTCTCGCCGTGCAGGAAGATGGGAATCTCGCTGTTGCGCAGGCGGATTTCGCTGACGAAGGCGCGCAGGCCGGCAATGGCCTTGGCGGAAGCCTCGGGCGAGGAGAACTCCTCGTCGTCGATGGACAGGATAAAGGTGGAGGCCCGGCTCTGCTGCTGGGCGAAGGAGGTCAGGTCGCCGTAGCTGGTGACGCCCAGCACTTCCAGACCTTCGGCCTGGATGGCTTCCGCCAGGGCCCGGATGCCCAGGCCCGAGGCATTCTCGGAGCGGAAGTCTTCGTCGATGATGATGACCGGGAAGTGGAAGCGCATGGCTGTTCCTCAAAAGACGGCGACCCGCCGGAGCGGGTCACAGGATAAGTCGAAATTGTTGCGCGAAGGCGTCAGATCTTGGGCAGGGTGACGCCCACCTGGCCCTGGTACTTGCCGCCCCGATCCTTGTAGGAGGTCTCGCAGACCTCGTCGGACTCGAAGAAGAGCACCTGGGCGCAGCCCTCGCCGGCGTAGATCTTGGCCGGCAGGGGAGTGGTGTTGGAGAATTCCAGGGTGACGTAGCCTTCCCATTCGGGCTCGAAGGGGGTGACGTTCACGATGATGCCGCAACGGGCATAGGTGCTCTTGCCCAGGCAGACGGTGAGCACGCTGCGGGGAATGCGGAAGTATTCGACGGTGCGGGCCAGGGCGAAGGAGTTGGGCGGGATGATGCAGTAATCCGCCTCGATCTCGACGAAGGACTGGGGATCGAACTTCTTCGGGTCCACGATGGTGGAGTTGATGTTGGTGAAGACCTTGAATTCCCGGGCGCAGCGGATGTCGTAGCCGTAGCTGGAGGTGCCGTAGGAAACGATCTTCTCCCCATTGACCTCGCGCACCAGCCCCGGCTCGAACGGTTCGATCATGCCGTGCTGCTCCGCCATGCGGCGGATCCACTTATCGGATTTGATGGCCATGCCAGCTACCCCAACACCTTGGAAAAAAGCGGATTCTACTTGGTGTTGGGGTGCACAAAAAGGGTTTTTACAGGAGGGGAAGCCCGTGGTGGGCGGGGCGGGGGGCGGCGGTGCCGCTGCCGGGGGAAAAATGCAGGCAGATCAAGTGGATGGCGGGGGCTCGGGTGGGCCTTTGCCCCCGCCGGCGGCTCAGGTGTTCTGCACCACGATGTTGGGGAACTTGGCGGTCAGGTCCTTGGCCTTGTCGGCGATCTTCACCGCCACCCGGCGGGCGATGGCCCGGTAGATTTCCGCCGGGCGGGAATCGGGGGCGCCGACCACGGTGGGCTTGCCGGTGTCGGCCATTTCCCGGATGGCCAGTTCCAGGGGCAGGGCGCCGAGGAATTCCACGTCGTAGTCCTTGCACATCTGCTCGCCGCCGCCGTGGCCGAAGATATGTTCTTCATGGCCGCAGTTGGAGCAGATGTGGATGGACATGTTCTCGACGATGCCGAGGATGGGAATGCCCACCTTCTCGAACATCTTCAGGCCCTTGCGGGCGTCGATGAGGGCTATGTCCTGGGGCGTGGTGACCACCACGGCGCCGGTCACCGGCACCTTCTGGGAGAGGGTCAGCTGGGTGTCGCCGGTGCCCGGTGGCATGTCGATCACCAGGTAATCCACGTCGCGCCAGTTGGTGTCCCGCAGCAGCTGTTCCAGGGCCTGGGTGACCATGGGGCCGCGCCAGACCATGGGGGTTTCCACGTCTTCCAGGAGGAAACCGATGGACATGGCCTGGATGCCGTGGGCTTCCAGGGGCTCCAGGCTCTGGCCGTCCTTGGATTCGGGCTGCTTGCCGGCCAGGCCCAGCATCTGGGGTTGGGAGGGGCCGTAGATGTCGGCGTCCAGCAGGCCGACCGTGGCGCCTTCCTGGGCCAGGGCCAGGGCCAGGTTCACGGCGGTGGTGCTCTTGCCGACGCCGCCCTTGCCGGAGGCCACGGCGATGATGTTCTTGACGCCCGGCAGCAGCTTCACGCCCCGCTGCACGGTGTGGGAGACGATTTTCACATAGACATTGGCGGAGACGTTGCCGGCGCCGGGCAGGGCCTTGATGGCGGCGATGACCCGGGCGCGGATGGCGTCGATCTGGGTCTTGGCCGGGTAGCCCAGCTCGATGTCCAGGGAGACGTCGTTGCCGTCCACCTTGATGTTGCGGGCGGCCTTGGAGGAAACGTAGTCCTTCTGGGTATTGGGGTCGATCAGGGACTGCAGGGCAGTGTGGACGTCGGCGACGCTGATGGTCATGGCAGGGAACTCCTGTGGGAAGCTTGATACTTGAGTGATTTTGTCGAGTATACCCCAAGGCAGGGGCCGGCCAAAAGCGCTCCTTGGCCGTCGGGCCGGCTTCTTTTCGTTCTTTTCCGGGGCCGGGCCGGGTCCTGGGCCCGGCGTTTGGTAAACTCCCGCCTTTGCTCCGACTTTTTCAGGCTCCCCCATGAAGCGCAAGATCCTCGTCACCTCCGCACTGCCCTACGCCAACGGCTCCATCCACCTGGGCCATCTGGTGGAGTACATCCAGACCGACATCTGGGTGCGCTTCCAGAAAATGCGGGGCCACGACTGCTGGTACGTCTGCGCCGACGACACCCACGGCACGCCCATCATGCTGCGGGCCCAAAACGAAGGCATCACCCCGGAAGCCCTGATCGAGCGGGTCTACGGCGAGCATACGCGGGACTTCGCCGGCTTCCTGGTGGGCTTCGACAACTACTATTCCACCAACACCCCGGAAACCCGCCGCTGCGCCGAAGACATCTACGGCAAGCTGCAGGCCGCCGGCCTGATCGAAGTGCGCTCCATCGAGCAGTTCTACGATCCGGTGAAGGAGATGTTCCTGCCGGACCGCTTCATCAAGGGCGAGTGCCCCAAGTGCGGCGCCAAGGACCAGTACGGCGACAACTGCGAGGTCTGCGGTGCCGCCTACACCCCCAACGACCTGAAGGACCCGTACTCCGCCGTGTCCGGTGCCAAGCCGGAAATGCGTTCGTCCGACCACTATTTCTTCAAGCTCTCCGATCCCCGCTGCCAGGACTTCCTGCGCCGCTGGACCCGGGAAGAGGGGCGCCTGCAACCCGAGGCCGCCAACAAGATGCAGGAGTGGTTGGGGGCCGAGGGCGAGAACCGGCTGACCGACTGGGACATCTCCCGGGACGCCCCCTATTTCGGTTTCGAGATCCCTGGCGCCCCCGGCAAGTACTTCTACGTCTGGCTCGACGCTCCCATCGGCTACATGGGCTCCTTCGCCAATCTGTGCGAGAAGAAGGGCCTGGATTTCAACGAATACTGGGCCAAGGATTCCCAGGCCGAGCTGTACCACTTCATCGGCAAGGACATCCTCTATTTCCACGCCCTGTTCTGGCCCGCCGAGCTGGAGCAGGCCGGCTTCCGCACCCCGACCAAGGTTTTCGCCCACGGCTTCCTCACCGTGGATGGGCAGAAGATGTCCAAGTCCCGCGGCACCTTCATCACTGCCGAGAGCTACCTCAGGCAGGGCCTCAACCCGGAATGGCTGCGCTACTACTTCGCCGCCAAGCTGACCAATACCCTGGAAGACATCGACCTGTCCCTGCCCGACTTCACCGCCCGGGTGAATTCCGACCTGGTGGGCAAGTACGTGAATATCGCCAGCCGCGCCGCCGGCTTTATCGCCAAGCGCTTCAACGGCCAGCTGGCCGTGGCCGACCAGTCCCTGGCCCCCTACGCCGCCATCCGGGAAGCGGCCCCGCGCATCGCCGAGTACTACGAGAACCGGGAATTCGGCCGCGCCCTGCGGGAAATCATGGCCCTGGCCGATGGCGTTAACCAGTACGTGGACACGGTGAAGCCCTGGGAACTGGCCAAGCAGGAGGGTCAGGACGCGGCCCTGCACGCCGCCTGCACCAATGCGCTGAACCTGTTCCGCCTGCTCACCGTGCTGCTGAAGCCGGTGCTGCCGGTGCTGGCCGACAAGGTGGCAGCCTTCCTCAACGTCGCCCCCTTCGCCTGGGACGACGTCAATGCCGTGCTGGCCGCCGGCCATGCCATCCAGCCCTACGAGCACCTCATGACCCGCATCGACCCCAAGCTGGTGGAAGCCCTGGTTGAGGCCAACAAGGCTTCCCTGGCGCCTGCCGTTACTGCTGCCCCGGCCAAGGCTGCGGAGAAGGGCGCCGAGCATTCCCAGCAGCGCCACGCCGAAAAGCAGCAGAAGGAAGCCCAGGTGGCCCAGGCCGCCGCCGAGACTGGTCCCCACATTTCCATCGACGACTTCATGAAGGTGGACCTGCGCATCGCCAAGATCGTGGACGCCAGCCATGTGGAAGGCGCCGACAAGCTGATCCGCCTGCAGCTGGATATCGGCGAGGAGAAACCACGCCAGGTCTTCGCCGGCATCAAGTCCGCCTACGATCCGGCCGCCCTGGTGGGCCGTCTGACGGTGATGGTGGCCAATCTGGCGCCGCGCAAGATGAAGTTCGGCATGTCCGAAGGCATGGTGCTGGCGGCCTCCGATCCGGAAGGCAAGACCGGCGGCCTGTACATCCTTTCCCCCGATGCCGGCGCCCAGCCCGGGATGCGGGTGAAATAACCAGGGGGTCTAAGTTTGCTAAAAATTCAGCCTGTAAGTTCTGTGTCAGGCCCAGGCCCTAGGCTGACGCCATGATCCTGCCCCAAGGTAAAAGGCGCTTTTCCCTGACCCTGCCCATCGTCGGCTTCGCCCTCCTGGACGTGGCCGGCATGGTGGCGTTCGCCGTCGGCCTGGCCTACCTGACGGGCAAGGAGCCCCTGTTTTTCCGCAACTTCCCGTCCTCCATGGGCGAGGCCATCCTCAGCACCCTCGCCGGTTTGGGTCTCATGCTCTGGGCCGCCGCCCAGATCCTGCGCGAGACCCTGAAACAGGTTCCCCCACAAGACAGCACAGCACAACAATGAGCGCTTTCCGACCGAAGCTCCTGGACTGCCTGCCTGACTATGACCGGGCCCAGTTCGGGCGCGACGTGTCGGCCGGCCTCACTGTCGGCGTCCTGGCCCTGCCCCTGGCCATGGCCTTCGCCATCGCCTCCGGTGTCGATCCGGCGGCCGGTATCTGGACCGCCATCGTCGCCGGTTTCATCATCGCCGCCCTGGGCGGCTCCCGGGTGCAGATCGGCGGCCCCACCGGTGCCTTCATCGTCATCGTCTACGGCATCGTCGCCCAGTACGGCCTGGCCAACCTGCTCATCGCCACCATGCTGGCCGGGCTGATCCTCATCGGCATGGGTCTGGCCCGCCTCGGCGCCCTGATCCGCTTCATCCCGGTGACGGTGGTGATCGGCTTCACCAACGGTATCGCCGTGCTCATCTTCATCAGCCAGATCAAGGAATTCCTCGGCCTGGACATGGAGGCCCTGCCGGCCGAGTTCTTCGCCAAGATGAAGGTGCTGGCGGCCAACCTGCCCAACACCGATCTGCCCACCCTGGCCCTGGCTTCCGCCTCCCTGGTGCTGCTGGTGCTGTGGAACAAGAAGGTGGCCGGCAAGCTGCCCCTGCTGGGCAAGTTGCCCGGCCCCCTGGCGGTGCTGATCGCCGGCACGGTGGCCCAGTCCCTGCTCGAATTCCCGGTGGAGACCATCGGCAGCCGCTTTGGCGGCATTCCCCAGTCCCTGCCGGCCTTCGCCTTTCCCGAGCTGACCCTGTCCACCCTGCGCAACCTCATTTCCCCGGCCATCACCATTGCCCTGCTGGGGGCCATCGAGTCCCTGCTCTCCGCCCGGGTGGCCGACAGCCAGATCGACGACCGCCACGATCCCAACCAGGAACTGCTGGCCCAGGGCGTCGCCAACGTGGTGGCCCCCCTGGTGGGCGGTTTTGCCGCCACCGGCGCCATCGCCCGCACCAGCACCAATGTGCGGGCCGGCGGCCGCACTCCGGTGGCCGGCATGGTGCACGCCCTGACCCTGCTGGCGGTGGTGCTGGTGGCGGCCCCCCTGGCCAGCGACGTGCCCCTGGCCACCCTCTCCGCCATCCTGATGGTGGTGGCCTGGAACATGGGCGAGTGGCACGAGTTCAAGGAACTGCCCCGTTACTCCATGAACTACCGGGCCATCCTCCTTTCCACCTTCTTCATCACCGTGGTCTTCGACCTGACCCTGGCGGTGGAGATCGGCATGGTGCTGGCTTCCCTCTTCTTCATCTACCGCATGTCCGAGCTGACCAAGGTGGCGCCCCTGAGCCTGCCCGATTGGGCGGCGGGCCAGCCGGTGGCGGCCTACAGCCTCTACGGCTCCCTTTTCTTCGGTGCCGTGGGCAAGCTGCAGACCCTGCTGGACCAGCATGCCCAGGGCACCCAGGTGCTGATCCTGGACCTGCATCAGGTGATCAATCTGGACACCACCGGCCTGGACACCCTGGAGGCCCTGCAGCGCATGCTGGCCAAGCGGGGCGGCTGCCTGATCCTGGCCGGGCTCAATGCCCAGCCCGGTTCCCTGGTGTCCCGCTCCGGCTTTGCCGACGACGTGGGGACGGACAACCTGGTGGCCAGCCTGGCCGAGGCCTGGCAGCGGGCCGCCATCCTGCTGCCCCGGGACGAGGCAGCAGGCTCCCCGTCCCATGCCTGAACGGGCGGTGCGGCTGCGGGTGCGCGGCCTGGTGCAGGGTGTCGGCTTTCGCTGGTCCCTCTGCCGCGAGGCCCAAGGCTTGGGGCTGAGGGGCTGGGTGCGCAACCGCAGCGACGGTTCGGTGGAGGCCCTGGCCTGGGGCGAAGCCGAGGCGGTGGCCGGGCTGCTGGCCTGGGCCGCCCAGGGACCGCCGGCCGCCCGGGTGAGCGGGGTGGAGATCCTGGAAGCCGCGCCGGAAGCCGATCCGACAGAAGGTTTTGAACAGCGCCCCAGCCTCTGACACAATGCCGTCATGGATAATCTCCTGCGCGGCGCCGCCCCCCTCGAACTCTATGTCTGGCTAGAGCCGGAGGAGTCCTTGCCGGGATGGGATTTCCAGAGCGGCGGCCCCCATGCCGAGCCGCGCACCGTCTTTCCCTCCGGCATAAATCCCCAGCTGGTGCACAACTACTTCGCCGAATACAACCTGGAGTTTTTCCGCCAGCGCAGTTTCGAGCGTTATCCCTCCCGCCTGCACGCCCAGTTCCTCTTTGCCACCCGCACCGACGCGGAGAACTACCGCAACAAGCATCCCGGCCGGGTCTTCGGCAAGTTGCTGACCCGGGTCACCACCCGGGGGGCCTATACCTGCTCCTACCACGACGCCAACTGGATCGATTACCTGCACCTGCCCCACAACCTGGATCTGGATACCCTGGGCGAGATTTCCCGGGCCTACTGGGCGGGCACCCTGGTGGAAGAGGCCGGACTGACCTTCATGGACCAGCCCTGGCGGGAGCCGCCGGTGATCGAGGCGGTATTCCAGGGCAGCCTGGTGCCCGAACCCCTGCCGGCCCGGGCCATCGGCCTGCTGCCGGGCTTCGAGCCTTACCTGGCGCGAAATTGACAGCGTCCTGACCCTCGGTTAGATTCGAAAAGCGCTGGCACGGGCGCCAACCATGGCGTCCGGCCTGGGGCTCAGACCCCGATCCCGATCCCCCCATCCCCGTCATTCAGGAGAAAAACAATGGCCGTTCTCGTCGGTAAACAAGCCCCCGATTTCAAAGCCCTGGCCGTCCTCGGCAACAACGAAATCAAGGAAGTGACCTTTTCCGAGCACATCAAGGGCAAGTACGCCGTCCTCTTTTTCTACCCCCTGGACTTCACCTTCGTCTGCCCCTCCGAACTGATCGCCTTCGACCATCGCCTGGCCGAATTCAAGCAGCGCGGCGTCGAAGTAGTGGGCTGCTCCATCGACTCCCAGTTCACCCACCTGGCCTGGAAGAACACTCCCGTCGAGAAGGGCGGCATCGGCCAGGTCGGCTATCCCCTGGTGGCCGACATCAAGCATGAAATCTGTCAGGCCTACGACGTGGAAGCTGCGCCCGGCGTCGCTTTCCGCGGCTCCTTCCTGATCGACAAGGCCGGCGTGGTGCGCCACCAGGTGGTGAACGACCTGCCCCTGGGTCGCAATATCGACGAGATGCTGCGCATGGTGGATGCCCTGCAATTTACCGAAGAGCATGGCGAAGTCTGTCCCGCCGGCTGGAACAAGGGCAAGAAGGGCATGACCGCCAGCCCCGAGGGCGTCGCCAAGTACCTGGCCGAGAACGCCGAGGCTCTCTGAGTCCTGCGTCCGCCCTCCGGGGCGTCGCCCGAAAAGCCACCGGCAACGGTGGCTTTTTTTATGGTGCAGGGCGTGCAGATGGCCTGGCGCCACTTCGGTGCGACACCGTGTCACATTCCCGCCCGGCGCCGCCGCCGCCAGAATCCCACCCCTGAAAAGCAGTCAATAACATCTCAGGGGAGCATCATGCAGTTCATGCCTAGCCGGCTCAGTCTGGCCATTTTTCTCGCATTTCCACTGGTGGCCGTCGCTGAAGACGGCACCACCCTCGACACCGTGGTCGTCACCGCCCCGCGCATGGAAGAGCCGCTCAAGGTCGTCACCGACCCCAAGGCCCCGCGCCAGCCGCTGCCGGCCCACGACGGTGCCGACTTCCTCAAGACCATCCCGGGCTTTTCCGTCATCCGCAAGGGCGGCACCGACGGTGACCCGGTGCTGCGGGGCTTTTCCGGCTCCCGCCTGGGCATCCTCCTGGACGGCCAGGAAATCTACGGCGGCTGCGGCGGCCGCATGGACCCGCCGACGGCCTATGTCTATCCCGAATCCTACGACCGCGTGACGGTGCTCAAGGGCCCCCAGAGCGTGCTCTACGGCGCCGGCCAGTCGGCCGGGGTGGTGCTGTTCGAGAAGGACATCAAGCGCTTCCGCGAAGCCGGCTGGAAGGCCAATGGCAGCCTCACCTTCGGCAGCTTCGGCCGCAACGACCAGATGGCCGACATCCGGGCCGGCAACGGCAACTTCTACGTCCAGGCCGGGGCGACCCGGGCCGATTCGGACGACTACAAGGATGGCAACGGCAATACCGTGCACTCCCGCTACACCCGCTGGAGCAACAATGCAGCCGTCGGCCTGACGCCGGACGACAACACCCGCATGGAACTGTCCCTGGCCCGCAGCGACGGCGAGGCTGCCTACGCCGACCGCTCTATGGACGGCTCCAAGTTCGCCCGGGAGAACGTGGCCCTGAAGTTCGAGAAGCGCAAGCTTTCCGCCCTGGTGGACAAGGTGGAGGCTCTGGCCTACTACAACTATGTAGACCACGTGATGGATAACTACAGCCTGCGCACCAAGCCGCCGGCATCCAGCTACATGGTCAGCAATCCGGACCGCAAGACCCTGGGCAGCCGCTTCTCCATCACCCTGGCTCCCGGTGATAGCACCAAGGTCACCATCGGCGTGGACCAGAAGGAAGATACCCACCGCTTCCGTTCCGGCATGTCCATGATGAGCGCCGCGGCGGCTGAAACGAGCTACCAGTCCAAGGCCTGGGCCGAGGACATGATCTTCAAGCAGCATGGCCTGTTCAGCGAAGCCACCCACCTGCTGGCCGAGGATCGCCGTGTCATCGGCGGCCTGCGTGTGGACTGGCATGAGGTGCAGGACAAGCGCGCCACCAGCATCACCCGGGGTAAGACCGACAAGGAGACCCTGGGCAGCGGCTTCCTGCGTTACGAGAACGACTTTGCCAAGGGTGCCGGCACCTGGTACGCCGGTCTGGGCCATGCCGGCCGGACCGCCGATTTCTGGGAGCGGGGCAAGGGCAATCCCCTGGCGCCGGCCACCAGCGTCTTCCTCGACGTCAAGCCGGAAAAGACCACCCAGCTGGACGTGGGAGCCAACTATCGCAACGGTCCCTGGAGCGGTGCGGTCTCCGGCTTCTACAGCAAGGTGCAGGACTACCTGCTGATCCGCTGGGTCGGCACGGCGGTGACGCGCAATGTGGATGCCACCATCTACGGCGGCGAAGCCGACCTGGCCTACCAGTTCAATTCCGCCTGGAAGGGCTACGGCACCCTGGCCTACGTGCGCGGCAGCAACGACACGGACGACAAGCCCCTGGCCCAGCAGCCGCCCCTGGAGCTGCGGGTCGGCCTGTCCTATGACGACAAGACCTATTCCGTCGGTGCCCTGGCCCGGCTCGTTTCGGCCCAGGACCGCTACGACGTGGGTTCCGGCAACATCGTTTCCAACGGCAAGGACCTGGGACGCAGCGGCGGCTTCGGCGTCTTCTCCCTCAACGCCGGCTATCGTCCCAACAAGAAGGCCCTGCTCAGTGCCGGCGTGGATAACCTGTTCGACAAGGTCTATGCCGAGCATCTGTCCAAGGGCGGCTCCGACATTGCCGGCTACCTTGGTGCGTCGACGTTACGCATCAACGAGCCCGGGCGCACCTTCTGGCTGAAGGCCCAGATCGCCCTCGACTGAGTTCCTGTACCACCTCTCGAAAGTTCAGGCCCGCTCCCCAGCGGGCCTTTTTTTAGCTTGCCGGGGCGGCGAAGAGGCGGGCCAGGGTGGCCTGGTAGGCAGCCGCTTCCACCTGGCCTTCCGCCGGGGCCCAGGGGGCCAGTTCGTCACCGGTGAGGGGCAGGTAGGGGCCGGACTTGGCTTCGAGGAAGACGGTGCCCGGGCACAGGGCCAGGACGGAGTGCCAGGTGCCGTGGGGGATGTCCACGCCCAGGGTGTGGCTGCCCGGGGCCAGCACGGCGGTGCCGGTGATGTTGCCCTGCCCGTCGAAGGTCACCAGGCCCAGGCGGCCGCTGAGGACCACCATGGTTTCATCCTTGTTGGGGTCCAGGTGGCGGTGGGGCGGCACGTAGGAGCCTGGTTCCAGGGCGTTGAGCAGGCGGTGGCCCGGGTAGTCGTCCCGGGGATGGAAGTTGCGGTTCTTGCGCAGCCGGGGCGAGGCCTGGGCTTCGGCTGTCACCTCCGCCAGCAGGGCGCCGTCGATGAGGCGGATGGACATGGGCCTACTTCAGGTTGCGGGCGGAGAGCAGGACCACCTGGCCGCCAAAGAAATTGACGGTGATGCCCTGCTGTTCGCTGCCCCAGGCGCAGGAACGCACCCCCAGGGTTTCGTCGCAGTGGCTGGGCTCGCCGATGATGGCCGTCACTTCCTCGTACTTCTGGCCCATTTTCAGCTTGCCGTAGTTTTCCAGGGTGACCTTGGAACAGGCGGCCAGGGCCAGTGCCAGGGCAACGGCGAGAAGGGGTTTGCAGTTCATGGCGGGCTCCTCAGGAGTGGGGGAAGCATGGCCCGGGGGCCGGGGTTAGTTGTACTGCAGCTCGACGCCGGCGGGGCTGAGCCAGTCCTGCAGGGTTTGCAGCAGGTCGTCGTCCGGTCGCACCCGGGTGCCTTCGCCCAGGATCAGCTCGCACTGGGCTTCGCCGTTGCGGTAAGCGATGCGTACCGGGCAGCCGCCTTCCATGCGGAAGGGGGTGAGCAGTTCCTGCAGCTTGCGCGCATCGGCCTGGCCGTTCATCGACAGGCGCAACTGGCGGGCGAAGCGGGTGCGGGCTTCGGGCAGGGTGTAGAGATTCTCGGCGACGATGCGCAGGCCGTCGCGGAAGTCGTCCTTGCTCACCTTGCCTTCGATGATCAGGGGTTCGTCCACCTTCAGCTTGTTGCGGTGGGCATCGAAGACCTCGCTGTAGACCGTCACCTCCAGCGACGGGCAGGAGCCGTCGTCCAGGATGATGATGCCCATGCGGCCCCGGCTGGTCATCTTCACCCGCAGGTCCATGACCACGCCGGCCAGGGTCTGGGGCTCCCGGGCCGGGGCCAGGGCGCTCAGGGGGCGGCCGGCGAAGCGCTTGGCTTCGCTGCGGATGCTGTCGAAGGGGTGGCCGGAATAGAAGAAGCCGAGGGCGGTCTTTTCTTCCAGCAGGCGCTGCTTGTCGCTCCAGGGGCGGACGCTGACGTACTGGGGCGCTTCGGCCACAGCGTCGTCGCCGCTGCCGAACATCTCGAAGAGGCCGCCCTGGTGGGCGTTGCGCTCGGCCTGGTCGGCCGCTTCCATGGCGATGCTGACGGAGGCGATGAGCTGGGCCCGGTCCCGGCTCGGGTCCAGGGTGTCGAAGGCGCCGGCGCGGATCAGGGCTTCGATGGTGCGGCGGTTCACCAGGCGTTTGTCCACCCGCAGGCAGAAGTCGAAAAGGTCCTTGAAGGGGCCGCCTTCGGCGCGGGCGGCGAGGATGCACTCCACCGCCTGCTGGCCGGTGCCCTTCACCGCCCCCAGGCCGTAGCGGATGGTCTTGCCGTCCACCGGCACGAAGCGGTAGTCGGAGTGGTTCACGTCCGGCGGCAGCACCTTGATACCGTTTTTCACCGTGTCTTCGTAGAAGATTTTCACGGTGTCCGTGTTGTCCATGTCCGAGGACATTGTGGCCGCCATGAAGGCCGAGCAGTGGTGGGCCTTGAGCCAGGCGGTGTGGTAGGTGACCATGGCGTAGGCGGCGGTGTGGGACTTGTTGAAGCCGTACTCCGCGAACTTGGTCATGAGGTCGAACAGCTGTTCGGCCAGGGCCGGGTCGTAGCCCTTCTTCTTCGCCCCTTCGGCAATGGTCTCCCGGTGCTTGGCCATTTCCTCGGCCTTTTTCTTACCCATGGCCCGGCGCAGCATGTCGGCGCCGCCCAGGGTGTAGCCGCCGATGATCTGGGAGATCTGCATCACCTGTTCCTGATACACGATCACCCCGTAGGTGGGGTCCAGGCAGCCTTTCAGGTCCGGGTGGAAATAGTCGATCTTCTGCTGGCCCTTTTTGCGCAGGATGAAGTCGTCCACCATGCCCGAGCCCAGGGGGCCGGGACGGTACAGGGCCAGCACGGCGATGATGTCTTCGAAGCGGTCGGGGGCCAGCTTCTTCAGCAGCTTCTTCATGCCCTCCGATTCCACCTGGAAGATCGCCGTGGTGTTGGCGTCCTTGAGAATCTGGTAGGCGGCGGGGTCGGTGAAGGGCAGGGAGAGCAGGTCCAGCTTTTCGCCGGTGAGCCGTTCCACGTACTCCACGGCCAGCTCGATAATGGTCAGGTTGCGCAGGCCGAGGAAGTCGAACTTCACCAGGCCGACCTTTTCCACGTCGTCCTTGTCGTACTGGCTGACCACCGAGTCGGAGCCGGGCTGGGCGTAGAGGGGGCAGAAGTCGGTGAGCTTGCCCGGGGCGATCAGCACGCCGCCGGCGTGCATGCCCACGTTGCGGGTCAAGTCCTCCAGCTTCATGGCCAGCTCGAACAGCTCGGCCACTTCCTCTTCCTCCTCCATCTTCTCCTTCAGCTGGGGCTCCATTTCCAGGGCCTGGGCCAGGGACACCGGCTTGTTGGCTTCCACCGGGATGAGCTTGGAGAGGGAGTCGCAGAAGTTGTAGGGCAGGTCCAGCACCCGGCCCACGTCCCGGATCACCGCCTTGGAGGACATGGTGCCGAAGGTGGCGATCTGGGACACCGCATCGACGCCGTACTTGTGGCGCACGTACTCGATCACGCGCCAGCGGTTGTCCTGGCAGAAGTCGATGTCGAAGTCGGGCATGGAGACCCGCTCGGGGTTGAGGAAGCGCTCGAACAGCAGGGCGTACTGCAGCGGGTCCAGGTCGGTGATGCCCAGGCTGTAGGCCACCAGGGAGCCGGCGCCGGAACCCCGGCCCGGGCCCACGGGCACGCCGTTGTGCTTCCCCCAGTTGATGAAGTCGGCCACGATCAGGAAGTAGCCGGGGAAGCCCATCTGCACGATGGTCTTGGTCTCGATCTCCAGGCGCTCGTCGTACTCCGGGCGCCGCCGCTGCCGCTCCTCCGGGTCCGGGAACAGCAGTTCCAGGCGCTTCTCCAGGCCGGCCTTGGCCTCGTTGATGAGGTGCTGGTCCAGGGAGATGCCGTCGGGGGTGGGGAACTGGGGCAGGAAGTTCTTGCCCAGGGTCAGGGTCAGGTTGCAGCGCTTGGCGATTTCCAGCGTGTTTTCCAGGGCCTCGGGCAGGTCGGCGAAAAGCTCCGCCATTTCCGCCTGGGTCTTGAAATACTGCTGTTCGGTGAAGGTCTTGGGGCGGCGCCGGTCGCCCAGGACGTAGCCCTCGGCGATGCAGACCCGGGCCTCGTGGGCCTTGAAGTCGTCGGCGTCGAGGAACTGGATCGGGTGGGTGGCCACCAGGGGCAGTTCCAGGTCGGCGCCGAGGTCGGCGGTGGCCGACACCAGTTGCTCCTGCTGGGGATGGCCGGCCCGCTGCACTTCCAGGTAGAAGGCCTGGGGGAACTGGGCACTCCAGGCCCTGGCCCGGGCCGCCGCCAGGTCCCGGTTGCCGGCCAGGAGGGCGTCGCCCACGTCGCCGTCCTTGGCGCCGGAGAGGGCGATGAGGCCGTCGCAGCCCACTTCGTCGAACCAGGCCCGCTTGATCTCGGCCCGGTCCCGCCGGCCTTCGGCCAGGTAGGCCCGGGACAGCAGTTCGCACAGCTGCAGGTAGCCCCGGTGGCTGCGCACCAGCAGCAGCAGGCGGAAGGGACGGTCGGTCTCGGTTTCGTTGGCGATCCACACGTCGGCGCCGGCGACGGGCTTGACGCCCTTGCCGCGGCAGGCGTTGTAGAACTTCACCAGGCCGAAGGCGTTGGCCAGGTCGGTGAGGGCCATGGCCGGCTGGCCGTCGGCGATGGCGCGGGCCACGGCGTCGTCGAGGCGGACGATGCCGTCGGTGATGGAGTATTCGCTGTGGAGGCGGAGATGGACGAAGCTGGGATCGGTCATCCGGGAATTTTACCCCAGCCGGGGGCCGGCTTCCCCCTTTACGCCAGACCCGCGGTCAGGGTCTGGCACAGCTCCCGGTCCTCCAGGGCCGCCAGGAACCAGGCCAGGGCACGGCCCTCGTGGGAGGGGCGCCAGGCAATGTGGAGCGGGGTGCTGCCCTTGGGTTCGGCCAGGGTCCTGGTGACCAGGCGGCCTGCCGCCACTTCCCGCGCCACCAGCCAGGGTGGCAGGTGGCCGACGCCAAGACCGGCGGCCTGGGCCGCCGCCTTGCTCTGCATGTCCGGCACCCGCAGGGCGTCCTGGCCTTCCAGCAGGCCGCTGGTGCGGGCGGCCAGTTCCCGGGAGGTGTCGGCCAGCACCACGGCCCGGTACCGGGCCAGTTCGTGGGCTGGAATGGGCTCGGGCACCGTGCTCAGGGGATGACCGGGGGCCATGGTGAATACCAGCTCCATGGTGCCCAGGGGCCGGGTGGCGATGCCGCCCCGGGCCGGCATGTCGCCGGGGGCGCCGATCACCAGGTCGGCCCGGCCCGTGGTCAGGGCGTCCCAGCAGCCCCCCAGGACTTCGTAGGAGAGGCGCAGGCGGGTGCCGTGGCCTTCGTCGTAGAAGCGCTGCAGCAGGGGATAGAGGCGCTCGCCGGGGATGACCGAGTCCACCGCGATGGACAGCTCCGTTTCCCAGCCGGTGGCCACCCGCTTCACCCGGGACTCCAGCTCCAGGGCGGCGCGCAGCAGATGGCGGCCGTCCTCCAGCAGGGTGCGGCCGGCGGCGGTGAGGATGGCGCGGCGGCCGCTCTTCTCGAACAGTTCCACCCCCAGCTCCCCTTCCAGCTTCTGCATGGCGTGGGAGAGGGCCGAGGGTACCCGGTGCAGGCGGCTGGCGGCGGCAGCGTAGGAGCCCTGGGTGTCGATGGCGTCGAGGATCTGCAGGGCGTCGAGGGAGATGCGCATAGGTGAAGGAAATTGAATGAATCGGTGAGTTCATTTCGCTGGAATCACTCTAATCCATTGCTTAGTATGGCTTCAACCCATGAATGCAAATGAACAATACTTCTTGCCAAGGAGCCCGACATGATCCAGCTACGTCCGTCCGACGCCCGGGGCCAGGCCGATCACGGCTGGCTCCAGGCCAAACACAGCTTTTCCTTCGCCGACTACTACGATCCCCGGGAAATGGGCTGGGGCGCGCTGCGGGTGATCAACGAGGACCGGGTGGCGCCGGGCACCGGTTTCCCCATGCACGGCCACCGGGACATGGAAATCGTCACCTACATCCTCTCCGGCGCCCTGGAACACAAGGACAGCCTGGGCAACGGCGGCATCATCCGCCGCGGCGAGGTGCAGCGCATGAGCGCCGGCAAAGGCGTGCTGCACAGCGAGTTCAACCCTTCCGCCGATGAGGAAACCCATCTGCTGCAGATCTGGATCGAGCCGGCCCTCAAGGGAGGCAGGGCCAGCTACGACCAGCACCGGCTGTTCACGCCGGACAACGCCAGCCTGTGGGTGCTGGTGGCTTCGCCGGACGGCCGCGACGGCAGCGCCGTGATCCAGCAGGACGCCCTGCTGCTGGCGGCCCACCTGGGCCCGGCCGAGGCGGTGCGCCACGCCCTGGCGCCAGGCCGTCTGGCCTACGTCCATGTCATCCGCGGCCAAGTCAGCCTCAACGGCGTGGCCCTGGCCGCCGGCGACGGCGCCAAGATTGCCGACGAATCCGAGCTGGCCTTCCAGGGCGGCGCCGAGCCGGGGGAGTTTCTTCTCTTCGACCTGCCGCCCGCGGCCTGAGCGTTGCCTGCCGTTGGTCCTGATTTCCCATTCCCAACTTCCCAACCCCCGACAGACTGAAGGAGCGTTTCATGGCAAAGATCGCCATCGTGTATCACAGCGGCTACGGCCACACCGCCAAGCAGGCCGCCGCCGTCGCCGCCGGCGTCAATGAGGTGGCCGGCGCCAGCGCCCAGCTGGTGGCCCTGGACGACATCGCCGCCGTGCCCTGGGCTGACCTGGATGGGGCCGATGGCATCATCTTCGGCGCCCCCACCTACATGGGCGGCCCCTCCGCCAAGTTCAAGGAATTCGCCGACGCCTCCTCCAAGGCCTGGTTCACCCGGGCCTGGCAGGACAAGGTGGCCGGCGGCTTCACCAACTCCGCCTCCCTCAACGGCGACAAGCAGGGCACCCTGGGCGCCCTCGCCACCCTGGCCCTGCAGCACGGCATGATCTGGGTCAGCCTGGGGCTGCTGCCGGCCAACAGCTCCAAGGCCCAGCGCAACGACGTGAACCGCATGGGTGCTTCCTACGGCGCCATGGCCCAGTCCGACTCCGACGTCGGCCCCGACGTGGCGCCCCCCGCCGGCGACCTGGAAACGGCCCGCCTCTACGGCGCCCGGGTAGCCGCCACCACCCTGCGCTTCGTCCGCGGCAAGCAGTAAGCCGCCTCCGCCCCACTCCGGCCCCGGCTTCGTGCCGGGGTTTTTGCTATAGTGGCCGGCACAATAGAAGGAGGGGAGCTCCATGCACATGATTTCTTCCGTCGCCGACCTCTCGGTCGTGCTGGTGGAACCATCCCACACCCAGGCCCATATCGTCGGCCAGTTCCTGCGCAACCTGGGCGTCGCCAACATGCAGACTGCCGCCAGTGGCGCCGATGCCCTGGCCCTGCTGCACCGGTCCAAGCCTTCCGTGGTCATCAGCGCCATGTATCTGCCGGACATGACCGGCACCGAGCTGGTCTACGCCATGCGCGCCGACGATGACCTGGAAATGCTGCCCTTCGTGCTCATCTCCAGCGAAACCAGGCCCAAGGTGCTGGACCCCATCCGTCAGTCCGGCGCCTGCAGCATCCTGCCCAAACCCTTCAGCGAAAAGCAGCTGCTCACCGCCCTGCGCGCGGTGATCGACTACCTGGAGCCGGAAGGCCAGCTGGAAGTGCCGGTGGACCTGGAAAGCCTGAAGGTGCTGATCGTGGACGACAGCCCGGTGTCCCGCAAATTCCTGCGCCACATCCTGGAGAACCTGGGCATCGAGAACTTCCTCGAAGCCAGCAATGGCAAGGAGGCGGTGTCCGTGCTCGGCGAAACCATGGTGGATCTGGTGCTTACCGATTACAACATGCCGGAAATGGACGGCAAGGCCCTGGTGGAATACATCCGCCAGCAGAGCTGGCAGGCCACCGTGCCGGTGCTGATGGTCACCAGCGAATCCAATATGAGCCGCCTGGCCGCGGTGGAGCAGGCCGGCGTTTCCGCCATCTGCGACAAGCCCTTCGACCCCAAGACCGTCAAGGGTCTGATCGAGCGGGCCATGTGGGGCTGAGCCGGGGTTCTCCGGCCTGAAGCGAAAAGGGAGCTGCGGCTCCCTTTTTTATTGCCGCTCGTTCGGCGGAGTGGCCGGCGGCGGGCGAAAAAAAAGCCCGCCGGGGTTGCCGGCGGGCACAAGCTAGGGATGAACCTGGGCTCAGTTGCTGTTCTGCTGCAGCTGCTTGAGCAGTTCGTTCTGACCCTCTTCGCCGGAGCCTCCGCCTTCTCCCTCCTGCTGCTGCATCAGGGAGTTGAGGTCCATGGCTTCGGATTCCTGCTGGGTCGGGGCCCGGTGGGCCGGATCGCCGTAGCTGACGATGCCCGGGAAGATGATGATGAGGGCCACCATGATGATCTGGATGCACACGAACGGCACGGCGCCCCAGTAGATATCGGTGGTCTTGATCGAGGCCGGGGCCACGGAACGCAGGTAGAACAGGGCGAAGCCGAAGGGCGGGTGCATGAAGGAGGTCTGCATGTTCACCCCCAGCAGCACGCCGAACCAGATCAGGTCGATGCCCAGCTTTTCCGCCACCGGTCCCAGCAGGGGAACGATGATGAAGGACAGTTCGAAGAAGTCCAGGAAGAAGGCCAGGACGAAGACCAGGATGTTCACCACGATGAGGAAGCCCAGCTGGCCGCCCGGCAGGGAGGTCAGCAGGTGTTCCACCCACAGGTCGCCGTTCACCGCCCGGAAGACCAGGCCGAACACCGTGGAGCCCACCAGGATGAAGACCACGAAGGAGGACAGCTTGGCGGTGGTGTCCATGGCCTGCTTGAGCAGGGAGACAGACAGGCGCTTGCGCATCAGGGCCAGGATCAGGGCGCCGCTGGCACCCATGGCGCCGCCCTCGGTGGGGGTGGCGATGCCCAGGAAGATGGTGCCCAGTACCAGGAAGATCAGCACCAGGGGCGGCACCAGGGAGGTCAGCACCCGCATCAGCAGCTTGGCGCCGCGCAGGGAGCGGGCTTCCAGGGGCAGGGCCGGGGCGGCGTTGGGCTTGATGAGGGTGAGGATGACGACGTAGCCCACATACAGGCTGGTCAGGATCAGGCCGGGGACCATGGCGCCTTCGTACATGTCGCCCACGGACTTGCCCAGCTGGTCGGCCATGATGATCAGCACCAGGGAGGGCGGGATGATCTGGGCCAGGGTGCCGGAGGCGGCGATGACGCCGGAGGCCAGGCGCTTGTCGTAGCCGTAGCGCAGCATGATGGGCAGGGAGATCAGGCCCATGGAGATCACCGAAGCCGCCACCACGCCGGTGGTGGCCGCCAGCAGGGCGCCGACGAAGATCACCGCATAGGCCAGGCCGCCGCGCATGGGGCCGAAGAGCTGGCCGATGGTGTCGAGCAGATCCTCCGCCATGCCCGAGCGCTCCAGCACCAGGCCCATGAAGGTGAAGAAGGGAATGGCCAGCAGGGTGTCGTTGGCCATGATGCCGAAGACCCGTTCCGGCAGGGCCTGGAACAGGGCGGGGTGGAGCAGACCCAGTTCCATGCCGATGAAGCCGAAGACCATGCCGTTGGCGGCCAGGGCGAAGGCCACCGGGTAGCCGAAGAGGAGGAACAGGACGAGGGCGCCGAACATTACCGGCGCCATGTTGTTGATCAGGAATTCCATGGTTATGCCTCGCCTTTCTTGGCCTTGATTGCGGCCGCCAGTTCTTCTTCGGCGGAGGGGCCTTTGTGCTTTTCAGCGGGGTTGGCGATCAGGCCGCGCAGGAAGGCGATGCGCTTGATCAGTTCGGAGAGGCCCTGCAGCACCAGCAGCAGGAAGCCGACAGGAATCATCAGGCGGGCCGGCCAGCGGATCAGGCCGCCGGGGTTGGAGGACATTTCACCGGAGTCCCAGGCATTCATGAAAATGGGCCAGGACAGGTACATGATCAGGACGGCCATGGGCATCAGGAACAGCAGGGTGCCGATGATGTCGATCCAGGCCTGGCCGCGGGGGGAGAACTTGCCCGCCACCACGTCGATGCGCACGTGCTCGTTGCGCAGCAGGGTGTAGCCGGCGCTGAAGAGGAAGATCACGGCGAAGAGGTACCACTGGATTTCCAGCAGACCGTTGGAACTGTAATTGATGGTGTAGCGCATCACGGCGTTGCCGGCGCTGAGAATGGTCATGAGCAGCACCAGCCAGATCACGGCTTTGCCGACGCGCTCGTTGAGGGCGTCGATCCCGCGGGAGACGCTGAGCAGAAAGGTCACGGTTGGTTCCTCCAGAGATGTCGAAAATGCCGGGCTTCTTGGGCCCATCGCTTGTATTTCGGCTTGTGGCCAGGGCAGGCGTGCAGCGCGTCTGCCCGAGTCTTGCGGGAGGTGTCCTGGCCTCGTTGGTGGCGGCCGGGTGCCCAATCCCACAAATTGCGCGGCGATTGTGGCACAGGGGCCGGGGCCGGGCCATTGGTGGAAACCCTAGCCGGCAGCGGCTTTCCGGCCGGTGACGCTGGCATTTTGACGCCCTGTTTCCCTTCTGCCGCCGGGTCTGCTAAAACCCTGGTTTTTGCCCTGTGTTGCCGGAGCCGTCGATGGTCAAAGCCCCCACCCGCATCTGCGTCATTCGCCACGGCGAGACTTTCTGGAATGCCGACCGGCGCATCCAGGGCCATCTCGACATCGGCCTCAACCCCACCGGGCTGCGCCAGGCCCGGGCGGCGGCCCGGCGCCTGGCGACCGAGGCCGGCACGGTGACGGCGGTGTACAGCAGCGACCTGGCCCGGGCCCGGGTCACGGCGGAGGCCATCGCCGCCCATCTGGGGCGTCCCGTGTGTCTGCGGCCGGCCCTGCGGGAGCGCAGCTACGGCATTTTCGAAGGGCTCACCTACGACGAGGCGCGGCAGCAGCATCCGGGCGCCTATGCGGCCTTCGAGGCGCGCCAGCCGGAGCTGCCCATTCCCCAAGGGGAGAGTCTGGAGGACTTTTCCGCCCGGGTCAGCCGCTGCCTGGAGGCCCTGGCGGCGGAACACCGGGGCGAAACGGTGGTGCTGGTGTGTCACGGCGGGGTGCTGGACGTCATCAACCGCCACGTACGCGGACGCCCCCTGGCGGCGCCCCGGGATTTCACCATCCCCAATGCCGGCATCACCTGGCTGGAAAGGGACGGGGCCGGCTGGCGCATCGTCCAGTGGAGCTGCACCCGGCACCTGGAAGACGGCGCCCTGGACGAGCTGCCGGGCTGACTCTGCCGGGCTGACTCTGCCGGGCGGCGCCCCAAATTGGGGCAGGGTTTTCCCCGGGAGGGGTGGCGGCGGGGGTTGGCATGATACAATTTCCGCCTTTTTCAACGGCTTGAGAGGCAGCACCGATGTTCTCCGCAAACGACACCCTGGCGAAAGTGGACCCCGAACTCTGGAAGGCGATCGAAGATGAAAATCGTCGCCAAGAAGAGCACATCGAACTGATCGCCTCCGAAAACTACGTCTCCAACGCGGTCATGGAAGCCCAAGGCTCCCAGCTGACCAACAAGTACGCCGAAGGCTACCCCGGCAAGCGCTACTACGGCGGCTGCGAATACGTGGACGTGGCCGAGCAGCTGGCCATCGAGCGCCTGAAGAAGCTGTTCGGCGCCGAAGCCGCCAACGTGCAGCCCAACTCCGGTTCCCAGGCCAACCAGGCCGTGCTGATGGCCTTCGCCAAGCCCGGCGACACCATCATGGGCATGAGCCTGGCCGAAGGCGGCCACCTCACCCACGGCATGGCCCTGAACATGTCCGGCAAGTGGTTCAACGTCGTCTCCTACGGTCTCAACGAGAAGGAAGAGATCGACTACGACAAGATGGAAGCCCTGGCCCGCGAGCACAAGCCGAAGATCATCGTCGCCGGCGCCTCCGCCTACGCCCTGCGCATCGACTTCGAGCGCTTCGCCAAGATCGCCAAGGAAGTCGGCGCCATCTTCTGGGTGGACATGGCCCACTATGCCGGCCTCATCGCCGCCGGTTACTACCCCAACCCGGTGCCCTTCGCCGACGTGGTCACCTCCACCACCCACAAGACCCTGCGCGGTCCCCGCGGCGGCGTCATCCTGATGAAGGCCGAGCACGAGAAGGCCCTCAACTCCGCCATCTTCCCCGGCCTCCAGGGTGGCCCCCTGATGCACGTCATCGCCGCCAAGGCCGTGGCCTTCAAGGAAGCCGCTTCCCCCGAGTTCAAGAAGTACCAGGAGCAGGTGATCAACAACGCCCGCGTCATGGCCAAGGTCCTGGGCGAGGAGCGCGGCCTGCGCATCGTTTCCGGCCGTACCGAGTCCCACGTCTTCCTGATCGACCTGCGCGCCAAGAAGATCACCGGCAAGGAAGCCGAAGCCGCCCTGGGCAAGGCTCACATCACCGTGAACAAGAACGGCATTCCCAACGACCCGGAAAAGCCCTTCGTCACTTCCGGCATCCGTATCGGTTCCCCGGCCATGACCAGCCGCGGTTTCACCGAGATCGAAGCCGAGCAGATCGCCCACCTGGTGGCCGACGTGCTCGACGCACCGAACGACGAAGCCAAGCTGGCCGAAGTGCGCGCCAAGGTGGCCGCCCTCTGCGCCAAGTTCCCGGTCTACGGCAAGTAAGACGGCCAGGGCGGCGCAGCGATGAAATGCCCCTTCTGCGGAGCGATGGACACCACGGTGGTGGACACCCGCATCAACGAAGACGGCGACATCGTGCGCCGCCGCCGCCGCTGCCTCAACTGCGACAAGCGTTTCACCACCTATGAGCGGGCGGAAATCCGCCTGCCCCAGGTGGTCAAGAAAAACGGCTCCCGGGTGGACTACAACCGGGACAAGCTCTCCGCCAGCCTGTGGCTGGCCCTGCGCAAGCGGCCCGTGACCACCGAGGCGGTGGACGGCGCCATTACCCGCATCGAAGAAAAACTGCTGGCCCTGGGCGAGCGGGAAATCCCCTCCGAAAAGGTGGGTGAGATGGTGATGCGGGAACTGAAGAAGCTGGACAAGATCGCCTACGTCCGCTTTGCCTCGGTCTATCGCAACTTCGAGGACGTGGACGAGTTCTCCCACGCCGTGCGCGAAGTGACCCCGGGCAAGCCTGTGCGTCGCCCCCGCGACGAGTAATTCTCCCCTCATCTCATGCCCGCCGCCCCCGGCACCGCTGCCGACCACGCCCACATGGCCCGGGCCCTGGCCCTGGCCGAACAGGGGCTGTTCTCCACCTCCCCCAATCCCCGGGTCGGCTGTGTCCTGGTCAGGGACGGCGTCGTCGTCGGCGAGGGCTGGCATGTGCGGGCCGGCGAACCCCATGCCGAAGTCCATGCCCTGCGCGCCGCCGGCGAAGCCGCCCGGGGCGCCACCGCCTACGTCACTCTGGAACCCTGCAGCCACCACGGCCGCACCCCGCCCTGCGCCGAAGCCCTGGTAGCCGCCGGCGTCGCCCGGGTGGTGGCGGCCATGGAAGACCCCAATCCCCTGGTGGCCAGCCGCGGCCTGGCCATCCTGCGTCAGGCCGGTATCGAAGTCTGTGCCGGCGTGCTGGCCAATGAGGCCCGGGAACTCAACATCGGTTTCGTCTCCCGCATGACCAGAGGGCGCCCCTGGGTGCGCCTGAAAGCCGCTTCCAGCCTGGACGGCAGGACGGCCCTGGCCAACGGCCAGAGCCAGTGGATCACCGGGGCCGAGGCGCGCCAGGACGGCCACCGCTGGCGGGCCCGGGCCTGTGCCATTCTCAGCGGCAGCGGCACCGTGCTGGCCGACGATCCCCTGCTCAATGTGCGGGGCGTCGACACGGAGCGCCAGCCCCGCCCGGTGGTGGTGGACAGCCGCCTGCAAACCCCGCCCACGGCCCGTCTGCTGGACGGCCGCCCGGTCCTCATCGCCACCGCCAACCCGGACCCGGCCAAGGCCGCGGCCCTGGCGGCCCAGGGTGCCGAAGTGCTGCTGCTGCCCGACGCCGCTGGCCGGGTGGATCTGGCTGCCCTGCTCTTGGAGCTGGGGCGGCGGGGCATCAATGAACTGCACGTGGAAGGCGGTGCCGGCCTCAACGGCGCCCTGCTGGCCGCGGGGCTGGTGGACGAACTGCTGCTCTACCTGGCGCCGACCCTGCTGGGCAACCCGGCCCTGGGCCTCTTCGGCCTGCCCGAGCTGACCTCCCTGGAGCAGCAGCAACGCCTGCGGTGGCACGACCTGCGCCAGGTGGGCGGCGACCTGCGCATCCTGGCCCGCCTGGCCTGAGCCGGCGGCGGATATTCCCCAAATACAGCGTCACTGAAAGGCAATAGGGACGCCATTCTTCGCCTATGCACGGCGGAAAGTGGCGTCCCTATTGCCTTTCAGGCTTGGTGCTTTCAGCTGCCCTTCATCGGCTCCCGCATACCGGGCAGCCCGGGTCCTTCTGCAGGCGCACCGTGCGCCATTCCATGGTCAGGGCGTCGAGCAGCAGCAGCCGCCCGCCCAGGGTCTGGCCGCAGCCGGCCAGCAGCTTGAGGGCCTCGGCCGCCTGCAGGGTGCCGATGATGCCGGTGAGGGGGGCGAAGACGCCCATGGTGGCGCAGCGCACCTCCTCCACGTCCTCGCCTTCGGGAAAGAGGCAGTGGTAGCAGGGCGCCCCGGGCTGGCGCGTGTCGAAGATGCTGATCTGGCCGTCGAAGCGCACCGCGGCGCCGGAGACCAGGGGCTTGCCCAGCTTGACGCAGGCCCGGTTCACCGCGTGGCGGGTGGCGAAGTTGTCGCAGCAGTCCAGCACCACGTCGGCCTTGGCCACTTCGGCCTCCAGGTCCGCCCCTTCCAGGCGGCGGGCGATCACTTCCACCCGGGTTTCCGGATTGAGGCGCTGCAGGGCGTCCCGCCCGGATTCGGCCTTGGGCTGGCCGACGGAGGCTTCCGTGTGCAGGATCTGGCGCTGCAGATTGGTCAGGTCCACCGTGTCGCCGTCGGCCAGGGCCAGGGTGCCGACGCCGGCAGCAGCCAGGTACAGCGCCGCCGGCGAGCCCAGGCCGCCGGCGCCGATGACCAGGGCCCGGGCGGCGAGAAAGCGTTCCTGGCCTTCGATGCCGATGGGGTCGAGGAGGATGTGGCGGCTGTAGCGGAGCAGTTGCTGGTCGTTCATGGCGAGGGGCTGGGCGTGGCTAGAAGGGCCGTCGGGGCGGCGGGCAAAACAAAGGGGCCGTTGTGCGCGGCGAGGCAAAACAAAGGGGCCGCTGTTGCGGCCCCTGGGGCGTGGCCGGTGCGGCCTATTTGTATTCCCGCCATTCGGGCGGGGTTTCGTCGTGGTCCCCGTGGGGGTGGCGTTCCCAGGCCTGGGCGTAGGCCTTGGAGGAGGACTTGAGGGGCCGTTCGGGTGCTTCCAGATTGTGCAGCTGGGTTTCCTCGACATAGTAGATGAGGGCCCGCATCAGCTTGCTCATGAGGGTGTTGTCGAGGTGGAAGCCCTGGTCCACCAGGCCTTCTTCCAGGCCCCGGTAGGTGTAGTCGGTGAGGTCGTAGGCGACGGCCACGGCCCGCTTTTCCGTCTCGGGCACGGCGTCCAGGTTTTCCAGGCCGGTCAGCAGATCGGCGGCTTCAGGCACTTGCCCCGGGGGGAAGCGGGAAAACAGGATTTCCCGCTTCTTTTGAGTATCCAGACGGCGCGACAACTTGGCGGCGACTCGTTTCATGGCCCTCTCCCCGAGGTTCTGCTGTTAGGCTCGTTACGGCTTATTCTGCATGATCTGCAGACCCTTGAGAAGGTTGAGGGCCTGGTTCAGCTGGTAGTCGCTCTTGGAGGCGAATTCGGCCGGTGCCGGCAGTTCGGACTTCTCATCCTCTTCCTTGCCTTTGTTCTTGCCGTTGGCCTTGCCATCCTTGGATTTGGGCGCCGCGGCGGCTTCCTTTTCCTTGTCGTTGATCAGGTGGCGTTCCAGGTCGGCTTCCCGCAGGCGCTCCGGAGAGGCGCCGTTGGCGGACTCTTCCACATTGATGTCCGGCACGATGCCCTTGGCCTGGATGGAACGGCCGTTGGGCGTGTAGTAGCGGGCGGTGGTGAGCTTGATGGCGGTGTTGCCGGGCAGGGGCAGCACGGTCTGCACCGAGCCCTTGCCGAAGGTCTGGGTGCCCAGCACCACGGCGCGCTTGTGGTCCTGCAGGGCGCCGGCGACGATTTCGGAGGCGGAGGCGGAGCCGCCGTTCACCAGCACCACCAGGGGCACCTTCTTCACTTCGGCGGGCAGGTTTTTCAGGTAGTCGTCGCGGCTGCCGCGCAGGTAGTCCTCGGCGCTGGCGAAGTACTGGTGCTTGGCGTCCGGGGTACGGCCGTCGGTGGACACCACCAGGGCCTTGGCCGGCAGGAAGGCGGCGGAGACGCCGACGGCACCGTTGAGCAGGCCGCCCGGGTCGTTGCGCAGGTCCAGCACCAGACCCTTGAGGGCGCCGTCCTTGTACAGGTCGGAGAGGTGCTTGACCAGGGAGGGGCCGGTGTTTTCCTGGAACTGGGTGACGCGCACGTAGCCGTAGCCCGGTTCCACCAGCTTGGACTTGACGCTCTGCACCTTGATCACTTCCCGGTTCAGGGTGACGACGATGGGCTTCTGCTCGCCCTTGCGCACGATGGTCAGGGTGATGGGAGTCTTGGGCTTGCCGCGCATGCGCTTGACGGCGTCGGAGAGGGTCATGCCCTTGACCGGGGTGTCGTCCAGCTTGACGATCAGGTCGCCGGCCTTGAGCCCGGCGCGGAAGGCGGGGGTGTCCTCGATGGGGGAAACCACCTTGACGAAGCCGTCTTCCATGCCGACTTCGATGCCGAGGCCGCCGAATTCGCCCTGGGTGCCGACCTGCAGTTCCTTGAAGGAATCCGCATCCAGGTAGGAGGAGTGGGGGTCCAGATTGGAGAGCATGCCGGAGATGGCATTGGTGATCAGCTTCTTGTCTTCCACCGGCTCCACATAGCCCTGCTTGATGGCGTTGAAGACTTCGGCGAAGGTGCGCAGCTCCTCGACGGGCAGCCCGGCCCGGGTTTCCTTGTCGGCGATGGCGGAAATCTGGACCGACAGCAGGATGCCGGCCACCATGCCGACCCCGATCAGTCCCACCTGTTTCAACGGCTTGCCCATCTTCACAAAAAGTCTCCTACTTCAAGCTCGCCCATTTGAGCGGGTCGAGCGGCTGGCCTTGATGGCGAAGTTCAAAGTATAAACCGGATTCCGGGTTGCCACCGCTGTTGCCGATGACGGCGACAACCTCGCCCGGCTTCACCGTTTCCCCCACGTGTTTGTAGAGGGATTCGTTGTTGCCGTAGATGGTCAGGTAGCCGTCGCCGTGGTCCAGGATCAGCAGGTTGCCGAAGCCCCGCATCCAGTCGGCGAAGACCACCCGGCCGGCGGCCACGGCATGGACGTCACCCCCGGCTGCGGCCCGGATGAAGAGGCCCTTCCAGGTGCTGCCTTCCTGGCGGGCAGTGCCGAAGCGGTTGCTGACGGTGCCCCGCACCGGCAGGCGCAGGGAGCCCTTGAGGCGGGCGAAGTCCCCGGAGAAGCGCGCCAGGCCTGCGTCTGGGGTCTTGTCGTTGTCGATGCCGGGTGTTTGACCGCCACTTCCGGCGGGCCGTTCCGCCGGCGCCCGGGGCTTGGTTTCGGGCTTGGGCGGCCGGGCCTTCTGCTGGGCGATGATGCGGGAGAGGCCGTCGATGAGGCGGGTCAGGCGCTTTTCGTCCTGCTGCAGGGCGCCGATTTCCTTTCGGCGGGATTCGATCTGCTGGGAAATCTTGGCCAGGGTGGCCTGGCGCTGGTTCTTCTGGGCCAGCAGCTGCTGGTGCTGCTCCTTCTGCTTGGCTTCCACCTCGGCCAGCTCGGTTTCCCGGTTGCGGGTGTCTTCGGCCAGGGCCTTCTTCTGCTTCAGGGTGCTGCCGATCTGTTGCAGCAGGGCCGTGCGCGCCTTGGCCACGGCCGACAGGTAGTAGAGGTCCCGTGCCATCTGGTTGGGGTTGTCGCCGTTGAGCAGCAGGCGCAGTGAGTCGGAGCCCTCGCCCCCTTCCATGTACTGACGGATCAGGAGTTGCTCCAGCTGGGTGCGCTGGCCCGCCAGGGTGTCTTCCAGTTCCCGAGCCTGGCTGGCCAGCTGCTGCAGGGTGTTCTGCAGGTTGCCCCGCTGGCCGGACAGCTGGCGCAGGTCCCGGGATAGGTTGGAGATGCCCTTTTCCGCATCCTTCAGCTGGTCGGCCACGTCGGCCCGAGATTCCTCGGCGGTGGCCACTTCCTTGCGCAGGCTGTCGATGCGGCCCTGCAGCTCCTTCAGGTCGGCCTTGCTGCTTTCCGCCTGATGCTCCGGATTGGCAACGGCGCCGGCCGTCACGCCGGCGGCAACCGCCGCCGCTTTGCGCGGCGTGACGGCGGCTTTGGTCGGGGCTTTGCCCGGCGCGGCCTTGGTCGCAAGCTTGGCCGTGGTTTTGGCAGGTGCCTTGGTCGGCGGTGCCGACTTTTTCAGCGGCGCCTTCTGTACCACCACCTTGGCCGGCGTTTTGCTGGAAGCGGCGGGTTTGGTCGCCGGCGTGGCGGCCAGAGTGGCGGACTGGTACAGGGCCAGGCCGCCCAACAGGGCCAGCAGAAAGGTTCGCCCGAGGCCGCTTGGCCGTGGCGAGGTGGATGTGCTGGAATGCCGCGTGCCGCTCACCCTGGCATTACCCGCGAAAAGTGGAGAGTGGGGCAGGTCAGGGGGCGCTGCGGCGGTGCGGTCCTGTACATGGGGCTGTGGCCAGATTGGGGGTGGGGAGAGGGGTTTTTGACCGCACTACTGCAAAGACGGTTGATGTGGATTAAATCGAGCCGGCACTCGGTAGGCTAGATTAATGGATTATTTTATAATGATTTCGCCCCAGCCACGAGCCTGTCCGGAGCTTCCGCGCCCGACGCAGCCGTTCGCCAGCCCGGGTTTTACTGGAGAAGTGCCGCGGTGGAAGCTTCCTTTAACTTGATTGAAAAGCAGGAACATATCGAACTGGCCGCCCGGGCGCTGAAGGCGATCGCCCATCCCTTGCGCCTGAAGATACTCTGCGTGGTCGGCGATCAGGAAGCCTGCGTGCAGGAAATCGTCGATGCCGTCGGTACCTCCCAAAGCAATATTTCCCAGCACCTGGCCATCCTGCGGGAGAAGGGCGTGCTGCTGACGCGCAAGGACGCCAACCGGGTCTATTACCGGGTGGGCGACGCCCGTACCCTGCAACTGATCGGCATGATGCGCGAGGTCTTCTGCGGCGTGCCCCAGGGCAGCGGCCACTAGAATCACCCCTGGGGGGCTTGGTTGCGGTAATCTCCCCGAGTCGTTTTCCCCTCATCACCCCTTACGGAGTCTGGTTTGGATTTTATTAAGCAGAACGCTTTTCTGGTCGGTCTGGTCCTGGCGAGTGGCCTGGCCCTGGTGGTTTCCCTGCTGCGCGGCAATGGCGGCAAGGCCGTTTCCGCCACCGACGCCACCCTGCTGATCAACCGGGAAGATGCCCTGGTGATCGACGTGCGCGATCCGGCCGAGTTCGCCACCGGCCACCTGCCCAATGCCCGCAACACGCCCCTGAACAAGCTGGACGAACACCTGGCTTCCCTGGACCAGTACAAAGACCGGGCCATCGTGGTCTGCTGCGCTTCCGGCATCCGTTCCGCCAAGGCCTGCGAGCAGATGCGCAAGGTCGGCTTTGCCAAGGTGGTGAATCTCTCCGGCGGTGTCGGCACCTGGACCCAGGCCGGCCTGCCCCTGTCCCGCGGCAAGGCCTGAGGAGTCCGTCATGAAACGTGTTCTGATGTATTCCACCGCCGTCTGTCCCTACTGCATCCGCGCCGAGCAACTGCTCAAGAGCAAGGGCGTGGCCGAAATCGAGAAGGTCCGGGTGGACCTGGAGCCGGCCCGCCGCGAGGAAATGATGGAAAAGACCGGCGGCAAGCGTACCGTGCCCCAGATTTTCATCGGCGACACCCACGTCGGCGGCTGCGACGACCTCTATGCCCTAGACCGTGCCGGGGGGCTGGTGCCCCTGCTGGCCGACGAGTCCTGAGTCTCCCTTTCAACCGAATCACTGGAAATCCAAACCATGAGCCAAGCCGAATCCCCCGTTTTCGCCATCGAAAAGCTGTACGTCAAGGATCTGTCCGTCGAAGTGCCGAATGCGCCCCAGATTTTCCTGGAGCAGACCTCCCCCCAGGTGGACATCCAGCTGCGTAGCGAAGGCTCCGGTCTGGGCGACGGCATGTTTGAAGTGGTGTTGACCGTCACCGTCACCGCCAAGCTGGAAGACGGCAAGACCGTGTTCCTGGTGGAAGCCGGCCAGGCCGGCGTGTTCCAGATCCGCAACGTGCCGGAAGAAAACCTGGAGCCCCTGCTGGCCATCGCCTGCCCCAATGTGCTCTTCCCCTATGCCCGGGAAGTGGTTTCCAGCGCCATCGCTCGCGCCGGCTTTGCCCCCGTGGTGCTGCAGCCGGTCAATTTCGAGGCCCTCTACATGGCCCGTCAGGCCGAAGCCCAGCAGGCTGGTGCCAACGAAGTTCCCATCCAGTAATTCAACCGGCAGCCGGAGGTAGGACATGTGCCAGCGCGTATCTTCTTGGATGACGGTTTTGTCGCGTGCCCTGCTTCTTTGCCTGCCGGCCCTGGCCGTCCAGGCGGCTGACTACCGTTCGGTGGAGCCGGGCGAAGGCTCGGCTGCCGCCATCCTCTACGATTCGCCCTCGAAGAAGGGGGTGCCCCAGTTCATCATCCGCCGCTATACCCCGGTGGAAGTGGTGGTCAATCTGGAAGGCTGGGCCAAGGTCCGGGATGCGGCCGGCGGGCTGGCCTGGATTGAGCGGGCGGCCCTGGCCGATCGCCGTACCCTGCAGGTGACGGCGGACCGGGCCGAGGTGCACCAAGCCGCCGATACCGCCTCGCCCCTGGCGTTCCAGGCGGAAAAGGGGGTTGCCCTCGAGCTTCTCGAAGCAGGTCCGGCCGGCTGGGCCAAAGTCCGGCATCGGGACGGCCAGACCGGCTATCTCCGGGCCAACCAGGTCTGGGGCCTTTAAGTATTGATCCATCCATGAATATTGCCGTTCTAGGTGCCGGCGCCTGGGGAACCGCGCTGGCCATCGCCTTTGCTCCGGCCCACCGGGTCCGTCTGTGGTCCTGGGAGCAGCCCCAGGCCGAGATCATGGCCCGGGAGCGGGCCAACAGCCGTTACCTGCCGGGTGTTTCGTTCCCCGAGGGGCTGGAGGTCGGCTCCGACCTGGCCTGGGCCGCCGCCGATGCCGACCTGTTGTTGGTGGCGACGCCCCTGGTCGGTCTGCGTCCCACCCTGCGCAGCCTCAAGGCTGCCGGCCTGGCCGGTAGGGTACCCGTGCTGTGGGCCTGCAAGGGCCTGGAGGCTGGTTCCGCCAAGCTGCCGCACCAGGTGGTGGCGGAAGAGTTGGGCGCCGATCATCCCTGCGGCGCCCTTTCCGGCCCCAGCTTTGCCGATGAAGTGGCGCGGCAGCAGCCGACGGCCATCACCCTGGCTTCCGCCGATGGGGAACTGGCGGCCCGCCTGGCTCGGCAGCTGCATACGCAGCGCCTGCGCATCTACGCCCACGATGATGTGGTGGGGGTGGAGGTGGGTGGTGCGGTGAAGAATGTGCTGGCCATTGCCACCGGCATCGCCGACGGCCTGGACCTGGGACTCAATGCCCGGGCGGCCCTGGTGACCCGGGGACTGGCCGAAATCGCCCGTCTCGGTGAGGCCCTGGGCGGGCGGCGGGAAACCTTCATGGGCCTGGCGGGGATGGGTGACCTGATCCTCACCTGTACCGGCGACCTGTCCCGCAACCGCCGGGTCGGCCTGGCCCTGGGGCAGGGCAAGACCCTGGCCCAGACCCTGGTGGATCTGGGGCATGTGGCGGAGGGTGTCAGCACGGCCGCCGAGGTGGCCGGACTGGCCCGTCGCCTGGGCATCGACATGCCTATCACTGCCGCCGTGGATGCGGTGCTGCACCACGACCTGCCGGCCGCCGAGGCGGCGAGCCAGCTGCTTTCCCGGGACCCCAAGCCCGAGCAGGGCTGATTTGCCGATGACCTAACGGCCGCCGGCAAAGTCCAGTTGCCGCCAAACTTCAAACGCCATCACGGCGGCGGCATTGGAAAGATTGAGACTGCGCTGGTCCGGCAGCATCGGCAGGCGCAGTCGTTGCTCCGGGGCAAACTGGCACAGGATTTCCTCAGGCAAACCTGCCGTTTCCCGACCAAAAACGAAGGCATCGTCTTGCCGATATCGCACCGTGTCGTAACGTTGTCCGCCGCGGGTGGATAGGGCGAAGATGCGCCGTCCCGCCATGGCTACCAGGCAGCTCTGCCAGTCTCCATGGTGTGTGACTTTGGCATATTCGTGGTAGTCCAGCCCCGCCCGCCGCAATTGTTTGTCCGAAAGATCGAATCCCAAAGGTTCGATGAGATGTAATTCACAGCCAGTATTGGCGCAAAGGCGAATAATGTTGCCGGTGTTGGGCGGGATTTCGGGCTGGTAAAGAATGATGGCGGTCACGAAGGCACGATGCGGCTTGGGTTGGTTGGTAAAAAAGCGCTATAGTTCAAAAAATTAAGCGTCAATCTTAAAGCAGATTGGAGATTTTATGGCGCGGCCGGAGAAAATCCGACTCGGTGACCTGTTGATTCAGCAAGGGCTGCTGACCGAAGCACAGCTCAAGCTGGCCCTGGAAGAGCAAAAGCTGACCGGCCGCAAGCTGGGCCGCATTTTCGTGGATGGGGGGTACGTCAGCGAGGAGCAGATTTCCCAGGCGCTGGCCCGCCAGTTGCGCATCCCATTCTTCGACCTGAAGACCTTCAACGTCAAGCCGGACCTCACCAAGCTGCTGCCCGAGGCCCAGGCTCGCCGTTTCCGCGCCATTCCCCTGGAAGACCGGGGCAGCGCCCTGCTGGTGGGTCTGGTGGATCCCACCGACCTGCTGGCCTACGACGAAATCGTCCGCCTCGTCCGGCGGGATATCGAGCTGGCGGTGGTGACCGAGAGCCAGCTGCTGGTCACCATCGACCGCCTGTACCGGCGTACCGAGGAAATCTCCGGCCTGGCCAAGGAACTGCAGGCGGAGCTGGGCGACATGCCCATCGAATTCGGCGAACTGCTGGGGCTGACCCCGGGCGCCGAAGATGCGCCGGTGGTGAAACTGCTGCAGACCGTGTTCGAGGAAGCGCTGCGCACCCGCGCGTCGGACATCCACATCGAGCCCCAGGAGGCGCGCCTGCGCATCCGCTTCCGCATCGACGGCGTGCTGCACATCCAGACCGAGGCCGACCCGAAAATCGCCACTGCCGTGGCCCTGCGCCTGAAACTGATGTCCGGCCTGGACATCTCCGAAAAGCGCCTGCCCCAGGACGGACGCTTCAACATCAAGGTGCGCAACAATCCGGTGGACGTGCGGATTTCCACCATGCCCACCCAGTACGGCGAGTCGGTGGTGATGCGGATCCTGGCCCAGTCCAACGGTATCCTCGGCCTCGACAACATCCACATGCCGGCCCATATCCTGGACCGTCTGCGGCATGCCATCCACCGTCCCAGCGGCATCGTCCTGGTCACCGGACCCACCGGCTCCGGCAAGACCACCACCCTGTATGCGGCCCTGTCCGAACTGAATACCACGGAAAAGAAGGTCATCACCGTGGAAGACCCGGTGGAATACCGGCTGCCGGGCATCAACCAGGTGCAGGTGCACGAAAAAATCGATCTTTCCTTCGACCGGGTGCTGCGTACGGCCTTGCGCCAGGATCCGGACATCATCCTGGTGGGCGAAATGCGCGACCAGATGACGGCCGAAATCGGCATGCGGGCCGCCATGACCGGCCACCTGGTGCTGTCCACCCTGCACACCAACGATGCCATCTCCACGCCCATTCGCCTGCTCGACATGGGGGTGCCGCGCTACATGGTGGCCCTGTCCCTGCAACTGGTCCTGGCCCAGCGTCTGGTGCGCGTGATCTGCGATTCCTGTGCCGCGCCCCATGTGCCGGAGCCCCACGAGCGCGAGTGGCTGCGCTATGAGCTGGGCGAGCAGCTCGACGGTCACCACTTCAAGAAGGGTGCCGGGTGCCCCCATTGCGGCGGAACTGGCTACCAGGGGCGTACCGGTGTATGGGAAATGCTTGAAATGACCAGCGAGGTGGTGGAAGCCACCAATCAGGACGATCCCTCCATCTTCATGCAGGCAGCCCGCAAGCAGATGGGCGGCAACACCCTGCGCCGGGATGCGGTACGCCTGGCCCGTCAGGGCCGTACCACCATTGACGAGGCCATGCGCGTGGCCAGCCAGACGGAAGACTGAGCGTGGCCAATTTCAGCTATCGGGGCCGCAGCAGCGGCGGTGGCCTGGTCAATGGCTCCCTGGAGGCCATGTCTGCCTCGGCCGTGGCCGATCAACTGTTGTTGCAGGGGATTACGCCGCTGGAAATCAAGCCGGCGCCCAAGCAGGAGGACGGGGCCGGCCTCAAGTTCAACCTGACCCTGTTTGCGGAAAAAGTCCGTCACGTGGACGTGCTGCTTTTCAGCCGCCAGATCTATACCTTGCTCAAGGCCGGCGTGCCGATCATGCGCGCCTTGGCCGGCTTGCAGGAATCCAGCAGCAACGGCGCCATGAAGCGGTTGCTGCAGGAAGTGCGGGAGAGCCTGGATTCCGGCCGTGAATTGTCCGCGTCTCTGGCGCGTCACCCGACTGTTTTCCCCCCGTTCTATCTCTCCATGGTGCGGGTGGGGGAAATGACCGGTCGGCTGGAGGAGATATTCCTCCGTCTCTTCTACCACCTGGATTTCGAGCAGTTCATGCGCAACCAGGTGAAGTCGGCCCTGCGTTATCCAAGCTTTGTCGTGGCAGCCATGGCGATTGCCATCGTGGTTGTGAATATCTGGGTGATTCCTGCTTTTGCCCAGGTGTTCAAGGGCTTCAACGCAGAGTTGCCCTTCATGACCCGCTTGCTCATCAATTTCTCCGATTTCATGGTGGCCGACTGGCCCTATCTGCTGGCGGGATTGGTCGGGATCATATTCGCCTTCCGCGCCTGGGTGGCGACACCCATGGGGCGCTACCTGTGGGACCGGACCAAGCTACGGGTTCCCATTGCCGGGAAGATCGTGGAAAAGGCCACGCTGGCGCGCTTTTCCCGCAGCTTCGCCCTGGCGGTGCGTAGTGGTGTGCCAGTGGTGCAGGCCATGAGCGTGGTGGCCCAGACAGTGGACAATGTCTTCATCGCGGACAAGATCGAGAAAATGCGCGAAGGTGTGGAGCGGGGCGAGTCCGTCCTGCGTACTGCCATCAGCGCCCGGGTATTCACCCCTATTGTGTTGCAGATGGTGGCTGTCGGCGAGGAATCCGGCGCCCTGGACGACATGATGGAAGAAGTGGCGGACATGTATCAGCGTGAGGTCGAGTACGAACTGAAAAACCTCTCCCAGCAGATCGAGCCGATTCTTATCGTGGCCCTTGGCATCTTGGTGCTGGTTCTGGCGTTGGGCATCTTCCTGCCGATCTGGGACTTGGGCAAGGTTGCCTTCAAGCGCTGATGGCGATGGACCGTCGGATCAGGGGGGCATCCCGTTTCGAGTTGTTGGTCGTTTTGGTGATTGCTTTAGTTTTGTTGGCAGGGCTGCTGCACCGGTTGAGGGAAGTGCAGATGGCGGTGGAGCGCACCGCCGTGATTTCTGTGCTGGATACAATACGGGCAGGCGTGTGGCTGGAAGCGGCCGCCCGTATCGGAACGGAAGGAGATGGAGCCCTGGCTCGTCTGGAAACCGAGAATCCCTTTCCTGCCTTGCATGGCGCTGTTCCGGCCTATGCCGGGGTAATTGCCGGGGATTACGGAAATTTACAAATCGGGGGCTGGTACTTTGATGCGGAGCGAAAGAAAATCCTTTATCGCCCAAGGTATTCCGAGAACTTTTTCACAAACGAAATTACGTCTGAAAGCGTAGAGTTCACAATCGACGCCGTGTACCGGGAATCCCCGTCGCATGGGCGAGTATTTGAGGGCATGCGTATCACCGGCCAATGTGCGTGCGGGTGGTTGCCAAAACATTACGCGGCTTCACCCGCAGGGAGAGAGTAATGAAGTTGATCCGGGCCCAGCAGAAGGGCTTTACCCTTATCGAACTGATCGTTGTGATCATCATCCTGGGCATCCTGGCGGCTACGGCTTTGCCCCGTTTTGTCAATCTGCAGGTCCAGGCGCGCCAGGCTAAGTTGCAGGGGGCGGTAGCCTCCGTGCGTGCCGCCTCCGCTCTGTTCCACGCCACTTGCCTGGCTCGTGCCGGTACCGGCGGAAGCTGTCCTGCCGATGGCACTACCGTAATCAATATTCCGATGGAAGGCGTGAATATTACCGGGGTCGCTCAGTATCCGACCGCTGATGCCAATGGTATTGTCGCCGCTGCCGGGTTGTTGGCGGGGGCTGCTGCCGGCGCCGGGGTGGATTATGTGACCAGCGGTGGCGGCTCCGGTGCTGCCAACACCCTGACCATTGTGGTCCCCGGCGGCACCGGCACCAACTGCCAGTTTACCTACCAGTCTGCCCAGATGTCCGGTACCACTACGGTCATCGCGCCGGTCATCGGCACTGCAACCGCCAATTCCGAATGTCTGTGATTTTTTTCTAAAGGAGTCTTTACTGTGAAAAGCCAACAAAAAGGTTTTACCCTGATCGAACTGATCGTGGTGATCGTCATTCTGGGTATCCTGGCTGCGACCGCCCTGCCCAAGTTCATCGACCTGAGCGGTGATGCCCGTGCCGGCGTGATCCGTGGTGTGGAAGCTTCCATGCGTTCCGCCAACGTCATGATTTACGGCAAGGCTGCCGCCCGCAATGCTCTGGGTGCCGGTCCCACCACCATCTCCGCCACCAACTCCGTCAATGTCAGCGTGGTTTACGGCTATGCTGCCAATGCCGCCGCCCTGAGTTCCGTGATGGACCTGAGCCCGGCGTCCGATTTTTCGATGGATGGTACCTCCGGCATCCAGCATGCCAAGGCCACTACTCCGGCCAATTGCAAGGTGACCTATACTCCTGCTGGCGCCAACACCCAGCCTACCTACACGGTCGTCACTAGCGGCTGCTGATGCATGATGGAGAGGAGGGCCTGATGGTCCGCTACGGCCGGCGCCCCCTCTCTTCCTCCCGGGGCTTTACCCTGCCCGAACTCGTTGTGGTCATGATCGTGCTCGGTATCCTGGCGGCCTATGCGGCGCCCAGGTTCGCCGGGCGTCATGGCTTTGAAGGGCGGGGGTTTTCCGACCAGTTGCAGGTGTTGTTGCAGGATGCCCGCCGCACCGCCGTCGCCCAGCGTCGGCAGGTGTGTGTGGTTGTGGCGGGGGCAACGGTCAGTGTTAGCAAGTCAGCCTTCTCCGGCGATGCCTGCAATACTTCCCTGGCCCATCCCAATGCCTCGGGCGATTACATTCTGGCGATTCCCGATGGTGTGGCGCTGGCGCCGATGCAATTGAATTTCGATCCTCTGGGGCGTCTGTCGCCAACAACCAGCGTGACCGTTAACGTCAGTGGGCAGGAGGGTGGTTTCACGCTGACGGTGGAAGGCGAAAGCGGCTATGTCCATCGTTGAGCTCCCGATTCCTTCTGGTTGTACCGTGAGCCGCCGCCTGGGCGGCTTTACGCTTATTGAAACCATCGTTTTCCTGCTGGTGGTCGGCATCGGCGTGGCCGGATTGCTGTCGGCCATGAGCACAGCCATCCGTTTCAGCGCGGACCCCCTGCCACAAAAGCAGGCCCTGGCCCTGGCCGAATCCCTGATGGAAGAAATCACCTCCGCCGGATTCACCTTTTGCCAACCCCAGGATCCCAATTTTCTTTCGGCCACCAACACGGCCCAGTGCACTCCCGCACTGATCGAGAGTGTGGGGCCGGATACTTTCTCCGGAGTGACCGAGGCGCGTCCGTTCGACAACGTCAATGATTATGTTGATGCCTTTGGTACGCCGAAGAACATTGCCGCAACCGATCTTTCTTCCGGTATTGCCGCACCCGCAGGCTATCAGGCCTCGGTGACCATTTCTGAACTCGGTATCGCCGGCATCTCGGCGACGGAGTCTCTGCTGGTCAATGTCACGGTGACGGGGCCCAACAACACGCGGATCAGCCTCGATGGTTTCCGTACCCGTCATGCGCCGCGGGTGTCGCCATGAGTCAGGCGCGTCATCGTCAGCGGGGCTTCACCCTGATCGAAGCCATTGTCGCCATGGTACTGCTGGGGATTGCCGGCTCGCTGGTGGGCATGTTCATCCGGATTCCCATCGAAGGCTATTTCGATACGGAGCGCCGGGCCCGTCTGACGGACACTGCGGACACCGCCCTGCGCCGCATGGCGCGGGATTTGCGCCTGGCTCTGCCCAACAGCATCCGCATAACTGCCGTCGGCAACGTGCGTTACCTGGAGTTTCTGCAGACCCGAGTTGGTGGGCGCTACCGTACTGATCCGACGGCAGCCGGTGGTGGCAATCCGTTGGAATTTGGCATAGCGGACACCAACGGCTTCGACGTACTGGGTACTCCACCGGTTTTTCAGGCGGGGGACCATGTCGCCATTGCCAATCTGGGGACGGATTCGGGGGCGGATGCCTATACCGGCAACAACATGGTGCCCATCACGGGCATTACCCCTGCCGGTGTGGTTCAGTTTGCAGCCTTCCGTTTTCCGGTTCCTTCTCCCGGCGCCCGCTTCTTCATCGTGAACCAGCGCGTGACCTATGAATGTAATCCGGATGCCGGGTTGCTGCGCCGTTATTCGGGCTACGCCCTGGTGGGGGCGGTCCAGCCCACCCCTCCCGGCGTGGCGCCGGTACTGCTTGCCGATCGGGTAGCCAATCGCGCCAATGCCTGCACCATGACTTACGATGCCAATGTGGCCAATACCCGTATGGGCGTCGTTTCCATGTCCCTGACGCTGGAGGAAGCCGGCGAGTCAGTGACCCTGTTGCATCAGGTGCATGTGAGCAACGTGCCATGAAGCCCGTTCTGCCTGGTCGTCAGCGGCAACGCGGGGTGTCGATCATCACCGCGGTGTTTCTGCTGATTCTCTTTGCCGCCCTGGCAACCTACATGCTGTGGCTGACCTCGGCCCAGAACCGGGGCAGCGCCCAGGATGTGCAAGGGGCGCGGGCATACCAGGCGGCCCGGGCCGGCGCTGAGTGGGGGCTGTTTCAGCTGTTGCGGGCTGGGCAGTGCAGTGCCGGGACCGACATTGCTTTTGCCGGGACGGAGCTTGTCGGGTTTGTGGCCAGTGTGGACTGCACACGTGTAGCCAGTTCTGACGAAAGCGGTTCCGCCGTTAGGGTCTATGAGATCACGTCAACGGCTTGTAACGTTCCCGACTCTGGTTCTTGCGAAGATGTTGAAGCCGTCGGGAACGACTATGTGGAGCGGCAGGTTCGCGTGACAACCGGCTGCGTCGTTGATGGAGTGACACCGGCATGCCCATGATCAACCATTGCACGCGGGGTTCCTGCGTGAAAAACCTAATCATTAAATCACTGTTCTTGCTGGTGATGATGATGGCCGGCTCCAGTGTTTTTGCTGTGACCCTGACTGCCAGCCCCACGGCCTGCGAGAACCTGGCTGGCATCGGCACCCAGGTTTGGTCAAATCCCGGGCGGGCGGTGAGTTCCAACACCTCCTACGCGACGGTTTCCCTGGACGGGACTATCTCCCAGTACCTTTATTGTCATGACTTCGGCTTTGCCGTTCCGGCGGGGGCCACGATCAACGGCATCACCGTCAATGTCGAACGACGCTCATCGTTGACTGGTAATGGTGGCAGCAGGGACTCATCCGTAAGCCTGGTTTCGGGTGGTGTCGTGGTGGGTTCTAATTTGGCAACGGCGACGGCATATACCACTTCAGATGTGGTGGAAAGTCATGGTGGAGCCACGAACCTTTGGGGAGCCGCTTGGACTCCGGCGACCGTGAATGCGGGTGCTTTTGGTGTCGCATTTGCCGCCACCAAAGCGAGTAGTTCGGGCGCGGCACACATCGTTTACGTGGACCACATCCAGATACTTGTTGATTACACACCGGCTCCTCGGGCCTGTGTGTCTGCCGCCTCCGGCAACTGGAGTGCCGCAGCTACCTGGAACTGCGGCTCTGGTCCGGGAGACGGGCCTCCCATCAGTATCGACAGCGCCACCATCAACAACCATGCTATTTCCTTCAATACCAGCAGTTCGGTTGCGTCCCTGACCATCAACTCCGGCTCCCTGACCCAGACAGGAACTGGGACGCAGACGTTGACGGTGAGTGGCAATATCACCAATTCCGGCTCCATCCTGGATAATGGCAGTAATGGCAGTTTCGACATTACTGTCGGCGGTAGCGTTTCCAATACGGGGTCAACCTTTACCGTCGACAATCTGACGGTGACGGGGAATGTGACCAGCAGTAGTCCGATGACTGTGCGTACTGCGCTTTCCGTCAGTGGCAATCTCAATAACAGCGGTGCCACCGGCCTGACGGCCGGCACCATGACGGTGAGCGGGACTGCCACTTCCAATGCGCCATTAACGGCTACGACTTTCAACGTCGGTGGCGACCTGACCAGTTCAAATGCGCTGACCGTCGCCAATCTGATTTTCCAGAAAGCGGGTACCCAGGCCGCCACGTTCTACAACAGCCAGAATGTGGTGACCAACTTTACCGTCAATAGCGGCAGCACGGTTTCTTCATCCAACTACTCGACGTTGAACATCAAGGGGGCGCTGACCAATAACGGCAGTATCGCCCTGCCCAATACCAGCTGGATCTTCAATGGCACCTCGGCCCAGACCATTGGCGGCAGCTCGGATTCCAGCCTGGGCAACATGACCATGAACAACAGCGCCGGTGTGACCTTGAGCCGCAATGTCACGGTGCCCGGCACGTTGACCCTGACTTCGGGAAACATCACTGCCGGCAGCTATGTGCTGGCAGTTACCGGAACCTATTGCCCGGCCAGCATCAGCGGCGGCAGCGCCGCCAGCTACGTCATCGGCAATCTTCGCCTGAGCTTCCCGCCCTATAACGCCACCTGCACCTATCCCATTGGCGATACCAGCGCTTATGCCCCCATGACCATTGCCTTCCCCTGGTTTGCCGGCATCAGCGGGGGCACCCTGACCGGGAGCACGACCAAGGGGCAGCATCCCCAGATCAACACCTCCGGTATCAATCCCCTGATGGATGTGAATCGCTACTGGACTCTTGGCGTTACCGGAGACACCCTTACCTCCCTACCCAGCGGCGGGTCCTACAATGCAACTTTCCAGTTTGTTGCTGCCGATATTCTGGGTGGGGCCCAGGTGTCCACTTTCGCCGGAAGCAGGTACACCAGCGGTGCGTGGACATCTCCGGTGCTGGCCTTGAGTTCCTATACGGCGAACAGCGTCAACCTGTCCGGGCTTACGCTGTTCGGCAGTTTCGTGACCGGCCAGCCCGGCTCTCCCAATCCGGGGCAGTGCTCTGTTCCCCCGTTTGTCCCGTCCGGCGTCACCTGCTATTGCGACAGTTTCACCGGTTCCAATCTGACCTCCGGTATCTTCAATTCAAAGTGGACGGTCAGTACGCTGGGGCCGCGCAGTTATACGCCGTCATTTGTCAGTGGCCGTTTGCGTCTGACGGACAACAATACCAACGAGGCTACCTCCGCAACCCTGGGGGCCATTTTCCCTGCGGCCGGTAACTACATATCCGTGGAATTCCGGCAGTTTGCCTATAACGGTAGCGGTGCGGATGGTCTGGCCGTCACTCTGTCCGATTACAGTGTGGCGCCGAATCCGGGAGCGTTTGGTGGTTCTCTGGGGTATGCACAGAAGTCTGGGATCGTTGGCTTTGCCGGGGGGTGGATCGGCGTCGGCTTCGACGAGTTTGGCAACTACACCAATCCCACTGAGGGGCGTATAGATGGACCGGGCTACTTCAGCCAAGTGGTTGCCGTGCGCGGTTCATACGCTGCGACTACGCCGGCCAATCTCTACAGCCTGGGCTACCCCTATCTGGCCCGCTCTGCAGTGCAGAGCGGAAGCAATACCATTGACAACCGCACATCCTCGGTGGCGTCCCGCGGGTACTACTATCAAGTGGTCATTGACGCCAGAAACTACACGACAGCCAACAAGACGGCCCAGATTCAGGTGAATCGGGATACCAGTTGCAGTACCGATTTTTGTCCGACCACTGGTTATGTAAATCTTCTGGCCCCCTTTGATGCCTATGCCCCAGGTTTTACCCCGACCACTGCCCAGGTCCCGGTGCCGGACAACTGGCAGATATCCTTTACCGGCTCCACCGGGTCCTCAACCAATATCCATGAAATATCCGGTCTGCGGGTCTGCGCTCAAAGCATCATCCCGCCCAATGGCACTACGGCAAGCGGATTTAATGCCATCGATAGCGCCATGGCCCGAACGGATATCAATGTGCAGCAGGCCGGCGCCCACATCTATACCAAGCTTGTCGGTGTTGATTTCGCATTGAATATCGCCGTCTTGAATAGTGCTGGGACCGGTATCGACTCCAACTACGCGCTGACCTCCAACAAGACTGTCACCGTGGAGTTGATCGACAACAGTACGACGGCCAACCAGGCGGCAACTTGTTCGGCCAAGTCCAGTTTTGCCTCGACGACGATGTCGTTTACTTCGACCGACAAGGGCTTCAAGTTGTCGCCGACTTTCAAGATCAATTCGGCTTACAGCAACGTCCTGGTCCGGATGAAGGACAGCACGACCACTGCCTGCTCCTCCGATACCTTTGCCATCCGCCCCCTTTCGCTGACCAACGTTACAGCCAAGGTTGGCAGCACGGATCTGGTGGCTTCAAGCAATGGGGCCGGTGCAGCCATGACCGTGAAGGCCGGCTCAGATTTTTCCCTTTCGGCGACGGCCAGTCCGAGTAGCAATTACAGCGGAACCCCCAGTATCGTCACCGCCAATGTCATCGATGTGGCCAGTAGTGGTGCCATTTCCCCTGCACCCCTGTCGTGCGCGTTTTCAGCGGCAGACACTTCTTCGGGAACTGTCAGTGGTACCTGTCAGTATCGGGAAGTTGGCTATTTCTCCTTGCCGGTGGATGCGCTAATCGATAATACCTTCACGACCGTTGACCAAAACGGGCGGGATGACTGCATCGTCAATAGCACCTCCAATACGCTGAGTAACGGCAAGTACGGCTGCAACATCGGGACGCCGTCCGCCACCAGTTGGGGGCGTTTCATCCCCGATCATTTCGAGTTGTCGGCCGTTGCTCTTGATAACCGCAGCGAACTGACGACCTGCAGCAACCGGAACCTGGATGGTTTCACCTATATGGGGGAACCCATCGGACTTGGCTTCTCCATAGCGGCCAAGGCTGTTGGCGGTTCTACTACGGAGAACTACGACTTTGGCCGCGGCTATTCCCGCTTGACCATGGGTAATTGGCTGGCGGCAGCCGGCGCCACCCCCCTGGATAGCAACAACTTCAATCTCTGGGCCTTGGATAACCCTGCCACCGGGAGTGCCACGGTCTTTCCCGGGGGGGGCGGAACCCGCCTCGGTTTTACGCCCGGCACAGTCTCTACTGCCTGCAGCGGGTCTCCGACCAATCGGTGGTGTGCCGGGGTTGCAACGATTACCGGCAACCTCGTATTGAATCGCGCGGCAACCGCTGACGGGCCCTACGCGAGCTTCACCATTGGCGCAGTTCCCCGGGACCAGGATGGTGTTTCGCTGGCAGCGACGGCGCTGAATCTGGATGCCGACCAGTCCGGCAGCAATGAGCGGGCCAAGTTGGCGACGACGGCGGTCCGTTTCGGCTTGCTGCAACTGACGACGGCCTATGGATCCGAATTGCTGCCCCTGTCTGTCGGCATGGAAGCCCGGTTCTGGAACGGCCTGGCCTTTGTGCTCAATGCCCAGGACAACTGCACCGCGATTCAGCCAACCAACGTAGCCTCGGCCAGGGTGGCTGGTGAGACCGCAGCAACCCTGGGGGCGCCAACCGTGACGCAGATTGCCGCGGGCAAGGGGCGCTTGCGCTTTGCCTCTCCCGGTTTGCGCTCCACTTTCCGTGTCTGTGTGGATTTGGGTGGCGATGCCAACTGTGCGGCAACTAGCTCTGCTGCCATGAGTTATATGACAGGGCGTTGGGATGGCAGTGCCTTGTTTGACCGGGATCCGTCAGCCAGAGCGGCGTTTGGCCTGAATCGTGGGGCCTACCTGTATTACCGGGAGAACTACTGATGTGGGTAAAAATTCATAGTAATTAGGCCCATATATTGTTATCTTTTAGTGAAATATCAAGACGTCTATGTCCATCTCCCTGTCCGCCCCCTCTATCTCTAGCGCATCCGCCAAACGGTCGGATGGTTGGCTGGCCATAAATTGCCTGAAGGATCGGGTGGATTTGGCCCATGTGCAGCAGGCTCCCGGACAGATGCCCGAGGTCGTTCTGCTTGAGTCCTACGCCACGGGAGGCGATTTGCAGGGGGCCTTGCAGCGTTTGCGCAAGGAAAAGCGCCTGCATTCCCATCGTTGCGTGGTCATGCTCAATTCTGGTGACTTCCAGGTGTTGCAGGTCGAGGCGCCCAGTGTGCCTCTCGACGAGCGGCGGCAAGCCTTGCGTTGGCAGATCAAGGACATGCTGGACTATCCCGTAGAGGCGGCAACCCTGGATGTGCTGGATGTTCCCGGTCAGCAGGGCAGTGGGCGGGCGCAACAGGTGCTGGTGGTAGTTGCAGCCAATGCTGTGCTGTCGCCGCTGGCTGCGGCAGTGGTCGGCGCCGGACTCAAACTGGAAGCCATTGATGTTCCCGATATGGGGCAGCGCAATATCGCCGCCTTGCTGGAAAAGGACAACAGGGCCGTCGCTCTCCTGACTTTCGACGACGATGGCGGCCTGCTGACGGTCAGTGCTCAGGGCGAGTTGTATGTCAGCCGCCGCATCGATGTCAGTCGCCAGGCGTTGGAAGGGGCTGCGGACGAACGTCGTGAGCAGCTATTCGACCGCATCGTGCTTGAGGTCCAGCGGACCCTGGACACGTTTGATCGCCAGTATAGTTTCGTCCCCATGGGGCAGCTTTGGTTGGCCCAGGTGCCCGGTGGTGATGGGCTGAAGGCCACCCTGGCCCCCAATGTTTATGTGCCGGTCGAAACCCTGGACTTGCAGAACGTTCTGCATTTCCCGGGTATTCCCGAGTTGCGCCATCCCGAGCGTCAGGCCCAGTGCCTGAAGTTGCTCGGTTGTGCGATGCGTTAAGGGGGTGGTGTGAGTCAGCAAATCAATTTGTTCCATCCTTCCCTGCTTCCCGAGAAAGAGTGGATTACCGGGCGCAATCTGGCCCTCGCTGTTACCGGTCTTTTGGTATTTTTCCTCGTTGCTGCCGGCGTGACCCATTACCGTCTGGCGTCTTCCACTGAACGGGCCAGGGCTGCTGAGCAATCTGTCTCCCAGTTGAAGGCAAAACTGCAGGAGGCCAGCCAGCAACTGGCGGCCGCCAAGGTCCCGGTGGACAAGGATGCCGAACTATCCCGCCTGCAGCGCGCCGTGACCGAGCGCGAACAGGTGCTGGCCTTGCTGGAGCAGGGTTCGCCCAAGGAGGGCCAGGGTTTTGCCGATTATTTCCGCGGCTTGGCCCGTCAATCCTTGCCTGGTCTGTGGCTTACCGGCTTTTCCCTGGGGGCAGGGGGTAAAGGGCTGGAAATTCGCGGGCGCATGACGGACCAGTCCCTGCTGCCCGAATACATTCGTCGCCTCAACCGGGAGCCGGTTTTTGTCGGACGGGAGTTTGCCGCTCTGGATGTCCGCCTGCCGGATGCGCCCGATGTGCCGCAGGCTGGTGCCGCCAAACCGTCCGAGCCGGCCGCAAGGCCTTCCCAGAATTACGTGAATTTTGTCTTGAAACCTTTGCGCTCTTCCTCTGCCGGGGAGCGGGACGCAACCGAGAGCAAGGGGAGTGGGCAATGAAGGGGCAGTTTTTGGCCTGGCTGGCATGGTTTGATGCTCGCAACAAGCGGGAGAGGACCATCGGAGCGGTGGCTGCTGTTGTTCTGGTGCTGTTTGTTGGCGATGCCTTGCTGCTTTCATCTCCTCTGATTCGGGTCCGGGCTCAGACTGCCCTGGCGGAGCAGCGTGAAAGCGAGGCGGCCAGCCTTTCCCTGCAGCTCAAGGATGTGCAGTCGGAACTGGCGAACAGTGCGGCGAATCGCGCCCAGGTTCTGCAGACCCTGAAGAGCCGGGTTACCAACCTGGATGGACAACTGAAATCGTTTGATGGCACCCTCGTTTCCCCCCAGGCTGCTCCGGCCCTGCTGGAACGCCTGATGGGGCGTCGCAAGAGCCTGCAGATGCTGGGTCTGCGTACCGTGGCGCCGGTGCCGGCCATCGATGGTCCGAGTGCTGCCAGCACTCCCGAGTTGAATCTTTACCGCCACGGTATCGAGATACGCCTGGCCGGCAGCTATGGCGACCTCCTTGGCTATTTGGCCGATCTGGAGTCGGCACCAGAGCGGCTGCTATGGGAGGGGGCGGAACTGAAGGTTGATGTGTATCCCCGTTCCATTCTGACCCTGCGGGTCTATACCCTCAGCCTGGATAAGGCGTGGTTGGTCCTATGACACGAATCAAATGCCTGGTGTTTTGGGGTGGCTGTTTGGCGATGATGCCTGCCATCGCTGACGATAGTGCTCCGCCTGATCCTACCCGGCCACCGGAGGCCTGGGTTCATGTCTCTCCGGAAGGCGGTGCGGCGGTGTCCGGCCCCGTCCTGCAGTCAGTCGTGCTGCGCCGGCAGGGAACTCCGGTGGCAGTCATCAGCGGTGCGATGGTCCCCCTGGGCGGCAAAGTGGGCGATAGCATTCTGGTCAAGATAAAAGAAAATGAAGTGGTCCTGAAAGGGCCTTTGGGGAGCGAGGTTCTACGCATGACTCCCGATGTGAACAAGAAGACGGTAGTTGAAGTTCCCAAGCCCGTCGGGCGCAGGAACCAAAGGGGTAATTTATGAAGCGAGCCTTGATCGGCATTCTGGCCTCCCTGTTTCTCGGCGGTTGCGTTACCTCGGGAGGGAAGCCCGGTGCCACCTATGAGCGTATCCAGAGCGAGATGAAAGGTGCGGTGGATGCCAATCGCTCCGCCAGTGCCGATGCTGTGAATCAGGCATTGCTGCCGCCGCTGCAACTGGATGTGCCCAAGGCGCCGCCGGCTGAGCCTCGCTTTGACCTGGCGGTGACCAATGCTCCTGCGTCCCAGGTCTTCATGGCGCTGGTTTCCGGTACCCGCTACAGCATGCTGGTGCCGCCGGAAGTGGCGGGCTCGATCACGGTCAATCTGAAAAATGTCACCCTGCGGGAGGCGCTGGAAAGCCTGCGGGACCTGTATGGTTACGACTTCCGGGTGCAGGGCAATCGCATCACCGTCATGTCCAATGCGATGCAGACCCGGGTCTTCCAGGTTAATTACTTGGCCGGCCGGCGTCAGGGTTCCAGCGATGTGCGGGTGACTTCCAGTTCCATCAGTGTGGTTTCCCCTGGTGCCAGTTCCTCTGGCAGTTCGACCTCTTCCGCCCAGGCTCAGGCTGCCACTGCCTCCGGCACCACCGGTGCTGGTGCCGGCGCAACTCGTGCTCAGGACAGTAGCCGTGTCTACACCTCGCAGGATGCTGACTTCTGGACGGAACTGAAGACGGCTCTGGGAGCCATCGTCGGGACGGAGGACGGGCGTAGCGTCATTATTAACTCCCACTCCGGCGTCATTCTGGTGCGTGCCATGCCCGGTGAGTTGCGCAATGTGGAGCAGTATCTGCGGGCCACCCAGGCCATTATCGAGCGCCAGGTCATGCTCGAGGCCAAGATCATCGATGTGGCCCTGAGCGATGCCTATCAGTCGGGCATCAACTGGGCGTCCTTCAGTGGCCACACGACCATTGGCGTGGCTGCCAATGGCACATCCCTGTCTCCGTCAGGAGCGCTGACCTCTGACAATGCTTCCATTCGTCCGGGGACCGATGGAAATCTGGGGTCGGTTGGTACCAACGGTTTCTTCGGCCTGGCATTCCGCACCAAGAGCTTCGCCGCGCTGCTGAATTTCCTGGAGACCCAGGGCAATACCCAGGTGCTGTCCAGCCCCCGCATCGCCACCCTGAATAACCAGAAGGCCGTGCTGAAGGTCGGTACCGACGAATACTATGTGACCAACGTCAGTTCCACCACCATTGCTTCCACCACCACCACCACCACCCCGACGGTAACGCTGCAGCCGTTCTTCTCCGGCATTGCCCTGGATGTGACGCCCCAGATCAACGAGAGTGGCCTGATCACCTTGCACATCCACCCCTCCATCAGCGTGGTGACGGAGAAGAACAAGAGTCTGAGCCTGGGTACGGATCTGGCCATGACCCTGCCCCTGGCCACCAGCCGGATCAACGAGTCCGATACCATCGTGCGGGTTCGCGACGGGGAGATCGTGGCCATCGGTGGCTTGATGACCCAGGACCAGTCCGATACCAGTAACGGTCTGCCAGGTATCCATCAGGTCCCGGTTCTCGGCAACCTGTTCGGTCAGAAATCCAAGGCCCTGAACAAGCGGGAGCTGGTGATCCTGCTCAAGCCAACGGTTATCCAGAACGAATCCGACTGGCAGTCCGATCTGCAGAACACCCAGTCCCGCATCGACGATTTCGATCCCCGGAGAACCCTGCCCCAATGACATCTGCCGGAGCCGGGGGGGCGCTGTGTATCTGAAGCATTTCGGATTGGTGGAGTATCCGTTCGGGATTACGCCCGACACCAGTTTTGTCTACGCCACCACCGGCCACCAGGAGGCCTTGAATACCCTTCTGGTGGCGCTTCGCGCGGGAGAAGGATTCGTCAAGATCACCGGGGAGGTCGGCACCGGCAAGACGCTGCTCTGCCGCCGTCTCCTGCAGAATCTGGGCGACAAGTTCGTTACCGCCTATCTGCCCAACCCCAACCTTGAGCCCCGTACCCTCTACCTGGCCCTGGCTGAGGAATTGCGGTTGAAGGTGGCGCCGGATATCGATCAGTACCACCTGCTCAAGTCCCTCAACAAGCGTTTGCTGGATATCGCCCGGGAGGGCAAGTCCACCGTGGTCTGCATCGACGAGGCCCAGGCCATGCCGCTGGAGAGTCTGGAGGCCCTGCGCCTGCTTTCCAATCTGGAAACAGAAAAACGCAAACTGCTGCAGTGGGTCATTCTGGGACAGCCGGAGCTGGACAAAAAACTGGGCATGCCGGAAATCCGGCAACTGCGACAGCGGATCGCCTTCCATTACCGCCTGCCCGGACTGGGGCGTCGCGAGGTGGCGGCCTACGTGGCCCACCGCCTGCGGGTGGCCGGTTATCGGGGCGAAGAGCTGTTTTCCTCCGGCGCCATCAAGGGGTTGCACCGCGCCAGCCGCGGTACGCCCCGCCTGATCAACATCCTAGCCCACAAGGCCCTGCTGGCCGTATTCGGCGAGGGACACTTCCAGGTAAGGGGTAAGCACATCAAGGCTGCCGCCCGGGATACGGAAGGCACCCGCTCGCTCCGTCTCTGGTGGTAGAAAGGTTGCCATGAGCCTGATCAATCAGATGCTGCAGGATCTGGACCAGCGCCAGGCAGGAGAAGTGCAGCGGGCCCTGCCCAACGAGGTACGTTCCCTTCCTCCGAGCCGTCGTTCTTCCATTCTGCCTTGGGTTATCGCCGGCGGCAGTATCGCCCTGACGACGGCAGCCGTTTATTTTTACCTGCCTTTGGCAACGCAAAGTGGGGCTGCGCCTGTAGCCGCGGCCGTGGTGTCTCCCCCTGGAATCCCGACGGATGAGCCCCCGGCTGCCCCAGCCGCGGGGGGCAGCGTGCCGATAGAGGCACCGGTGCCGGTCCCCGCTGCCGCGGAGCCCATGCCCTTGCGGCTGTCGGATGTACTTTCGATGCCCCAGCCGCGGCAATCATCCGTTCCCCAGGAAAACCGGAGTGCCCCGCTGGCGAAGGAGAGCCCTGCGGTTGCACCAGTTCCTGTGACCGTGCCACAAGCCGTCCCTGCCAAAGCTGCGAGCGGGGTTGCTGCCAGTGTTGCGAGCAAAGGTGAAACGCGGGATGGACCTGTTCACATCGAAAAAACGCCCCTGCAGGCCACTCCCCAGGAGCGTGCCGAGTCCGAGTACCGGCGGGGTGCTGCCCTGCTGGCCCAGGGGCAGCTCAAGTCCGGCATGGATGCACTGCGCTCCTGTCTGAAGGTCGATGGCACTCACGCAGCCGCCCGGCAGCTGCTACTGAAGGCATTGCTGGAGCAGCGTTCCTATGATGAGGCCCGGGAGTTGCTGGCCGAGGCGGTACAACTTCAGCCCGGGCGCTATCAGTGGGCCATGACCCTGGCGCGGCTGCAGATCGAAAAGGGGGATGCGGCAGGCGCCTGGCAGAGCCTGCAGGCCTCCATGGGGGCGGGCGCCAACAACGCCGATTACCAGGGGCTGGCCGGCAATGTCCTGCAGCGGCTGGGCAATGGCAAGGATGCCGCCGAGCACTACCGGGCGGCCTTGCGCCTCAGTCCCAATGACGGTCGCTGGTGGATCGGCCTTGGCCTCGCCCTGGAGTCCCAGGGTAACGGGGCAGAAGCCCGTACGGCCTTCCAGACGGCCCGGGCTAGCGGTTCCCTGACACCGGAGATGGCTGCGTTTGTGGAGCAGCGCCTGCGCTGAATCCGGAGGGCTGCCTGGCGGCCGCCTCGGCCTTTTCCAGGGATGCTGCCAGCGCCCTGATTTCCGGATACTTGTCGGCCAGAACCCGCACCTGACGCAGGGCCGCTGGCACCCGGGCAGGATAGGCGAGGATGGCCAGCTGCAGCATCTGTTGGGCCTCATCCTGGCGCCCGGCCAGGGCCAGCAGGGCCGGATACTTGAAGACCAGTCGATCCACCGGCGAGAACAACAGGCTGTCGGCGGTGATTGCCAGTTTTTCCTCCAGATTGTCCGGGCTGATGGGGGCGGCCAGCGCGTAGTAGAGCTGGACGTAGTGGGGGAACAGGGACTCGCCGTAGAGTTTGCTCAAGCGGGTATGCACTTCCGGCCAGGAGGCCTGCTGGGTCGTATCGATATCCCGCCAGTGCATGGTGTCCTCCAGCAGGGAATAGTCCCGATACAGGTTGCCCATGACCCAGATGCCGGCCAGCAGCAGCAGCGCCATTGCCCGGGGGCCGAGCTTGCCCAGGTCGATGGAAATGGGCCTGGGGGCCAGCGCTCCCAGGAGGATGGCCATGGGGCCAAGGAAGAAGGCGTACCACAGGGGGTATTCCAGTTGGCTGTGCAGTCCGACGATGGCGATGGCGGCCAGTCCCCACCAATGCCCATGCCCCCATGCCTGCTTCCGGAATTCGCGCCACAGCGCCACGCCGACGAGCATCAGGGTCAGCAAACTGGCGATGCCGAATTCGGCCAGCAGCTGGGCGAAAAGGTTGTGTGCGTGTTCCGCCGCACCCGGCAGGCTGCCCGGAGGGACGGAGCCGGCCAGGGCGAAGGTCTGCCAGGAGAAACCGCCCAGGCCGACGCCCAGCAGGGGAGCCTGGAGGAAACTGTTCCAGGCGATCAGCCACAAGGCAAAACGGGTGGAAATGCCGCCGGGGTCGCTGTACAGGCGCTCACCGGCCGTGACCATGGCAACGTCGCTCACGTTGCCGAAGTGCTTGGCAAGCTCCACCAGCAATGCGGCGGCGATGACCCACCCGGTACCTCTGCGAATCGAAGCAAAGTCGGACTGCCGATAGCCCACGGCAAAACTCAGGATGGCCGTGGCTGCGATGTACAGATAGACGGAGCGGGAGGCCGTGAAGACGGCGCACAGGGCCAGGGGTATGGAGGCCAGCAGGAACTGCCACAGACGCAGGCGCTGCCGGGCCTGGAGATAGATGGCGGAGAGGACTCCCAGCTAAAGATAGTCGGCGAACTGGTTGCGTTGCCCCAGGTTGGCAAAGACCTGGCCATTGCGGGTGGGGAAAATGAATTCCAGGCCCAGCCAGTCGGGACGATACAACTGCAGGCCGACGATGAGGAGGCTCATCAAGCCGCCGCAGAGAAAGCCGAAGGATAGCGTCTGCGCCAAGCGTTCCAGGCCGGCTTCCCTGACCAGCACCCGGCCCAGCAGCAGCATGAGGCAGGCCCAGATGAGGTAGAGGCAAAAGAGCAGGCCCTGGTGCAGAAAATGGACCTTGCCGGCAACCAGCTGAAACAGGAACAGGGCAATGAGGGCAAAGGGAATCAGGGCGCCCAGGGGCAGGCGCAGATCCTGGCGTGCCGGCTCCCGCAGGAACAGGCTGCTGGCCAACAGGCCAAGCAGGCCGGCCCACCACTCCGCATAAAAGGAGGGTATGGGGTTGTAGTGGTGCGGATTGAGGAAGGGCAGGCAGGCCATGGCCCCGACCAGGAACAGGCTGCACTGCAGATGGCGCTGATAGGAAAAGGACATCGGGGCGGTGGCGAAAAAAGGCTAATGATGACAGGTGCGGGCAATGACGCCTACATCCACCTGTCGTGCGCCATGCAGTTTCAGGGTTCTGGCACATTCCGAGAGGGTGGCGCCGGTGGTGAGGACGTCGTCAAGCAAGAGCAGCCGTTGGCCGTCGAGGGCGGTGGTGCAATGAAAGGCGCCGCGGACGTTGGCGTGGCGCTTGTCGATGGGCAGTTCTGCCTGGGCCGTTGTCGCTCGCGTCCGTTGGCAGACCTGGGACAGGATCGGCAGGTTCAGCAGCCGGCCCAGGTGCTTGCCTAGTTCCAGACTCTGGTTGAAGCCCCGCTCGCCCATCCGCTCCCCATGCAGGGGCAGGGGCACGATGGCGTCCCACTGGTCGGCCAGGGGTGCCAGCTGTCGCGCCAGCCCTTCGGCGAAGAGCGGTGCCAGTCCCAGCTGGCCCTGATATTTGAAGGCCTGGATCAGCCGGTCCACGGGATGCTCGTAACGCCATGAGGCCCAGGCGCGGTCGAAGTGGGGAGGCTGCTTCTGGCAGTGGCCACAGGTCAGGCCGCCGGTGCCGGGTTCGGCGCAGCGGGGACAGGCATTGGCGCCGAGCAGCGGCAGGTCGTCACGGCAGGCGGCGCACAGCATGCCTTCCTCACAGCGGTCGTGGCACAGCAGGCAACTGGCCGGAAGCACTGAATTCAAAGCGAATTTCCAGGCCCGCCCGAGGACTTTCCGGCTTTGGGCTACAATTGACATTTCACCCGTGCTCCGGGATTATTCATAATTATGAGCCATACTTAATAGTATGGATGCCAGTAGGGTTTTTCGCAAAGGTTTTGCCATGAATGCAGTCGCAGCCGCCGTTTCCGCCACTTCTCCCGCCGCCAATAGTGCTTCCGCCCATGCTGCCACCGACAAGCCGGTGTGGAGCCTGGAGCAGGTGCAGGCCCTGTTCGATCTGCCTTTCATGGACCTGGTCTTCCGCGCCCAGCAGGTGCACCGGGAAAACTTCGACCCCAATGCGATCCAGCGTTCCACCCTGCTCTCCGTGAAGACCGGCGGCTGTTCCGAGGACTGCGGCTACTGTTCCCAGTCCGCCCGCTACAGCACCGACGTGGAGCGGGAAGCCCTGCTGCCCCTGGATGACGTGCTCAAGGCCGCCCAGGCCGCCAAGGACCGGGGTGCATCCCGCTTCTGCATGGGCGCCGCCTGGCGCGGTCCGAAGGACAAGGACCTGGACAAGGTCACCGAAATGATTTCCGCCGTCAAGGCCCTGGGTCTGCAGACCTGCGTCACCCTGGGCATGCTCAAGGACGGCCAGGCCGAAAAGCTGAAGGATGCCGGCCTCGACTACTACAACCACAACCTGGACACGGACAAGGAATTCTACGGCCAGGTGATCAAGAGCCATTGCCAGGAAGATCGTATCGACACCCTGGAGCAGGTGCGGGATGCCGGCATCAACGTCTGTTCCGGCGGCATCATCGGCATGGGCGAGACCCGCAAGAACCGGGCGGCCCTCATCGCCCAGCTGGCCAACCTGCCCAAGGCGCCGGAATCCGTGCCCATCAACAACCTGGTGCCGATTCCCGGCACGCCCCTGGCCAACGTCAATCCGGTGGACGGTATCGAGTTCGTGCGCACCATCGCCGCCGCCCGCATCACCATGCCCACCTCCTATGTGCGCCTCTCCGCCGGTCGCCACGAGATGAGCGAGGAACTGCAGACCCTGTGCTTCCTGGCCGGTGCCAATTCCATCTTCTACGGCGAAGCGCTCCTGACTACCGGCAACTCCCAGGCCGACCAGGACGACGCCATGTTCGCCAAGCTCGGCCTCAAGCCCGTCTAAGCCCCATGGAACAGGCCGCGGCTCCCCTGGTGGACGACCGCCAGGTGCGGCGCGCCTTTGCGCGTGCCGCCGCCGGCTACGACGGCGCCGCCTTTGTCGCCCGGGAAGTGGGCGGCCGTATGGCCGAACGTCTCGACTACGTGCGCCTGGAACCGGCGCGCATCCTCGATCTGGGCTGCGCCACCGGCGCCGACCTGGCGCCTCTCCAGGCCCGCTATCCCCAGGCCCTCACCGTTGGTGTGGACGCCGTGCCGGCCATGCTGGACCAGGCCCGGCGCCAGCATCCGGCCAGTGGCCCGTTGCTTTCCCGGCTTCCCGCCTGGCTCGGCGGTGGCTCCCGGGGGCCGGCCCTGGCGGGCGGCGAGGCGGCCCGGCTGCCCTTTGCCGGCGGCAGTTTCTCCCTGCTCTGGTCCAACCTCATGCTGCACTGGGTGAATGACCCGGAACCGGTGCTCAAGGAATTGCATCGCACCCTGGAAGTCGGGGGGCTGCTGATGTTTTCCACCTTCGGCCCGGATACGCTGAAGGAACTGCGGGCCGCCTTCGGTGATGGCTACGCCCACACCCAGCGCTTCATCGACATGCACGACTGGGGCGATCTGCTGGTCCATTGCGGTTTCGCCGATCCGGTGATGGATATGGAAATCCTCACCCTGACCTATCCGGACTTTGACGCCCTGGCTGCCGAACTGAAGGCCGCCGGCGACACCGTCGCCATGACGGCGCGCCGCCACGGCCTGATGACGCCCCGTCTGTGGCGCCAGGCAGCCGCCGCCTTTGCCGCCAAGGCCAGGGACGGCCGGGTGCCGGTGACGCTGGAGGTGGTCTACGGCCACGCCTGGAAAACTGCGCCGAAGAAGACTGCCGACGGGCGCAGCATCGTCCGCTTCGATCGCAACCGCCCCTAGCGGTCAAGCCGTCCCCATCTTCCCGATATTGGCGGGCCCTGGGCGCACGAGTGCCCAGGGCCCTTTGTTTTAGCGCTTCTTCGGCATCCCCAGGGCCGCCGCCGCATCCCGCTTCATGAAGACGACGGGCTGCACTGCCGGCGGCGTGCTGCGGGTCGGCCAGGGGCCGTTCAGCCGGATGCGTTCCACCACGCGCCATCCCAGCAGGATGGCCAGGACCAGGGCGTAGATGATGGGGTCCAGCAGGGCCACCCGTTTCACCAGCCACAGGTAATGCACCACCCCCAGGATCGCCACCGCATAGACGGCCCGGTGCAGGCTCTGCCAGCGCTTGCCGCCGAGGCTGCGGATGGCGGCGTGGCTGGAGGTCAGGGCCAGGGGCAGCATCAGCAGGAAGGCGGTGGCGCCGACGGTGATGAAGGGGCGCTTCCAGATGTCCCGGGCGATGGCGTCCACGTCCCAGAACTGGTCCAGCCAGAGGTAGGTGAGCAGGTGCAGGCAGCCGTAGGCGAAGGCCGTCAGCCCCAGCATGCGGCGCAGGCGCAGCAGCCAGTGCCAGCCGGAGAGCTTGCGCAGGGGCGAGACGCACAGGGTGAGAAAGAGGAAGTTGAGGGTCCAGATGCCCATGCCCCGGGTCAGGGCTTCGATGGGATTGGCCCCAAGGCTGTCCGACCACAGGCCGTGGGCGTAGTGCAGGGCCGGCAGCAGGGTGAGCAGGAACAGGGCGGCCTTGATGGCGGAGAGTTGGCGCGGGGTGGGCTGGAAGGTCATGGGCGGAAGATGTCAGAAGAAGCGGCGCAGGTCCATGCCGCTGTAGAGGCCGGCCACCTGGTCGGCGTAACCGTTGAAGGGAAGGGTCTTGCGCTTGATGAATTCGCCGATGCGGCGCTCCGTCGCCTGGCTCCAGCGGGGATGGTCCACCGCCGGATTGACGTTGGAGTAGAAGCCGTATTCGCTGGGGCCGGCCTTCATCCAGGTGCTGCGGGGCTGTTCGCGGACGAAGCGGATGCGCACGATGGACTTGGCGCTCTTGAAACCGTACTTCCACGGCACCACCAGACGGATCGGCGCCCCGTTCTGGGCCGGCAGCACCTCGCCATAGAGGCCGACGGCGAGCAGGGTCAGGGGGTGCTGGGCCTCGTCCAGGCGCAGTCCTTCCACATAGGGCCAGTCCAGCAACGGAGAGCGGACGCCGGGCATCTGCTGGGGGTCCGCCAGCGTGACGAATTCGACGAAGCGGGCCTGGCCGTTGGGTTCCACCTGCCGGATCAGCTCCGCCAGGGGAAAGCCGACCCAGGGAATCACCATGCTCCAGCCTTCGACACAGCGCATGCGGTAGATGCGCTCCTCCAGGGGCGCCAGCTTCAGCAGGTCGTCGATGGAAAAGGTGCGGGGGCGCTTGATTTCCCCTTCCACGGTGACGGTCCACGGCCGGGTCTTGAGGCGGCCGGGCGCGTGGCGGGCCGGGTCCTCCTTGTCCGTGCCGAACTCGTAGAAGTTGTTGTAGCCGGTGACCGACTTGAGGGGCGTCAGCTTTTCGTCGCTGCTCAAGGGGCTGGGGCGCAGGGTGCCGAGGCTGCCGGCCTGGCTGATCTGGGGCAGCCCCAGGCCGGCCAGGGCGGCGCCGGCGCCGAGGCCTTTGAGCAGGGCACGGCGACCCCGGGCCAGGGGCTCCGGCGTAATCTCGGATGGCAGCAGGTCGGGGGGGCGGCGGATCAGCATGGGCGGCTCCGGAGGTGAGGATTGGGCAGGCTCGGGGCGGGCCGGCCTAGCGGGCTTCCAGTTGTTGATAGACCTGGGTGGCGATGGTGCCCAGGCTTGCCTTGTCCAGCGTGCCGGACAAAGCATAGCCGAAGCGACCGTCCACCCAGTAGAAAACGCTGACGTCCCCTTCCCGGCTGAAACGGAAGGAGGTGTCGCCACTGCCGGTGCCTTCGCCGCTGACATAGAGGGTCAGGCGCTGGCCGCCCCCGTCCTGGTACATGAACAGGGCCACGGGGCCCTGGCCGCCCGGCAGCAGGCGCCCGCCCACCAGTTCGAAGCCCTGGGCGCCGAGGCGGGGCGGGTGCAGGGGAGCGCCGAGCCGTTTCGACAGCCAGGCGGCCAGATGGGTTTCCTGGTCGGCGCCGACTTCCACCGGGTGGCGCACCTCCGGTGCATACACCGCGTGGGCGATGGCCGCCTGGCGGGGCAGGGCTGCAGCCAGGCTGGGCGACGGCAGGTAGGTATGGGCCTGCCAGCCGGCCAGGGCGCCCGACAGCACCAGCAGTACCGCGGCGGCGCTCTGCCAGGGCCAGGTGAGGAAGCGCTGCCGGAGGAGGGGCGCCGGCCGGGGCAGTTCCTGCAGGTGCGGTGGAATGTCCTCCTCCAGCACCGGCTGGAAGAGGGATTGCAGGCCCCGGTTCTGGGCCTGGTAGGCCTGCAGTCGGTCGTGGGTGTCGGGATGCTGTTCCAGGTACGACTCCACCTGCGCTTGCCGCTCGGCGGGCAGGCGCCGGTCCGCCCAGGCCTGGAGCTCGTCTTCGTGAATGGGTTGGGGCGTCATGGTACGACCCTCAAATGGGTGACGCCGGACTCCGGCGCCATGAGGCGGCGCAGATGCTCGCGGCCGCGAAAGAGGCGCGACATGACGGTGCCCCGGGGGATGGCCAGGGTTTGGGCTATGGCGTCGTAGCTCATGTCTTCCAGTGCCACCAGCAGGATCACCGCCCGTTGCTCCTCCGGCAGGCGGTAGAGGGCTGCCGCCAGGTCGGCCAGTTCCAGGGCGTCGCTCTGGGTGGGCCGGGTACCCGGTTCCGGGATTCGCTCGTCCAGTGGCTGGGGGGCGATGCCGGGGCGGCGCAGCTGATCCAGGCGCAGGTTGTGCATGATGGAGAACAGCCAGGGACGCAGGGGGCGGTCATCCTGCCAGCTGCGGCGCCGGCTCCAGGCCCGTTCCAGGGTGTCCTGCACCAGGTCGTCCGCCGCCGCCCGGTCGCCCACCAGGGCCCGGGCGTAGCGGCGTAGCCGGGGTATCTCGGCCAGGAGCGGCGCTTCCTCCATGGTTCAGGGCTTGGCCACGTGCCAGACGTTGTTTACGCCGTCGCCGCTGCGGTCTCCCGGCTTCTGGTCCTTGACCCAGTAGTAGAGGGGCTTGCCCCGGTAGGCCCACTGCTTCTTGCCGTCGTCCCGGGTGAGGATGCTGAAGTGGCCGTTGGCCCGGTCCATCTCGTTGGCGAACAGGGGCGGCCAGTTGCTGGCACAGGGGCCGTTGCAGACGCTCTTGCTGCCGTCCGCCGGGTCCTTGTCGAAGACGTAGAGGGTCATGCCGTTGCTGCCGGTGAGGGCGTCCTGGGCGACCGTGGCTGGAGCGGGGCCGCCGTAACTGGCGCAGGCGGCCAGTCCGGTGGCGAGAACGATGCCGGCGATGTAGGTGTGGATTTTCATGGTGATCTCCGTAGGGTGATGTTGCATACGGATATACGGAAATCCCCGGCTGCCAATTCCCTCCGGCGGCAAATAATTTCCGTGGCTGGCGGTAGGACCGCCGGCGCCGGAAAAAATGCCGCAGAAAAAGAAAAAGGGTGGCAAACGCCACCCTTTTCGGTGCTGCTGGGAGTGCGGCTTAGCGCAGGCCGGCAGCGTACTCGGCCACGGCCTTGATTTCCTGGTCGCTCATCTTGGCAGCGATGGTGCGCATCATCTTTTCCGGATCGTTGCCGCGCTCGCCGGAGCGGAAGGTCTTCAGCTGGTTCTCGGTGTATTCAGCCCACTGGCCGGCCAGACGGGGGAACTGGGCGGGCAGGCCGGCACCGGCAGCGCCGTGACAGCCGGCACAGGCGGGGATGCCCTTCTTCACGTCGCCGGCGCGCCACAGCTTCTGGCCCTGGGCCACCAGCTTTTCGTCCTTGGCCACCTGGGGCTTCAGGGTCTGGGCGGCGAAGTAGGCGGCCACGTTCTTCATGTCGTCTTCGGTGGCCAGGGTGGCGGCCATGCCGGCCATGATGGCGTTGTTGCGCAGGGGCGCCTTGCCGTCGGCACCGGGCTTGAAGTTGGACAGCTGTTTGACGATGTATTCGGGGATCTGGCCGGCCAGGTTGGGGTTGGCGGCAGCCAGGCTGTTGCCGTCGGTGCCGTGACAGGCGCCGCAGACGGCTTCAGCAATGGGCTTGCCCTTGGCGGGGTCCGGTTTGGCAGCAGCTTCCGGGTTGGCGTGGGCGGTGAAGCTGGCGGCGAGCAGAAGCGCCAGAGCCGTGGTGCGAATCATGTCCAAACTCCTTCTATCGATCCAAAAAATTCGGTATAGACGCTAGGCCGCCGGAGCGGGATCGCGCGGCCCCTCCCGGGAGGCCAGGGTTATTCTTTGAGCATTGCTGCGGCCGGAGTTTGCCTCGCCTGGGGGCTGAACCCCGTGAAAGCAAAAGCCGAAACCCTGCTATTCTATATCACTTCGGTGCTCCGAAGCGAGGAGCGGAAAAAGGAGAAGGCCCACCATGGCCCTGTTTCAAAAGGCGGTTTTTTTAACCACCGTCGCCCATTTGCGGGATCTGCCCGAGGACGCCCTGGCGGAGGTGGCTTTTGCCGGCCGTTCCAATGCCGGCAAGTCGTCCGCCATCAATACCCTGGCCAACCATACCCGGCTGGCTTTCGTTTCCAAAACCCCCGGCCGCACCCAGCACCTGAACTTCTTCAAGCTGGAAGAGGGCAAGTTCCTGGTCGATCTGCCCGGCTACGGCTATGCCAAGGCGCCGGAGGAAATCCGTTCCCAGTGGGAGGGCCTGCTCGGCCCCTACCTGCAGCACCGCGGGCCGTTGTCCGGCCTGGTGCTGATCATGGACAGCCGCCATCCCCTGACGGAGCTGGACCAGAACCTGATCGACTGGTTTGCCGCCACGGGCAAGCCCCTGCACATCATGCTGTCCAAGGCGGACAAGCTGACGCGGCAGGAACAGTCCCTGGTTTTGCGTCAGGTCAAGGCCGCCATGGCCGATCTGGGGGAACGTTGCACCGTCCAGCTGTTCTCCAGCCTGAAGAAGACCGGCGTCGAGGAGGCGGAGAAGGTGATTGCCGGCTGGATGGGCATGGAAGTGCCGCTGCCGCGCCCGGCGCCGCCGCCCCGGCCGATCCGTTCGGCCAAGAGCGCCGCCGGTGCCAAGCAGAACCGGACCCACGCCCCGGGCAACAAGAAAGCCGTGCTGGCGGGGGGCAAACCGGCCAAACCGAAGCCGGCCAAGGCTCCGGCACAGAAATAAAAAAGCCCCCGGTAAAGGGGTAACCGGGGGCCGAAATGCCTTAATTAACTTGATTAAGGCACCCGCTCAGGGAGGTAAAGCGGGAGACGGTGTGAGCCATCTGCGTTCTAAGAGAGGCCTTGGGGGAGAGAAGTTCCCAAACCGTGCAATTTTTTTGAAAATTTTTTACTGGGTTCAGAACCGCCTGCCATGACTAGCCAAACCATCCCCGGAAAGTTCTCCGCCACCCGCATGCGGCGCATGCGCCGCGATGATTTCTCCCGTCGTCTGATGCGTGAGTCCGTGCTCACTGCGGACGACCTGATCTATCCCGTTTTCGTCCTCGAAGGCAGCCAGCGCAGCGAAGCCGTCGCCTCCATGCCCGGCGTCTGCCGCCAGAGCCTGGACCTGCTGCTGCATACCGCCGAGCGCGCCCTCAAGCTGGGCGTGCCCGCCCTGGCCCTGTTCCCGGTGGTGGACGGCAGCCGCAAGAGCCTGGATGCGGCCGAGGCCTACAATCCGGAAGGCCTGGTGCCCACCGTGGTGCAGGCCCTGAAGAAGGAATTCCCGGAGCTGGGCGTCATCACCGACGTGGCCCTCGACCCCTACACCATCCATGGCCAGGACGGGCTGATCGACGCCAGCGGCTACGTGCTCAACGACGAGACCGTGGAAGTGCTGATCAAGCAGGCTGTCTGCCACGCCCAGGCCGGCGCCGACGTGGTGGCGCCCTCCGACATGATGGATGGCCGCATCGGCAGCATCCGCCAGGCCCTGGAAGCGGAAAAGCTGATCTACACCCGCATCCTGGCCTATTCCGCCAAGTACGCCTCCGCCTTCTACGGCCCCTTCCGCGACGCCGTCGGTTCCGCCGCCAACCTGGGCAAGGGCAACAAGTACACCTACCAGATGGACCCGGCCAATACGGACGAGGCCCTGCGGGAAGTGGCCCAGGACCTGGAAGAGGGTGCCGACATGGTGATGGTGAAGCCGGGCATGCCCTATCTGGACATCGTGCGCCGGGTCAAGGAGCAGTTCGGCGTGCCGACCTACGCCTACCAGGTGAGCGGCGAGTACGCCATGCTCAAGGCCGCCATCCAGAACGGCTGGCTGGCCGAGGAGGCCTGCGTCCTGGAAGCCCTGCTGTCCTTCAAGCGGGCCGGCGCCGACGGCATCCTCACCTACTTTGCCCTGGATGCGGCGGAGTGGCTGCGCAAGTAAGCGGTCGCTTACTCCAATGAAAAAGGGCGCCGCGGCGCCCTTTTTCATTGTCCATGGCGATTGGAAGTCAGGCTGCCTGGCTGAGGCAGGCCCCGTACAGCATGGGCCATTGCTGGGGCCATTGGGCCAGGGGCTCCCGGCTGAAGCCGCTCTTGGTGTATTGCTGCCAGCGGCCGCTGACGTGGCACAGCAGCAGGTTGGCCAGGGCGGCGAAGTCGGTGGCGGGGCTCAGGTCCTCCTGGGTGGCCGCCACCTTGAGGGACTGCCGCAGGGCCGCCTCCAGCTTCTCCAGCAACAGGTTGATGCGGGCCTGCAGGCGCTCGTTTTCGTGCACCAGGGCATCGCCGGTGAGGACCCGGGTCATGCCCCGGTTGCGCTGGGCAAAGCCCAGCAGCAGGTGCAGGATCAGTTCCACCTGCTTCAGGCCCATTTCCTCTTCCGCCGTGATCTGGTTGATGAGGCCCAGCAGGCTGGTCTCGATGAATTCGATGAGGCCCTCGAACATCTGGGCCTTGCTGGCGAAGTGACGGTAAAGGGCGGCCTCGGAGCATTCGAGGCGGGCGGCCAGGGCGGCCGTGGTGATCTTCTCGCCCTGGGGCTGTTCCAGCATGGCCGCCAGGGTTTGCAGTATCTGCAGCTTGCGTTCGCCGGGCTTGCTGGCCATGGTGCTTCTCCCCCTTGTTGTTGGTGGGGAAATTATAGCTGGCGCAGGGCCCGGGGCAGGTCCAGGATGTTGCGCAGGGTGACGTCCACATAGGCCGGCTGGCGCAGCCTGGCGGCGGAGTCAGTGCTCACCCAGACGGTCTTCAGGCCGAGCCGTTTGGCCGTGGCCAGGTTCGGCAGGCTGTCCTCCACCATGATGCAGCGGTGCGGATTCAGGCCCTCGGCCCGGAACAGGTGGCGAAAGCCGTGGCTCTCGGGCTTGGGCCGGAAACGCACCCGCTCCACCGAATAGGCGGCGGCGAAGCAGTCGGCGATGCCGGTGGCCTCGAGCACGGCCTCGGTGTAGTGCTGGGGACCGTTGGAGAAGACGATCTTGCGTCCCGGCAGGCGCTGCAGCATGGCTTTGACCCCCCGCTGGAAGACGATGCCGGGCAGCAATACCTCCAGGTCGTGGGTTTCCCGCAGGAAATGGTGGGGGTCGATGTCGTGGTGCCGCATCAGGCCCAGCAGGGTGGCGCCGTAGCGGTGCCAGTAGTCCTGGCGCAGGGCCTGGGCGGCCGCCTCGTCCAGGGCCAGGTGGCGCTGGATGTAGGCGGTCATGGCCCGGTTGATGTGGGGGAAGATGTGGGGGCTGGCGTTGTGCAGGGTGTTGTCCAGATCGAAGATCCAGACCGGCTGGCCACCCTGCCGCCAGCCCCGGGGCATGGCCATCAGTGGCTCTTGATCATGGTGCCGACGCCGTGGTCGGTGAGGATTTCCAGCAGCAGGGCATGTTCCACCCGGCCGTCGATGATGTGCACGCTCTTCACGCCGTTGCGGGCGGCATCCAGGGCGGAGCTGATCTTGGGCAGCATGCCGCCGGAGAGAGTGCCGTCCTCCACCATGTCGTCGATCTGCTTGGGGGTGATGCCGGTGATGAGCTGGCCGGCCTTGTCCAGCACCCCGGGGGTGTTGGTCAGCAGCACCAGCTTCTCGGCCTTGAGCACCTCGGCCACCTTGCCTGCCACCACGTCGGCATTGATGTTGTAGGTTTCGCCATCCTTGCCGACACCGATGGGGGCGATCACCGGGATGAAGCCGGCGCCTTCCAGGTTGCCGATGAGGGAGGGGTCGATCTGCACGATGTCGCCCACCTGGCCCACGTCGATCAGGTCGTCGGGGTTTTCCTTGTTCGGCAGCAGCAGCTTCTTGGCCCGGATCATGCCGCCATCCTTGCCGGTGAGGCCCACGGCCTTGCCGCCGGCGCGGTTGATGAGATTGACCACGTCCTTGTTCACCTGGCCGCCCAGGACCATTTCCACCACTTCCATGGTTTCGGCGTCGGTGACGCGCATGCCCTGGATGAATTCGCCCTTCTTGCCGACCCGGCCGAGCATGTTCTCGATCTGGGGGCCGCCGCCATGGACCACCACCACGTTCATGCCCACCAGCTTCAGCAGCACCACGTCCCGGGCGAAGCATTGCTTGAGGTGCTCGTCGGTCATGGCGTTGCCGCCGTATTTGACGACGATGGTGCGGCCGTGGAAGCGCTTGATGTAGGGCAGGGCTTCGGCCAGGATGGCGGCCTGCTGGGCGGGGGTGGGGGTGGTCATGGTGTTTCCCGAATGAAAGACCCGGGAATTCTACCCGCCGGGGGGCGGAAAGAAAAAGCCGGCAGTGGCTGCCGGCTGTCTGGGGAGCGGCGCAGGCTCAGTCGATGGTGAGGCGCTTGCTGCTGGCGGCGGCCCGTTTGGGCAGGGTCAGTTCCAGCACGCCGTCGTTGAACCTGGCGGAAGCCTGGGCGTCATCGATGTCCTGGGCCACCTGGAAGGAGCGGGAAACCTTGCCGAAGTAGCGTTCGGAGCGCAGCAGGCGCTGGCCTTCCTTCACTTCCTTCTCCTGCTTGACCTCGGCGCTGATGGCCACGGTGTTGCCTTCCACATGGACATGGATGTCCTCCTTCTTCACGCCCGGCAGTTCGGCGTGCACCAGATAGGCCTTTTCATCTTCCTTGACGTCCATCTTGATGCTGGGCGCCTGGGTCTGGTTGGAAAACTCTACCGGGCGCACGAAGAAACCCCGGAACAGGTCGTCGAGCGGGTCCAGTCCGGCTTGGCTGAGGCGGGTCAGGTGATTGCTCATGATGATCTCTCCTTCAAGGACTCAGGGCGGATGCCATATCCATACGGCACCTTCTGTTTCCTATATAGGGCATGGCAAAAACTTTTCAAGGGCGAGCGTTCTGCCCCTCCCCTCGGGCCTCCCAGTACTCGTTGCAGCGGCCCCGGGCCATGCTCTGGGCGAACTTGGGGCTGCGGATCTGGGGCTCCTCATAGACCTGGTGCGCCAGGGCCTGGAGAAAGGCGGCATGGGCCTCTTCGGCCGGCAGGGGGCGCAGGGGACGTCCCTTGTCCCGGTCGCCGAGGGCCTGCAGGGCCACGTCCTCGGCCCGGTTGCACAGCTTCAGGCGGGGCGCGTCCGGGTGGCCGTCGGCCACCGCCACCGGATGGCCGTGGGCCAGGACCAGGGAGGAACAGAGGAGCAGCAGGCAGAACAGGGCGGGACGGCGCATGGCGGAGATGGGACGGGAATGACGATGACCAATGGAAGCACGAAGACCACCAGCAGCGCCAGGGCTGGCATCAAAAAGGGACGGGCATGACGAGCCGGGGTGCCGGCAGGGCAAGGCGTGGTGAGGCGCTGCGGCAGTAGCGGCCTGGGATGGCCGTCTCTTGGGCCTCTAGGGCTGGGCCAGCTGGAGAATAGCGTCCCGGTTGGTCCAGGAGAAGACCTTGTCAGCAGCTTCCTGCCAGGGCAGCCAGCAGTAGTCCAGGTGTTCGCCCGGTGCCAGGGTCACCGGGCGGGGCGCCGGCAGCTCCAGGGAATAGACGTGTTCGGTGTTGTGGGTGACGCCGGGGGCGTAGCGATGGCGCCATTCGAGAAAGATCTCGAAGACGTGGCTCTGCTGCCAGTTGCGCAGGGGCAGGCCTTCGCCGGCGATGTCGATGCCGGTCTCCTCCAGCACCTCGCGCCGGGCCGTGGCGTCGAGGGGCTCGTCGCCCTCCTGGCTGCCGGTGACGGATTGCCAGTAGCCCGGGTGGGAGGCACGCTCGAGCAGGAGAATCTGCCGTTCCGGGGTGTGGATCAGCACCAGTACGGAAACGGGCCGCTTGTAGGGCTTGGGCGTTTCGCCCGGGGTGGCGCTCACGCCGGCAGGGAATCCAGGGCCAGGCCGGGGACGGCGAACAGGGCCCACAGGGGGCGGCCCTGCTCCCGCCATTCGTCGCCGGCGGCCTGCAGCACCGCGATGAGGGTATCCACCGGGCTGTCCTCGTCATCTTCATCCGCGCCCGCGGCAGGGGCGCCGGTGAACAGCAGCAGACAGCCCTGGCCCGGGCTGGCCGCCAGGTTGGTGAGGCAGTCGTAGAGGGCGTCGAAATTGGCGCCGTAGTGTTCGGGGAATTGCAACTGCCGTCCCAGCTCGGCGAGGAAGTCGCCGTCCAGGCCGATCTCGGCCACGCTCAGGCCCAGTTGCCGGGCGGCGGCCAGGGCAGTCGGCGCCTGGTCCGGGCGCAGGCGGTAGGGGCCGGCCAGGTCGGCCTTGGCCAGCAGGGCGGGAAAGTCGGGCGTGCGGGATGGTTTGCCGGTCATGGTTCAGTCCCGCAGACGACGGAAGCTGCGGTAGTGGTCGTCGGTGTAGTAGAAGACCACCGGCGGCTGGCCGCCGGCGATGAGGCGGCGGGCGCCCCGGTTACGGGCGCCGGGGGTGTCCACCGTGTACTCGCGGTAGTAGCCCCGGGGCTGCAGGGGCAGGCGCCGTTCGAAGTTGCCGAAGGTGCTGCCGTCCTTGGGGTAGGGGAAGGGGCCGCCGCGATGGATCAGGTTGAGGGTGCTGCGGGCCTCGGCCGGCAGCTCCTGGACGGAGACGCTGGCATCGCCGAAAGCCGGGCCGGGATTGGGTTCCCGGGCCGCGGCCGGCCCCGCCAGCAGCCCGCCCAGCAGGGCCAGGCCGGCCAGCAGGGAGGGCAGGAGGCGGGAGCGGCGCATGGCGGCGGGCTTGCTTTAGCCCTTGCTGACTTCGACCTGGGCTTCCACCTTCTGGCGCAGGCGGATGTGCAGCTCCTTCAGCTGCTTCTCGTCCACGTCGGAGGGAGCGTCGGTGAGCAGGCACTGGGCGCGCTGGGTCTTGGGGAAAGCGATGACGTCGCGGATGGATTCGGCGCCTGCCATCATGGTGACGATGCGATCCAGGCCGAAGGCCAGGCCGCCGTGGGGCGGGGCGCCGTACTTGAGGGCGTCGAGCAGGAAGCCGAACTTGAGCTGCTGCTCTTCCGCACCGATGTTGAGGGCTTCGAAAACCTTGGCCTGCACGTCGGCCTTGTGGATACGCACGGAGCCGCCGCCGATTTCCCAGCCGTTGAGGGCCAGGTCATAGGCCTTGGCCAGGCACTTGCCCGGATCGGTGAAGAGGAACTCCTCGTGGCCGTCCTTGGGACTGGTGAAGGGGTGGTGACAGGCGGTCCAGCGCTTGTCGTCCTCGTCGTACTCGAACATGGGGAAATCCACCACCCACAGGGGTTCCCAGGCCTTGCCGTTGAGGTAGCCCTTCTCGTGGCCGAGCTTGACGCGCAGGGCGCCGAGGGCATCGTTCACCACCTTGGTCTTGTCGGCGCCGAAGAAGATCAGGTCGCCGGACTGGGCGCCGGTGCGCTCCAGAATGCCCTTGAGGGCGGCTTCGTGCAGGTTCTTGACGATGGGGGACTGCAGACCGGTCTCGTTGGGCTGGGAGGCGTCATTGACCTTGATGTAGGCCAGGCCCTTGGCGCCGTAGATGCCGACGAACTTGGTGTATTCGTCGATCTCGCCCCGGGTCAGGCTGGCACCGCCGGGCACGCGCAGGGCGGCGACACGGCCGCCGCTGGTGGCCGGGCCGGAGAAGACCTTGAAGGCCACGTCGGCCACCAGGTCGGTGACTTCGGTCAGTTCCAGGGTGACGCGCAGGTCCGGCTTGTCGGAGCCGAAACGGTTCATGGCTTCGGCGTAAGTCATGCGCGGGAAGGGGGCGGGCAGCTCGACGGCCAAGGCTTCCTTGAAGACGTAGCGCACCATCTCTTCCATGATGGCGGTGATCTGGTCTTCGCTGAGGAAGGAGGTCTCGATATCGACCTGGGTGAATTCGGGCTGGCGGTCGGCGCGCAGGTCCTCGTCGCGGAAGCACTTGGTGATCTGGTAGTAGCGGTCAAAGCCGGCCACCATCAGCATCTGCTTGAACAGCTGGGGGGACTGGGGCAGGGCGAAGAACTGGCCCGGATGCACGCGGGAGGGCACCAGGTAGTCGCGGGCGCCTTCCGGGGTGCTCTTGGTGAGCATGGGGGTTTCGATGTCGATGAAGCCCTGGCCGTCGAGGAAGCGGCGGAAGGCCATGGCCGTCTTGTAGCGCAGCATCATGTTCTTCTGCATCTGGGGCCGGCGCAGGTCGATGACCCGGTTGGTCAGGCGCACGTTCTCGGACAGGTTGTCGTCGTCCAGCTGGAACGGGGGCGTCACCGCGGCGTTGAGCACTTCGATTTCATGGCAGAGGATTTCGATCTCGCCGCTGGCCATGTTGGGGTTCACGGTGCCTTCGGGGCGGGGGCGGACCTTGCCGGTGATCTTCAGCACGAACTCGTTGCGCACGGACTCGGCCACCTTGAACATGTCGGCCCGGTCCGGATCGCACACCACCTGGGCCAGGCCTTCCCGGTCCCGCAGGTCGATGAAGATGACGCCGCCGTGGTCGCGCCGCCGGTGAGCCCAGCCGCAAAGGGTGACTTCCTGGCCGTTCAGGCCGGAATTGAGTTGTCCGCAATAATGAGTACGCATGGTGATTCCAGAAGGGTTGATTCTTGTGGTTCAGTGATGGGGCTGGGGCGGCGGCAGGTGCCGGGCCGGCGGTGCGACGACGCCCATGGAAATGATGTACTTGAGGGCCTCGTCCACGCTCATTTCCAGTTCGATGGTGTCGCTGCGCGGCAGCATCAGGAAAAAGCCAGAAGTGGGGTTGGGCGTGGTCGGCACATAGACGCTGACGTAGTCGCCCACCAGGTGATTGACCACGTCGCCGCCGGGCTGGCCGGTGAGGAAGGCGATGGTCCAGGAGCCCTGGCGCGGGTATTGCACCAGCAGGGCCTTGCGGAAAGCCTGGCCGCTCTGGGAGAAGAGGGTGTCGGAAACCTGCTTGACGCTGTTATAGACCGAATTGACCACCGGGATGCGGGCCAGCAGCTTTTCCCACCAGCGCACCAGCTTTTCGCCGATGAAGTTGGCCGCCGCCACCCCGGTGACGAGGATGATCAGCAGGGTGAGGATGGCGCCGGCCCCCGGAATGTCGAAGCCGAACAGGTTGCGCGGATGGATCGCCTCCGGCAGCAGCCGCAGCGACTGATCCATGGTGCCGATGATCAGGTTCAGCACCCAGGCCGTGATGGCCAGGGGCACCCAGATCAGCAGCCCGGTGATGAAATAGCGTTTGATCAGCTGCCCGCGCACGCGCATGCTCCGTCGCCGCCCTGGCAGGGCGGCGGGTTGTCGGCCGTCTTGCTGCTGGCCGGGGAGGCGCCGCTACCGCCCTTGAAGTCGGTGGCGTACCAGCCGGAACCCTTGAGCTGGAAGCCGGCGGCAGAAATCTGTTTGGCGTAGCCGTCCTTGCCGCACTGGGGACAGGCGGTCAGGGGGGCGTCGCTCATCTTCTGCATGTGGTCCTGCTGATGGCCGCAGGCGGGGCAACGGTATTCGTAAATCGGCATGAGGAACTCCGGAAAAGCGAAATTATACCCGAACCGGGGCCGGCCTTATGCAGGCCCCGGCTGGGAAAATGGGGGTGAAACCCGGAGAATTCAAGCGGCTAGAGCAGCCGCAGGTAGGACTGGGTCAGTTCCTGGCCCCAGTACAGGGCCAGCAGGCCCGCAGCAGCCAGATAGGGACCGAAGGGAATGGGCACGTTGCGGCCCCTGCGGGCCAGCACGATCAGGGCCACGCCGACGACGGCGCCGACCAGGGAGGAGAGCAGGATGGTCAGGGGCAGCATCTGCCAGCCGAGCCAGGCGCCGATGGCGGCCAGCAGCTTGAAGTCGCCGTAGCCCATGCCTTCCTTGCCGGTGGCCAGCTTGAACAGCCAGTAGACGCTCCACAGGGACAGGTAGCCGACCATGGCGCCGATGACGGCGGAGCTGATGTCGGTGAAGGTGCCGGAGATGTTGAACAGCAGGCCGAGCCAGAGCAGGGGCAGGGTGATGGAGTCCGGCAGCAGCTGGGTGTCGAAGTCGATGCCGGTCAGGGCCACCATGGCCCACAGCAGCAACAGGGCGGCAGCTGCTGCCAGGGTCGGGCCGAAGTGCCACACCGTGAAGGCGGAGAGCAGGCCCGTGAAGGCTTCCACCAACGGGTAGCGCAGGGAAATCGGGGCCTGGCAACCGGAACAGCGGCCTTTGAGGAGCAGGAAGCTGAGGACCGGGATGTTCTCCCAGGCCCGGATGGCGTGGCCGCAATGGGGGCAACGGGAGGCCGGGGCGGCGAGGCTCAGCCGTTCCTTTTCCGGAGCCGTTTCCCCCCGCAGTTCGGCGCACTGCAGGTGCCAGTCCCGCTCCATCATCCGTGGCAGGCGGTGGATGACGACGTTGAGGAAGCTGCCGACCAGGAGGCCCAGGATTCCGGCCACAGCAGAGGCAAGGGCGGGACTTTCCAGTAGTAAAAATTCCATACTTAGACCACGGAGCCCATTTTGAAGATCGGCAGGTACATCGCCACCACCATGCCGCCGATGAGAACCCCCAATATGACCATGATGATTGGCTCCATCAGGCTGGAGAGGGCCGCAACAGAATCGTCCACTTCGGCTTCAAAGAAGTCCGCAACCTTGGACAGCATTGAGTCGAGGGCTCCAGATTCCTCACCGATGGCAACCATCTGGATCACCATGTTGGGGAACAGGTTCACATTCTGCATTGAGTTGGTCAGGCTGGTGCCGGTACTGACTTCGCTTTGGATCTGACGCGTTGCCATTTTGTAAACGTGGTTGCCTGAGGCTCCGCCCACTGAGTCCAATGCCTCAACCAGAGGAACGCCGGCGGCAAACATGGTTGCCAGGGTTCTCGTCCATCTGGCGATAACCGATTTCCGTATGAGGGGGCCGAAAATCGGCATCCTCAGCAATGCCTTGTCCATGGCAATCTGAACGGCCTCGGAGCGCTTCCACGACTCCAGGAAGGAATAGATACCTCCTCCCAATATGCCGAAGATCAAATACCAATAGGCAACGAAGAAGTCAGAAATCGCTATTACGACCAGTGTCGGGGCAGGAAGGTCCGCGCCAAACGATTTGAAAACCTCTTTGAACGCAGGAATTACAAAAATCATGATCACAGCCGTAATGCAAAAAGCTACGACAATCACGGCAATTGGATAGAACAGGGCTGACTTGATCTTGCTTTTGACGGCTAGGATTTTTTCCTTGTAGATGGCGAGTCGATCAAGGAGTGTATCGAGGATGCCGGCCTGCTCGCCGGCGCCGATCAAGTTGCAGAACAGGCTGTCGAAGTAAAGTGGGTACTTGCGGAAAGCTTGGTTCAGAGCGCTACCCGTTTCGACATCAGCCTTGATATCCAGCAGCAGTTTCCCGACAGCGGGGTTTGAGTGGCCTTTGCCAACGATGTCGAAGGCCTGGAGAAGCGGCACCCCAGATTTCATCATGGTGGCCAGCTGCCGGGTGAACAGGGTGATGTCCTTGTCGGTGATCTTGCCGCCACTCTTGAAACGCTGCTTGGATACCTTGGTAACCAGCACGCCTTGGCGCCGCAGGGTTGCCTGGACCACCGTTTCGCTGGTGGCACGCAATTCCCCCCGGATGATTTTCCCGGTCTTGTCCTTGCCTTCCCAAACAAAGACGAACTCCTTGATGCTTGGGTCGGCACGCTTGGTGTTTTGTGTGTTTTTGCCGGCAGTGGCCATGGGGGGCCTCTTTCTGAATGGTTATCAGGCGTTTGTCGTAGACAGCACTTCGTCCAGGGAGGTGACTCCCTGCTTTACTTTCAACAGGCCGGACTGACGCAAGTCCTTGACCCCTTCCTTTTTGGCCTGGGCAGCAATATCCATGGAGTTGCCATTGGCCATGATGATGCGCTGAATTTCCTCGGAAACCGGCATCACCTGGTAGATGCCTACCCGGCCCTTGAAACCGCCTCCCTTGCAGCGCTCGCATCCTTCCGGGTTGGGGCCATAGAGTGTCCAACTGCCATCCAGTTCTGCTTCGGTAAAGCCTGCATTCAGAAGGGTTTCGGTGGGGACGTGGAGCGGGACCTTGCAGTTGCACAGGCGGCGGGCCAGGCGCTGGGCGGTGATCAGGATGACGGACGAGGCAATGTTGAAGGTGGGGACGCCCATGTTCTTCAGGCGCTCCAGTGTCGTCGGGGCATCGTTGGTGTGCAGGGTGGATAGCACCATGTGGCCGGTCTGGGCCGCCTTGATTGCGATTTCGGCCGTGTCCAGATCGCGGATTTCACCCACCATGATGATGTCCGGATCCTGCCGCAGGAAGGACTTGAGGGCGGCGGAAAAGGTCAGGCCTGCCTTGTCATTGACGTTTACCTGGTTGATGCCGGCCAGGTTGATTTCTGCCGGGTCTTCTGCGGTGGAGATGTTGATGCCAGGCTTGTTCAGGATGTTGAGGCAGGTGTACAAGGATACGGTTTTACCGGAACCGGTCGGGCCGGTTACCAGAACCATGCCATAAGGCCGGTGGATGGCGTTGAGCAGGGCTTCCTTCTGTTCCGGCTCGTAGCCCAGCGCCTCGATGCCCAGCGTGGCGGAGGACGGATCCAGAATACGCATGACGATCTTTTCGCCATGCAGCGTTGGTAGCGTGCTGACCCGGAAGTCGATGGCTCTGGTTTTGGAAAGGACCAGCTTCATCCGGCCGTCTTGCGGGACCCGCTTCTCGGAAATGTCCATCCGGGAAATGACCTTGATGCGGGAAGCCACCTTTTCCTTGATTGCCAGGGGCGGATTGGCAACCTCCCGCAACTCGCCGTCGATGCGATAGCGGATGCGGTAAAACTTTTCATACGGCTCGAAGTGGATGTCGGAAGCGCCATCGTTGATCGCATCCAGCAGTATTTTCTGAATGAACTTGACGACCGGTGCGTCATCCACATCCAGGGAAACGGCTTCATCGGCCTTGGCCTGATCTTCTTCTTCCGCAAATTCGAGGTTCAAGTCCTCATTGGTGAGATTCTTGAGGTTTTCTTCTGCCGATTCCGAATATTTGACGACCAGCGGTGCCAGTTTGGGCTCTTCGACAACGACGGAGTCCACTGCCAAACCTGTCTGGAAGCGAATTTCGTCCAAGGCCCGCAAATTTGTTGGGTCAGCTATCGCTACCGAGAGCCGGTTGCCGCGCTTGTTCAGCGGTATGACGCGGTGGGTGGCGATGAGCTTCCGGTCAATGGCGCTGGCCGGAATGTTGGCTTCATCGAAAGCGCTCAGATCAAGGACCGGGTAGCCGAACGTTTCTCCTGCGAATACGGCTATTTCCCTGGCGCTGGCCCGCTTGCCGGCGATCACCTGCTCAATGAATGTCGTGCCCTTTTCGCTGGCTTGGGCCATGAAGGCTTCGGCTTCGACCTCTTTGAGGCGTCCAGCCTGGACCATGGCGCGCGCAAGACCACTTAGGGGAACCTGAAAAGTAGCTGCCATGACTCCTGCATCTGCGTGGGTTGGACTGAAGTGGGGCGGTAGCTATGCCGTCGTTATCGGGCTGATGATGCCCGCCGCGGGTCTTTTTGTAAAGTTGTGACGGATCAGTTGCTTGGGTGGCAAAGTCGAAGTGTTTTCACACTTTCACACTCGGCAACGCAATTGCTTGGTTGCCGGTATGCGCCCATCGCCTGCCAGTACCCCCAAGGGGACGCCTAGCTGAGGAGGGGGCGATGCCTCGCCGGCCGCGGCAGTGCCCGGCCATTGCATTGCAGCTGCGTCAGAGGCGGTTCAGCAGCACTTCCACCACGAAGCGGCTGCCCACATAGGCCATCAGGAGCACCAGGAAGCCGGCCATGGTCCAGCGCAGGGCCGTGCGGCCACGCCAGCCATAGGCATGGCGGCCGGCAAGGAGGGCGGCGAAAATGCCCCAGGAGATGAAGGCAAAGACCGTCTTGTGGTCCAGCGCCATGGCCTTGCCAAAGAGGGCTTCGGAGAACAGTACGCCGGAACCGAGGGCGGCGGTCAGCAGGATGAAGCCGACAATGATCATGCGGAACAGCAGGGCTTCCATGGTCATCAAAGGCGGCAGGCTGGTCAGGCTCTTGGTGAGGGAGCGCTGATGCAGCTTGCGTTCGGCGAACCCCATGAAGACTGCGTGCAGGGCCGACAGGGTGAACAGGCTGTAAGCCAGCATGGCTGCCATGAAATGCAGCTTGAAGCCGACCGAATCGGCATGGGGCAGGACGTGGGCCGAGGGGAAGAGGGGCGGCAGGATGGCGCAGGCGGCGGCCAGCGGCAACACCATGGGCTGCAGGCCTTCCATGCGGGCCTTGAAGCTTTCCATCCAGTAGATGAAGACGGCCAGCCACAACATCAGGGAGAGGGCGAAGCTGAAGGAGAAGCGCATTTCTCCCGTGCCGAAGAGGCCGTCGTAAAGGCCGATGCCCTGGATCAGCATGGTGCCGAGAATGGCCCAGCGCTCCCAGGGTTGCATCGGCGCCGTGACCATGGGCTTGTCAGTTTCCGCCCAGCGGGTGCGCCAGAAATGGAAACCCAGCAGGGCATAAAGGGCGCTGGCCAGGTAGTGGGGCAGGAAGTGCAGTAAAATGGACGGCATTCCCGCAGTTTACACCAAGCAACCTCTTAAGCTCACCTCCTGCCCATGCTCGATAATCTGACTCAACGCCTCGCCGGTGTCATGAAGACCCTCCGGGGTGAAGCCCGTCTGACGGAATCCAATATTTCCGACGCCCTGCGCGAGGTCCGCCTCGCCTTGCTGGAGGCGGACGTGGCGCTGCCGGTGATCAAGGACTTCATTGCCGCCGTGAAGGAGAAGGCCCTTGGCGAGGAGGTCATTGGCTCCCTGACCCCGGGCCAGGCCCTGATCGGTGTGGTGCACAAGGAAATGACCCAGTTGATGGGCGGTGCCAATGCCGCCCTCAATCTGGCGACCCAGCCGCCCGCCGTCATCCTCATGGCCGGTTTGCAAGGTGCCGGCAAGACCACGACGGTGGGCAAGCTGGCCAAGCTGCTCAAGGAAACCCAGAAGAAAAAGGTGCTGGTGGTTTCCTGCGACGTCTACCGCCCTGCCGCCATCGAGCAGTTGAAAACGGTGGCGGCCCAGGCCGGCGTCGATTTCTTCCCCTCCAGCACCGAGGAAAAGCCGGAAGCCATCGCTCTGGCCGCCATCGACTGGGCCCGCAAGCATTACCACGACGTGTTGCTGGTCGATACGGCCGGCCGCTTGGCCATCGACGAAGCCATGATGGCCGAGATCAAGCAGCTGCATGCGGCGATCAAGCCGGTGGAAACCCTGTTCGTGGTCGACGCCATGCTGGGCCAGGATGCGGTCAATACTGCCCGCTCCTTCAATGAGGCCCTGCCCCTGACCGGTGTGGTGCTGACCAAGCTGGACGGTGACGCCCGGGGCGGTGCCGCCCTCTCTGTGCGCCATGTGACCGGCAAGCCGGTCAAGTTCGTCGGCGTCGGCGAGAAGCTGAGCGGCCTGGAGGCCTTCCACCCCGAGCGCATGGCGTCCCGGGTGCTGGGCATGGGCGACATCCTTTCCCTGGTGGAAGAGGCGCGCAAGGGGGTCGATGAGGAAAAGGCCCTGGCCATGGCCAAGAAGCTCAAGTCGGGCAAGGGCTTCGATCTCAACGATTTCAAGGACCAGATCGCCCAGATGCGCAACATGGGGGGCATGGCGGCCCTGATGGACAAGTTGCCGGCCCAGTTCGCCCAGGCCGCCGGCCAGCTGCAGGGCGGTGCGGAAGACAAGGCGGTGCGCCGCATTGAGGGCATCATCAATTCCATGACGCCGGCGGAGCGGGCCAAGCCGGAGCTGATCAAGGCCAGCCGCAAGCGCCGCATCGCGACCGGTGCCGGGGTGCAGGTGCAGGAAGTCAATCGCCTCCTCAATCAGTTCGAGCAGACCCAGAAGATGATGAAGTCCTTCGCCAAGGGCGGCCTGTCCAAGCTGATGCGGGGCATGAAGGGCATGATGCCGGGCATGCGCTGATCTTTCGCATCCCTTGCGGCAATAAAAAAAGCCCCGTGTGCCGGGGCTTTTTTTATTGGAATGCCTGCTTGACCGGCCCTGGGTGTTTGCCGCCAATCCACTCCTGTTGCGGGGTGAAAGTTACCATGGCTGAGAGGCAGTAAGGGCGGCCTTCTCCGGCATGGAACAGCTGGCATGCCCGTCCCTGCTGTCTCCTGGGCTAATGCTATTTATGGCCGCCAGCAGCGCTAACCCATTCCCTTCGGCTAGGGCGGTTCGCTCTCTCGGAGACGGCAAATCAGATACGTGGTTCTCTTTTCAATTGCCGTTGGTGCGCTCTAATGCAGGGCCACCTGCTCGTTGTAGAGCCAGCGCCCATGCCAGGCGCCCTTCACCAAGTTGGGGTACTCGGGCTGGCCCAGGCTGCCGTTGTAGCGGCCCAGGGCCCGGTACAGGTCGCCCCGCTCGATGTCCAGGTAATGGCGCAGGATGGTGCAGCCATAACGAAGATTGGTGCGGAGGTTGAAGAGGTTGTGGCTGGGATCGCCGATCAGCTTGACCCAGAAGGGCATCACCTGCATCAGCCCCCGGGCGCCGGCTGAAGAGACGGCGTATTTCTTGAAGCCGCTCTCCACCTGGATCAGGCCCAGCACCAACTGGGGGTCGAGCCCGGCCCGGGTGGCTTCGTAGTGCACCGAGCGCAGGAGCTCGAGGCGGCTTTCCTGGTTGGGGATGCGCTTTTCCAGCCGGAGGGACATTTCCGTCAGCCAGTTGGCCGCCGCAATCGGGTCCTTGAACGAGCTCTGGGGTGGCTTCTGGTCGGCGACCGACTTGGACAAGGCTGCCTGGACGCTGGCCGACAGGGGCTCATACTTCTGAGCCCCTGCCTGCGCCGCCAGGGGCAGGCACAGACAGCCGGACAGCAGCAGTGCCTTTAGGCGGCGCACAGCTTCCCTTGCAGCAGGGCAACGATGCCGGCGGCGTCCACCATCTGGGCTTCCGCATCGCGGCGGCCCTTGTACTCCAGCTTGCCTTCGGCCAGGCCCCGCTCACCCACGACGATGCGGTGGGGGATGCCGATCAGTTCCATGTCGGCGAACATGGAGCCGGGGCGCTCGTTGCGGTCGTCCAGCAGCACGTCAATGCCGGCCGCCTTGAGGTCGGCCAGGAGCTGGTCGGCAGCCGCCTTGACGGCCTCGCTCTTGTGGTAGCCCATGGGCACGATGGCCACTTCGAAGGGGGCGATGGCGGCGGGGAAGACGATGCCCTTGTCGTCGTTGCCCTGCTCGATGGCGGCGCCGACGATGCGGGAGACGCCGATGCCGTAGCAGCCCATCTCCATGATCTGTTCCTTGCCGTTTTCGTCCAGGTACTTGCAGTTGAGGGCTTCGGAGTAACGGGTGCGCAACTGGAAGATGTGGCCCACTTCGATGCCGCGGCACAGGCCCAGCTGGCCCTTGCCATCCGGGGAGGGGTCGCCTTCGACGACGTTGCGAATGTCCGCCACCTGGCCAGGTTCGGGCAGGTCGCGGCCGAAATTGACGCCGGTGAAGTGATGCTCGGCCTCGTTGGCGCCACAGATGAAATCCGCCATGGCCGCCACCGTGCGGTCGGCAATCACGGGGATGTCCGCCTTGATGCCCACCGGGCCGATGTAGCCGGGCTTGCAGCCGAGGGCGGCGACGATTTCGTCGTCCTTGGCGAAGCGGAATTCGCCGATGATCTTTTCGGTCTTGATCTCGTTCAATTCATGGTCGCCGCGCAGCAGCAGCAGGGCAAAGCCACCTTCGGTGCGCATCACAGCCACGGCCTTGACCGTCTGCTCAGCGCTGGCGCCGAGGAAGGCGGCCACATCGGCGCACTGGGTCTTGCCCGGGGTGGCGACCTTGGTCATGGCTTGGCTGGCCGCAGCGCGGGCAGCGGCAGGGGCCAGGGCTTCAGCCAGTTCCACGTTGGCGGCGTAGTCGGAGTCCGGGCAGAAGGCGATGGCGTCTTCGCCGGAGTCGGCCAGCACATGGAATTCATGGGAGCCGGTGCCGCCGATGGAGCCGGTGTCCGCGGCCACGGCGCGGAACTGCAGGCCCAGGCGGGTGAAGATACGACAGTAGGTGTCGTACATGTGCTTGTATTCCCGCTCCAGGTCGGCGAAGGAGGTGTGGAAGGAGTAGCCGTCCTTCATCAGGAATTCGCGGCCGCGCATGACGCCGAAACGGGGGCGGATCTCGTCGCGGAACTTGCTCTGCACCTGATAGAAATGGACGGGCAGCTGGCGGTAGCTCTTGATTTCCTTGCGCACCACGTCGGTGATCACTTCCTCGTGGGTGGGGCCGATGACGAAGTCCCGCTGGTGACGGTCCTTGAAGCGCAGCAGTTCCGGTCCGTACTTTTCCCAGCGGCCGGTTTCCTGCCACAACTCGGCGGGCACCACGGCCGGCATCAGCAGTTCAATGGCGCCGGTGCGATCCATTTCCTCACGCACCACCTTTTCCACCTTGCGCAGTACCTTCAGGCCCAGGGGCATCCAGGTATAAATGCCGCCTGCCAGGCGCTTGATGAGGCCGGCACGAAGCATCAGCTTGTGGCTGATCACTTCCGCGTCGGAGGGGGCTTCCTTGAGGGTGGAAATGAAAAATTGGGAGGTACGCATGGGATTGAATCTTTTGACGGGCTAAAAATCTAATTCTACAAGACGACGGACCGTCATGGGATGCCGGGTATTGGCTTGTTTCCGGCCGATGGCCTTCCTTTCCAAGTATGTGGAATTGTGAAAGAATGCTTTCAACCCAATATTTGATGCAGGTTTTCCATGCTCGACCGTGAAGGCTATCGCCCGAACGTCGGCATCATTCTTTGTAACGCAAAAAACGAGGTTTTCTGGGGCAAGCGTATTCGTGAGCATTCCTGGCAGTTCCCCCAAGGTGGCATCAAGCGCGGCGAAACGCCGGAGCAGGCCATGTTCAGGGAGTTGCACGAGGAGGTCGGGTTAAAGCCCGAACACGTGCGCATCCTGGGTCGAACCAAGGATTGGCTGCGTTATGACGTGCCGACGCAATGGATCAAGCGCGAATGGCGTGGCAGCTACAAGGGGCAGAAACAGATCTGGTTTCTGTTGCGCCTTGTGGGCCGCGACAGCGATGTGTGCCTCCGGGCAACCAGTCACCCTGAATTTGATGCGTGGCGCTGGAACGATTACTGGATTCCGTTGGATGCAGTGATCGAGTTCAAGCGTGGCGTTTATCAGCAGGCGCTGAACGAACTGGTCCGTTATATTGACGCCGATCGTGGGCGGGCTCCCGGCCGCATTCGGCGCCCGCTGGAGATTGGGAATTAGGTTTTCTTTGGTTTCGCAGGTGTGGTCCGTCGTCCTCTAGTCAAGGAGATAGCAATGGTCGCGAAAACCGAGTACAAGCCGCTTCCAATAACCCGTCTGGCCGATGGGGCCGGTTATCATCAACCCACCTATTTTTCCCCCCAGCCGGTCCGGGTCGATTCCCCGGCGCTTGAAGTCATGACTGATCTCAAGCTGGTGGCTGCAGCCACTATTGAGGCATCCACCCACATTGATGTGGCCAACCAGGCCATGATTGTGCGGGGGGTTCGTTCCTTGCTGGTTGTCGACGCCCGAGGGGATGTCGTCGGCCTGGTGACCGCCCGGGATATCCTGGGGGAGCGACCGCTCTAGGTCGTGCGCAATCGGGGCGTGCGGCATGAGGATGTCCGAGTGGCAGATATCATGACGCCTCGGGATGAAATCGAGGTGCTGCATATCGGGGACGTCCTGCGCGCAGATGTTGGGAATGTCGTCGAAACGCTCAAATACTCAGGGCGTCAGCATGCGCTGGTGGTGGATTTCGATCCCCTGGGCGGGCGGCAGATGGTTCGGGGGGTGTTCTCGGCCTCCCAAGTCGCGCGCCAGTTGGGCATTCCTTTGCACACCACCGAGGTGGCGCGTACCTTTGCGGAAATCGAGGCTGTGATTTCCCAGCCGGAGGTATAGCGGCTTTCTGGTTAAGTGACGGTTCCCCGTCCTTGTTAACGTGACAGGCAGTGTTCGTGAAATATTCCAAACTGTGCAGTTTGCTGGCTGCCCTCGGGTTGTGTCTCAGTCAGCAGGTCTTGGCGGATTTGCCGGCCATTCTGTTCCCTCCTCAGGGGACGGTCTATGACTTTGACGACGAGTTCGACAAGAAGCCTTGGCAGGAGGTTGAGACTCAGTTGCCGCCCGCGCCCCGGGAAGAGACTCTGATTCCCTTTTATGTCAGTCCCACTGCCCAGGGAGTGTTCAGCGTTGATGGAGCCACCATTTCAGTGGGGTCTGATGGGGTGGTGCGCTATGTGCTCGTTGTCGTGGCCCAAGGGGGGGCTCGGAACGTCAGTTATGAGGGTTTGAGATGTGATACCCGGGAGCGTCGTCTCTACGCTTTTGGCCGCCCGGATGGGAGTTGGTCAAAGGCTCGCTCTAACCAATGGGGGCTTGTGGAGAACAAGATGGTGAACCGGCACCATGCCGCGCTTTCCCGGGAGTATTTTTGTCCTGGGGGTGTGGCGATCCGAACGGCCCAGGAGGGTGTGGCTGCATTGAAGGCAGGTGGGCATCCGGATGTGCCCCGCTAGCTTTCGGCTAAGGACTGCTGAATGAGCATTGATCGCCTGATTGTCGAGTTTGATAAAGCGCTTCGAGCCGTATTCGCCCCTGCGCCGACTCGCCGCTCTGTTCCAGGGTCTGATGTGCCGATGCCTGAATTGTCTCCGGAGGAGAAGCGTCACGCCGCGGCGCTGATGCGGGTCAATCACTGTGGTGAGATATGCGCCCAGGCCTTGTATCAGGGGCAGGCACTGACGTCGAAGGATGTGGTGATCAAGCAGGCGCTGGAGCATGCGGCCTGGGAAGAAACGGAGCACCTTGCGTGGACCGAAAGGCGAATTCAGGAGTTGGGCGGACGTAAAAGCTTTTTGAATCCGCTGTGGTATGCGGGGTCGCTGGCGCTGGGGGTCGTGGTGGGAAAGGCTGGTGATTCGTGGAATCTTGGATTTCTGGCTGAGACAGAACGCCAGGTCGAACGCCATCTCGATAGCCATTTACGGCGCTTGCCCCTGGCTGATCAGCGTTCAAGAAGCATTGTGAGCCAGATGAAATTTGATGAGATGAGCCATGCGCAGACGGCTGTTAGTCTCGGAGGAGTGGACTTGCCCGGTCCAGTCAGGCTCGCGATGAAGTTGTCGTCAAAAGTCATGACGGGGGTTGCCTACTATCTATGAGGTTTGCCCCGGGCCCGGTAGGCCTGGGGCAAGCATTCTATGCTTCGACCACTTCCAGTTCGTACGTGATGGTGGCTGTTTTGCCCAGCATGATTGAGGCGGAGCAGTACTTCTCCTTGGATAGTTCGATAGCCCGCTCCACTGCGGCTTGCTTGAGATTTTTCCCGGTGACCTTGAAGGCGAAATGAATTTTCGTGAAGACTTTGGGGTCTGTGGCGGCACGCTCGGCATGGAGCGTTACTTCGCAGTCACTAACTTCATGACGTCCTTTTTTCAGGATCAGGACAACATCAAAGGCAGTACATCCTCCTGTGCCTGCCAGCAATAGCTCCATCGGGCGGGGAGCCAGGTTGCGACCTCCAGCTTCCGGGGCGCCGTCCATCATCACAGTATGGTTGCTGCCTGTTTCCGCCAGAAAAGCCATTCCATCAACCCATTTAACTTTGCATTCCACGATGAGACCCCTCCATTTATTGGAAGGGCGCATTCTAAGGGCTCTATCAGATGGCCGGGAGTGGTGAGCATTGCTGCGTCGCACAAATGCAAGGGGTGTTGGCCTGCTTCTGAGATGGTTGTGAGATTATGAATTGGTAAATCAATTTCCTATAATTGTTGTTTATTTATTTAAAACATGTGGTTGTGTTTTATACATAAACATTATCGACAAATTAAAAAAATTCTGGTGCATCGCACAAAAAAATACTTGATTTCGACCTTGCCTTTAGTGATAATCAGCTCAACTTAAGTGTGAGTTGTGCGTAGGTTTTGGTGCAGCTCATGCTTGCAGTTTGTCTCCTCCACCCTCCTCCTTTGGTGTGGATTTAGCGCGACTCCTTGGAGTCGCGCTTTTTTTGTTGGCGCTGGATTGTGTTGTCTGCCAAGAAGGCATTGACACGGGGTGTTCTGCCCCCATATAATCCGCGGCTTTCTGTGATTAGGCTAAGGACGGCCCAGATGAAAACTTTTTCCGCTAAACCCCATGAGGTGAAGCGCGAGTGGTATGTGGTGGACGCCACAGACAAGGTGCTCGGCCGCCTCGCCACTGAAATCGCTCGCCGGCTGCGTGGTAAGCACAAGGCAATTTATACCCCTCACGTTGATACCGGCGACTTCATCGTCGTGACCAACGTTGAGAAGCTTCGTGTCACCGGTAACAAGGCCGAGGACAAGAAGTATTACCGGCATAGCGGTTACCCCGGTGGTATCTATGAAACTAACTTCACCAAGCTGCAGCAGCGTTTCCCTGCTCGTGTGCTGGAAAAGGCTGTTAAGGGCATGCTGCCCAAGGGCCCGCTCGGCTACGCCATGCTGAAGAAGATGAAGTGCTACGCTGGTGCTGAACACCCCCATAGCGCTCAGCAGCCCAAAACCCTGGATATCTAAGGTACTGTCATGGCTGAAAACTATTTTTATGGCACCGGTCGCCGCAAGAGCGCTGTTGCTCGCGTCTTCATGAAGCGCGGTTCCGGCAACATCGTTGTTAATGGCAAGCCGGTTGACCAATTCTTCTCCCGTGAAACCGGCCGCATGATCGTGCGTCAGCCCCTGGAGTTGGTTGAGCAGGTCGCTGGCTTCGATATCAAGGTCAATGTTACTGGCGGTGGTGAATCTGGTCAGGCCGGTGCCGTGCGTCATGGCATCACCCGTGCGTTGATTGCTTATGATGCTGCCCTGAAATCTGCTCTGTCTAAGGCTGGGTTCGTGACTCGTGATGCCCGCGAAGTTGAGCGTAAGAAAGTCGGTTTCCACAAGGCTCGTCGCCGCAAGCAGTTCTCCAAGCGTTAATCAACGCTGTGAAAAAGAGCCGCCTCTTGGGCGGCTTTTTTTTTGCTTGATCCGGACTTGTTGGTAAAGGTTGGGGCGTTTAAGATGGCTCGACGCTGTCCAGCGTGTTGGTTCAAAGGGTTGTCGCTGGATTTGTCTTCATCCACCGCGGTGCGCGGTGATAATCCGTTGGTTGGGAACCCATGGCCGTGTTGGCGACATCATTGATTCGTAAGCGTCTGCGGCAGCGGTTTGGGATAAGTGCGCCCAAAGTGGCTGTTCGTACTCATGTTTCCTGGTACTGGCGGCTTTTGTTGGTTGTTGCGGTGCTATCCTTGTCTTTGGCTGCTGCGGCCTGGGTGTATGACGTGGGGCGGCGCTTCGCGGGATTTCATAGCCGGGAGTCCGATCGGGAGATATCGTCTCTGCGGACCCGAACTGAGGCTCTGGAGACTGAGTTGGCTGTGCTGCGTCAGTCCTCGGCGGCGGGGGAAAGCAGTGTTCAGATTGAGCGTTCCGCAAAAGAGCGCCTTCTGCGCCAGGTTGCTCAGCTTGAGCAGGAAAATGCCAGTCTGAAAGAGGATTTGGCTTTCTTCGAAAGCATCGTGCCTGGGGTTGGGGCATCAGAGGATGGTTTGAAGATTAGCCGGTTGAGGGTGGAGCCAGAAGGCGAAGAGGGGCGCTATCGATACCGGCTATTGATTGCGATGGAGTCGGGGGCTCGTTCCAAAGAGTTCCGAGGGCTTCTCCAGTTCCACCTCAAAGTGCAGCAGGCGGGCAAAGATGTTATGATGATTCTTCCCGCCGAGGGGGACTCGGCGGCGGGGAAGTTCCGTTTGGAAATCAAGCGGTTCCTTCGGACTGAAGGTTATTTTTCTATCCCCAAAGGTGCTGTTCTTAAGGGGGTAGAGGCGCGTCTGGTGCAGGACGGTTCCGTGCGTGCCAAGCAGTCCCTGTCGCTTTGATACCTAAGTGAGGAGGCTCCATGTTTGGTGGCAAGAAGAATGGTGCTAGCAAGCCCCAGAACCGTATTGATAGTCTTATTGGTGCTGGTACTCGCTTGGAAGGTAATGTTCAGTTCAGTGGTGGCCTGCGCATTGATGGTGAAATAAAGGGAAATGTCGAGGCCGCCCAAGATCAGCCGTCGACCCTAGTTGTTAGTGAGCATGCGCGTATTGAAGGGGTGATAAATGTTGCGCACGTGGTGATCAATGGGACAGTGATTGGTCCGGTGCATGCAACCGAAACCCTTGAACTTCAGCCGTGTGCCAAGGTCACAGGTGACGTGGAGTACAACAGCCTGGAGATGCAGCAAGGTGCTGTGGTTCAGGGAAGGCTGATTCATCAGTCTAATGCGAAGACTGTCGAGCTTAAATTGGCAGCTTCAAGTAACTGACGGCGGTACTAATAGGATTCAAGTTTTTAGTTTAGGAGTGTGTTATGAATGCAGTTGCTGATGGTCTGCCCTTAGTTTTTACTGATAGTGCTGCCAGCAAAGTTCGGGAGTTGATTGAAGAAGAGGGTAATGCTGAGCTCAAGCTGCGGGTTTTTGTGACCGGTGGCGGCTGCTCTGGTTTTCAGTACGGCTTCACGTTTGACGAAGTGGCAAACGAGGACGATACCGTGCTGGACAAGAATGGCGTGACCCTTCTGATCGATCCGATGAGCTTTCAGTATCTGGTCGGTGCCGAGATCGACTACTCTGAGGGGCTGGAAGGTTCCCAGTTTGTGATCAAGAATCCGAATGCCTCCTCTACCTGCGGCTGCGGTTCCTCGTTTTCTGTATAGTGTGCTCAGTCTGTGCTCTAAAAAAAGCCTCGCATCTGCGGGGCTTTTTTGTTGGGGTTGTGAGGGGTCTTACTCCTGAAAGGCAACCATGTCGCTTTGTTTCAGCATTTCCAGCTGGGCCAGAAGATCCTGGGTCTTCTGACGAAACTGCAACAGTTGCGCAGTTTCAAGTGACGGGGCGCCAGGCAACTGGACTGCTAAGGGATTAACTTGTTCGCCGCCAATGCGAAATTCATAGTGTAGGTGGGGGCCGGTTGCCCAGCCGGTGGCGCCGACGTTGCCGATATGCTCGCCCTGGCTAACCCGAGAGCCTTTACGCAGTTGGGGAGTGAAGCTGCTCAGGTGTCCATATGCGGTGGAGTAGCGACCTTGATGGCGGAGGATGATCAGATTCCCATATCCGCCTTGGCGTCCGATAAACTCCACGATACCGTCCCCGGTGGCGCGTACTTTGGTTCCCGTTGGCGCGCCGTAGTCGACACCCTTGTGCGCTCGCCATTGTTGGAGAATTGGGTGGAGTCTGGCATTGGTGAATCCAGACGTGATCCGTGAGAACTCAAGTGGGGAGCGGAGGAAGGCCTTGCGTAAACTCTTGCCTTCCGGTGTGTAGTAGCTTCCCTTGATGCTGGTCTTCGGGTCTTCAAAATAAACGGCACGGAAGACTTTTCCTGCATTTACAAGTTCTGCAGCAAGAATTCGTCCGCTACGAATGCTTTGACCTTGGTGGCGGTACATTTCGTAGATCAGGGTGAAGCGGTCTCCCTTGCGCAAGTCTCTGTGGAAGTCGATATCTGCACCAAAAATCTCCGCCAACTGGTTGGCTACGGCGTCAGGAATCCCTGCATCATCCGTCGCTCCATACAGCGAGCTACGAATTTCGCCTGATTTCATTTCCAGTCGAGATTGAAGAACCAGGGGCGCTTCTCTTGTTCTGAAGGTATTGCCGTGTCTTTCGATCAGCAAGTTCTCTGCACGATTGTTCAGTGGGAAACTGAGGAGTAGCAGTTCTCCGGTGTCACTGGTGCTGGCCGTGACTAACTTGCCGGGGGCTAGTTGGCGAAAGATGGGGTGTGCGGCAGGGGTTTGCTTGATGTAATCCAGGGCTGATGCATCGTTGACGCCGAGTCTATTGAGCAGGTTGGCTAGGCTGTCGCCCTTGTGTACCTTTTCTTCTCTTAGATAGGCTTGGTTGCCCAAATCCAAAGGGTGGGGGAGTGCAAGCGCAAGGTCTTCTACAACGGGACGGGGGATAAGCTCGGTGGTGCTTAGCGAGGGGGGTTGTAGGCCAAATGCAGCCACCATACTGAATAGGGCCAAGGCTCCAAATACGGCGGCGGCTCCCGGATGTTTTTTTAGGTGGTAGAGCGGACTGTGGCGAGGCAATAAGGATGAGGTGTGTTGGCTGCCGGGGTGCTGGTGCATGATGCGTGTCCTGCCCTGCTATTTTAACTGCGGCAGTCTAGCATGGTGCGCATTGCTATCCCAGTGGCTGGGTCGTTGCGTAATACGGGGTTTTCTGGAGCGGCAGCGTGTATCGACCTGTTTTCCCCAACGCATGGATTTACTAGGGAAATTTTTGTTTTGTGAATAATTCTGGGTAAAAGTTTCTATTTTTGTGTTGACTGGTGTTTCTTGGCCTGTATAATTCGCCTCTCTCGCTGCTTTGCGGCGGAGGAAAGTCGATAAAAAACAATAAGTTATTATCGACTCCGGAGTAAGGATGGCTTCGTTTTCAAGGTTAATTATTTTTGAAAATTGTTTGACGGCTTGTTTTTCTCTGTGTAGAATGCGCGTCTTTCGTTGCTACGGCGGCGCGGCAGATTGAGATAAGATCTTGATTTGCAAGCTCTTTAAAAAATAGGACAACCGATAGGTGTAGGTGCTTGGTTGGGTGTTCCGGCTTAGGT
>NZ_JAOTRW010000004.1:0-464558 GCF_030247495.1 Azospira sp. | reverse complement strand
CCTTCCCATCCCGAACAGGACCGTGAAACAGAGTTGCGCCGATGATAGTGCATACTTCATGTGCGAAAGTAGGTCACCGCCAGGCTCCCCTTACAACACCCCAGCTACTATGTGGCTGGGGTGTTTCCATTTGTACCTCACTAAATTCCCCCCAACTCAAAAACGGCCTCCTGGTGACTTGAACTGTCGCAAGGGGAGCATTCGCAGTGAATTTATTTACCTCCTGATGGTCCATTTCCATCCACTAGCAATGGAAACCAACATGACATTAGGCAATGTTGAGGTAGATCATCTGACCCTGGGGGGAGGCTGTTTCTGGTGTCTGGAAGCGGTATTCCGTCGTTTGGATGGCGTACTGTCCGTGGAACCGGGCTATAGCGGTGGGCGCACCGAGGCCCCGGATTATGAGGCCGTATGCACCGGAACGACGGGTCACGCAGAGGTTGTACGGATTACCTTCGATCCAGTTCGAATTGGCTTTCAAGCCTTGCTACAGGTGTTTTTCAGTAGCCATGACCCCACCACTGTCAATCGACAAGGGCATGACATAGGCTCCCAGTACCGCTCGGTCATATTCTTCGCCAGTCCCCTGCAGGAAGCACTGGCAAAGCAGTTCATCGCTGACCTTCAGGCCCAGTGGCCCAGCCCCATCGTCACGGAATTGCTGCCTCTGGGGCCTTTCCATCAGGCGGAAGCGTATCATCGCGACTATTACGCGCGAAATTCCGATCACCCCTATTGCCAGCTGGTGATTGCGCCGAAGCTGCAGCAACTCAAGCGGGATTTTCCGGATCGCCTGAGCGCTGTCTGAGCAATAATTGCAGCCCGTTTTTCCCCTAACTTTCAGGAGACTTCATGAGTACTACCACCACTGCTTCCGGCCTGATCATTGAAGAACTGGTCCTGGGCGACGGCGTCGAAGCCAAGGCCGGCGACATCGTTACCGTGCATTACACCGGTTGGCTGACGGATGGCCAGAAGTTTGACTCATCCAAGGATCGCAATGATCCTTTCGAGTTCATGCTGGGGGCCCGCCACGTCATTGCCGGCTGGGATGAGGGGGTGCAGGGAATGAAGATCGGCGGGAGCCGCAAGCTCACCATTCCGCCGGAACTGGGCTATGGTGCCCGTGGTGCCGGCGGTGTAATCCCCCCCAATGCAACCCTGGTATTCGAAGTGGAGATGCTGGCCTGTCGTTAAGCTCGGTTAACCACCGATAAACGTCAGCAGGTCCCGGACGAAACGCTCCCTCTGCCACTGGTGGGGGGAGTGGTCCGTGCCTTCGTAGATGTGCAGAAGGGCCTGGGGTATACGGGCTGCGACATAGTATGCGGTGCTGCTGTGATAGAAGTTGCTCTCGCCGCCGTAAATCAGCAGAGCCGGAATGTGGATCTGCTGCAGCACATCCCGGTAATCCGCTTCCGTCAAACTCTGCCAGCAGGCAATCAAGGGTTTGGGCGGCAACTGACTTAACCATTCCCGAGCCTTGGCCCAGCCCTTGGCATTCTCTTCGTACTTTTCCCTGGCGCGCCGATTCAGGCCCAGGGCACCCAGGCGTAGCACGGCTTCAGGAAAGTCCTGTTCCAGTTCGTTGATGAAGGCGCTGGAGCGGTGCTCGTCAAAATCCCCATAAACACCGTGGGGCCAGTCTGCGGCCGTCACCAGCTTAGGTGACTGGTCGATCAGGCAAATTTTCCCCAGGCGCTCGCAGCCGTAATCGCGGATGTACTGCCACAGGGTCAGGGCACCCATGGAGTGGCCGACAGCCACCACCTCTTCCAAATCGTAGGTCTCCAGCAGATTACGCAAATCCCTGGCCATGCGCTGTACGGTCGGCGGGGCCGGCTGGCTCAGGGCGTGGCCGCCATGACCACGGGCGTCCCAACGCCACACCCGGTGGTGGGCGTTGAGGTCCTGCAGGAAGGGGAACCACTCCTGATGGCTGGACGTCCACCCGTGCAGCATCACAATCGGTGGCGTGCCGTCGCCGGAAACGTGCAGGTGGATCTTCTCGCCGTCGTCTGCAAAAAAATGGCTCATGGCTGACCGGTGCGTAGCGTTGAAAAAGGAATAAGGCGAGGCTCCCACAGAGTGGCTCGGGTGGCAATACGCCTCAGTACGGTGCTCCGCTACAATAACCCCACACTCAACAAGAATGATGGAGACCATGAACAACACCGAACTGGGATTGATCCCCTATGAGCAGGGTGTATATGCCCTGGAATCCGGCTATGGCCGCCCCCATCTGGCGGCCATTCATCTCATCGTGGATGAGGGGCGGGTGGCAGTCGTGGATACGGCCAACAATGCCTCCCTGCCCCGCGTCCAGTCGGCCTTGGCGGCATTGGGGCTGACGGCGGATTGCGTGGACTACGTGGTTCTCACCCACATCCATCTGGACCATGCGGGCGGTGCCGGGGCGTATATGCAGGCCTTCGACAATGCCCGTCTGGTGGTCCACCCCCGGGGCGCACGGCACATGGCCGAGCCGTCCAAGCTTTGGGCCGGCGTGGTGGCCGTCTATGGAGAGTCCCGGGCCCGGGACTTCTACGGGGAACTGATTCCGGTGCCCGCCGAGCGGATCATCGAGGCCGGCCACGGAACCTGCCTGCAGTTGGGTAATCGGGAACTGTTGTGCCTGGATTTGCCCGGCCATGCAAAGCATCATTTGGGGCTGGTGGATCGCAAGGGAGGCGGCATCTTTACCGGCGATACCTTCGGCTTGTCCTATCGAGAACTGGACCTCCAGGTTGGGGACGAACTGAAACAGTTCATCTTCCCCACCACGACACCGGTCCAGTTCGATCCGGCGGCCATGCATGCCTCCATCGACCTGCTGCTTTCCTTTGACCTGCCCTACATGTTCCTCACCCATTTCAGCCGGGTGCATGACGTCAAGCGCCTGGGGGCCGACCTGCATCGCCTGCTGGACGCCCACGTGGCGCTGGTCGAAGCCTTGGAAGGGAGCGGTCAGGTGCGCCAGGAAAAGCTGGTGGCCGGTCTCAACGACCTGCTGCTGGCAGAGGCGAAGCGCTACGGCTGGACCGTGCCGGAAGCGCAACTGCTGGAGATATTTGCCCTGGATATCGAGCTTAATGCCCAGGGCCTGGCCTTCTGGCTAGACAACCGCTAGGAGTCGGTTGGTCAGCCGATCAGGCGCCGTCGCCAGAAGGCCGCCAGCATGATGGTGGCGATGGCGCCCATCAGTCCCATGGCGAACCAGAATCCATCGGGGTGTTCCAGCCAGGGCATGACATGGAAGTTCATGCCGAAGACGCCGGCAATCAGGGTGGCCGGCATGAAAATGGTGGCCACCACGGTCAGTGCCCGAACCTCCATGTTCACCCGGTTGCTGACTGCGGAGAGGTAGACGTCCAGCAGGCCGGTCAGCAGGTCCCGCAGGTCCTCCAGGGACTCGATCAGATGGACGGTGTGATCGTAGACGTCGCGCAGGTAGAGCACCGTTTCCGCCCGGAAGAAACCGTCATGGCTGCGCAGCAGGACGTTGAGCACCTCCCGCAGGGGCCAGATGGCACGGCGCAGGGTGGTGATCTGCCGCTTGTGCCGGTGGATGGACTGCAACACCCCTGGCCGGGGGCGCCGGTTGATGAGGGAAGTCTCCAGAATTTCGGCATGGTCGCCCACCTGCTCGACCAGGGCGAAATAGCGATCCACCAGGGAGTCCAGCAGGGAATAGGCCAGATAGTCGGCGCCGAGGCGGCGAACCTGGTTGCGATTGGCCCGCAGCCGCTCCCGCAGGGCGCCAAAGGTGCCGGAGGGCCGCTCCTGGAAGGTGAGGACAAAATCCTTGCCCAGGATGATGCTGACCTGGTCGCTGGCCAGTTGGCGGCTGTGGGGCACGTAATCGAAGAGGCGTGCCACCAGGTAGAGATAGTCCTCGTAGTCGTCGACCTTGGGCCGCTGGTCGGTGTTGAGGATGTCTTCCAGCACCAGGGGGTGCAGGCCGAAACGTTTGCCGATGGCGGCCATCAGGTCCGGGTCCTGCAGGCCATAAACATTGAGCCAGAGAGTGCAGCCAGGGCGCCGGACTAGTCCGTCGATCTGCTCCCGGCTGCTCAACTCCTGCTCGTACAGACCGTTGCTGTCGTACTCGAGCAGCATCAGCGTGGGCGTGCTGGTCTTCACCTCGCCGAGATGGACCAGGCTGCCGGGCTCCAGCCCTGCCTTCTGGGAACGCAGTTTCTTGTCATGGCTCATGATGCAACCATGGTAGCAGCCCGGGCCCCGGGCAGCCAGGGAGCTGCGGCCTGGGGTATCATCGCCCGCCATGAACCAAATCGACTCCTCCCCCGATTACGAGCGCCGCTTCGGCGGCGTTGCCCGGCTCTACGGAACCCAGGCCCTGGCCCGCTTCCGGGCGGCCCATGTGTGCGTGGTCGGTATCGGCGGCGTTGGCTCCTGGAGCGTGGAAGCCCTGGCGCGCAGCGGGGTGGGGGGGCTGACCCTGATCGATCTGGACCATGTGGCCGAATCCAACGTGAACCGGCAGATCCATGCTCTGGAGGTCACCCTGGGCCAGGCGAAGATCGAGGCCATGGCCGAGCGGGTACGGCAGATCAATCCCGATTGCCGGCTGACCCTGGTGGACGACTTCGTCGAGCCCGACAACCTGGATGCCCTGTTCGGGGCCTTGCCGCCGGTGGATTATCTGGTGGATGCCATCGACGGGGTGCGGGCGAAAACCGCCATGCTGGCCTGGTGCCGGCGCCATGACTGGCCGGTGGTGACGGCCGGGGCGGCCGGCGGACAGATGGACCCGACCATGATCCGGGTTGCCGATCTCTCCCGTACCGTTCAGGACCCCCTGCTGGCCAAGGTGCGGGGCCAGTTGCGCAAGAGCCATGGCTTTCCCAAGGACCCGAAAAAGAAATTCGGCATTGACGCCGTTTATTCGGAAGAGCCCCTGCGTTACCCCGATACGGCCTGTTCGGCACCGGTCGGTGGCGGCGCAGCCGGCCTCAATTGCGCCGGCTTCGGTTCCGCCGTCACCGTGACCGCCAGCTTTGGTCTGGTGGCCGCCTCCGTCGTTCTGCGCCGGCTGGCCGCCTCCGTCTAGTCGGCCGCTTCCACCTGGCGCCGGATGACGGCGTTGAAGGGGGCGATCCATTCCGGGGCGAACTGCTTGTCGCAGGCGTTGACCTCGGCAATGGCCCGCAGCACGGAGCGGGTATGGCCCCTTTGGCCATGTTTCAGGGTGACCGCCTCGAAGGCATCCACAATGGCCAGGATCTTGGCCCCGTCGCAGATGTCCCTTTGCCCCAGGCCCCTGGGGTAACCGGCGCCGTCGGGCATTTCGTGGTGCTCCGCCACCATGCGGGCCGCTTCCTCCCAGCCTTCCATGCGCTGCAGCAGGCCGGCTCCCTGCAGCGGATGCTGACGCAGTTGCTGCTTTTCCTCGTCCGTCATGCGCCCCACCTTGAGCCAGACCGATTCGGGGACGAACATCATGCCAAGGTCGTGCATGTAGACCGCGGCTGCCAGCTGCACCGGGTCCACCGGCTTGCCTGCTTCCGCATTGGTGTCCAGGGCCAGTTTCAGCAGCCTGGCGCTGCGGCCCTTGAAGAGGGGGGAGCGGTTCTCGAACTGTTGGGCCAGGCTGCGGAAGAAGCGCAGGTCGTTGGCCAGATGTTCGTTGCTGCGCAGAACCGGCCGGGCCTGCCGCGGCGCAGTGCCGATGCTGGCGATGGGCTGGAAGCCGGTGACCGCCTCGATCAGTTCGGCACTGTACTGGTCCACTTCGGCCGGCTGGCAGCCGCCCAGGGCGTCGAGGCCTTGGATCAGCTTGTCCAGGCGCAGGTTTTCCACCGAGCGGCCGGCGCCAATGGCGTCGATGGCCAGCTCCAGGCGGTCCAGGGCCAGCAGCACGGCTTCGCCGATGAGCTCGGAGAACTGCAGCTGTCCTTCCCGCAGGCGGGAGAGGATGGATTCGATGGGATGGGCGATGCGCACCGCCAGGTCCAGCTTGCACAGGGCGGCATCGCCCTTGATGGTGTGTACGGCGCGGAAGAGATCGGCCAGTACGGCCCGGTCCTCCGGGGCATTCTTCAACCGGCCGATGTCTCGCTCGATGGCTGGGATGTGGTCCCCCAGGGCATCCACGAAGTCCTGGAAAATTTCCGGGTCCGGGATCAGCGGGTTCAGCGTCTTGACGTTGCTCATGCGTAGTCTCCCCCTCTTGTTTGTTGGTATCAGTTTAATCCAGGCAGCAGCGCCCACCAGGGAAAAGTGCGGCTTATGGCATATCCGCAATTTTTAATGTGCATCAAAATGGCGGTGCACTTCAAAATGGATAATAACCGTACGTTTTATATGGATTAAGTGATGCCTCTGATGCCCTGGCTGCCCCAGTACGACCTGGGCTGCGCTCCCATGGATCACACCCACAAGGAGTTCGTGGAGTGGATCAACCGCCTGGCCGAAATTGCCGATGACCAGTTCCTGGACGGCTTCGACCAGTTCCTGGCCCACACCGTGGATCATTTCGAGCAGGAAGACCGCTGGATGGAGGCCTCCAACTTTCTTCCCATCCACTGCCATATGGATGAGCATCGGCGAGTCCTGCAGACCCTGCAGAGCATCCGCCGCTTCGTCAGCCGGGGCGACATTTCCATCGGGCGCAAGGCCGTGGCGGAACTGGTGGACTGGTTCACCACCCATGCCGCCACCATGGATACGGCCCTGGCCGTGCATATGCGCAACGTGGGTTACGCTCCCGTTCCGCTGGCGGCCTGAAGCGCCGCCTATCCTTTCTCTTCCCCGCCCTGCGGACGGGGCTGCCAGCATCAGTGGCGAAAGCGTTTGGCCGTTTTTTCGCCGGTCACGGGCATGTCGCTTTCTGCCAGACCGGAAACCTGGGCAAAGCAGCCATCCAGCGGACACTCCCTCCCCGGCGGGCAGCCGTGCTCCAAGGCGCACTGCCGTTGAGTCTGATCGGTCAGGACCATTTCGTGGACCGCTTCGCAGCGGCCGATGGAGCCATCGAAGAAGCTCATGACGTTCTCCTTAGCGTTCATGCCGGGGGGAAATCCCTACTTCGAGTATAGGCATCCGGCACCGCGTTTGCCGGGAAAAAGCTCGTAATCTCCGATATTTAGGAGTACAGTACGCCCTTCCCGTTGGAAGCCCCCATGTTGCGTATCGTCTGCATCGCGCTTCTTCTTTCCCTGACTGCCTGTGGCTTGGCCGACACCGCCACCACGGCTGCAGCAGGCGGAGCCGCCAAGGCTCAGGAAGTTCAGCAGGCCAAAGAGACCCAGGAAAAGCTGCAGGGACAGCTGGAACAGGCGGGTCGGCAGGGGCAGGAACGGGTTGATGCCGCAGAGCGGGAAGCGCGTTAAGGCGCTTTGATCCTCGCGGTTGTGGCCGTCGGGCCGGAGACATCCGTCTTCGGGGTTCGGCGGAAGTGGGCGCCTCGGCTTTTCCGGGGCTTGGTCGGGTCAATGATGACCCCAAATTGGCTGGCGATTCCCTGCGCTTGACCTGAGCTGCCTCGAGCGGCTCCACCTCATTACTGGAAGCTCCATGACATCCTCTGTCGACACCTTTGCCCAATTGGGCCTCTCCGAACCCATTCTGCAGGCATTGACCGATGTGGGTTATGAAACCCCGTCCTCCATCCAGGCCGAATGCATTCCCCTGCTGATGGAAGGCAAGGACCTGCTGGGCATGGCCCAGACCGGCACCGGCAAGACCGCCGCCTTCGCCCTGCCCCTGCTGCAGAAGCTGGACGTGACCCAGCGTTTCCCCCAGGCCCTGGTCCTGGCCCCCACCCGCGAGCTGGCCATTCAGGTGGCCGAGGCCTGTCAGAAATACGCCAAGCACCTGCCCGGCTTCCACGTGCTGCCCATTTACGGCGGCCAGAGCCTGGGTATCCAGCTGAAGCAGCTGCAGCGCGGCGCCCACGTCATCATCGGCACCCCGGGCCGGGTCATGGACCACCTGGAGCGCAAGAGCCTGGACCTGTCCCGCCTGAAGACCCTGGTGCTGGACGAGGCCGACGAAATGCTGCGCATGGGCTTCATCGACGACGTCGAGTGGATCCTCGAGCACATTCCCGCCGAGCGCCAGACCGCCCTGTTCTCCGCCACCATGCCGGAGCAGATCCGCCGTGTCGCCCAGAAGTACCTGCGCGATCCCCAGGAAGTGAAGATCAAGTCCGCCACCAGCACCGTCTCCGCCATCCAGCAGCGCTACTGGCAGGTTTCCGGCCTGCACAAGCTGGATGCCCTGACCCGCATCATGGAAGTGGAAGACAGCCTGGACGCCGCCATCATCTTCGTGCGCACCAAGACCGCCACCGAAGAGCTGGCCCAGAAGCTGGAAGCCCGGGGCTACGCCGCTGCCGCCCTCAACGGCGACATGAACCAGGCCAGCCGCGAGCGTGTCATCGAGCAGCTGAAGAGCGGCGGCCTGGACATCGTCATCGCCACCGACGTGGCCGCCCGCGGCATCGACGTGCCCCGTGTCAGCCACGTCATCAACTACGACATTCCCTACGACGTCGAAGCCTATGTGCACCGTATCGGTCGCACCGGCCGCGCCGGCCGTACCGGCACCGCCATCCTCTTCGTTTCCCCCCGGGAAATGCGCATGCTGCGCACCATCGAAAAGGTGACGCGCCAGAACATCTCCCCCCTGCGTCTGCCCACCAAGCAGGACGTAGCCGACCGCCGCGTCGCCCAGTTCAAGCAGCAGGTCATCAAGACCCTGGAAGCCGGCGAGCTGTCCTTCTTTGAAGAGGTGGTGACCCAGATCGAGGAAGAGGCCAATGTGGGCGCCCACGAAGTGGCCGCCGCCCTGGCTTTCCTGGTGCAGAAGTCCCGCCCCCTGCTGATGCCGGAAAAGGAAGTGCGCAGCTTCGAGGCCGACTCGGCCGAGGGCCGCCCCGAGCGCAAGGAACGTTTCGAGCGTCCCGAACGGGGCGAGCGTTTCGAACGCAAGGAGCGTCCGGAGCGGGGTGAGCGCCTCGAGCGGACCGATGCCAAGAAGGGCAAGGGCCGGGATCTGGGCAACGTCGGCAACATGGTGCGCTACCGCATCGAGGTGGGCCGCAACCAGGGCGCCACGCCCAAGGACATCGTCGGCTGCATCGCCAACGAAGCCGACATCCAGAGCCGCTACATCGGCCACATTGCCCTGTTCGACGAGTACTCCACTGTGGAGCTGCCGGACAGCCTGCCCAAGGATGCCCTGATGCTGCTCAAGGAAGTGGAGATCAAGCAGTGTCCCCTGCTCATCCATCGTCTCGACGGCGAATCCGAGGTGATCGCTCCGCCCCGTCGCAAGTGGGGCGGCGATGTGGACGGCAACCGCGCTCCCCGCGGTGCGGCTCCCGGCGGCAAGGGCGGCTTCAGCAAGCCCGGTTTCGGCAACAAGAAGCCCGGCGGCACCGGCGGCTTCGGCGGCAACAAGCCGCCGGCCAAGCGCCGCGCGCCGCGGGAAGGCTGAGGCCTGAACCGTACCCGGCCCAGCCGGGAGCAAAACAGAAGGGGCGCCGCGGCGCCCCTTTTTTCATGGCAGAAAAACTGCCGTCAGCCCTTGCTGGAAGTGCACATCAGGGTGGCTTCGCCCTCGATCACCGGCTTGCCGCCGACGGTGCAGACGGTGTCCAGCACCACCCGCTTCTTCTCCACCAGGACTTCCTTGACCGTGACCGTGGCGGTGACGGTGTCGCCGGGGCGCACCGGCGCCTTGAACTTCAGGGTCTGGCCCAGGTAGATGCTGCCGGGGCCGGGCAGGCGGGTGCCGAGCACGGCGGAGATGAAACCGACGGACAGCATGCCGTGGGCAATGCGTCCGCCGAACATGGTGGTCTTGGCGAATTCCTCGTTCATGTGCACCGCATTGGTGTCCATGGTGATGCCGGCGAAGAGGACGATGTCCGCTTCGGTCACGGTCTTGGCGGTGCTGGCACTCATGCCGGGTTGCAGGTCTTCGATGTTGTAGCCGTTCAGTGCATTCATCCAGTTTCTCCGGTTATTGTCATGGTGATTCGCGGGGCTCGCCCGATGGTGCCTCCCGAGCCCATGCAGCCATGATAACGCTGGCATGTGACAAAAAGTTTTGCTGTGCAGCATGGCGACCGGCCCCATCGGCTGCCTTGCCGGGCGGCGGCACTTCTTGCCGCACGCTGGTGCCCAGGAAATACCGGGTTTCCCCGGCACCGTGCCGGAGATGGCGTCCCTATTGGCTCTCCGGGTAATGCCGGGAACCGGCCGGAAAACGGGCCTGTTTTTTGCAATACTGGGATCAGGATCAACGGGGGCCTTTTCCCCGAAGGAGGTCATATGTCGATCGACGGAACATCGGATGCGGGCCGGGATCTGGCCCTGCGCATCGCCACTTTCAAGGCCCAGACCCTGTCTGAACTGACCGGCGGCGGCAAGACCGGCAGCAGCGAGGGCTTCGGCGCCCTGCTTTCCAGCCTTAAAGGCGGCGCTGCCGCGGTCGAGTCTGCCGCCGGCAGCAGCGGCGTCCAGGGGCTCTCGCCCACCGGACGCAACGAGGCCCTGTTCGACCCGGAGTCGGCCTATCGCATGATGAGCGAGATCAACTACCGGAACGTGCTCTACAAGGGCCAGTTCGCTGAGCTGAGCCAGATGCAGACATCCCTGGAGACGGTGGCCGCAGCCGGCACTGCCCTGGGAAGCGTCGATGCCGGCAGCAGCGATGAAGCCATCCGCCAGAAGCTGGCGCAGTTCGTCAGCGACTACAACGCCTGGCGCACCGGCTTCGACGAAGACATGCAGCAGGGTGGCATCCTGGCCGACACCCAGGCGGCCCAGGTGGCCGGCTACGAGCTGGAGCAGAGCGTGGAGAATCCCTTCAATGGCGCCGACCTGGGACTGCGGGGTATGCCTGATCTGGGCTTGAGCATCGATCCGGTGACCAAGCAGGCGGTGCTGGACGAGGCCGCCCTGAGCCGTGCCCTGCAGCAGAACCGGGAAGGGGTGGTGGCGACGGTGCAGCAGTTCAGCGGCAACTTCGTCAAATCGGCCGAGCTGCTGACCTCCTCCAACAACTTCTTCGATCGCCAGCTGGACAACCTGAGCCGGGCTATCACCTATATCGCCGACAACCAGTCCTCCCTGCAGCAGGAATTCGGCCTGGGCGACACCTATCAGCCGAAGGGCAAGCTGGCGGCGGCCCTGGCGGCCTACGAGCGGATGCTGGCCTAGGCCAGCTCGCCGACGATGGCACCGAGGCGGCGCAGGGCGGCGTCGATGGCCGGGGTATAGGGGGCGCCGCAGTTGAGGCGGAGATAGCCGTCGAAGCGGTTGGAGTTGGAGAACATCAGCCCCGGCGCAATGAAAATGCCTTCGCCCAGGGCCCGTTCAAAAACCTCCCGGGACGAGACGCCCGGCGGCAGCTGCACCCACAGGGCCAGCCCGCCCTGGGGCCGGGCGGCCAGGGTGCCGGCGGGGAAATACTCGAGCACCGCCTCCGTGGTGCGCTGGCGCTGGCTGCCGAGGGCCGCCCGCAGGCGCCGCAGGTGGCGGTCGTAGGCGCTGGAGCCCATGAAGTCGGCGGCCACCAGCTGCCCCAGGGCCTCGTTCTGGCGGCTCTGGGCGTACTTCAGCATTTCCACGCGGGCCTGCCAGCGGCCGGCGCTGATCCAGCCCAGGCGCAGCCCCGGTGCCAGCACCTTGTGCAGGGAGGCGCAGTGGATGACGCCGCCCTGCCGGTCCCAGTGCTTGAGGGCCGGCAGCACCGTATCGTCCTCCCCCAGGGGGCTGTAGGTGTCGTCCTCGATCAGGGCAATGCCCTGCTCGGCGCAGAGGCCCACCAGCCGCGCCTTGTGGGCCTCGGGCATGGTGCAGCCGAGGGGATTCTGCAGGTGGGGCACCACCACCAGGGCGGCGATGGGGCCGTAATGGTCGCAGGCCAGTTCCAGGGCTTCCAGGGACAGGCCGGTCTGGGGGCTGGTGGGGATTTCCAGGGCCTTCAGGCCCAGGGTTTCCAGCACCTGCAGCAGCCCGTAGAAGGTGGGCGATTCCACCGCCACCGTGTCGCCGGGCTGGGTCACGGCCCGCAGGGCCAGATTCAGGGCCTCCATGCAGCCCTGGGTGACGACGATCTCCTCCGCCCCCAGGTTCATGCCCGCGTCCAGGGCGCGCCGGGCCAGCACCTGCAGGAAGTCGGGGCAGCCGTTGGGCGGCGGGGCGCTGACCAGCAGGTCGGGATGGCGCCGCAGGGCCCGGGCCGCGGCCAGGCGCAGGGCCTCGCCCGGATACAGTTCGGGGGCGCTGCGGGCGCTGGAAAAATTCACGCTGACCGGCTGCTGGCGGCCCCGGGCGATGATTTCCGAGACCCGGCCGTGGATTCCGACGAACTGGGCCGGGTCCGGCAACAGGCCGGCCCGGGGCTCGCTCGGCAGGGGCCCGGCGGGGCGGGCGGGGCGGCGGACGAAATTGCCGGAACGGGGCCGCGCCTCCAGCCAGCCTTCCTGTTCCAGCTGGCGGCACACCTGCACCGCCGTGCTCAGGCTGACGCCGTGGCGGCCCATGAGGGCGCGCACCGAGGGAAAGCGGTCGCCCACCAGCAGGGAGCCGTGGGCGATGGCCTCCCGGTAATGGGTGGCGAGACGCTGGTAGAGGGGGAGGGCGGTGTCCATGGCCCATGTTCTCCTGTGGCGGGGGCGGCGGCCAGATATAGATGGCCGGGATTTGCACCATAACAGATGGCGAAAGCCGGTGTCTGTAGCGGTCCTCCCGGGCAGCGCCTGTGCCTGCCGCGCCGATGGGGCTCTCTCTAGCATGGAGGTCGTCCCATCAACTCGCGGAGAACGGTCATGGAATCGAGACAGGTAAGCCGGCAACAGGTGCAACGGGGGCCGCAAGGGCAGGAGCAGGCCCAGTCCATCGACCTGGCCGCCGGCATGGTGATGCAACTGGCGGTGCAGCCCGGCTGCCGCCTGTGGGTGGCGGCCGGGCGGGTGACGGTGCAGGGGCCGCCCCGCTGGCTGGGGGCCCGGGTGTGGTGGCCGCAGCGGCGGCTGGGGGCGGAGGAATGGTGCGACTGGTCGGAACACGGCGTCCTCGAGCTGCGGGGCGAGGATGGCGGCGCCACGCTGCTGTGGTGGCAGCCCGAGACCTACTCCGTATCTCTGCCTTGGCGGCGCGCCTACGGGGCGATCTGCGCCTGGCTGTCGCAGGCGCTGCCGGCGGCGATCCAGCGCCGGGTCAGGCGCCGCGCCATGCCTTCGGCCCAGGCCGGCAGCCCCGGCCAGTAATGGCGGGGGCGGCGCAGCAGGCCGCAGCGGTAGCAGGCTTCCTCCGCCAGCCATTCCAGGGCCGGGCAGGGGCCCTGCCGCCGGCGGAAGCGCAGCCTGGCCAGGGGGCAGGTCTCGGCCGCGCAGCAGACGCCGCAACCGTTGCAGGGCTGGCCGGCGTCGGGCTTGGGCGGTGCCTTGAGGTGCAGGTGGATGGTCTGGGTGTCCATGGTCGGGGCGGCTTGCTGGAGGAACTGCCTGCAGCGGGCGGCGTCCAACGGCTTCCTCAACGTGGGAAGGAGTGGTCCATGCAAAAGTGGTGCGCGAGTGTGTTGGCCGTGCTGCTGGCGGCTGTCAGTGTATCGGCCCTGGCCTGTCCTGGCGACAAGGCCAAGGATGAGGGCAAGCAGATGAGCACGCCGGCCAAGCCCAAGGGCTGAGGTCCGGCTCAACCAGGAGAAGGCGCCCGCGGGCGCCTTTTTTTATCGGCCCTTGGCGGGGGGCAGGAACAGTTCCGGATCCACCGCCGTGCCGTTGAGGAACACGGCCCAGTGCAGGTGGGGGCCGGTGACCCGGCCGGTGGCGCCGACGGCGCCCAGCTGTTCGCCCTGGGCCACCCGCTGGCCTTCCTTCACGTCCACGCGGGAGAGGTGCATGTGGGCGCTGATCAGGCCCTGGCCATGGTCCACGAACACGGTGTTGCCGTTGAAGAAGAAGTTGTCCGTGTTGACCACGGTGCCGGGGGCGGCGGCTCGCACCGGGGCGCCGCTGCCCGCGGCCACGTCGAGGCCGGCATGGGGCCGGCGCGGCTCGCCGTTGAAAAAGCGGCGCAGGCCGAAGCGGGAGGAGAGGCGCCCGTCGGCGGGCAGGCGGAAGGCGGTGACCGGCGCCGCGGCGGCGAAGTGGCGCTTGAGGCGGTCCTGGATTTCCTGCTCCCGGGCGATGCGCAGCTCGTCTTCCGGCGTCGGATTGACGTGGCGCGGGTTGCGCACGGTCAGGCGTTGCACCGGATAGTCCTTGGCCCGCACCTCCACCTCGGCCGTGGCTGCGTCGCTGCCTTCCAGACGCAGGCTGAGGCGCCCCGGCGGCGTCTCCAGGGGAATGCCGAGCAGGGCCAGCCAGCGACCCTCTTCCCGCACCACGGCCAGGGGCGTGTCACCGAAGAAGGCCCTGGGCGCCTTGCCGGCAGGCGCCTGCAGCGGCACCACCGCCACTCCGCCGGGAACAGGCAGATGGCGCGGTGCCGCCAGGGCGGGCCAGGCGGCGAGGGCCAGGAGGGGCAGCAGGAGGCGTTTCATGGGCGATCCGGAAGGAGAGGAAAAAGGCCGGGAGTGGTGCGGTGGCGAGGGGACGGTGGAGGATTCCAAGGGCGGTGGCTGGAAAGGCAATAAGGACGGCGGTCTCCGGCAATGGTGTCCGGTAAAGGCCGTGTTTCCTGCCTGACGGCCATGCCATTGCCGGCATGGCCGTCCCGCCTGCTTCTCAGCGATAGCGGTTGATGGCGTCCCGGGTTTCCAGGGCCACCCGGCGGGCGGCAGCGGCGAAGTCCTCGCCCTTGCCGGCGTAGAGAATGGCACGGGAGGAATTGATCATCAGGCCGGTGCCATCGGCGGTTTTGCCGGCCTTGACGGTGGCTTCGATGTCGCCGCCCTGGGCGCCGATGCCGGGCACCAGCAGGGGCAGGTCGCCGGTCAGTTCCCGTACCCGGGCGATTTCGGCGGGGAAGGTGGCGCCCACCACCAGGGCGCACTGGCCGGTGGTGTTCCATTCCGTGGCCACCAGGCGGGCGACGCGCTCGAACAGCTTTTCGCCGCCGCTGTTGCCAATTTCGAGGAACTGCAGGTCGCTGCCGCCGGGGTTGGAAGTGCGGCAGAGCAGGATCACGCCCTTGTCCGGGTAGGCCAGGTAGGGCTCCACGGAATCCTTGCCCATGTAGGGGTTGATGGTGACGGCGTCGGCGCCGAAGCGCTCGAAGGCCTCCACCGCGTACTGCTCGGCGGTGCTGCCGATGTCGCCCCGCTTGGAATCCAGGACCACCGGGATGCCCGGGTGCTTTTCATGGATGTGGGCGATCAGGGCTTCCAGCTGGTCTTCGGCGCGGCGGGCGGCGAAGTAGGCGATCTGGGGCTTGAAGCTGCACACCAGGTCGGCGGTGGCGTCCACGATGCTCTTGCAGAACTCGAAGATGGCGTCGTCGCGGCCCTGCAGGTGGGCGGGGAACTTGGCCGGGTCCGGGTCCAGGCCGACGCAGAGGAGGGAGTTGTTTTTCTGCCAGGCGGCAGCGAGGGATTGGCGGAAGTTCATGGTCATCGGCTCGATCGGTGCGGGCGGCCGCCCAGGGCGGTGAAGGCCGCCATTGTACCGCCGGCGGCACCTCGCCCCAAGGAAAAGGCCGCGGCGGCCGGCGCCGAAGGGCCTACAGCCGGGCCAGTTGCCGCAGCCAGGCGATGGGGGCGGAACCATCCTCGGAACTGCTGTTGCAGCGGCTGTCCCAGGGGATGTGCTGGCGCGGCAGGGTGGTGGTGCAGCGCCAGACGATGCGGGCGGCCGTGTCCAGGTAGGGGTAATAGACGATGTTGCTGCCTTCCGTCAGGCCCAGGGTGATGCGGCCGTTTTCCTCGTCCATGTGCACTCGGGCGATGCCCAGGGGCAGGCGGCCGAAGCCCAGCTCGGCAGGGGTGGCGGTCAGGGTGTGCTCCGCCTCGTAGCGGATCTTGGCGGCCTGGGCCAGGTTGTGGGCATAGGAGAAGAGGGGGTGGTACACCGTGCTGTGCCGGTAGTCCTCGTAGGCCGGCAGGGCCACCAGCATGAGGCTCAGGCCGAGCAGGCCGAGGGCCGCCAGGTTGGCGAGGAAGCCGCCGCCCCCCACTGCCGGCAGCACCGCCGCCACGGGCCAGGCCAGCAGGTGGCGGCGCGGCACCGCCATGGGCGGGGACGGCAGGCGGGCCATGCGTTTGCACAGCCAGGGAGCGGTGGCGGTCAGTTCCTGCAGGGACATCCAGAAGCCGCCGCTATGGGCGGCCTGGTCCACGAAGGCGTGGGCATCCAGGTTCTGCCAGCGGCGGGGGCCCGCCGCCAGCAGGGCCAGGGCCCGGATGGACGAGTGCAGGCTGCGGCAGCACAGGGTGCCGCAGCGGTCCGCCGTGTATTCCTTGGCCCGCCGGTAGGCGCTGCCGAGCAGGGGCAGGGGCAGGGCGGGCAGGATCCACCAGCCGTAGCCGGCATGGGGCCGGGCCAGGTGGCTCAGTTCCCGCCCCAGGTAGAAGTCCACCGCGTCCACATCGCTGTCCAGGGCGTCCACCAGTTCGGCCCGCAACATCACCTGGCGGTGCCGCAGCAGACGCCAGGCGAGGCTGTGCAACCGGCTCCAGCCGTGGATCAGGTAGGTCCGGGGCACCCGGGCCAGGCCCAGCTTACGGCAGCAGCGCTCGAGGCGCACGTGCAGGTCCGGGTACTGGCGGGTGGTGATGCGGACGCCGTTGCCTTCCAGATGGGAGGTTAGGGCCTGGCGCAGGCAGTGGAGCAATAGTGCAGCAGGGGGCAGGGCTGCCCATATCCAGCCGTCGCTCCAGTAGGTGGCGAAAAACCAGGCGACGGAGGCGGGCAGGGCCAGGGCGGCAAAGAGGTATTCCTCCCGCCGGAAGAGCCTGGCCGGCGGCTGGAGCGGGCGCTGGGAACGGATGACGGACATGGCGGCTCGACGGGGCGAATCGGAATGCCTGCATGATAGTCGGCCGGGAGCCGTCTGTAAGCCGGAGAACCGCGCCAGTTAAGGCTTTCGGGATATGCGGAAGGTCTGCTTTCATGGCTTTTGGTATAGCACCAAAAGCCGGTGGCGCCGGAATGGGGCCGGCCGATATGCTGCCGGCGCTGGCTCAGGCCAGGACGGCCCGGTTGCGTCCGGCTGCCTTGGCGGCGTAGAGGGCGTCGTCGGCCCGTTTCAGGGTGGCGTCCAGGTTCTCGCCGGGGCGGAACTGGGTCAGGCCCATGCTGACGGTGATGGGGGGAAGATCCGGCCGGCGGCTGGCGTCGGCCTCGATGGCATTACGGATGCGCTCGCCCAGCACCAGGGCGGCCTCGCCGCCGCAGCCGGGAAAGAGCATGAGGAATTCCTCGCCGCCCCAGCGGGCGCAGACGTCGTATTCCCGCAGGTTGCCGGCCAGGGCCTCGGCTACCTGGGCCAGGGCGGTGTCGCCGGCGGCGTGGCCGCAGCTGTCGTTGATGGCCTTGAAACGATCGATGTCGGCCAGGGCGATGCAGAAGTCGCTGCCGTTGCGCTCGGCCTGGGCGATTTCCTGGGTCAGCCGGGCCTGCATGAAGCGGCGGTTGGGCAGGCCGGTGAGTTCGTCCTGGGTGGAGATGGTGTGCAGACGGTCGTTCAGGTCCCGCAGCATGGACTGGTACTGGTCGCTGATGCGCACGATCTTTTCGATCTGGCGCACCTTGCGCTGGTAGTTCTCGGCGTAGGACTGGCCCCGGTCCCGCTCGGCCCGCTGGAAGCGGTCGGAGATGTGGGTCAGCCGGTCCAGCAGCCGTTCCTGGGTGCGGTAGCGGTCGTACAGCTCCTGCAGCAGCGCCAGCACGGCCGGATCGGCGGCGTTGTCGCGCAGCAGGGCTTCGATGCGGGCTTCCAGGTCCGGGATCTCGGACATGTCAGATCTTGGCCGCGATGTCGAAGGGGAAGGTGCAGTCTTCCTTGAACTCGGCGGCCAGTTCGCCCACCCGTTCGTTGGCGCCGTCGTAGGACCAGCGCACGCTGACCTGGCGGCCCTTGCGGTGGGCTTCTTCCAGCAGGTCCAGGATGTCCATGAGGGCGCGGATGCTGCTGGTGTTGAGGTACAGCAGTTCCAGTTCCAGGCGCAGGGGGCGCTCGGGCTGGGCCAGGTAGGCCTCGACCCAGTCGATCAGGGGCTGGAACAGTTCGAAGGAGTTTTCCGGGTAGGAGTCGCCCTGCATGGCGATCAGGCCGGCTTCCCAATCGGCCCGGATGGCCGGGCTGGCGTTGGTCTGGGGGATGTCGAGATTGTCCATGTTGTTTTTTTCCTAGAGCACGACCCGCAGGCTGAAGAAGGCGCGCCCGTCGTCCAGGGGGCGCAGGCTGCATTGCAGGGGGGCCGAGGCCTTGCGGGCCATGTCGATCAGGCCCAGGCCGGCGCTGCCGTCCAGGGCTTCCCGGGGCTGGCGCAGCTGGGTCTTGAAGGCGGCCTTGAGGCCGTCCTTGTCGAGCCGGGCCAGGGGTTCGACCCGCTGCAACAGGGCTTCGCCGTCGGCCGCCTCGAGCACGTTGCCGGCGCTCACCACGTAGCGCCCTTCTTCATCCCGGGAGACGAAGACGCTGGCCGTCTCCATGGCCAGGGCGGGGCGCGACTGGGTGTAGCGGCGGATGTTCTGGGTCATCTCGATATACACCGAGAAGACGTCGGAAACGGCGGAGGGGGATTCCTGCAGGCCTTCCATGTGCTTGCGCAGGGCCGTGCCGATTTCCTCGATGAGGGTGGCGGTGATGGGGCCGTTGAAGCAGAGCATGATGCGCTCGCGGTTGAATGTTTCCCGCAGGGCGAAGATGTCGAGGGAAGGTGCCGTCTGGGTCATGGAATCTCCTTGGGTGGCCTATCTTACCGCTGATCGTCGAAACGGAAAGCCAGGAGGGTGATGTCGTCCCGCTGGGCCAGGGGGCCCTGGTAGGCCTGGATTTCCTCCAGCAGGGCGCTCTTCTGCTCGGCCAGGGGCAGGTGGGCATGGGTCCGGATCCAGGCTGCCAGGCGGCGGGCGCCGAAGCCGTAGCCCTGGTCGCCGCCGGCCTGGTCCAGCAGACCGTCGCTGACCAGGTAGAAGGTGCGGCCCGCTGCCAGGGGCACCTGGGCGTTGTCGTAGCTGCCGCTGCGGCGGTCGTTGACGCCGCGGCGGTGGCCCGGGATTTCCTCGCAGTTGTCGCCGTCGCTCCAGAACAGGCCCAGGCGGGCGCCGGCGAAGGTCACCAGGCGCCGCTCCAGGTCCACGTGGCACAGGCCCATGTCCATGCTGGTGGCGATCTGGCGGCTGCGGTCATCCCCGGGCAGCATGCCCCGCGCCACCTGGTCGGTACGCTGCAGCAGGGCCGCCGGGTCCTGCCAGGTCGTGTCACCCAGGGCCACCTCCAGGGCGGCGTGGGCGATCATGGTCATGCAGGCGCCGGGAACGCCGTGGCCGGCGCAGTCCACCACGCCGAACAGGCACTGCCCGGTGGCGCCGCGGTACAGGTAGAAGTCGCCGCCCACCACGTCCCGGGGGCGCCACAGGACGAAGTACTGGCCCTGCAGATCGGCCTTGAGGGCCTTGTCCGGCAGGATGGCGTGCTGGATCAGGCTGGCGTAGCGGATGCTGTCGGTGACCTTGCGATGGGCTTCGGCCAGTTCCCGGGTGCGTTCGTCCACCAGCCGCTCCAGGTTCTCCGAGTGGGCCCGCACCTGCTGGGCCATGGTGTCGAAGGCCCGGGTCAGTTCGCCGATCTCGTCGCCCCGGTTCGAGCGAAGGCGTTCCCCGTAATGGCCGGCGCCGATGCGCTGCACGGCGGCGGTGAGGGCGGCCAGGGGGGCCAGCACCAGGCGGTTGAGGCCGGCGGTATACAAGCCCACCAGGAGGGCCAGCAGCAGGAGCGAACCCAGGGCCAGGGCGGTGATCAGGGGGGCGTCGAAAACCCGGCTGGTGTTGAGGTCCACCGCCGTCAGCACGGTCCAGCGCAGGGAGGGAATGTAGGTGGCGGCAGCCAGGCTGGGGGCGCCTTCCAGCTTCAGGTGCAGGGTCGGCGTGCCTTCCCCTTCGTCGGAGGCGGCCGCCACCAGGGTGCGGCGCAGGGCCTCCTTGTCCGCCGGCCGCTCCAGCAGGCGGTAGATGGTCTTTTCGATGTTCTGGTTGCCGGCGGTGGCGTAGGCGATCTGGCGCGGGTCCGGGTGGGCGATGATGGCGCCGTTCTGGTCCAGCACCATGGTGACCACGCCGGTTTCCCGGTTGGCCAGGACGTTGCTGAGGAAGCGGCTGAGGTTGAGGCCGGTGCCGGCGATGCCGATGGGGCGCTCCCCTTCGTCCCGTACCACGATGTTGATCCAGACGTTGGTGACCTGCAGCTTCTTGTCGTAATCCACATTGAGGCTGTAGCCCTGGCTGCTCTTCAGGGTGGCGAAGAACCAGGCGTCATCCGGGTTGGCCGGGTCGGCCGTGTAGCGCATGGCGGCCCGGGGAGCGGCCTGCGGATCGGCGAAGTAGAAATGGCGGCTGCTGGCCAGGGCGGCGAAATAGGCCTGGTCGGCGAAGGCGCGGCGGAAACCTTCGCCTTCGCGGAAGAAACGCTCGGTCTTGGCTGCGTCCTGCTCGCCGGTCATCCATTCCCGGAGCACGGTGGATTCGGCGAAGCGCTGGGCCAGGGCCATTTCCCTCCCGACGGCGGAGAGAATGCGCTGCTTGGTCAGCTGGGCGTGGTTGCGGGCCAGGGCGGTGCCCAGGTTTTCGCGGATGTCTTCCGCCACCCGGATGCCGATGAGCAGGGCCGCCAGCAGGATGACGGCGGTGGCCGCCAGCAGCAGGCCCACGGTCTTGCTGCGCAGGCTCCAGCCGGCGCGGCCCGCCTGGGGCGGTGGCACGGGTGCGGGAAGTGGGGGCATGGCGCCTTTCCTGGCTTACTGTTGCTCGTCCGGGGACGCATCCGCGGCGGGTGGTGTCACTTCCCGCCGCTGCTCGGCCTTCTGGCGCAGGCGCTCGTTCTTGTCGTCGTTGGCGAAGCGGTAGCGGCCGGCGAGGACGCAGCCCTTCATGCCCGGATCGCAGGGCAGGTCATTCACCTTGCCGCAGCGATCGTTGGATTCGTGGGGGCAACCCCAGCCGCCGCCTGCCATGGTCCGCTCCTTGTTTCTGGTTTTGCGCCCGGAGCCTCAGCCCGCCTTGCCCCAGGAGTCCTTGAGGGTGACGGCCCGGTTGAAGACCGGGGCGCCGGGTTGGGAATCCACCCGGTCGGCGACGAAATAGCCGTGGCGCTCGAACTGGAAGCGCTGTTCCGGCAGGGCATCCTTCAGGGCCGGTTCCAGTTGCACGGTGATGGCCACCTTGGACGCAGGATTGAGGTCGTCGAGGAAATCCCGGTCGCCGGCACCCGGGGCGGCGGCCTGGAACAGGCGGTCGTAGAGGCGCACTTCGGCGGTGTAGGCGTGGGCCACGGAGACCCAGTGCAGGTTGCCCTTGACCTTGTAGTTGTCGGCGCCGGGGGTGCCGGACTTGGAGTCTTCCATGTACTCGCACAGCACGGCGGTGACGTTGCCGGCGGCATCCTTCTCGCAGCCGGTGCACTTGACCACGAAGCCGTAGCGCAGGCGGGCCATATTGCCCGGGTAGAGCCGGTGGTAGCCCTTGCTGGGCTCCTCCATGAAGTCCTCCCGCTCGATCCACAGCTCCCGGGAGAAGGGCACCATGCGCTTGCCCAGTTCGGGCTTGAGTGGGTGGTTGGGGGCGAAGCATTCCTCGCTCTGGCCTTCCGGGTAGTTGGTGATGACGAGCTTGAGCGGGTCGAGCACGGCGATGCGGCGCTCGTCCAGCTCGTTCATGGTTTCCCGCATGCAGTCTTCGAGCAGGCTGTAGTCGATGAGGGAATCGTGCTTGGAGACGCCGACCCGCTCCATCAGCAGGCGGAAGCCTTCGGCGGTGTAGCCGCGGCGGCGGGCGCCCACCAGGGTGGGCATGCGCGGGTCGTCCCAGCCGTCCACGTGCTTCTCTTCCACCAGCTGGATCAGCTTGCGCTTGGAGAGCACGACGTAGGTCAGGTTGAGGCGGGAAAACTCGTACTGGTGGGGCAGGGGGCGCTGCAGCAGGCCGCCCTCGGCCAGGCGCTCCAGGAGCCAGTCGTAGAAGGGGCGCTGGTCCTCGAATTCCAGGGTGCAGATGGAGTGGGTGATGTTCTCCAGGGCATCCTCGATGGGGTGGGCGAAGGTGTACATGGGGTACACGCAGTACTTGTCGCCCGTGTTGTGGTGGGTCGCATGGCGGATGCGGTAGATGGCCGGGTCCCGCAGGTTGATGTTGGGGGCGGCCATGTCGATCTTGGCCCGCAGGATGTGGGCGCCGTCCGGGAATTCGCCGGCCTGCATGCGCTTGAACAGGTCCTGGTTCTCCGCCACGCTGCGGTTGCGGAAGGGGCTGTCCTTGCCTGCCTCGGTCAGGGTGCCCCGGTTGGCGCGCATTTCCTCGGCGCTCTGGCTGTCCACGTAGGCGTTGCCGGTGGCGATCAGGTACTCGGCGGCCTGGATCATCCAGGGGAAATAGTTGGAGGCGTAGTAGAGGTTGTTCTCCTGGGCATCCTCCCAGTTGAAGCCCAGCCACTTCACCGCGTCCACGATGGAATCCACGTATTCCTGGTCTTCCTTCTCCGGATTGGTGTCGTCGAAGCGCAGGTGGCAGCGGCCGCCGTAGTCCCGGGCCAGACCGAAATTGAGGCAGATGGACTTGGCGTGGCCGAAATGCAGGTAGCCGTTGGGCTCCGGCGGGAAGCGGGTGCGGATCTTGGCCGGGTCCAGGGCGCCGGCGGCGTGGTCGCTGGCCAGGCCGGGCTGGCCGGCCCAGCGGCGCTGGGCGTGCTTGCCGGCGGCCAGGTCGGCCTCGACGATGTTGCGGATGAAATTGGCGGCGGGGGCGATCGGCGCGGAGTTCTTGTTGGGGTTGCTCACAGCGGGGTCCTTGAAGGTCTTTGTCCGCCATTTTAACCGGGGCCAGGGGCAAAACCGAAAAGACCCGGGTTAAAAGCCGCTAAAATTCACCCTTTCTCCCTTGGGTTGCGAGGTCCGGCCGTGAACTGGAATGCCTTTCTTGCCATCGGCGTCGGTGCCGCCCTCGGCGCCTGGGCCCGCTGGGGCCTGGGACTGCTGCTCAATCCCCTGTTCCTGGCCATTCCCCTGGGCACCCTGGCGGCCAACCTGCTCGGCGGCTACCTCATCGGCGTGGCCCTGGGCGTGTTCCACAGCTACGCCCACCTGTCCCCGCTGCTCAAGCTGTTCCTCATCACCGGCTTCCTCGGCGGCCTCACCACCTTCTCCAGCTTCTCCGGCGAAGTCATGGAGCGCCTGCTGGCCCAGCAATACACCTGGGCCTTCGGCGCCATCGCCCTGCACCTGCTCGGCTCCCTGGCCATGACCTTCCTCGGCCTGTGGAGCGTCGGCGTGCACCGGGTCTGGCCCTGAGGAGCCGCTTAGCGCACCTTGTCGGTCGGGCCGGTGGCGGCGTTCTGGGACATTCTTGCCTGTTGCCAGGCTTCGCCCAGGGTGTGGGCTCCTGGGGAAAAGTAATGCAGGGTAGCGCCGCAACCGGTCACCAGCAGGCCGGTCAGGAGGAAGGGCAAGAAGGTCTGGTGCAGGGCGGTTTGTAGCCAGTGACGCCTTTCCAGCCGGTGCAGGCGCCGGTATAGGGTGGCTGCCAGAGTGCCGTCCAGCAGTAGTTCAGCAAACAGGCTCGGCGCCGAATACACAATGAAGGCGGACGACAGTAACAAGGCCGCAGCCAGCACCAGGACAATCAGGGGAATGGCCAGCTCCTCCCCCTCCGCTGCAGCGCCCAAGGCTTGGCCGATGGCTTCGCTGCCGTCCGGTAGGGTTTCGGCGGCTACTGCCGGTTCGCTCGGGACTCCGGCTACTGGCGGGGCATCGAAATGACTGCTGGCGCCACCGCCCCCGAAATTTCCCCCCAGATCTTCAGCCGTGGGCGAACAGCTGTCGGCCGATGGTCCCGACGGCACCAGGTTGCCCAGGTCCATCAGGTCCGGAATGTCGGCGTAGTCCTCCGCCCGGGTGCGCAGCCACAGCCAGAGCAGACCGAGGAACACCCCGTAGGCGAGGAGAAAGGCCGCTCCGTAGCGCCAACCCATGTGGGTCAGGCCGGCGTGGAGCAATGCAAAGGATGCCAGCAGCCCAGAACCGGCGGTGAGCAGTACCAGCAGCATCATCTGCAGGCGGGGAAAGCTGTCCCGCTCCAGGTGTCCGCGCAGGCGTTGGAGATGGTGTTGGCGAGACAAGGGGGGAAGTCGGCTCATGGGAGCGGCGTTATCGCAGGAACGGGCCCCTGCTCGCAGAAGGGGCAGGGCTAGTCGGCGAGGACCAGCACCAAGCGGAAGGCTCCCAGGCGGCTGGCCAGCAACCAGCGGACATAAAGGTAGAAAAAGAACAGGCCCGTCAGCAGGCCCAGCAGGCCGCCTATCATTGGAATGGCGGAGCGAGCGATGCCGCTAATGCCAAGGACGAAGCCGACGATACCACCGAGGAGTGCGCCGCACAGGGCGGAGCCCAGGGCGGTGGCGATGCAGCGCCAGAAAAAGCCCCAGACAATCCCGGCTTGGCTGAGGGTGGTGAGTTCCTTGAAATCGATGGGGGTCATAGGTCCAGTGTTCCATGAGAGCGAAGGGATGAGGGTGCCGGAGAGGCTTTTTTATCCCTTGTGGGTATGTTGGTGGAATTTAATGCCCGGCTCCCGATATGGCAAGCCGGGGGCGGAGGGCCGGGTCCTTCCGAGCCGATGTCAGCGCTTCCACGCCACCAGGGCAATGCCCAGTGCAATGGGCAGCACCCCCAGCAGGTCGTCGGCGTACATGGTTTCTCCCAGCAGGGTGACGGCGAACAGGGTGCCGAAGAAGGGATTGAGGAAGTGGAAGCTGCTGGCCGAACTGGCCTGGCCGTGGCGCAGCAGCCATAGCATGAGCAGGGTGCTGGCCAGGGAGACGGCGACGCTGTAGGCCAGACTGCCCCACAGGGCCGGGTGGGCCTCCAGGCGGAAACCTTCCAGGCCCCAGGCCAGGGGCAGCAGCACCAGGCCGCTGGCCATGAACTGCAGGGTGATGGTCGCGATCAGGTCCTGCCCCGCCGCCACCTTCTTGCTCAATACCGTGCCCAGGGCCAGGGCCAGCGTGCCGGCGCCGATGGCCGCCAGATACAGGGGTTCCAGCTGTTCCACCGACAGCCGGTGGCGGGTGATCCACAGCACGCCGCCCATGCCCAGGAGGATGCCGGCCAGCCGCAGGGGCGTCAGCCGTTCTCTTTCCAGGGCGGCGGCCAGCAGCAGGGTGAGCAGGGGGCAGGCGCTGACCAGGACGGCGGTGAGGGCGGTGGGCACACCCTGCAGGCCCCAGTAGGCCAGGCCCAGATAGGCCGCATTGCACAGTAGTCCGGCCAGCAGGGCGCGGCCGGCCATGGTCGGCAGGCGCAGGCTGCGGCCGCTGCTCCGGGCCAGGAAGGCGAAGAGGAGGCCGGCGGCTAGGAAGCGGATCGCCAGCAGGGTCAGGGGGGCGGCGTGGTCGAGGCCGATGCGGCCGGCGACGAAGGCCGAACTCCAGATGACGCTGAAGGCGATGCCGGCGATCAGGACCCGGGTACGGGAGGGGGCGGCGGCAATGCCGGCGGGCAGCGGCGGGGCGATGGCGTTCATGGCGGGCTCCTGGGGCGTGGTGAAGACGACGGCCCCAACCCTACCGGGGTGTGGAATATTTGATAAATTAATAAATATCGAATCAATATTTCCAGGAGAAATGATGGCCCGGCATCTCGACATGGACCTGTTGCGCGCCCTGGTGGCGACGGCGGAGGCAGCGAGCTTTTCCCTGGCGGCGACCCGCTTGGGCCGTACCCAATCGGCCATCAGCCTGCAGATCAAGCGGCTCGAGGAGCAGGTGGGCAAGCCCCTGCTGGTGCGCTCCCAGGGGCGGCTGGAGGGGGTGACGGAGGAGGGGCTGCTGCTGCTCGACTACGCCCGCCGCATCCTGCGCCTCAACGACGAGGCCATCGGCTGCTTTTCCGAGGCGGACCTAGCGGGCAGCCTGCGGGTGGGGCTGGCGGAGGAAGTGATGGAGCGGGACCTGGGCAGCGTGGTGGCGGAATTCCACAGCGCCTATCCCCGGGTCAAGCTGGCCCTGGAGTGTGATCTCTCGGCCCGCCTGGCGGCCCGGGTCGAGGCCGGCGAACTGGACATGGCCCTCATCAAGCGCATCGGCGAGCGGCCGACGGCGGCGGGCCGCACCCTGTGGCGGGAGCCCATGGTCTGGGCCGGCGGTGCCCACAGCAGCGCGGTGGCGGAGCGGCCTTTGCCCCTGGCCCTGTTTCACGAAGGCTGCATTTTCCGCGTCGTCGCCCAGGCGGCCCTGACCCAGGCCGGCATCCCCTGGCGTCTGGCCTTTGCCGGTCACAGCCACACCGGCATCCGCCACGTGTTGCGGGCCGGCCTGGCGGTTTCTCCCCTGCCCCTGAGCCTGCTCGGCGACGGCCTGCAACGTCACACCGAGGGGCTGCCGCCCCTGCCGGAGGTGGAGTGGGTGGCGCTGACCGGCGCCAGCGGTGAATGGCCCGCGGTGCAGCGCCTCATCGCCATGTTCGAGGCGCGCCTGTGGCAGCCCCTGCCCTGGCCGGGCGGCGGGCTGCCCCGGGTGGCGGCCTGAAATGGCGGGTTAGATGCGGAAGCGGGCCGTGGCCTGATTGAGGGCCTGGGCCGTCGCTTCCAGGGCGCTGGCAGCGGCGGCGGTGTGCTGCATGCTCTCGCTGGTTTCTTCCACCTGGTGGGCGATGCGCTCCACCTGCTGGGCCAGGGCGGTGCTGGCCTCGCTCTGTTCCCGGGTGGAGTCGGCCACTTCCCGCACCAGGGAGCGGGCGGATTCGGAACCGGCGGCGATGCGGTGCAGCAGCTCCGAGGTTTCGGCTGCGGCTTCCTTGGCCTTTTCCGCTTCCGGCAGGGCCGCGTCCATGACCTGGGCAGCGGTCAGGGTTTCGTCCTGGATGCGGCTGACGATGGAGGAGATTTCCACCGTGGCCTTTTCCGTCCGCTCCGCCAGCACCCGCACCTCGTCGGCCACCACGGCGAAGCCCCGGCCCTGTTCGCCGGCCCGGGCCGCCTCGATGGCGGCGTTGAGGGCCAGCAGGTTGGTCTGGCCGGCGATCTCCTTGATCACCTGGGCCACCCGGGCCACTTCCTGGGCGTTGTCGGTGAGGGCCCGCACCTGCTCCGCCGCCTTGCCCATGGTGTCCGCCATGGTGGCAATGTTGGCGGCGGTGGTGTCCACGCTCTTCTCGCCGACGCCGGCCAGTTCAGCCGCGTTGCTGGCGTGCTGTTCCGTGTCCCGGGCGTTGTCGGAAACGTGGGTGATGGAAACCGTCAGTTCCTCCATGGCGGCGGCCATGTTCTGGGTCGCTTCCGTCTCGGTTGCCGCCGAGTCCGCCACCCGGGTGGCGGTGCTGTTGATCTCCTGGGCGGAACTGGCCACCTGGCCGGCGCCCTGGGCGATTTCGCCGATCATCTGGCGCAGCACCTGCACCAGGCGGTTCAGTTCGCCCAGCATGCTGTCGTCCCGGGCATTGCCGAGGGAAACGGTGAGATCGCCGCCGGCCACGGCCCGGATGGCGGTGACCGCCTCGGCCGGCTCGCCGCCGATCTGGCCCAGGGTGGCCCGGGCCAGGGCCCAGGAGAGGGCGCCCACGGCCAGCACCACCAGCACGATGATCAGGGCCACCAGGCGCAGCTGCTGGTAGAAGAGGGTGTCCAGGTCGTCGATGTAGAGGCCGGTCCCCACCACCCAGTCCCAGGCGGGGAAATGCTGCAGGTACTGCAGCTTGGGCACCTGCACGTCGCTGCCCGGCTTGGCGGTCATGGTTTCGGTGTAGCCGCTCTTGTCCAGGGCCACCTTGATCAGGTTGCGCACCGTGTAGGCGCCGGACTTGTCCTGCCGGTCCCAGTGGCTCTTGCCTTCATATTCGGGACGGACCGGGTGCATCACCCCCATGCCCTTGCTGTCGTAGATGTAGAAGTATTCCTTGCCCTGGTAGCGCATGCTGCGGATCACCGCCTTGGCCAGGGTCTGGGCCTCTTCCCGGCCCATGGCTCCCTTGGCTTCCTGGGCCTGGATATCCACGATGGCGGTCATGGCAATGTCGATGGCCGTTTCCAGGGTGGCCTTGCGGTCGGCCAGCAACTGCTGTTTGAGGTGTAGGGCCTGGAAGGTGCCGAGAACGATGAGGCCGATCAGCGTGACAAGCAGGGAGACGGTCAGCCGCCCCTTGATACTCATGGTCTTGAACATGGTTTCCCCCGTGGTGATTCCGCCGACCGTGGCCGGCAGGTTTTTATTGGCATGCAACTTTGTTGCTGCCGACAAGATTCCACTTTTGTCCGGGCAAGCAAGTGTGTAATTCCGCGAGACTCTGCCAAGGGAAACAGGTCCTTGTGCCAAAATACCGCCTTGCAATTTTTTCACCCCCCGATTGTGTCCCTCCCCCGTTCCGCTCCGCCCGCCTTTGCCGACTGCCTGACCCAGGATCGTCCCCGTCTGCGCGCCCTTTCCCGCAGCGCCGGCCAGCCCGGTCCCCATGCCGAGAAGGCCAAGGCCGACTACGAGGCCCTGCTGGCCCGCTCCCGGGCCGCCTGTGCCGAGCGGGCAGGGCGCCTGCCCAAGCCGGAATACGCGGAGGACCTGCCGGTTAACGGGCGGCGGGAGGAGATCAAGGCTCTCATCGAGCACAACCAGGTGGTCATCGTCTGCGGCGAGACCGGCTCCGGCAAGACCACCCAGCTGCCCAAGATCTGCCTGGAACTGGGCCGGGGGGCGGCGGGACTGATCGGCCATACCCAGCCCCGGCGCTTGGCGGCCCGCTCCGTGGCGGCCCGGGTGGCCCAGGAGCTGCAGACCCAGATTGGCGCCGGCGTGGGGGTGAAAATCCGCTTCCAGGACCGTAGCGGGCCTCAGTCCTACCTCAAGCTGATGACCGACGGCATCCTGCTGGCGGAGACCCAGACCGACCCCTACCTCAACGCCTACGACACCATCATCATCGACGAGGCCCACGAGCGCAGCCTCAACATCGATTTCCTGCTGGGCTATCTGAAGCAGCTGCTGGCCAAGCGCAAGGACCTCAAGGTCATCATCACCTCCGCCACCATCGACGCAGAGCGCTTTGCCCAGCACTTCGCCCAGCACGGCAAGCCGGCGCCGGTGATCGAAGTCTCCGGCCGCCTCTACCCGGTGGAGGTGCGCTACCGCCCGGTGACGCCCCTGGAGGAAGACCAGGAGGAGCGGGACCTCTACGACGCCATCGTGGACGCGGTCCACGAACTGGGCCGGGAAGGCCCGGGGGACGTGCTGGTGTTCCTCCCCGGCGAGCGGGAAATCCGGGAGGCGGCGGAAGCCCTGCGCAAGCACCACTTCCCCGGCCCCCAGCCGGAAATCCTGCCGCTGTTCTCGCGCCTCTCGGCGGCGGAGCAGGACCGGGTCTTCAAGACCGGCGGCGGCCGCCGGGTGGTGCTGGCCACCAACGTGGCGGAAACCTCCCTCACCGTGCCGGGCATCCGCTACGTGGTGGATACGGGCCTGGCCCGGGTGAAGCGCTACTCCTACCGCAACAAGGTGGAAATGCTCCAGGTGGAGCGGGTCTCCCAGGCCGCGGCGCGGCAGCGGGCGGGCCGTTGCGGCCGGGTGGCGGCGGGGGTCTGTATCCGCCTCTACGACGAGGCCGACTTCAACGCCCGGGGCGAATTCACCGATCCGGAAATCCTGCGTTCCTCCCTGGCCGGGGTGATCCTGCGCATGAAGGCCTTGAAGCTCACCGACGTGGAGAGCTTCCCCTTCATCGAGGCGCCGCCGCCCAAGGCCATCAACGACGGCTATTCCCTCTTGCAGGAACTGGGCGGCCTGGACGAGGACAACCGCCTCACCGACGTGGGCCGGGGCCTGGCCAAGCTGCCCCTGGACCCGCGCATCGCCCGCATGATCGTGGCCGCCCGGGACCGGGGCTGCCTCAAGGAAGTGCTGGTCATCGCCGCCGCCCTCTCGGTGCAGGACCCCAAGGAGCGGCCCCAGGAACGGCTGCAGGCGGCGGATGAAAAGCACCGCCAGTTCGCCGACGAGAAGTCCGAATTCCTCTCCTGGTTGAAGCTGTGGAACTGGTTTGAGGAACAGGCCCGACACCTCTCCGGGCGCAAGCTGGCCGAGGCCTGCAAGGAGCGTTTCCTCTCCTATCTGCGCATGCGTGAGTGGCGGGAGGTGTACAACCAGATCCACGCCATGGTCACCGAGTTGGGCTGGCGCGAGAACGAGATTGCCGCCACCTACGAGCCCATCCACAAGGCCCTGCTCACGGGCCTCTTGGGCAACATCGGCTGCAAGTCCGACGACAGCAGCCACTACCTGGGGGCCCGGGGCATCCGCTTCCTCATCCACCCGGGCTCGCCCCTGCAGAAGAAGGCGGGCAAGTGGGTGGTCTGCGCCGAGCTGACGGAAACCACCAAGCTCTACGCCCGCTGCCTGGCCCGCATCGAGCCGGAGTGGCTGGAGGAGGTAGGCGCCCACCTGATCCGCAAGAGCTACTTCGACCCCCACTGGGAGAAGAAGGCCATGCAGGCCGTGGCCTACGAGCGATCCACCCTGCACGGCATCGTCGTCAATCCGAAGAAGCGGGTGAACTTCGGCCCCATGAACCCGGAAGAGGCGCGCCTGCTCTTCATCCGCCAGGGGCTGGTGGGCGGCGAGATCAACGAGGACTTCGTGCGCCGCTGGCCTTTCTACCAGCACAACCAGAAGGCCATCCGGGACATCGAGAACCTGGAGCACAAGCAGCGCCGCCAGGACGTGTTGGTGGACGACGAACTGATCTTCGCCTTCTACGACCATCTGATTCCCTCGGGCATCTACAACGGCGCCGACTTCGACAAGTGGCGCAAGGAGGCGGAGCGGGAGAACCAGAAACTGCTCTTCCTGCAGAAGGAAGACCTGATGCGCCACGAGGCGGCCGGGGTCACCACCGACGCCTTCCCGCCCCAGATGCGCCTCTCCGGCGTGGACTACGCCCTCACCTACCACTTCGAGCCCGGCAGCCCCCGGGACGGCGTCACCCTGGTGCTGCCCCTGGCCCAGCTCAATCAGGTGCCCGCCAACCGCTGCGAGTGGCTGGTGCCCGGCCTCTTGAAGGAGAAGGTGGTGCAGCTGGTGAAGACCCTGCCCCAGCGCATCCGCGCCAAGCTGGTGCCGGTGCCCGAGTTCGCCGAGGAGTTCATCGCCTGGGTGGGCAACGACGAGAAGCGCATGGCGCCGGGCATCATCGCCCCCCTCATCGACTTCATCTTCGAATCCCGGGGCCTCAATGCCCGGGGCTGGGCGGTGACGCCCGATGCCTTCCGCCCCGGCGAGCTGCCGGCCCACTTCTCCATGAACTTCAAGCTGGTGGATGAGCATGGCCGCCAGCTCGACATGAGCCGCAGCCTGGCCCAGCTCCGCGGCGAATGGGGTCGGGAGGCGCGCCAGGAATTCCAGGAGCTGCACGAGACCCCCAGCGAATTCACGGGCCTCACCGACTGGACCTTCGGCAAGCTGCCGGAACTGATGGAAGTGGCCGTGGGCGGCCAGATGGTGATCGGCTACCCGGGCCTGACGGAAGACGGCGACACCGTTTCCCTGCGCGTGTACGACTCCCAGGAGGAAGCCCTGGCGGCCCACCGCCTGGGCCTCTCCCGCCTCTTCCAGTTGCAGCTGAAGGAGCAGGTGAAGTACTTCGAGAAGAACCTGCCGGGCCTGACCCAGATGGCCATGCAGTTCATGAGCCTGGGTTCTTCCGACGACCTGCGCCAGCAGTTGGTGTCGGTCATTTTTGAGCGGGCCTGCCTGGTGGAACCGTGGCCGGAGGATGCGGAATCATTCAAGGCCCGCTGCGCCGAAGGCAAGAACCGCCTGGGCCTGCTGGCCCAGGAAATCTGCCGCCTGGTGGGCCTGGTGCTGACCGAGTGGCAGGCCCTAGTGAAAAAGCTGCCGGCCTTCAAGGCCTTTCCCGGCGCGGTGCAGGACATCGAGAAGCAGATCGGCCGCCTCATTCACAAACGTTTCGTGCTGGAAACGCCCTTCGAGCGCCTGCAGCACTTCCCCCGCTACCTCAAGGCGGCGGCCATGCGCCTGGACAAGCTCAAGGCCAACCCGGCCCGGGACGTTCAGCTGCTGGCGGACTACAGCACCCTGTGGACCCAGTACGAACGCCGCGCCCTGCAGCTGGCCAAACAGGGCGTCAGCGATCCCCAACTGGAGCAGTTCCGCTGGCTGCTGGAGGAACTGCGGGTCAATCTCTTCGCCCAGGAACTGAAGACGCCGGTGCCCGTGTCGGTGAAGCGCCTGCAGAAGCTGTGGGAAGGGATACAGTACGGTTGAAAGACGATTAGCCACAGAGGGCACAGAGAACACAGAGAGAAAATGCCTCTGCCCTGGGAGGTAATAGAGACGCCACTCTTCCGTCATGCATTCTGGAGATTGGCTTCAGTATTGGCTTGCAGGGTAGGTGCGGTTTGCAACCGCTCCGGCAGCTAAGGCGGAGTGCGACCCCTCGGTGATCTCTGTGCCCTCTGTGGCAAAAAAATAGGATGCCCGAATGCCCGAAATGATCCTCGCCCTGGTCCGCAGCCTCGGCACCCTCTCCCGCCGCCGTGTCTGGTGGCTGGTGTTGTCCCCCGCCGTGGCCGCCCTGGCGGTATGGCTGACGCTGACCTTCCTGGTGCTGGACCACCTTTCCGCCTGGTTCCTCGAGCAGCCGCCCATGAGCTGGCTCTCCGGCTGGGGCGCCGTCTGGCTGGCCAAGCTGCTGGCCGCCGCCGGGGGCTGGCTGGTGATCCTGGCCCTCTCCTATCTCACCGCCATGGTGCTGGCGGCGGTGTTCATCATGCCCCTCCTGTTGCAGATCGTGGCCGCCCGGGATTACCCGGAGGTGGCGGCCATGGGCAAGGACAGCTTCTTCGCCGGTGCCTGGAACAGCGTCTGGGCGGCCCTGCTGTTCATCGCCGGCTGGCTGCTGACCCTGCCCCTGTGGCTGGTGCCCGGCCTGGGCCTGGTGCTGCCGCTGTTCTGGATGGCCTGGCTCAACCGCAAGACCTTTTCTTACGACGCCCTGGCCATGCACGCCACCGACGACGAGTGGCGCCTGATCCGGGAGCGCCGGGCCACGCCCCTGCTGGGCCTGGGCATTCTCCTGGCCCTGCTGGCCCATGTGCCGGTACTGGGCCTGCTGACCCCGGCCCTGGGCGCCCTGCTGTACATCCACTTCGGCCTGGAAAGCCTGCGCCAGCTGCGCGGCGGGGCCGTGGTGACCGTCGATGCGGTGGTGGTGGAAGAGCCCGTGCCCACCGACCGCTTCCTGCGCTGATTTTCACCCTTTACGACCTCAACGACGCGAGGACCCATGACTGCTTCCGTTTCCCAGACTGCCCAAGCCACACGCTTCGGCGCCCTCATCATTGGCGACGAGATTCTCTCCGGCAAGCGCCAGGACAAGCACTTCGCCAAGGTGGCCGAACTGCTCGGCGCCCGGGGGCTGCAACTGTCCTGGGCCCACTACATGGGGGATGATCGGGCGCAACTGACGGAATTCCTCAAGCGCAGCTTTGCCGGCGGCGAGGCGGTTTTTTCCTTCGGCGGTATCGGCAACACGCCGGACGACCATACCCGCCAGGCCGCCGCCGCGGCCCTGGGGGAGGAATTGGTGCTGAGCTCGGAGGCAGAGGCGGAGATCCGAGTCCGCTTCGGCGACGATATCACCCCCCAGCGCCTGCTGCTGGGCACCTTCCCGGCCGGCAGCCGCATCATTCCCAATCCCTTCAACCGCATTCCCGGCTTCATGGTGAAGGAGCATTACTTCGTGCCGGGCTTTCCCCAGATGGCCCATCCCATGGTGGAGTGGGTGCTGGACACCTTCTATGCCCATCTCTTCAACCGGGCGCCCAAGGTGGAGAAGGCCTTCCTCCTCACCGGCGACAGGGCCTACGAAAGCGCCCTGCTGGACCTGATGGAGCGCATCGTCGCCGAGTACCCGGAGCTGCGCCTGTTCTCCCTGCCGTCCCTGACCCAGGACGGTGTGCGCCGCCACCTGGAACTGGGAGTGGAAGGACAACCGGAACAGGTGGAGCGGGCCATGGCGGAAATCCAAGGCGAGGTGGAGCGCCGCGGCATTACCTGGGTGTGGCGCGACTGAGTCCGGACTGAGCGGGCTGCGCGGCTTTGCGGGGGATTTCGGCCCCCGGTTTCAGCTTCGCTTGCGGCAATAAAAAACCCCGGCCATGGCCGGGGTTGTGCTCGCCAAGCGGGGAACACCCGCGGCAGACCTTATTTCTTGGCAGCCGCCTTGCTGGCAGCGCCCACGGCCTTGGCGGTGGCGTTGGAAGCCACGGCCACGTTGGCATCGGCGATGTCGGCCATCTGCTTGGCCATCTTGGTGAAGTGGTCGAAGGCCTGGGTGGAGGCGGACAGCATGGACTTCATGGCCGCTGCCACCACGTCGCCGCCCACGGGAGCGGAGGCGGAGGTCTTCTCGATGGCGGAGGTGGCCTTCTGGGACAGCTGGTTGTAGTGCTGTTCCATCAGGTCGGTCACTTCCTTCTGGGTCGCGGTGATCAGTTCGTACAGGTTGCGGTAGTAGGCCGTGACCTTTTCCAGATTGGGCTGGGCCAGGGTGCTCTGCAGCTTGGCGGCTTCCTGCACGTCCTTGGCGCCCAGCAGGGTCTGGGTGCCGTTGACGGAAGAGTTGAGGAAGTCACGGGCAGCAGCCAGATTCAGCTCGGCGATTTTTTCCACGCCGTTGAAGGCGGTGTGCACCAGGGCCACCATCACTTCAGCGTTGGCTTTCTGGGCGGCGGTAAGCTGTTCGATATTCGGGTTGGTCATTGGGAAATCCTCCGCTTAGCGTTGAGATATAAGGGAATAATCCTGCTGGTTGAATATCGGCCCGATATTGTTGTTAGTACGGCCTTGGGTCGAATTCCACTGCCTCGGCAGCGGCGCCGGATGAAGCCAGTATAGCAAATACTATATGACCATCACATGTCGCCGGCCACAACGAAAAAAACCCCGGCGCAAGGCCGGGGTTTCGGTGCTGTTCGCCTTAGGCGGTCTTTTTCTTGGCAGCGGAGGCGGCGGCGGAAGTGGCGCCGACGGCCTTCACGGTAGCGTTGGTGGCGGCAGCCACGTTGGCTTCAGCGATCTCGGCAACCTGCTTGGCAGCCTTGTTCATGCTGTCGTAGGCGGAGTTGGCAGCGGCGATGGCGGACTTGACGGCGGCCACGGCCACATCGGAACCGGCGGGGGCGGTCTTGGAAACCTTGTCCAGCAGGCCGGCCACGTTCTTGTTGAATTCGTTGAACTGGGCTTCCACGACCTTGGTCAGTTCTTCCTGGGTCTGGGCGGCGATTTCGTAGACGCTGCGGGAGTAGGCCACGGCCTTCTCGACGTTGGGTTGGGCGATGGAGGCCTGCAGGGAGATGGCTTCCTGGGCATCCTTGGCACCCAGCAGGGCCTTGGTGTTGGCGACGCTGTCTTCGATGACGGCGCGGGCGGTGTGCAGGTTCAGGGCGGCGATGCGCTCGGCGCTGGCGAAAGCGGTGTTGGCCAGGGCCAGCAGGGAATCAACGGTGGCCTTGTTGGCGGCGGCGAACTGCTCGGGGGTAGCGAAAGTGGTCATGGTCATCTCCTAGAAAGTCAGTGTGGGAACACTCGCAGAGCAAGGCGGGACTGGCTTTTCTGACTGCGGCCGGTTGTTGCGCTGCAACATGTAGGACCAATTATAGGGAGCGACAGATTTCTGTCAAGCATTTTTTGTGCGTCGCACAAAAAATTTTCTTCGCTTTGAAAACAGTGGCTTAAGAGTCGTTGGGAGAGCCTGGGGATGGAGGCTTTGCGGCGGGGCGGGAGCCTGCCGCGGAGGGGCCGACCCGGGGCGGCGGCGCGCCCCGGGAGGTGGGATCAGCGATGCTTGAAGGCGGGCTTGCGCTTCTCGACGAAGGCAGCCATGCCTTCCTTCTGGTCTTCCAGGGCGAAGGCGGCATGGAACTGGCGACGCTCGAAGAGCAGGCCTTCATTGAGGCTGCTTTCGAAGGCCCGGTTCACGTTCTCCTTGATCATCATCACCACCGGCAGGGAGTAGGAGGCGATCTTCTCGGCGGCGCTGAGGGCTTCCTCCAGCAGCTTGTCGGCGGGCACGATGCGGGAGACCAGGCCGGCGCGCTCGGCTTCGGTGGCATCCATCATGCGGGCGGACAGGCACAGGTCCATGGCCTTGGCCTTGCCCACGGCACGGGGCAGGCGCTGGGTGCCGCCGGCGCCGGGGAGGATGCCCAGCTTCACTTCGGGCTGGCCGAACTGGGCGCTGTCGGCGGCGATGATGAAGTCGCAGCTCATGGCCAGTTCGCAGCCGCCGCCCAGGGCGTAGCCGGCAACGGCGGCGATGACGGGCTTGCGGCAGGTCTTCACCTTCTCCCAGTTGCGGGTGATGTAGTCGCCCTTGTAGGCGTCCATATAGGAGAAGTCTTTCATCATGCTGATGTCGGCGCCGGCGGCGAAGGCCTTGTCGGAGCCGGTGATGACGATGCAGCCGATGTTCTCGTCGGCTTCGAATTCGGTGAGGGCGTCGCCCAGTTCATCCACCAGGGGATCGCACAGGGCGTTGAGGGCCTTGGGGCGGTTGAGGGTGATGAGGCCGACGCGGCCTTTGGCTTCAGCGATGATGTACTCGTAAGTCACGAGGCTTTACTCCTTGCGCGATGGTAGGGAAATGGCGGGCTTCAGGGTGAGCGATTCCCGGCTCCCCGTAGCTCCTTGTTGTGATTCGGTGTCCTTGTTCTTCGGCTGGATGATGGCCCGCACCCGGCCCGGCGGCACGCCGGGGCTGGCCTCGCCGGGCATCTTGGAGGCGGTGACCAGGTACTGCTCGGTGAGGGAGTCGTACTGGATGTAATGGCCCTTGACCTCGTCCTGGCCGCTCTTGACCCAGGCCTTGTCGTAAAGCTCGGTCTTTTCCGTCTTGGCATTGTGCTCGATGCGCAGGGCGATGCCTTCCACGTAGTCGTCCCGGCCTTCGCGCTTTTGCTTGAACTTGGCCGGATTGCCGGTGGCCACGCCCTTCTGGAATCCTGCATCGTCCTGGGTGACGACGATGCGGTCGCCGCGGATGACCAGGGTGCCCTGGGTCAGGGTGACGTTGCCGTCAAAGATGTGCACCTTCTTGGCGTCGTCCACCGTGACCCGGTCTGCTTCCAGGTTCACCGGTTTTTCCCGGTCCGCCTTTTCGGCGTGGGCCGGCATGGCGGCGGCAAGGCTGAGGGCGCCCAGGAGGGCGGCGAGGCGGCGATTGATCATGTCAGCGCTTTTCATGTTTGCTGGCGAATTGGCCGGTCACCCGGGATTCCAGAATGGAGTTCATGGTGGCGTTATCCACCTGCAGGCCGGTCCCCTTGAGCCAGGATTTGCCCTGGACCATTTCCACCGGACTCTTGGTCTGCGCAGTTTCAGAGTCGGGGAATATGGTCAGGTCGGGACCGGTGGCGATCATGGCTTCCCGGTCCTTGAATGCGTCGCGGACAACGCGGACATTGTCTTTCAGCAGCACTTCGCTGGCGTCGCTGTTGATGTGGCCGGTGTCGCTGCTCATGGTGACCACGGGGCGTCCGGGCTTGATGAACTTGGCCACCGGTTTGACCACATCGGACTCGTCCGTATCCGGATAATGGTCCAGGCGCTTGGCCGTCATCACATGGCGCAGCTGGCCCTGCTTGTCGATCCGGCTCATGGTGAAGTCGTCGATGAAGTAGTCCACGTCGTGACGGAACTTGCCGCTGTGATCCGGCTCCGGCAGCTGGGTGGCCTTGGCTAGCCAGAAGGTGGCCGCAGTCAGGCTGCCCAGCAGGACGATGGGAAAGAGGGCGCTGGCGAAGCGTTCCAGGCGTTTCATTGCAGGTAGGCGTCGAGCAGGGCCTGCAGCAGGCCCCGTTCCTGCAGGAGATGTTCGCAGGCTTCGCGCACGGCGCCATGGCCGCCCTGCTGACGGCAGACGTAGCCGGCATGGCGCTTGACGAAATCGTGGGCGTTGCCCGGGGCGGCGGAGAAGCCGCAGGCGCGCATGATGGGCAGGTCCACCACGTCGTCGCCCATGTAGCCGGCTTCGGCGAAGGTCAGGCCTTCCCGCTGCAGCAGCTCGGTCATGACCTGGCGTTTGTCCTCCACGCCCTGGAACAGCAGGTCGATGCCCAGGTTGGCGGCGCGGGCGGCGACGCAACCGGACTTGCGCCCGGTGATGATGGCCAGGCGCACGCCGGACTTCTGCAACATCTTCAGGCCGTGGCCGTCCAGGGTGTTGAAGACCTTGAGTTCCTTGCCGTCTTCCGTGTAGTAGAGGCCGCCGTCGGTGAGGACGCCGTCCACATCGAAGGCCATCAGCTTGAGATTGGTGGCGGCGCTCATCAGATCACCTTGGCCTGGAACAGGTCGTGCATGTTGAGGGCGCCCTGCAGGCGGCCTTCGCTGTCGGCCACCAGGAGCTGGTTGATCTTGTGCCGCTCCATCATTTCCACGGCTTCCACCGCCAGCTTGTCCACCCCGATACAGCGCGGATTGGCGGTCATGACGGCAGTGACGGGCACCGACTTGAGGTCCACGTCCCGTTCGAAGGCGCGGCGCAGGTCGCCATCGGTGAAGATGCCCTGGATGCGCTGCTGGGCATCCACCACCGCAGTCATGCCGAGGCCGCCCTTGGAGATGGCCAGCACGGCTTCGGCCAGGCTGGCCTGGGAGGAGACCTGGGGCACTGCCGCGCCGGCGCGCATGACATCCCGTACATGGGTCAGCAGGCGCCGGCCCAGGGAACCGCCGGGATGGGAGCGGGCGAAGTCTTCCGGGCCGAAGCCGCGGGCGTCGAGCAGGGCCACCGCCAGGGCGTCGCCCAGGGCCAGGGCCGCGGTGGTGCTGGCCGTCGGTGCCAGGTTGAGGGGGCAGGCCTCCTGGGCCACCGCTGCGTCCAGATGGGCGTCGGCCTCCTTGGCCAGGGAGGACTGGGCATTGCCCGTCATGGCGATGAGCTTGGCGCCCTGGCGCTTGATGATGGGGACGATGGCCAGCAGTTCGGCGCTTTCGCCGGAGTTGGAGAGGGCGATCAGCACGTCCTGGCGCAGGATCATGCCCAGGTCGCCGTGGCTGGCTTCCGCCGGGTGCACGAAGTAGGCCGGCGTGCCGGTGCTGGCCAGGGTGGAGGCGATCTTGCGGCCCACGTGGCCAGACTTGCCGATGCCGCTGACGATGACCCGGCCGGAGCAATTGAGGATGAGGCTGACCGCGTCCAGGAAGCCGTCGTCCAGCCGCTCGCTCAGGGCGGCGACGGCATCGGCCTCGATGCGCAGGACCTGGCGGGCCAGTTCGAGCACGGCGGCCGGGTTAAGGGCGGAAGTTTGGTTCATGGGATGGCAGCGGTTATGATTGTGCGAAGTATACCACCCCTGCCAGTGAAGCCCGGCGGGGCGCGGTTTTCCGCCCATCCGCCCGCCTTCCCCCTATCGGCCCATGAATTCCCTGCAACTGGTCCTGCTGCTGCTTGCCGCTGCCGTCCTGGTGGTGACCCTGTTCCGTCGCCTCGGGCTGCCGCCGATCCTGGGCTATCTCCTGGTGGGCGTGCTCATCGGCCCCCATGCCCTGAACTTCATCAAGGATGTGAGCGGCGCCGAGCACCTGGCCGAATTCGGGGTGGTGTTCCTGATGTTCTCCATCGGCCTGGAATTCTCCCTGCCCAAGCTCTACGCCATGAAACGGGTGGTGTTCGGCCTGGGGCTGATGCAGGTGCTGCTGACCATCGTCCTCGCCGTCGGCCTCAGCGTCGGCACCGGCCTGGGCTGGCAGGCCGGGGTGGCCCTGGGCGGCGTCTTCGCCATGTCCTCCACCGCCGTGCTGTCCAAGCTGCTGGCCGAACGCCTGGAGCTGGAATCGCCCCACGGTCGCGACGTCATCGGCGTGCTGCTGTTCCAGGATCTGGCGGTGGTGCCCCTGCTGATCCTGATTCCCGCCTTTTCCCGGCCGCCGGGGGAAATGGCCCTGGAGATCGCCTGGGCCATGGGCAAGGCGGCGGTGGTGCTGAGCCTGGTGCTGTTCCTCGGGCAGAAGCTGATGCGGCGCTGGTTCTACATCGTTGCCCGGGGCAAGTCCGCCGAGCTGTTCATGCTCAATGTGCTGCTCATCACCCTGGGGCTGGCCCACATCACCGAAATGGCCGGCCTCTCCCTGGCCCTGGGGGCCTTCGTCGCCGGCATGCTGATTTCGGAAACCGAGTACCGCTACCAGGTGGAGGAGGACATCAAGCCCTTCCGCGACGTGCTGATGGGGCTTTTCTTCGTCACCGTGGGCATGCTCCTGGACGTGGGGGCCGTGCTCGACTACCTGCCCTGGGTGTTGCTGGCCCTGGCCATCCTGCTGCTGGGCAAGTTCGGCCTGATCGCTGCCCTCTCCCGCAGCTTCGGGGCGACGCCGGGCAACGCCATGCGGGTCGGCCTGTGGCTGTGCGCCGGCGGTGAATTCGGCTTTGTGCTGCTGACCGAAATCAGCGCCTCCAGCCTGGTGCCGGAGGCCGTGCTGCAGGTGGTGCTGACGGCCCTGGTGCTGTCCCTGCTGCTGGCGCCCCTGATCGTGCTCTACAGCGACAAGCTGGTGCTGCGCTTCGCCGCCAGCGAGTGGCTGATGCGTTCCATGGAGCTGACCAAGATCGCGGCCCAGACCATGAGTACGGAGAAGCACGCCATCATCTGCGGCTTCGGCCGCAGCGGCCAGTATCTGGCCCGCTTCCTGTCCCGGGAGAACATTTCCTACGTGGCCCTGGACCTGGACCCGGAGCGGGTGCGGGAAGCGGCGGCGGCCGGCGAGACGGTGGTCTATGGCGATGCCGCCCGGCGCGAGACCCTGGTGGCGGCCGGGGTGTCCCGGGCCAGCGTGGTCATCGTCAGCTTCGCCAACACCATTGCTGCAGAAAAAGTGCTGCACCATGTGCAGGAGCTGAAGCCGGACCTGCCGGTGGTGGTGCGGACCATCGATGAGTCCGACATGGACACCCTGAGCCGGGCGGGGGCGGCGGAAGTGGTGCCCGAATCCCTGGAGGCCAGCATCATGCTGGCTTCCCATGCCCTGGTGCTGCTCGGGGTGCCGATGAACCGGGTGCTGAAGATGATCCGGGACATCCGGGGCCAGCGTTATCGCCTGCTGCGGGGCTTCTTCCACGGTCTTTCCGACCGGGACAGCGACCTCAGCGAAACCCAGCAGTTCCGCCTGCATTCGGTGGCCCTGGGGGCCGGCGCCTATGCCGTGGGGCGCAGCCTGGAGGAACTGAATCTGGCCTATTTCGGCGTCGAGATCAGCGCCGTGCGCCGGCGCGACATCCGGGCCCTGGAACCCCTGCCGGAAACCCGTTTCCGGGAAGGGGACGTGGTGGTGCTGCTGGGCTCGGTAGCCAGCCTGGAAGCGGCGGAACTGCGCCTGCTCAAGGGCTGACAAAAAAAGGCGCCCGCAGGCGCCTTTTTTCTTGGTGAAGCTGCCTTAGAAGGCGGTGCAGACGATGTAGGTGTTGTTGTCCTCGATGCCGCCGGTGCCGGTGGTGGGCACGGCGGTCAGGGCGGTGCCGGCATAGGTGCCGGAAGCCACGCGCACGGAGCCGGTGGCGGTGTTGCCGTCGTCCAGGGTGATGTCGATCTGCTTGGCGAACTTGCCCTGGATGCCTTCGGAACAGACAAAGTAGGAGCCGGTCATGCCGGTGATGGGGCTGGTGCTCTGGATGCCCAGGCGGCCGCCGTCGGCGTTGGTGGGCATGGCGGCAGCCGGATCGGTGAAGTTGGCATTGCCGGCCGCCAAGTTGGCCAGGCGCACCTGTTGCCAGAAGGCGACGCTCTCGTCGGTGGCCGTGGTGGAGTTGTAGTTGCCTTCGATGCGGCCGTTGCCCTGGGTGGTGGAGGTGACGGTGAGCAGGGTGACGCTGGCGTTGGTGGCGGCGGAACCCAGGTGGGTGGCCACGTCCCGGTCGTCGCCCGGCAGCGCCCGGTACTTGTCCTGGTAGCCGTAGATGAAGAGGGGGACGGTCTTGAAGTCGTTGATGAAATTTTTCACCTTGGCGCTGTTGATCAGTTCCTGACCCTTCAGCACCCCGCCCAGAAGCAGGCCGATGATGACGAGTACAATGGCAATCTCAACCAGGGTGAAGCCTTTTTGGCGTGCGGACATGGCGGTCTCCTTCCAATTTGAAAATGTGTCTGCTTTTTCCAAGCACATCATATGCCATGGGCCTGGAAGGCATTATGGGTGCAATTCTGACGGGAAAGCGCCGAAAAGTGTCAAATTCTTGACGCTCCCGTCGGAGATTCGTCACCCGTTCCTGTCGCGGGAGTGTCCGTGCTAGCCAGAACCCGTCTTGCCCTGGGCCCAGAGAGCCTGCTGGTGGCGCTCCTCGGCCTCTACCACGTGGCCCTCGCGGTGGGGCCGGAGCAGCCCTGGGGGCGGGGCCTGTGGCTGGCCCACATCGGCCTGCTGATCCTCTGGCAGCCTTTCGTCGAAACCGGCCGTCGTCTCAGCGTGGCCGAACTGGCCCTGATGGGAGCCGGCATCCTGCTGCTGACCCTGGGCCTCAACGACTGGCTGCTGATCTTCTGGACCGCCATCCTCTCGGCCCTGGTGGGCGGCCGGGTCCTCTTTGTCCGCCGCCGGCGCCAGCGCATTTTCCTGCTCCTGGCCTTCGGCTATCTGCTGGGCGCCCTGCTGGCCTGGCAGGTGCCCCAGGTGGTGCCCCGGGAAATGGCCGTGGATCCGGCCCTCAGCCCCGTGTTCATCTACGCCCTGCCTCTGCTGCTGCTGTCCATGCTGGTGTGGCCCCGCTCCCGGGAGGAAGCTCCCCCGCGCCGGGCCGAGATGGTGGACTTCGTCTACAGCCTGTTCGTCTTTCTCCTGCTGGCCGTGCTGGTGCTGGGCACCCTGGCCTTCATGCTGCTCGACCGCAGCGGCTATGGTGTGGCAGTGGCCTCCACCGTGTTCATCATGGCCGGCCTGCTGTTCCTGCTGGCCTGGGCCTGGGACCCCCGGGGCGGCTTTTCCGGCTTCGGCGTGCTTTTTTCCCGTTACGTCCTGAGCGTGGCCCTGCCCTTCGAGCAGTGGATGCGGCGCCTCACCTACCATGCCGAGTTCGAGGTCGATCCGGAACGTTTCCTCGGCCAGACCCTGGAGGAGATGCTGGCCCTGCCCTGGGTCCTGGGCGGCACCTGGGCGGCGGAGCACCGGCACGGCGCCTTCGGGCTGGCCGACGGCGCCTTCTCCCAGCGCTTCGAATGTCCGCCCCTGAACGTGACCCTGTTCACCCGGCACAAGCTGTCGCCGGCCCTGATGCTGCATTTTCATCTGCTGCTACGGCTGCTGGCCGAGTTCTACCTGGCCAAGCTGCGAGGCCGGGCCCTGCAGCAGATGAGCTACATCCAGGCCGTGCACGAGACGGGCGCCCGTCTCACCCACGACGTGAAAAACCTGCTGCAGTCCCTGACCAATCTCTGCCATGCGGCCGAACAGGCGGAAGCGGACGATGCCGAGGCTTTCCAGGCCCTGATGCAGCGCCAGCTGCCCCTGATTACCCAGCGCCTGCGCCAGGCCCTGGACAAGCTGGAGCAGCGGCCCGCCGCCGATGGTGAGGAGCCTGCTGCCGGCAGCTGGTGGACGGCCCTGGGCCAGCGCTACAGCGGCGAGGCAGTGACCTTTACTGCTTGGCGCGGGGGCGAGCAGCCCCTGCCTGCCGGGCTGTTCGACATGGTGGCGGAGAACCTGCTGCAGAACGCCCTGAGCAAGGCCGCCAGGGAAATGGACCTGCGCATCGAGGCACGCCTGCTGCCCGGGGCGGACGGGGCGGGTCTGGAGCTGCAGGTGGAGGATTCGGGCAGTCCGGTGCCGCCGGAGCTGGCGGCGGAACTGGGGCGGGCGCCGGTGAGCTCGGCCCACGGGCTGGGCATCGGTCTCTACCAGGCCGGGCGCCTGGCGGCCGAGAGCGGTTACGAACTGTGCCTGGCCGCCAACGAGCCGGGCCGGGTGTGCTTCAGCCTGCGTCCCCTCAGCCGGTGACCTCGGTCGGCACGGCGCCGAGGCTGCTGCCGGTGCCGCCGTCGCTGCGCTTGCCGGCCAGCCGGTACACCGTCATGTTGCCCTTGCCCTTGAGATAGAGGGTCTGGGGCTCGTAGAAATCGTAGCGGTCCCGCAGGCGACGGTAGGTGGTTTCATCCACCTGGATCATGCCGGGCACGCCTTCCGTGGTGATGCGGCTGGCGATATTGACCGTGTCGCCCCACAGATCGTAGATGAACTTTTTCTTGCCCACCACGCCGGCCACCACCGGCCCGGTGCCGATGCCGATGCGCACTTCCAGGTGCATGCGGTTCACCTCGAAATCCCGGTGCAGCAGATCGCGCACGGCCAGGGCCAGGTCGGCGATGGCGTCGGAATACTCCTCCCGCTCCTGGCTGAGGCCGCCGGCCACCATGTAGGCGTCGCCGATGGTCTTGATCTTCTCCAGGCCGTAGGCTTCGGCCAGTTCGTCGAAGGAGGAGAAGATGCGGTTGAGCATGGAGAAGACCTGCTGGGGCGACAGGCCCTCCGCCACCTTGGTGAAATTGACGATGTCGGCGAACATCACCGTGACATCGGCAAAGCCGTCGGCGATGGTCTGGTTGCTGTGTTTCAGCCGTTCCGCCACGGCCCCCGGCAGGATGTTCAGCAGCAGCCGTTCCGAGCGTTCCTGCTCCGCCTGGAGCAGGGCGTGGGCCTCCACCATGCGTTCCTGCAGCTTCTGCTTCTCCAGGGTGGCAAAACGCAGCAGCAGATAGACGATGCTGGAGACGGCGGCAAAGTTGAGGGCGAAGAAGAAGATGCTGGTGCGCAGGGGCACGTGGCTGGCTTCCATGGCCGCCATGTCGGCCAGGTAGAAGTCGAAGAAGCCGGAGAGGGCGGTGAGGAACAGGTAGGCGATGAACCAGGCCAGGGATTCCCGCACGCCGAAAAACAGGATGGCGCCGATGGGCGCCAGCAGGCCCCACAGGCTGATGCCCGAGGCGGTGATGAAGTTGCCCATGCTCCACTGGGCAACGAAGGGCATGAACAGGAACAGCCCCAGCTGGGTGGTGCGGAACAGGGTGAAATTGCGGGTCTTGAAGTAGAGCAACAGGTTGCCGGTGAGCAGCAGCTGGAAGATGAAGGGGATGGTGGAGGAGAAGCGCGGCCCCAGTTGCCAGTAGAGCAGCAGCCAGAGCATGGAGGCGGCGCTGATGAGGCCCGTGGCGAAAATCAGCAGGGACTTGTTGAGGCGCATTTCCTCGCTGTCGTTGGCCGAGAGGCCGACGTCGCGGAAGGAATGGAAGAAGGAGTCGGAGGACATGGGCCGGGGTCGATGCGAAGGCGTGGGCGGATGGTCTGAGTGTGGCAGTTGGGGCCGGGGCCGGTCAATGCTTGAAGCTGTCATTTCCTCACAGGGAACGGCCGGCGGCGATCAGGCGGTTGAACAGGAGATTGGGCGACAGCCACAGCACCTGGTCATCGAAGCCCTGCTGGGTGACGGCCCGGCTGACGAAGACGTTGTCGCCATCGTGATTTTCCACCTCGTCGGCATCGCTGCTGGCGCCGTTGGCGGCGCCCTGGGCGTTGATGGCGCCCAGGCCGTTCTTGCCGTGGGAGAGCACTAGGGCCGGCAGGCCGGAGGCCAGGGTGGAATTGGCCACGGAACAGCCGCTGCTGGTCGAGGCGACGCTGCAGACCGTGATGTTGCCGGCTGTAGTGGCGAGTACGAATCCGACCTTGCTGTTGCTGAAACTAGCGTGCACTCGGTAGCGGTAATGGTTGCGCCAGCTGTCGTACTGGCCCAGGCCCAGGCTGCTCCACGGCAGCACGCCCTCGGCGCTGGGGCAGTCGCCGCTGCCGTCGCGGGCCTCTTCCACCCCGTCGTAATCCGTGTCCGGGCAGGGCAGATAGGGGTGCTGGCCATTGAGCGAATAGTGGCTGGCCGCATAGCCGATGAGGGCGTCGCCGATGTCCTGCAACTGCTTCTTGGTGTCGCCGTTGTCCCGCACTTCGGTCTGGGCCGACAGGGAAAAGAGCATGCCCCCGGTGAGCAGGGCCACGATGACCAGGACGATGGCCAGTTCAACCAGGGTGAAGCCGTGGGGACGACGCAGGTGGGGGCTCATGGAATGAACTGGGCCTTGAAGTTTTGCAGCAGGATCAGCTGGCCGCCGCTGCCGAAGCCGGTGGTGAAACCCAGCCGGACGTTGCGCAGGGACTCGCTGCCTGAAAAATCGCTGATGGATATGGTATCCCTGATGGTGGGCGGCGAACAGGCGGCGGTATTGGGGGCGAAGGTGGTGCTGAGATCCGCCATGGCCACGTCCTCGACGAAACAGAGGGAATTGCTGGCGGGGAAGGCCCAGGCCTTCAGGTCGTAGGTGCCGGCTCCGGCGCCGCTGTCGTAGTTGCGGCTGATTTCCAGGCGGATGCGCACCAGCTGCCCGAGGGGGGCCAGGCCGCCGGGCGTGGCCAGACCGCTGGTGAGGGCGGCCGGGTTGCGGGGGGAATCGCCGCTGCCGCTGCCGAAACCGTGCACGTTGTCGTCCCACAGGGGTTCGGCAACGCCGGCCCACCAGTTGGCCTCCCGGTAGCCCCAGTAGGTGAAGGCCAGGTGTCGGATGGTCAGGGGATCCTGGCGGCCGTAGGCGTGGTTGCTGTTGCTCTCGTTGTATCCCAGGTTTTGCACGAAATCGAACTCCAGGCCGAGCTTGGGCGGGGCGATGGGGCGCAGGGTGACGCCGGTGGGCGGCGTCGGCTCACCGGAGTAGCCCAGGTGCTGGTTCGGGGCACCGCACATGGAGGCATCCGGGTTGCGCTCGGCGTCGGCGATGGTGAAGGTGAAACCGTCACCCAGGTCCAGTACCCGGTACTCGAAAAAGGCCCGCAGGCCGCTGCCGAAGCGCACCACCTGGTTGAACCAGAGGCAGCCGTAACGCAGGTTGGGCGGGCTGCCGATAGGCACGTCGCTGGTGCCCAGGGTGGCGGTGCCGGCGCCGCTGTCCACGGCAAGGGTGGGGTTGCCGCTGGCAAGCTCGTTGCGGATGGCGGTGGCGGCGCCCAGGTCGTTGCTGAAATTGAGGGTGACGCTCTCCTTCAGGCACAGCACCACGTCGCCGGCGGGCTGGCTCTTGTCGTAGGCGGCCAGGGCCTGGGGCAGGGGGAACTGGCGGGCGGCCGCGTCGGTGGCCGTGGCCGCGGCGATGTTGGCGGCGGCCAGGAAGCTGGAGGCAGAAGCGCCTTCCGTGGCGGTGCGGGGGCCTGTGGCGGCCCGTTCCCCGGTGAAAATGAGGGCGCCCCGGCAGGGCTTGCCCCGCACCGTGAGGCAGCCGTCGCTGCCGCAGTTGAGGTAACGCAGCTGGTTGTCCCAGTGGCGGCGGAACTCCTCGTCGCCACTGCCGAGGCTGGCGCTGAAATCGAAGGCGGCCGGCAGGCGCTGCAGTCCGTCGCTCGAGGCGTCCCCGGTCGGCAGGCTGGGAGCCGCATCCAGCGCGGACTTCAGGCCTGCCATCAGGGTGTCGATGCGGCTCGGAAAATCGCTGCGCTGCTTGATGCGCTGGAAAATGTCCCGGGGGCTGAGCCACAGCAGCAGGTCATTGTTGGAGGTGCTGCCCGGGGTGCCCTGGGTCAGGCTGAGACTGGCGCCGCCGCCGAAACTGTAGTTGCCGTCCAGATAGTTGGCCGCATTGGGGCTGTCGCCGCCGGGGCAGGCGCCGCTGCCGCCGCTGCGGTGCTGGCCGCCCAGGGCGATGCCGGGGGCGAAGAGAACAGCGACGGCGCCGCCCTCGGCGTTCTCCGGCTCGGTCAGGATCTGGCTGCCGTCGCTGCTGCGCACGGCGAACTGGCCCTGGCTGTCCCAGTTGAGGGGCGTGCTCTTGGGGCTGTTCTTGAAGCGGCCGACGGCGTACCACAGGCATTCCCCGCCTTCATCCTGCAGCATCGGCAGGCCCAGGGTTTTCCACGGCAGGAGGCCGACCACGGTGGTGCCGGCGGTGCCGCAACTGGCTTCGGCCTCGCCGTCGTTGTTGGTGTCGGGGCACGGCAGCTGGCCGAAGACCTGGCCGCTGTTGCGCTGGTCGTAGGTGGCGGCGAAGCCGAGCAGGGCTTCCCGGGCCTGGGCCAGGGCCGCCATGGAGGCTTCCGCCCGGACCTGGGGATTACTGGAGACGGCGGTCAGGTGCCGGTAAAGGCCGTAGGCCCCGAGCACGAAGACGATGAGGAAGAACGCCAGCAGGGCGGCGCCGCGCTGACGGCAGGCGGGAGCGGGGTGGCGGGCCACGGCTCAGGGCGCCGCAGGGCGCCTGCCGGCGGGAGCGGGATGGACCCGCAGCACGCTGCCATCGGGCAGCAGGCCGGCGGATTCGTTGCTGCCGCGGCGATGGGAGTCGCCGACGCCGAGGCTGGTGCTGCTGTCGTTGCCCAGGTCCTTCAGGGTGGCGCGGCCCGGGTGGCGGCCATCGGGCCGGACCTGCAGGCCGCTGATGTCCTCCCGGTCGTGCTGGACCATGCCGTTGATCCAGGCCGAGCCCTTGCCGCTGGAGCGGCGCACGATGCCGTTGAGGGTCACCACCGGTTCTTCCGTGGCATGGCTGGTGTCCTGGATGTTGTACAGCCGCTGACGCTCCAGGGCCTGGCGCCGTTCCGGCGTGAAGAAGAGGCGGCCCAGGGCTTCGTCGGCCAGGAGCGGCGAGGCGGCCGTGCCCAGGGCCAGGAGCAGGCCGGCGAGCCTGGCCAGGCGGGCGCCGGGGCGGGCGGCTTGGGGAGGGCGCAGGGAATGGGCGTTCATGGCAGGTTCCTCCCCGTCTCAGCGGGTTTGGGGGCCTCGCAGGGTGATCCAGTCCAGCAGGCACTGGGCCTTGAGGTTGGCGTGCAGACCGGTGCTGTCGCCCGGGGGGCGGGGCTGGCGGCTGACTTCGCAACTGCGCACCAGGACCTGGGCCTTGGCCGTGTTGCGCAGGTCGGCGAGGACGTTGAGCAGATCCTCCTCATGCAGCAGCTGCAGTTGCAGGCGCATGGAACTGACCTGGAAGCTCCACGGCCCCTGGCCGTTGCCCAGGGGCTGCTGGGGCGAGAACTCGTACTGGATGTCCAGCAGGCGCCGGTTGTTGCGGATGTCCCGCAGCAGCTCGACCCAGTCCAGGCGCTGTTCCTCGCCGATGACGCCGCGGGCGGCCAGGTTGCTGAAGAGGGCGGCCTTGAGCTTGATCTCGCTTTCCTCTTCCCGTACCTGCTTCAGCTTGGCCTGGGCCTGGGCGTTGTGGGCCTGGGCCGTTGCCAGCAGGCGGCGGGCCTGTTGCTGCTGCTCCAGGGAAAAGAGCACCAGGACGGCGCCGCCGAGGCAGAAGAGGACGAAGATCACCAGGCTGAGGCGCAGCTTGCGCCAGTCGGCTGCGGTCAGTTTCATGGCGTCACCCGATGCACGATCTGCACGACGAAATGACGGGGCTCGGCGCTGGCCGGGGCATCGTCGCTACTGCTGCCGCCCTTGAGGGACTTGCCCGATTCCACGTCGAACGGTTGCTGCTGCACATTCACCTGCAGTCCGGGCTGCTGCCGCAGGGCCGCCAGGAAACGCTCGAAAATGGCCAGTACCTGGCGCGGATTGGCCTGGGGGCCGGTGGGAATGCTGCCCCGCACCAAGGCGCTCTCGTCCCCCTCGCCCGGCGCTGCCGCCGCGGCAGTGGCGTTGCCATTGCCTCCGGCGCTGGTGCCGCCCCGCTGCCAGGCGATGGTGTCCAGCTCCACCTGGGGCGTTGCTTCCAGAGCCCGGCTGAGCAGCAGGTAAAAGTCTCGCGGGGTGGTGGGCTGCCGTTCCATGGCCTGGTAGCGGTTGATGACCTGGCGCAGGGTGTCGTTGTCCACCGGCATGGGCGGGAAGGTCCGGGCCAGTTCCGCATAGCGCTGGGCCGCGCTGTCGGCCTGGGCCTGGATGGCGGCCCGCTCGCTGCCGAGGCGGGTGGCGTCGTACAGCTGCTTGCCGGCGAAAAGCAGGCAGGCGAGGAAGACCAGCAGCCCGCCGGAAGAGAGCAGGGCCTTGAGCTGCCACACCCGGTAGTCGTGGCGCAGGGGCGGCGGCGCGAACTGCTGGGCCGGCGTCTGGACGGCCAGCAGGTGCAGGAACAGGGCTTCGCTGCGGCTGTCCTCCGGGGCATCGGCCAGGCCGATGAGGCGGGCGGCCTCGTCGTTGCCGACGATGCGGAAGGTGACGGCCGGGCTGTCGCTGCAAGCTTCCTGTACCGCCCGCACCGCCTGAGGATGGACCAGGGCCAGGGCCTGCAGGGACTGGCCCCGGGCCAGCAGGCGCTGGCTGGTCAGGTACTGGTGCATCTTGGCCGCCTCCGCCGCCATGGCGTGGCCGATGCCGTGGATGCTGGAATCGTGCAGGGGCACCAGGCGCGAGAAGTGCAGTTCGCCCTTGTCGAAGAAGCTCTGGCGCAGGCTGTGATCCTGCACTGTCAGCATCAGGCAGGGGGCCGGGCCTGGCTGCAGCTTTTTCAGCAGTTGGGGGCCGAGCAGGGGCAGGGAGTAGATGCCCACCAGGGGCACGCCCAGGGACTGGATCAGGGCCGTCCACGGCATGATCTGGGCCGGGTTGGTGAAGCCGGCCAGCAGCAGGCGTTCGTCCTTGCGCCGGTTCTTCTCGAAGCCCAGGCGCTGGGCCATGTTCAGGTTGGTGCTGTAGAAATACTGGCCCAGCTTGCGCTGGATCACGGCTTCCCGGTCCTTGCCCTGGAGGAAGGGGATGGTGTCCAGCTGGAAGCCTTCGTCGGCCACGTTGATGAGGAGGTAGAAAAGGTCGTGGCGACGCTTTTCCAGGTACTGGCGGAAGGCCACCAGGCCCTCCTCCGAATGGGGGAAGCTGGCCTGGGCGTCCAGGCGGCCGCCCTTCCAGGCATGGGCCGAGAGCTGGTGGGCGGAGAGGTAGAGGAGATGGCGCTGGGGCATGGCTCAGGTCTTGATCTTGCTGATGACGTCGTACACCGGCCCCAGGACGGCCAGCATGATCCAGCCCAGGACCGAGCCGAGGATCAGGGTCAGGGCCGGCTCGATCAGGGACTGGATCTTTTCCACCGACTCCTTCACGTCCCGGTTGAAGAAGTAGCTGACATTGCGCAGGGCGGTGTCGAGGGAGCCGGTGCTTTCCCCCACCCGCAGCATGCGGATCACCAGGGGTGGAAAGAGGCCGATGGTGTGGAAGGCGGTGGTGACGTTCTGGCCTTCGCCGATCAGCTGTTCCACCTTTTCCAGGCCCTGGCGGATGACCCGGTTGCCCACCACCTCTTCCGTGGTGCGGATCGACTCCAGGATGGGAATGCCCGAGGAATAGAGCAGGGCGAAGGTGTTGGCGAAGCGGGAGAGCACGATCTTCTTCAGGATCGGCCCGAACACCGGCAGCTTCAGCTTAAAGGCGTCGAAGCCGTGCCGCACCGCCGGATTGGTGTGCAGCAGGTAGCTGAGCAGGGCGATGCCGAGGATGGGCAGGAGCAGGGCCAGGTACCAGTAGTTGACCAGCAGGTCGGAGACGAAGAAGAGGGCCCGGGTCTGGGCCGGCAGCTCCTGGCCCATGTTGCGCACGAACTGCTTCAGCTGGGGCACCATGTACACCATGAGGAAGAAGGTGGCGCCCAGGACGATGGTGCCGACGAAGGCCGGGTACATCAGCAGCTTCTTGGTCTGGGAGGCGATCTCGTCCTCCCACTTGAGGGATTCGGTGAGGTTCTGCAGTACTTCGGAGAGCTGGCCGGTCAGTTCCCCGGCCCGCACCAGGCTGACGAAGACCTTGGTGAACACCCGGGGATGCAGGGCCATGGCCTGGGACAGGGTCTGGCCGCCCTCGATGGATTCCACCAGGCTGGCGATGACTTCGCGGAAGCGCGGATGCTCCAGGGAGTCCCGCAGGTCGGAGAGGCCTTCGAGGATGGGCACGCCGGCCCGGTTCAGCTGTTCCAGGTGGAAGCAGAAGTTGATCAGCTCCCGGCGCGGCACCGAGCCGCCGAACATGTCCCAGCTGCTGACCGGGGTGCCGTTCACCAGGTCCATTTCCATGCGCTTGAGGCGCATTTCCAGGTCCACCAGATTGATGGCGTCGAGGCGCCCCTGGACCATGCGGCCATCCGCATCGACGGCCTTGTAGTTGAAGAGTCCCATGGCCGGACCCTACATCCGGTCGGTGAGGTCCACCACCCGGGATAGCTCCTCCAGGGAGGTGGAACCGTCCAGCACGCGACGCAGGCCGTCGTCGGCCAGGGGACGGAAGCCCTGGCGGGTGGCCTCGTTGCGGATGTCCCGGGCCGTGGCGCGGCGCGCCACCAGCTCGTCCATGGCCGGCGTCATGCGCAGCAGTTCCATGATGGCGATGCGGCCCCGGTAGCCCTGGAAGTCGCAGCGCTCGCAGCCGCAGGGGTGGTAGATCACCGGCCGCGGCCCTTCCGCCGGGATGCCGAGCAGGCGGGATTCGTGGGCCTCGGCCTGGTAGGGCGTCTTGCAGCCCGGGCAGAGGCGGCGCACCAGGCGCTGGGCGACGATGCCGATGATGTTGCCGGCCATCAGGTCCGGCAGGATGCCGATGTCCAGCAGGCGGGGAATGGCGCCGATGGCCGAGTTGGTGTGCAGGGTGGAATACACCTGGTGGCCGGTCATGGCGGCGCGGAAGGCCATCTCGGCGGTGTCCGTGTCGCGGATTTCGCCCACCAGGATCACGTCCGGGTCCTGGCGCATCATGGAGCGGATGCCGTTGGCGAAGTCCAGCTTGGCCGATTCCGCCACCGAGGTCTGGCGCACCAGGGCCATGGGGTACTCCACCGGGTCTTCCAGGGTCATGATGTTCACGCCCTCGGAATTGATGTGGTTGAGCACCGAATAGAGGGTGGTGGTCTTGCCGCTGCCGGTGGGGCCGGTGACCAGGATGATGCCCTCGGGCCGGGCGATCATCAGCTTGAGCAGGTCCAGATGGTCCTCCGCCAGGCCCAGACCCTCCAGGGGTACGATGCCCTTCTGCCGGTCCAGGATGCGCAGCACCACGTTTTCGCCGTGGATGGTGGGCTGGGCCGCGACCCGGAAGTCCACCTGGCGGCCGCTCAGCACCAGGTTGATGCGGCCGTCCTGGGGCGCCCGGGTCTCGGCGATGTTCATGCCGCTCATGACCTTGATGCGCACCGCCATGGCCGGCCAGTAGGATTTATGCAGGGCCCGGATCTGCCGCAGCATGCCGTCGATGCGGTAGCGGATGCGCAGGAAGTTGGCCTCCGGCTCGAAGTGCACGTCGGAGGCGTCCCGCTTCACCGCGTCGGCCAGGATGGCGTCGATCAGCCGCACCACCGGCTGGCTGTATTCGTCGGAGGAGGACTGCAGGCTCTTCCAGTCGATCTCGCCGGTTTCGATCTCGTGCAGGATGCCGTCGATGGACAGCTCGTAGCCGTAGTACTGGTCGATGGCCCGGTCGATTTCCGATTCGCCGGCCAGCAGGGTCTCGATCTCCAGCTCGGCGTTGAGCTGGCTGCGCACCTTGTCCAGGGCGACGATGTCGTTGATGTCCGCCAGGGCCAGGGTCAGGCGGTGGCTTTCCGCATCGAAGTCCAGGGGCAGGATGTGGTGGCGCTTGGCCAGCTCCCGCGGCACCAGCTTCAGGGCGGAGGGGTCGATGACGGCCCGGGAGAGGTCGATGGAGCGCTTGCCCAGGCTTTCCGAAAGGGCTTCCCGCAGGGTCGTTTCCGAGACGAAGCCGAGGGATACCAGCAGCTTGCCCACCGGCTGGTTGGACTTCATCTGCTCCAGCAGGGCGATGCGCAGCTGGTCTTCGGAGATGATCCCCTGGGCGATGAGAATCTGGCCCAGGGGGCGGCGCTGGGGGCTGGGGGCGTTCATGGCGCGGCCAACTCCTGCAGCCGGCGCCGGGCGCCTTCCTTGTCGAACATGGCGGAGCGGCCGGCGGCGGCGCCGAGGGCCGCCTGGTAGTACTGCTGGGCCGGCTTGACCTGGCGCAGGTGGTCCAGGCTCACCGCCAGGTTGAAGAGATAGTCCGGGTTGTCGCCGTCGCTGGCCAGGGACTTGAAATAGGCCTGCTGGGCTTCGCTCCAGCGGCCCTGGCGGGCGTACACATTGCCCAGGGCGAAGTGGGCGTGGCCGGCTTCGGGCTGGGTCGCCAGCAGATTCTTCAGGCGGCTTTCCGCCGCCGCCGGATCACCGTTGCCGAGGAGGGATACCAGGCCGGCCAGGGCCACCGGGTTTTTCGGGTCCGCCTCCAGGGCCTTCAGGTAGAGGGCTTCGGCCTTGGCCGTCTGGCCCTCGCGGCCGGCAATGCTGGCCATGCCGAGCAGGGCGTCGGTGTTGCGCGGGTCGGCCTGCAGCACCTTGTCGTAGTCCTGCACCGCGGCGGCGAAATCCTCCCGCTGCAGGGCGCCGTAGGCCCGTTCCAGCAGCGGGTTGGTGGCCGGCTTGCCGCGGCTGAGGCGGATGGGGCTGGGCTCCTCCGGCGGCAGCGCCGGTTGGCGTTCCTGGGGCACGGGACGCTCCCGGGTAAGGGGGGCGGGCATTTCCGGTACGGGGGGGCTGGGAGGCGCTTCTATAGCCGCTACTGGCGTGGGGGCCATGGTGATGGGCGTTGCCATTGGTGCCGGCGGCAGGGGCTGGGGTTGCACCGGCGTCGGCGCCGGGCGGGCGACCATGGGGTTCTGGCTGAGGCCCTGCAACTGGAACCAGAAATAGATGCCGATGCCGAGCAGGCCCACGGCCAGGGCACCCAGGGCAAGCCACAGCTTGTTGCGGTTGGGCGGTGTGCCGTTGCCGGCGGCCAGCTTGGCGTTGAAGAGATTGCGGGCCGCCTGGCGCTCCGCTTCCACATCGGCTGCGGCGGCAGGGGCGGCGCTTGGCGTGGGCGGCGGCGGGGCGGGCTGGTGGGAGGATTGGGGCGGCGGGGCGGCGGGGCTGGGCGCCGGGCTGGCGGCGACGGCGGCCAGGTCCGCGTCCACCGTTGCCAGGTGGTCGTCGAGGTTGGGCAGGGGCGACTGCCCCTGGCTGCCGGGCTGGGTGCTCACCGGCTCCAGGCTCAGTTCACCGGGCGCCCCGGTGGCGGGGGCCGCGTTGCGCTTGGCCTCCTCCGCCTTCTTCAGGGCTTCCATGAGCAGACTCACGGCCGCGGCTCCATGCCGGAGGGCGCCATCTGCTGCTGGGGCCCCGGGTTGTTGGCGAAAAAGTCTTTGGTCGGCAGGGCATCGCGCAGGCTGGCGTAGTCGCCGCCGATGCTGGCTTCGCGGATGATCACCGGGCGCAAGAAGATGACCAGCTCGGTCTTCTGCAGGGAGTCGTCCTTGGCCGAGAAGAGGCCGCCGGCGACGGGCAGGCGGGAGAGGCCGGGAATGCTGTCGGCCCGGTTCTGCAGCATCTCTTCCATGAGGCCGCCCATAACGGCGATGTTGCCGTTTTCCACCCGCAGCACCGATTCCATCTCCCGGGTGCGGATCACCGGGACCTTGCTCTCGATGCTGTCGGCCAGGCCGTTGATGCCCTTCTTCAAGGCCGGATTGGGGTCGGGAATCTCATCCACCACCCGGGAGATGCTGGGGCGGATGTTGAGCAGCACCGTGTCGTCGCCGCTGATCTGGGCGGTGACGTTCATGACGAAACCCACCGGCACCGAGTTGAGGGTGGTGGTGTAGGTGGTGACGGTGTTCACCTGGTTCTGGCTGGTGTCGGCCTTGATGGTGAAATAGACGTGGTTGTCCACCACCTTGATCACCGCCGTCTGGTTGTTGAGGACGCTGATCTTGGGGCTGGACAGCACCTTCACCGTGCCGAAGGTTTCCAGCAGGCGCAGGGCGCTGGTGAAGCCGCCGCCGGAGGTGGAGTTCTTGTAGCCGATCTCGAAATTGCTGCCGCTGGCGATGATGCCGGCCACGGCGCCGCCCAGGGTCTGGGTCACGGTGAAGCCGGCGGCGCCGCCGGTGATGCGGCTCCAGTTGATGCCCTGCTGGTAGTTCTGGTCCAGCCGCACTTCGGCGATGGTGGCCTCGATCAGCACCTGGCGCCGGGCGCTGCCCATCACCTGGTCCACGTATTCCTGGATTTTCTCGTGCTGCCGGGAGGTGGCGCGCACCGTGACGATGCCCGTTTCCGGATGGGCCATGACCGAGGCGGCCTCGCGGAAGGTGGTGCGCCGCACCACCATGGCACCGCTGTTCTGCAGGGTGGCCGGATTGGCGCTGCCCGCCAGGCTGGTGGCGGGGGCCGAGGTGCGGCTGCCGGCCGCCGGCGGCGTGCCGGTGCCGGTGGTGGTCTGGGTGGCGGCCACTTCGGTGACCGTTTCCGAGGAGCCTTCGGGCATGACCTTGTCGGTTTCCCGCAGGATGTCCTTGATGTTCTGGATCAGGTTGTCCCAGAAATGGTGCTGGGCCTTGTTCTCGATGCGGGTGACGGAACTGTTGCCGCTGCCGGCGGTGCCCGGGACCGTGGTGGTGCCGGTGGTGCTGGCGCCGGCGCCGGCGGTGGCGATCTGGGTGGTGACCGAGACGGTGCCGGCGGTGTCCCGGGTCATGTTCACGTAGTCGATCTTGTAATTGCGCAGGTAGGGCGTGTCCGGCATCACCGCCAGATTGGGGCCGTCCAGTTCGAAGCGCATGTCCACCTGCTTGGCCAGGCGGTTGAGGATCTGGGGCAGGGTCTGGTCGATGGCGTTGAGGGTCACCGTGCCGCTGATGCCCGGGTGGATATCCACGTTGAGTTTGGCGTCCCGGGCCAGGGCGAACAGCAGCTCCTGTACCTTGACGTTGTTCACCACCACCGAATAGGTCTCGGTGCGGGGGGCAATCCGGGGTTTGGGCAAGGCCGCCGTCTGCATCACCGGTGCCGGAATGGCGCCGCTGACCACGGGCGCCGAGTCTGCCTGCAGGTGGGCTTTGCTGGGGTCCTTGGCAACGGGAGAGGCGCAGGCGCCGAGCAGTCCCAGGGATAGCGCTGCCAGCAGGGCGCGTACGGGGAAATGCTTGGGCAACGACGGGAGGCCGTCGGGGCGGGGGCCGTAATGGGCAGGCTTCATGGGGCGGGCCTTATCGGTTGTCTCGTTATGGGGCCGTTCTTATGTAACGCTATGTTTTAACGTTGATTATTTTTGAAGCTTCGATTCACTCTAGCATGTTTTTTTTTGGTGGAAATTGGGCTTTCCTCACACTTTTTCGCCTGTTTTCCCTTTTTTTAACGTAGCCGCTGCACCTGCCGCGGGTAAGGGCGGGTGTTGCGGATGGCTTCGGGAAGGGCGGCCAGGGCCGTCACGGCGCTGTTGCGGTCCGGAAAATCGCCGTAGGTCACGCCCCAGCGCGGTCCCTCCGCCGCCGTCCGGTAGTAGGCGCGCAGCGTCCCGGGGGGCAGGTCGCGGGCGGCCTGGGCCAGGAAGGCTTCCACTTCCCGGGTGGCGGAACCCCTCACCGCCAGCAGTTGCAGCACATAGTGGCGGTCGTCGGCCTGGGGCAGCCAGGCCTGGTGCGCCGCCAGGGCTTGCCGGGTGAGGCGGCCGGTGTTTGGCGGCAGGTCGGCGGGGAGCGGGGCGGCGGAGGTGGCCGCCGGCGTTTCCGCCGGTGCGGATTCGGCCCCCGGGGTTGCCGCTGGCTCCTGGGGCGCCGGCGTTGCCTCGGGGGCTGTGACAGCTTCCGGGGCGGCCGCTGATGGCGTGGTGGCGGGTGTCTGGGCGGTGGGTGCGGCGGCAGCCGCGGGCGGCGCCGCGTCGGCGGCGACGCTTTGCCGTCCTGCCCAGTAGGCGCCGAGGGTGAGGGCGAGGCCCAGGGGCAGGGCCAGCAGCATGGGGCGCAGGGGACTTGCCTTGTTGGCGGCCGGCAGGGGAGCGAACTGGGCGTCCTTCACCGCGGCCTGGACCTGGGGCTGGTCCACCAGGTGGGTGTTGGCGGCGAAGGCGGCCAGCATGGCCTTGTCGGCCAGGATGTTGATGCGCCGGGTGAGGCCTTCCGAAGCCGCATCGATGTCCTGCAGGGCCCGCGGGCTGAAGATGTCGGGCCCGTGGTAGCCCGCTGCCCGCAGGCGGAACATCAGGTAGGGGCCGATGTCGGTGCGGCGCAGGGGCTCCAGGCCGAAGTTATGGGTGATGCGTTCCTTCAGCTGGCGCAGGTCCGGCTGGGCCAGGCGCTCGTCCAGCTCCGGCTGGCCGAAGAGGACGATCTGCAGGAGCTTGTGGCGGGAGGATTCCAGGTTGGAGAGGAGGCGGATTTCTTCCAGGGTTTCCCCCGGCATGGCATGGGCCTCGTCGATCAGCACCACCACCCGGCGTCCGGCGGCATAGCTTTGCAGCAGGCGTTCCTGCAGGGCCTTGAGCAGCAGGGAGGGGCGTCCTTCGGGCAGCTTCAGCTGCAGCTCGGCTGCCAGGGCATGGAGAATCTCGTCCCGGGAATAGGAGGGGTTGGCCAGGTAGACCGTCTCCACCGTGGCCGGCAGCTTTTCCAGCAGCATGCGGCACAGCATGGTCTTGCCGCTGCCCACCTCGCCCGTCACCTTGACGATGCCCTCGTCGTTGCTGATGGCGTAGATCAGGGCTTCCAGAGTGGCGCCCCGGTTGCCGCCGGCAAAGAAGAAGTCGGTGTGCGGGGTGATGCGGAACGGAGCCTCCCGCAGGCCGTAGTGTTCAAGGTACATGGCGGTCCTCGTTTCCTTGGCCCTGGCTGGGCAGGCGCTCCAGGCTGTCCCGGCGGGCGTGCAGGGTGGTGCGGTTGATGCCGAGCAGGCGGGCTGCCTGGCTCAGGTTGCCCTGGGTGATCTGCAGGGCGGCCTCCACATAGGCTTTTTCCCAGCGGGCCAGGTGCTGGTCCAGGTCGAAACCGGCCGGGGCCTGCTGCAGGTGCTCCCGGGCGGCCCGGATGTCGGGTGTCACGGGCTGGTCGTGGCGGGGACCAGTATCGGGCTGGGGCAGGTCCAGTTCGCCGGCCAGCTGTTCAGCTGTCACCGTTTGGCCCGGGTATTTGGCGGTGAGGCGGATGACGATGTTGCGCAGCTCCCGCACATTGCCGGGGAAGGCATAGCCATCCCACAGGGCCCGGGCCGGCTCGTCCAACTGGAAAGGCGGGAGGTGGCTCTGCTGGGCATAGCGCTGGCGGAAGTGCTCCAGGAGTTCCTGCCGGTCCCGGCCCATTTCCCGCAGGGGCGGGACCAGGATGCTGAATACGGAGAGGCGGTGGTAGAGGTCGGCCCGGAAGCGTCCCTCGCGCACCTCCCTTTTCAGGTCCCGGTTGGTGGCGGCGACGATGCGGGCATTACTGCGGCGGCTCTGGGTTTCGCCGACCCGCTGGAACTCGCCGTTTTCCAGGACCCGCAGCAGCTTGGGCTGCAGCTCCAGGGGCAATTCGCCGATTTCGTCGAGAAACAGGGTGCCGTCCGCCGCGTCCTCGAAATAACCGCTGCGGGCGCCGGCGGCCCCGGTGAAGGCACCCTTGGTGTGGCCGAACAGGGTGGGCTCCAGCAGGGTGGGCGAGATGGCGGCACAGTTGAGGGCCAGGTAGGGCTTGTCGCGGCGGCCGGTGGCCAGGTGCAGCTGGTGGGCGACGATTTCCTTGCCGCTGCCCGATTCGCCTTCGATCAGCACCGGAAACGGGGAGTCGGCGTAGTGGTGGATCTGGGCCCGCAGCTTCTCCATGGGTTCGCTGTGGCCCAGGAGGGGCGAATCGGCCGGGGCCGCCTCGCGGAAAGTGAGGCTGTTCAGCAGGGCCTGGCGCAGGAGGGCGGGGTCGGCCGGTTTGGCGATGAAGTCCACCGCTCCCAGGGTGCGGGCGTGGCGGCCGTGAGCTTCCCCGTCCTGGCCGGAAAGCACCAGGATGCGCATGGCCGGCGACAGGGCCAGCAGTTCGCCGATGAGGGCAAAGCCTTCGTCCGGCTGGTGGGGCAGGGGAGGCAGTCCCAGATCCACCAGGGCCAGGTCGGGTGGCTGGCGCAGTTGGCGCAGCAGGCTGGCACAGTGGCTGCGGGAGGGGCTGGTGAGGACTTCGAACGAGGACGCCAGGGAATAGGCCAGCGTGTCGCTGATCAGGGGGTCGTCGTCCACGATCAGCAGCAGGGGGCGTGACGATGCCGCGGGGAAGGCGCTTTTATCGGGCATTTTCGTTCGCTCGAAATTGGTGGCAGCAAGGGGGCTTGCAGCGCTTTATGTGGCCAAAATACGCCACTTCCCCGGGAGTTTCGCTGGAATTTTTCACGGAGCCCCAGGGCCTATCTGCTAAAATCGCCCCCTTTGGTTTTTTCAGCAAGGATTTTCCGTGCCGACCGAGAGTCTGGTCGAAATACGCGGCCTCAACTTCGCCTACGATACCGATTCCGGCCCCCGCAAGGTGCTGGAAGGCATCGACATGAGCTTCCACAAGGGCAAGGTGGTGGCCATCATGGGCGGCAGCGGCTGCGGCAAAACCACCCTGTTGCGCCTGATCGGCGGCCAGCTGCGTCCCAGTGCGGGCGAGGTCAAGGTGGCCGGCCATGCGGTACACCGCATGAATACCCGGGAACTCTATGCCCTGCGCCGCCGCATGGGCATGCTGTTCCAGTTCGGCGCCCTGTTCACCGACATGTCCGTGTTCGACAACGTGGCCTTCCAGATGCGGGAACATACCGACCTGCCGGAAGAGCTGATCCGCGACATGGTGCTGCTGAAACTGCAGGCCGTCGGCCTGCGCGGCGCCGCCGGGCTGATGCCGAACGAGCTTTCCGGCGGCATGGCCCGCCGGGTGGCCCTGGCCCGGGCGGTGGCCCTGGACCCCATGCTGATCATGTACGACGAGCCCTTCACCGGCCTCGACCCCATTTCCCTGGGCGTCATCGGCCAGCTGATCCGCAAGCTCAACGATGCCCTGGGAGCGACCTCCATCATGGTCACCCACGATATCCAGGAGTCCCTGCAGATCGTCGACTACATCTACTTCATGTCTGCCGGACGGGTCGTGGCCCAGGGCACGCCGGACGAGATCCGGGCCTCCCGGGACCCCTTCGTGCATCAGTTTGTTCATGCCGAGGCCGACGGCCCGGTGCCTTTCCATTACCCGGCGGTGTCCGTGGCCGATTCCCTGCTGGGAGGTGTGCGTGGCTGATTTGTTGCGTCGGCTGGGCGCCAGCCTGGTGGATCGTATCTGGCAGCTGGGTTTTGCCAGCCGCTTCTTCTGGGCCGTCCTGCGTTATTCCGGCCAGTGCCTGACCCGGCCCAACCTGACGGTCCGGGAAGTCTATTTCAGCGGCGTGCTGTCCCTGCTCATCATCACCGTTTCCGGTCTCTTCGTCGGTATGGTGCTGGGGCTGCAGGGCTATGAAACCCTGCAGCGCTTCGGTTCCTCCGAAGCCCTGGGCATCCTGGTGGCCCTGTCCCTGGTGCGGGAGCTGGGCCCCGTGGTGGCGGCCCTGCTGTTCGCCTCCCGGGCCGGTTCCTCCATCACTGCGGAAATCGGCCTGATGAAGGCCACCGAGCAGTTGAAGGCCATGGACATGATGGCCGTCAATCCCCTGGCCCGGGTGGTGGCGCCCCGTTTCTGGGGTGGTGTCATTTCCATGCCCTTCCTGGCGGCCCTGTTCTCGGCCATGGGGGTGTTCGGCGGCTGGCTGGTCGGCGTGGTGCTGATCGGCGTCGATGACGGCGCCTTCTGGTCCCAGATGCAGGCTTCCGTCGATTTCCGCGAAGACATCCTCAACGGCGTCATCAAGAGCGTGGTGTTCGGTGCCGCCGTGTCGTGGATTTCCGTATTTGAAGGCTATGACTCGGCGCCGACCGCCGAGGGGGTTTCTCGCGCGATCACGCGCACTGTGGTGACGTCGGCCCTGGTTATCCTGGCGCTGGATGTTGTTCTCACCTCGTTTATGTTCCGGGGGGCTTGATGAATCGTAAGGTGCTCGACCTGTGGGTCGGTGTTTTTGTCGCTATTGGTTTCCTGTCACTGTTGTTTTTGGCACTAAAAGTGGGGAATCTGTCCGGTTCCAACTTTGCCGAGACCTACGTCCTGCAGGCCAAGTTTGATAATATCGGGGGCCTGAAGGTCCGCGGTCCGGTGAAAAGTGCCGGTGTGGTGGTGGGTCGGGTTTCGGAAATCCATTTCGATCCCCAGACCTACGAAGCCGTGGTGACCATGACGGTGGATACCCGTTTCAAGTTTCCGAAGGATACTTTCGCTTCGATCCTGACTTCCGGCCTGCTTGGTGAGCAGTACATCGGGCTGGATGTGGGCGGGGATGAGAAAATGCTCTCCCCCGGCGACTCCATCTCCAAGACCCAGTCGGCGGTGGTGCTGGAGAAACTGATCAGCCAGTTCCTGTTCAACAAGGCTTCCGAAGGACAGGACAAGAAGTAAGCCGGTTTTGCCATGGCTTCATTCCTCTGGCATGCTTGGCGCAACGCACAAATAACTAACTATCGATATTTCGAGGGACAAAAGTGGATAAAAAGGTAGCCAAGCGTTTCGGTATGTTCGCGCTAGCCACGGCTTTGCTGGCCGGACTCTCCGGCTGTGCCAGCACCGCCAACAACCCCAAGGATCCCCTGGAAGGTTTCAACCGGGCCATGTTCTCCTTCAATGACGGCCTGGACAAGGCCATCATCAAGCCGGTGGCCCAGGGCTACGACTACGTCCTGCCCCAGCCGGTGCAGACCGGGGTCGGCAACTTCTTCGGCAACATCGCCGACGTCTTCATCGCCGTGAACAACCTGCTGCAGGGCAAACCCGCCGACGCCGCCTCCGATGCCGGCCGCTTCCTGCTGAATACCACCATCGGCGTCCTGGGCGTGTTCGATGTGGCCACGCCCGCCGGTCTGGAAAAGCACGACGAGGACTTCGGTCAGACCTTCGGCCGCTGGGGTGTGGGCGAAGGCGCCTACGTGGTGTGGCCGTTCATCGGCTCCCGCACCGTGCGCGATACCGCCGGTTACGTGGTGGATGTGGCTGTTGATCCGGTGTGGAACGTGGATCACGTGCCGACCCGCAACAGCCTGGCCGTGCTGCGCCTGGTGGATACCCGCGCTTCCCTGCTGCCGGCGGAGAAGGTCATCGACGATGCCGCCCTGGACAAGTACACCTATATGCGCGATGCCTACCTGCAGCGCCGCAAGAGCCTGGTTTACGACGGCAATCCGCCCCGGGAAAAGCTTGAGGACTGAGTCTTCCCCCTCCTGACCATACCCCGCCGCCAGGCGGGGTATGTCTTTGTGCTCCCCCCTAAGTTAAAATCCGCTTCCCAATTAGAGAGATTGCGCCATGAAAGCCATTCGTGTCCTTTTCACCATTCTCAGCTTCGGTCTCCTGTCTGCTCCCGTCTTCGCCGACGACATGGCCCCCGATGTGCTGGTCAAGAAAGTGACCGATGAGGTGCTGGCCGTGGTCCGCGCCGACAAGGACCTGCAGAACGGCAACACCAAGAAGGCCATCGACCTGGTGGAAACCAAGGTGCTGCCTCACTTCAACTTCACCCGCATGACTGCCCTGGCCCTGGGCCGCGAGTGGTCCAAGACCAGCGCCGAGCAGAAGACCCGGCTGACCAACGAATTCCGCATCCTGCTGGTGCGTACCTATTCCAACGCCCTGACCGCCTACAAGGATCAGACCGTCGAGTACAAGCCCTTCAAGATGCAGGCCGGCGAAACCGATGTGACCGTGCGCACCCTGGTGCACCAGACCAACGGCAAGCATATCGGCCTGGACTACGCCCTGGACAAGCAGGCCGACGGCTGGAAGGTCTATGACGTGGTGGTGGCCGGCGTTTCCCTGGTGACCAACTACCGAGAATCCTTCACCCAGGAAATCCGCGCCAATGGCGTCGATGGCCTGATCAGCACCCTGGCTGCCAAGAACAAGGGCCTGGAAGCCGCTGCCGCCGGTAAGAAGTGATGATCTCCATTGAAGGTTCCACCCTGAGGGTGACCGCCCCCATGGTGATTGCCAATGCACGGGAACTCCTGGCCCAGGGCCAGGATGCCCTGGCCGCCACGCCCGGGCTAACCCGGGTCGATCTGTCCGCCGTGACCGAGGCCGATTCCTCGGCTCTGACCCTGCTCTTCGCCTGGCTGCGCCGTGCCCAGACCCAGGGCCGTCAGCTGGATATCGTTGCGCCTCCCGCCGGCCTGTTGAGCCTGGCGGAGCTGTACGGTATTTCCGACCTCCTGCCCCTGGCCTGAGCCTGTCGCCCGGAATCCCATGGGCACTGCTGTCCACTTCGATCGTGTCGCCAAGCGCTTCGGCTCCCTGCAGGCCCTGGCCGGAGTCTCCCTGGAAATCGCCGAGGGCGAGTTCTTCGGCCTTCTGGGGCCCAACGGCGCCGGCAAGACCACGCTGATTTCCTGCCTTGCCGGCCTGGCCCGGCCTGATGCCGGCAGCGTCCGGGTGCTCGGCCGCGACGTGGTGGCCGACTATCGGGAGGCCCGGCGCCTGTTGGGCGTGGTGCCCCAGGAGCTGGTCTTCGACCCCTTCTTTTCCGTGCGCGAAACCCTGCGCATCCAGTCCGGCTATTTCGGCATCCGCAACAACGATGCCTGGATCGACGAGATTCTGGAAAACCTTGACCTCACCTCCAAGGCCGATACCAACATGCGCCGTCTCTCCGGCGGCATGAAGCGGCGCGTGCTGGTGGCCCAGGCCCTGGTGCACAGGCCGCCGGTGATCGTCCTTGACGAGCCCACGGCCGGCGTCGATGTGGAACTGCGCCAGGGGCTGTGGGAATTCATCCGCCGCCTCAACGGCGAGGGCCACACCATCATCCTCACCACCCATTACCTGGAAGAGGCGGAAACCCTGTGTGGCCGCATCGGCATGCTCAAGCAGGGGCAGCTGGTGGCCCTGGATGAGACGGCCAGCCTGTTGCGCCAGTTTTCCGGCCACACCCTGACCCTGCGCCTGGGCCAGGGTGACCTGCCCGCAGCCCTGATGCCGCGCCTGCTGTCCCGGGAGGGGGCCGTCTGCCGCCTGCGTCTGGCGGGCTTTGCCGAACTGGAACAGGTGCTGGCCAACCTGCGCCAGGCGGGTTGCGGCGTCGCCGACCTGAAGCTGGACGAGCCGGACCTCGAAGAAGTCTTCGTTCGCCTGATGCGCGGCGAAGTCAGCCGGGAGGCGGTGCAGCCATGATGCTGGGCTTTCGTACCCTGTTCTACAAGGAAGTGCTGCGTTTCTGGAAGGTCGGTTTCCAGACCGTGGCGGCACCGGTGCTGACGGCCCTGTTGTACCTGCTCATCTTCGCCCACGTGCTGGATGAAAACACCCGTATCCACGGCGTCACCTACACCGCTTTCCTGGTGCCCGGGCTGGTGATGATGTCGGTGCTGCAGAACGCCTTCGCCAATTCCTCCTCGTCCCTGATCCAATCCAAGGTCACCGGCAGCGTGGTGTTCGTGCTGCTGCCGCCCATCGCCTACGGCGAGTTTTTCCTCGCCTACGTCCTGGCGGCCCTGGCCCGGGGCGTGGTGGTGGGGCTGGGGGTGCTGCTGATGACGCTGGCCTTCGCCCCCCTGCAACTGGCCCATCCCCTGTGGGCCCTGGCCTTTGCCGTGCTCGGCGGCGCCATGCTGGGGGCCCTGGGCATGATCGCCGGCATCTGGGCCGACAAGTTCGACCAGCTGGCGGCCTTCCAGAACTTCCTGATCATGCCGCTGACCATGCTCTCCGGCGTCTTCTACTCCATTCACAGCCTGCCGCCCTTCTGGCAGCAGGTGTCCCATTTCAATCCCGTGTTCTATATGATCGACGGTTTCCGCTACGGCTTCTTCGGCGTTTCCGACGCCGCTCCGCAACAAAGCCTGCTGGTGGTGTCCGTCTGCTTTGCCGCGCTCACCGCGCTGACCCTGGCCCTGCTCAAGCGGGGCTACAAATTGAGAGCCTGACCCATGGTAAGACCCGAAGACATCCAAACCTACATCCAGGAGGGATTGCCCTGCGACCACATCCGGATCGACGGGGACGGCCATCACTTTGAAGCGGTGATCGTCAGCGCCGAGTTCGCCGGCAAGAGCCGGGTGCAGCGCCAGCAACGGGTTTACCAGACCATCAAGGACCGGCTGGACAGCGGCGAAATCCACGCCCTCTCCTTCAAGACCTTCACCCCGGAAGAATGGGAGGCCCAGCGTGGATAAGCTCCTCATCCAGGGCGGCACGCCCCTGCGCGGCGAAGTGGCCATTTCCGGCGCCAAGAACGCGGCCCTGCCCATCCTCTGCGCCTCCCTGCTGTCGGCCGAGCCCCTGCGCCTGTCCAGCCTGCCCCACCTCAACGACGTCTCCACCATGCTCGGCCTGCTCGGCCAGATGGGCCTGGAAGTGACCCTGGACGGCGCCGACGGCGTGGTCCTGGACGCCAAGGGCCTCAACAACCCGGTGGCTCCCTACGACCTGGTCAAGACCATGCGCGCCTCCGTGCTGGTGCTGGGCCCCCTGGTGGCCCGCTGCGGCGAGGCCAAGGTGTCCCTGCCCGGCGGCTGTGCCATCGGTGCCCGGCCGGTGGACCAGCACATCAAGGGCCTGCAGGCCATGGGGGCCGAGGTCAAGGTGGAGCACGGCTACATCCATGCCAAGGCCAGCCGCCTCAAGGGCGCCCGCATCTGCACCGACATGGTCACCGTCACCGGCACCGAGAACCTGATGATGGCCGCCGTGCTGGCCGAGGGCGAAACCGTCATCGAGAACGCCGCCCGGGAACCGGAAGTGGTGGATCTGGCCAACTGCCTCATCTCCATGGGCGCCCGCATTTCCGGCGCCGGCAGCGACGTCATCCGCATCCAGGGCGTGGACAAGCTCCACGGTGCCACCCACCGCATCATGCCGGACCGCATCGAGACCGGCACCTACCTCTGTGCCGCCGCCGCCACCGGCGGCGAGGTGCGCCTGACCCGCACCTCCTCCGCCTATCTGGATGCGGTCATCGACAAGCTCATGGATGCCGGCTGCGACATCCAGACCGAGCGCGACGCCATCAGCCTCAAGGCCCCGGCCCGCCTCAAGGCCGTCAGCATCCGCACCGCCCCCTATCCCGCCTTCCCCACGGACATGCAGGCCCAGTTCATGGCCCTCAACACCGTGGCCGACGGCGCCGCCACCATCCGCGAGACCATTTTCGAGAACCGCTTCATGCATGCGGTGGAATTGGCCCGCCTGGGCGCCGCCATCGACATCAACGGCAACACCGCGGTGGTCAAGGGCGTGCCCCAGCTGGAAGGGGCCACGGTGATGGCCACCGACCTGCGGGCCTCCGCCTCCCTGGTCATCGCCGCCCTGGTGGCCAAGGGCGAGACCCTGATCGAGCGCATCTATCACCTGGACCGGGGCTACGAGCGCATCGAGGAGAAGCTTTCCAAGCTGGGAGCCAGCGTGCGCCGGGTGCGCTGAACCGCCGTTCCCCGACAAAAAAGCCCCGTTGTCGTGCATGCGACAACGGGGCTTTTTTTAACTGCATGAAAAACAAGGGATTTCGTTCAGGCATCAAGATTGCTGGATGGGGCTGTCCTCAATGGAGAAAGCCCATGCCCAACTACCTCAACATCGGCGACGTGATTTTCGCCCGGGAAACCATCCAGAACGACGGCGGCGTGCCCGAGCAGCCGGAAGATGCGGTCTTCGCCCGGCCGGGAAGCCGCGGCGTGGTGGTGCAGATCGGCGCCGCCGCGGCCGACATGCGCCAGGAAATCATCCTGGTGCGCTTCGAAGGCACGGACGGGGTGCTCGGTCCGCCCGTCGGCTGCCTGCCCGAGGAACTGACCCAGGACGAGGCCGAAGCTGCGGCCCTGGCCTGAGCCGGCGGAGGGCGGGGCGCGGCCCTAGCCCTTGTCGTCCGGTTCGAAGAAGACCCAGCGCACGTCCGGGAAGGATGCCTTGAGGGCGTCCTGCACCGCATTGATCTGGTCGATGAGGCCGCTGGCACTCTGCTGTTCGGCCATGCGGGCCTTCACCGCGACGAAGAGGTAGCTGCCCATCTGGAAGGAGATCAGGTTGTAGAGGGTTTCCACCTCCGGGCGTTGCCGCAGCCACTGCTCCATGGCCGCATGGGCGGCGGGCTCGGCGCTCTGGCCGATGAGCAGGGCCTTCACCTCCAGGCCGACGCCGATGGCCACCACCACCAGCAGGGCGCCGACGGCGATGCTGCCCCAGGCGTCGAAAGCCGGATTGCCGGTGGCGAGGGAAAGCAGGATGGCGCCCAGGGCCAGGGTCAGGCCGGCCAGGGCGGCGATGTCCTCGCCCATGACCACGATCAGCTCCGACTCCCGGCTGTCACGGAAGTAGCGCCAAAGCGGCATGTCGCCCGCCTTCTCGCGGATTTCGTGGATGCAGCCGCGCAGGGACCAGGCTTCCAGCAGCACGCCGACGCCCAGGACGATGATGGCGACCCAGGGATTTGCCAGGGGCTCCGGGTGGGACAGCTTGTGCACGCCCTCGTAGATGGAAAAGGCGCCGCCCAGGGAGAAGAGCATGATGGCCACCATGAAGGACCAGAAGTAGGTGGCTTTGCCGAAGCCCAAAGGGTGGTCCGGCGTCGGCTGCCGCTTGGCCTGCCTGATGCCCAGCAGCAACAGCAGCTGGTTGGCGCAGTCGGCGGCGGAGTGCACGGCTTCGGCCAGCATGGCGGAGGAGCCGGTGTAGGCGGCTGCCACGGCCTTGGAGGCGGCGATGCCGGCGTTGGCGGAAAGGGCGTAGATGATGGCGCTCATGGGCTGTCCGGAGGCGGGGGAAGGTCATGCTTTTACCATAAGCCCGGCCGCGGCCCAAGAAGCATGGTCCAAGGCGGGGCGGCGATACGGTAAAATGTCTTCTTTTGCCCCGGGAAAACGCCGTGAACGGCATTACCATCGCCCTCTCCAAGGGCCGCATCTTCGAAGAAACCCTGCCCCTGCTGGCGGCGGCCGGCATCGTGCCCGCCGAAAATCCCGAAACCTCCCGCAAGCTGATCATCGGCACCAACCGCCCCGACGTGCGGGTGGTGATCGTCCGCGCCACCGATGCGCCGACCTATGTCCAGCATGGCGCCGCCGACCTCGGCGTGGTCGGCAAGGACGTGCTGATCGAGCACGGCGGTGCCGGCCTGTACCAGCCCCTGGACCTGAAGATCGCCAAGTGCCGCATGAGCGTGGCCGTGCCCGCCGGCTTCGACTACGAGCATGCCGTGCGCCAGGGCGCCCGGTTGAAGATCGCCACCAAGTACACCAAGATTGCCCGGGAGCATTTTGCCGCCAAGGGCGTGCACGTGGACCTCATCAAGCTCTACGGCTCCATGGAACTGGCGCCCCTGGCCGGCCTGTCGGACGCCATCGTGGACCTGGTGTCCACCGGCGGCACCCTGAAGGCCAACAACCTGGTGGAGGTGGAGCACATCATGGACATCTCCTCCCGTCTCATCGTCAACCAGGCTTCCCTGAAACTTAAGCGGGAAACCCTCGGTCCCATCCTGGACGCCTTTACCCAGGCCGTGGAGAAGAATGCATGAGCAGCGTGAACATCAAGCGCCTGAACAGCGCCGACGCCGATTTCCAGCAGCGCCTCGATGAACTGCTGGCCTTCGAGGGCGCCCAGGACGAGAACATCGAAAAGACCGTGGTCGGCATCCTGGCCGACGTCAAGGCCCGGGGCGACGCCGCGGTGGTGGAATACACCAACCGCTTCGACCGTCTCTCCGTTGCCGGCATGGCTGCCCTGGAGCTGCCCAAGGCCGAGCTGCAGGCCGCCCTGGACGGCCTTCCCGCCGAGCGCCGGGCCGCCCTGGAAGCGGCTGCCCAGCGCATCCGCACTTACCACGAGCGCCAGCTGGGTGCCGGCTTCACCTATACCGAAGCCGACGGCACCATGCTCGGCCAGATGGTGACGCCCCTGGACCGGGTCGGTCTCTACGTGCCCGGCGGCAAGGCCGCCTATCCCTCTTCGGTGCTGATGAACGCCCTGCCGGCCAAGGTGGCGGGGGTCAAGGAACTGATCATGGTGGTCCCCACTCCCGGCGGCGAACACAACGCCCTGGTGCTGGCGGCCGCCTGTCTGGCCGGTGTGGATCGCGTCTTCACCATCGGCGGCGCCCAGGCCGTGGCCGCCCTGGCCTACGGCACCGAAAGCGTGCCCCAGGTGGACAAGATCGTCGGCCCGGGCAATGCCTACGTGGCCTGCGCCAAGCGCCGGGTGTTCGGCATCGTTGGCATCGACATGGTGGCCGGCCCCTCCGAGATCCTGGTGCTGGCCGACGGCTCCACGGACCCGGACTGGGTGGCCATGGACCTCTTCTCCCAGGCCGAACACGACGAGCTGGCCCAGTCCATCCTGATCTGCCCCGACGCCGCCTACATCGAGAAGGTGCAGGCCAGCATCGACAAGCTGCTGCCCACCATGCCGCGCCGCGACGTGATCCGCACCTCCCTGGAAAACCGGGGCGCCCTGATCCTGGTGCAGGATCTGGAAGAAGCCGTGGCCATGGCCAACCGGGTGGCCCCGGAACACCTGGAGCTGTCCCTGGCCGAGCCCGATGCCTGGGTGGAGAAGATTCACCACGCCGGCGCCATCTTCATCGGCCCCTACACCTCCGAGTCCCTGGGCGACTACTGCGCCGGCCCCAACCACGTGCTGCCCACCTCCGGCAGCGCCCGCTTCTCCTCGCCCCTGGGGGTCTACGACTTCCAGAAGCGCACCAGCCTGATCCGGGTGTCGAAGGCCGGGGCCCAGACCCTGGGCCGCATCGCCGCCACCCTGGCGGACGGGGAGGGCCTGCCGGCCCACGCCCAGTCGGCCCGCTACCGTCTCGATGCCTGAGGCCGGCGCACAGGAACAGCCCGGGGGCGGGGGAGGCAACTCTCCCGCCCCTGTCACGTGCAGGCAGCTGTTTCTCGGCTTTTCCTCCGTCGGCATTTCCGGCTTCGGCGGCGTCCTGCCCTTTGCCCGGCGCATGCTGGTGGAGGAGCGGCGCTGGCTGACGGCGGAGGAATTCAATTCCCTGCTGGGCCTGTGCCAGTTCCTGCCCGGGCCCAATGTGGCCAACCTCTCCATCGCCGTGGGTTCCCGCTACCAGGGCATCCGCGGTGCCATTGCCGCGGTGAGCGGCCTCTTCGGCGGCCCCCTGCTGATCGTGCTGCTGCTGGGCCTGCTCTATGACCGCTACGGCCAGCTGCCCCAGGTCCAGGGCCTGTTGCGGGGCGTGGCGGCGGTGGGCTGCGGCCTGCTCTTCGGCACCGCCCTGCGCATGGGCCTGGCCTTGCAGGTGAAGCGCCTGTTCCTGCCCTTCACCCTGGCGGTGTTCGTCGCCGTGGCCCTGCTGCGCTGGCCCATGCCCATCGTCATGGTGGCCTTGCTGGCGCTTGCCGCCGGCGTCGCCTACGCCCACCTGAAACGCAAGGGGGCGCCGTGAGCCTGCTGGCCGACCTCTTCTTCCAGTTCGCCCTGCTCTTCTGCGTCGCCTTCGGCGGCGCCTCGGCCCTGCTGCCGGAAATGCACCGGGTGGTGGTGCTGGAAAAGCACTGGCTGGACGATGCCACCTTCACCCATCTCTACGCCATCGCCCAGGCCGCCCCCGGCCCCAACGGCCTGGTGGTGAGCCTGATCGGCTGGGAGGTGGCGGGCGTGCCCGGCGCCCTGGCCGCCTCCCTGGGCATGGTGCTGCCCACGGGCATCATGATCTACCTGCTGATGCAGCACTGGCACCGCTTCGCCGGTGCCTGCTGGCAGCAGTCGGTGCAGCTGGGGGTGGCTCCCCTGGCGGTGGGCCTGGTCTTCGCCGCCGCCTTCCTCATCGGCCAGGCGGCCGGCTTCGGCTGGGGCGGGGTGCTGCTGGCCGGTTTGACGGCCGCCGCCCTGCTCAAGACCAAGTGGCACCCCCTGTGGCTGATCGGCCTGGGCGGTGTGGCGGGCTTGCTGGGCTGGGTGTGAGGCGGTCCGGGAGCGGTGGCTGGAGAGGCAATATCTGCGCGCCTTCCGGCCATGCCGTGGTGGAGAGTGCCGTCCCTGCTGCCTCGTAGGGCAGGGGGAAAACAAAAGGCCCGTCCAGCTGGATGGGCCTTTGTCTTGGGAGCGCCGGCAATTTAGCCGAGGATTTCCTTGAGGGCTGCCACCAGGGCGCCGCACTGCTCGTCGGTGCCGATGGTGATGCGCAGGAACTGGTCGATGCGCGGCGCCTTGAAGTGGCGCACGATGATGCTGCGCTGGCGCAGGGCCTGGGCCAGTTCGGCGCCGTCCCGGCCCGGGTGGCGGGCGAAGACGAAGTTGGCGGCGGAGGGCAGGACCTGGAAGCCGAGCAGGGTGAGGTCGCTCACCAGCTGTTCCCGGCTGGCGATCACCGCATTGCGGGTGCGGTCGAACCAGGCCCGGTCCTCCAGGGCGGCCACGGCGCCGGCGATGGCGATGCGGTCCAGGGGGTAGGAGTTGAAGCTGTTCTTGACCCGTTCCAGAGCCTCGATCAGGTCCGGGTGGCCCACTGCATAGCCCACCCGCAGGCCCGCCAGGGAGCGGGACTTGGACAGGGTGTGCACCACCAGCAGGTTGGGGAAACGGTTCACCAGGGCGATGGCCGTCGGGATTGTGTCCTGGCCGCCGAAGTCCACGTAGGCCTCATCCACCACCACCACCGATTCCGTATTGGCCGTCAGCAGGGCCTCGATCTCTCCCAGGGGCAGCAGACGGCCGGTGGGGGCGTTGGGGTTGGGGAAGATGATGCCGCCGTTGGCGCGGCGGTAGGCGGAAAGGTCGATGCCGTAATCCCCGTCCAGGGCCACGGTTTCGGCGCTAATGCCGTAGAGGCCGGCATAGACCGGGTAGAAGCTGTAGCTGATGTCCGGGTAGAGCAGGGGGGCATCATGTTGCAGCAGGGCCATGAAGACGTGGGCCAGCACCTCGTCGGAGCCGTTGCCGACGAAGACCTGCCTGGCGCCGATGCCGAATTCGCCGTAGAAGGCGGCCACCGCCTCCTTCAGCCGGTCGGCGCTGGGGTCCGGGTAGAGGCGCAGGCTGGCGCCGTCATGGCCGATCTCCGCCTGCATGGCGGCCACGGCCTTGGGGGAGGGCGGGTAGGGATTTTCGTTGGTGTTCAGCTTCACCAGATTGGGCAGCTTGGGCTGCTCCCCGGGAACGTAGGGGGTGAGGCGATTTACCAGGGGGCTCCAGAATTTGCTCATGGCCGGACGGATCAGGGAAAAGTGGATGGGGCGGGCGGCGCGAAAGGGCACGCCGCCACGGCTGGTGCAGGGCTGAAATGGTATCATGGCCGCTGTTTCCGACTTACCCATTCAACGGTGCTCCCATGCGGCAAGCCGAAGTTTCCCGAAATACCCTCGAAACCCAGATCACGATCCGTCTCAATCTGGACGGCACCGGCTGTGCCAAGCTCAATTCCGGCATTCCCTTCCTCGACCACATGCTGGACCAGATCGCCCGCCATGGTCTGATCGATCTGGAGGTGGAGGCCAAGGGCGACCTGCACATCGACGGTCACCACACGGTGGAAGACATCGGCATCGCCATCGGCCAGGCCCTCACCCAGGCCCTGGGCGACAAGAAGGGCCTGACCCGCTACGGCCACGCCTATGTGCCCCTGGACGAAGCCCTGTCCCGCGTCGTGGTGGACCTTTCCGGCCGCCCCGGCCTGGAGTTCCATGTGGACTTCAAGCGGGCCATGCTCGGCACCCTGGATACGGAACTGGTGCACGAGTTCTTCCAGGGCCTGGTGAACCACGCCTTCATCACCCTGCACGTGGACAACCTGCGCGGCGAAAACGCCCACCACCAGTGCGAGACCGTGTTCAAGGCCTTCGCCCGCGCCCTGCGCATGGCGGTGAGCCCGGACCCGCGCACTGCCGGCGTCATTCCCTCCACCAAGGGAGCGCTGTAATGGGCAAGATCGCCGTCATCGACTACGGCATGGGCAACCTGCGCTCCGTCTGGCAGGCCCTGGAGCACGTGGCCGAAGGCAGGGAAGTGGTGGTCACCGCCGATCCGGCGGTGGTCGCCGCCGCCGAGCGGGTGGTCTTCCCCGGCCAGGGCGCCATGCCCGACTGCATGGCCGAACTGGACGCCCGGGGCCTGCGCCCCGCCGTGCTGCAGGCCGCCAAGGACAAGCCCTTCCTCGGCATCTGCATCGGCCTGCAGATGCTCTTCGAACACAGTGAAGAGGGCGACGTGCCCGGCCTGGGCGTTTTCGCCGGCCAGGTGCGCCGTTTCCCCGCCGACAAGATGGTGGCCGCCGACGGCAGCCGCCTCAAGGTGCCCCACATGGGCTGGAACCAGGTGCGCCACACCCGGCCCCATGCCCTGTGGGAAGGCATCGAGGACGGTGCCCGTTTCTACTTCGTGCACAGCTACTACGTGACCCCGGAAGACCCGGCCGTGGTGGCGGGTACGGCCGACTACGGCATCCCCTTTACCTGTGCGGTGGCCCGGGATAATATTTTTGCCATCCAGTCCCACCCGGAAAAGAGCGCCCGCGACGGCCTCGCCCTGCTGCGCAATTTCATCCGCTGGCAGCCCTGACGGCCGCCGGCATCCCCTCCGACTTACTCTCTCTACGTATTCGCGATCATGCTGATCATTCCCGCGATTGACCTGAAGGACGGCCAGTGCGTCCGTCTCAAGCAAGGCCTGATGGAAGAGGCGACCGTCTTTTCCGAGTCCCCCGCCGAGCAGGCCCGCCACTGGCTGGACCAGGGCGCCCGCCGCCTGCACCTGGTGGACCTCAACGGCGCCTTTGCCGGCCAGCCGAAGAACCAGGGGGCCATCAAAGCCATCCTCAAGGAAGTGGGCGACGAGATCCCGGTGCAACTGGGCGGCGGCATTCGCGACCTGGACACCATCGAGCGCTGCCTCGATGCCGGCCTCACCTACGTCATCATCGGCACCGCCGCGGTGAAGAATCCTGGTTTCCTGCATGACGCCTGCGTCGCCTTCCCCGGTCACATCATCGTCGGCCTGGATGCCAAGGACGGCAAGGTGGCGGTGGACGGCTGGTCCAAGCTGACCGGCCACGACGTCATCGACCTGGCCAAGAAGTACGAGGACTACGGTGTCGAATCCATCATCTACACCGACATCGGCCGCGACGGCATGCTCTCCGGCATCAATATCGAAGCCACGGTGAAGCTGGCCCAGGCCCTGAAGATTCCCGTCATCGCCTCCGGCGGCCTCTCCAACCTGGACGACATCCGCAAGCTGTGCGAAGTGGAAGGCGAAGGCGTGGTCGGCACCATCGCCGGCCGGGCCATCTACGACGGCTCCCTGGACTTCAAGGCGGCCCAGGAAGCAGCAGACAAGGCCGGCAAGTAATGGCGCTGGCCAAACGCATCATCCCCTGCCTGGACGTGACCGCCGGTCGCGTCGTCAAGGGCACCAATTTCGTCGAACTGCGGGATGCCGGTGACCCGGTGGAAATCGCCCGCCGCTACGACGAGCAGGGCGCCGACGAGGTCACCTTCCTCGACATCACCGCCAGCTCCGACCAGCGCGACATCATCCTGCACATCATCGAGGCCTGCGCCTCCCAGGTGTTCATCCCCCTGACGGTGGGCGGTGGCGTGCGCAAGGTGGAGGACGTGCGCCGCCTGCTCAACGCCGGCGCCGACAAGGTCTCCATGAACACCGCCGCCGTGCAGAATCCGGACCTGGTGTCCGACGCCTCGGCCAAGGTGGGTTCCCAGTGCATCGTCGTCGCCATCGACGCCAAGCAGACGGCGCCGGGCCAGTGGTGCGTGTTCACCCACGGCGGCCGCAACAACACCGGCATCGACGTGGTGACCTGGGCCAAGGATGTGGCGGCCCGGGGCGCCGGCGAGATCCTGCTCACCTCCATGGACCGGGACGGCACCAAGAACGGCTTCGACCTGGCCCTGACCCGGGCGGTCTCCGATGCGGTGGCCATTCCCGTGATCGCCTCCGGCGGCGTCGGCAACCTGCAGCACCTGGCCGACGGCGTCACCCAGGGCGGTGCCGATGCGGTGCTGGCCGCCTCCATCTTCCACTTCGGCGAATACACGGTGCGCCAGGCCAAGGAATACATGCGCGACCGGGGCATCGAGGTGCGCCTCTAGGCAAACCATGAGCCACGATCTCGATCCCTCCCTGTCCTGGCTGGACGCCCTCAAGTTCGGCGCCGACGGCACCATTCCGGTGATCGCCCAGGACGCCGCCAGCGGCCGCGTCATCATGTTCGCCTACGCCAACCGGGAAACCCTGGCAGAAACCGCCCGTACCGGCCGCGCCACCTACTGGAGCCGTTCCCGCAACAAGGTCTGGCGCAAGGGCGAGGAATCGGGCCACTTCCAGCACGTCAAGGAAATGCGCGCCGACTGCGACGGCGATGTGGTCCTGCTCAGCGTCGAGCAGGAAGGCGGCATCGCCTGCCACACCGGCCGCGAAAGCTGTTTCTTCTACCGGCGGGAAGGCGATCGCTGGATTCCGGCCGACCCGGTTCTCAAAGACCCGAAGGAAATTTACGCAAAATGAGCACTCACGACATCCTGCATCGCCTCTCCGACACCCTGGCTTCCCGCCGCAACGCGGACCCGGAGACTTCCTACACCGCCCAGCTCTTTTCCAAGGGCCCGGACTCCATCCTGAAGAAGATCGGCGAGGAATGCGCCGAGCTGATCATGGCCGGCAAGGAAGGCAAGCGCCTCAACATCGTCTGGGAATCCACCGACGTCATCTACCACATCCTGGTGCTGCTGGCCTTCTACGGCCTGTCCATCGAGGACGTGTCCCAGGAAATGCGCCGTCGTGAGGGTATTTCCGGGATTGACGAAAAGGCTTCCCGCACGAAATGATGCGGCTCCCCGCGATTTTTCAAGCCATCCGGACCTGATATGGACAACTGCATTTTCTGCAAGATCGTGCGCGGCGAGATTCCCTCGCGCAAGGTGTACGAGGACGAGCACGTGTTCGCCTTCCACGACATCAATCCCTTGCGGCCGGTCCATGTGCTGGTGATTCCCAAGCGCCACATCGAATCCCTGGCCCATGCCAGCGAAGCCGATGCGCCGGTGCTGGGGCGCCTGCTGGCGGTGGCCAACAAAATTGCGGTCGATCAAGGCAGCCCCGAGGGCTTCCGCGTCATCATCAACACCGGCCGCATCGGCCAGCAGGAAGTACCGCACCTGCACGCCCACATCGTCGGGGGCGACGCTCCCGTGGGGCCGATGCTGAAACGAATTCAAGGAGACTGATATGGGTAGCTTTAGCATTTGGCACTGGCTCATCGTTCTGGTGATCGTCATGCTGGTTTTCGGCACCAAGAAACTGCGCAACATCGGCCAGGACCTGGGCGGTGCGGTGAAGGGCTTCAAGGACGGCATCAAGGAAGGCACCGCCGAAGGCGGCACCACGCCGCCCCAGCAGGTCGCCGGCGGCCAGACCATCGAGGGCGAGGTCAAGGAAAAGACCAAGTCCTGAACCGTCCCTCCGGCCGGGGATTGGCGGAGATCGTCTGTCTCCCCGGCCCCGGTTTCCTTTTTCCTGGTTGCCTGACCTATGTTTGATATCGGTTTTTCCGAGCTAATCGTCATCGCCGTGGTGGCGCTGATCGTCATCGGCCCCGAGCGCCTGCCCAAGGTGGCGCGCACGGCCGGCCATCTGCTTGGGCGTCTGCAGCGTTACGTGAATGACGTGAAGTCCGACATCAACCGGGAAATGCAGCTGGAAGAACTGAAGAAGCTGCAGACCCAGGTGCAGGATTCGGCCCGCAGTTTCGAAAATTCCATTCAGCAGGGGCTCTCCAGCACGGAGCAGTCCCTCAACAACGCCATCCAGCCGCCGGCCGAAACGGTGGCGGCCGCGGAAATACCACCGCCCGCCGCCGCTGCGCCTGCCGCGGAAGCTGCCGCAGCCGCCCCGGCTGAGGCGCCGAAAGCCTGATTGCCCCATGAGTCTCGACAGCCAAGAGAGCGGCGCCGCCGAAGAATCCTTCCTCTCCCACCTGGTGGAGCTGCGGGACCGCCTGATCCGGGCCCTGCTGGCCGTGCTGGTGGTCTTCGTCTGCCTCTTCCCCTGGTCCCGGGAACTCTACACCCTGCTGGCCAACCCCCTGCTGGCCTCCCTGCCGGCTGGCGGCCAGATGATCGCCACCGACGTGGTGGGCGTGTTCCTGGTGCCGATGAAGATCACCCTGATGGTGGCCTTCCTCATCGCCCTGCCCTATGTGTTGTTCCAGGCCTGGGCCTTCGTCGCTCCCGGCCTCTATTCCCACGAGAAGCGGCTGGTGCTGCCCCTGGTCTTCGCCTCCGTGCTGCTCTTCTTCAGCGGCATGGCCTTCGCCTATTTCCTGGTGTTCCCCACGGTATTCGGCTTCATGGCCAAGGTGGCGCCGGAAGGGGTGGCCTGGATGACGGACATCGACAAGTACCTGTCCTTCGTCCTGTCCACCTTCGTCGCCTTCGGCGTCACCTTCGAGGTGCCGGTGATCGTCATCGTCCTGGTGCGCATCGGTCTGGTGGATATCGCCAAGCTGAAGGAATGGAGGCCCTACGTCATCGTCGGCGCCTTCATCATCGGCGCCGTGTTCACCCCGCCCGACGTGCTTTCCCAGATCATGCTGGCGGTGCCCCTGTGGCTGCTCTACGAACTGGGCATCATCCTGGCCAGCTTCATCGGCCGCCGGCCCCAGCCCGAGGTGGCGGCGCCGGCGCCCAGCGATCCGGCCCCCGCGGCCGCTCCTGCCGCCGACTGGCAGCCCATGAGCGCCGGCGAAATGGACCAGGCCCTGGGCCACAGCCAGGCGCCGGAACGGAAGCAGGACTGAACCGGCAGTTAGTGCCGGCAGCAATGAAAAAGGGCCCTGCGGGGCCCTTTGCTTTTGCGCTCCGCCCGGTCAGCCGCCGCCGCAGTGGTAGCGGCATTTCTCCGCCGGGCCGGCCACGGTCGGGGCCGAGGCCCGCACTTCCCCCTCCTCGAACCACCACAGGCTGCCCGGGGGCAGGGGCGTCCATACCTCGTCGTCGGTCAGGGGCTGGGTGGCGATCACCGCCACCCGGTCGTTGGGCGTGGTCACCTCGCTGAAGTCCACGGTCACGTCCTGGTCCGTCAGGTGGGCCTTGGCGAAGGGGGCCCGGCGCACGATGTAGGTGAGCTGGGTGGAGCAGTGGGCAAACAGCCAGTCACCGTTGGAGAGCAGGAAATTGCATTCGCCGCGGCTGCCGAGGTCCACGCTCAGTTCGGTGAGGGCGGCGAACAGTTCGGCGGTGGGCGGCGCCTGGTCGCCGAAGCGCCGGCGCAGGGCGGTCAGCAGCCAGCAGAAGGCCCGCTCGCTGTCCGTGTTGCCCACGGGCATGACGCTGCCGTCCAGGGACGGGGCGAAGTCCAGCAGGTTGCCGTTGTGGGCGAAGATCCAGTAACGGCCCCACAGTTCGCGCATGAAGGGATGGGTGTTTTCCAGGGCCACCACGCCCTGGGTGGCCTTGCGGATGTGGGCGATGACGTTGCGCGAGCGGATCGGATACTGGCGCACCAGGGCCGCCACCGGGGAGTGGGCCGAGGGTTCCGGGTCGAGGAAGACCCGGGTGCCCTTGCCCTCGAAGAAGGCGATGCCCCAGCCGTCCGCATGGACGTCGGTGAGGCCTCCCCGGGCCTGGAATCCGGTGAAGGAAAAGCAGATGTCCGTGGGGACATTGCAGTTCATGCCGAGCAACTGGCACATGGGACGTCTCCGGGAGGCGGGGCTTACTGGTCGGGGTCGCGCCGCATGGGCGGGCGCTTGCCGATCCTGACCTGGGGTTCCAGCAGGCTCTGGTTGCGGCGCAGCTTGAAGGGCACGCTGGCACCGGGCTTGAGTTCGGCGATGAGGTCCAGCATCACCTGGGGATCCTTCACCTCCTTGCCACCCACCGCCAGCAGGATGTCGCCGGGCTTGATGCCGGCGCCGTCGGCCGGGCTGCCGCGCAGCACGCCGGCGATGAGGGCGCCGCTGGCGTCGGGCAGGCCGAAGGACTCGGCCAGCTCGGCGGTGATTTCCTGGGCCTCGACGCCGATCCAGCCCCGGGTCACGGTGCCGGTCTGGATGATCTGCTCCATGATGCTCTTGGCGGTGGACACGGGGATGGCAAAGCCGATGCCGAGGGAGCCGCCGGAGCGGGAGTAGATGGCGGTGTTGATGCCGATCAGGTTGCCCTGGGCGTCCACCAGGGCGCCGCCGGAGTTGCCCGGGTTGATGGCGGCGTCGGTCTGGATGAAATTCTCGAAGGTGTTGATGCCCAGGTGGGAGCGGCCCAGGGCGGAGACGATGCCCATGGTCACGGTCTGGCCGACGCCGAAGGGGTTGCCGATGGCCAGCACCACGTCGCCGACCCGGATGCCGTCCATCTGGCCGAAGACGATGGCCGGCAGCTTGTCCGCATTGACCTTGAGCACCGCCAGGTCGGTCTCGGGGTCGCTGCCGATGACCTTGGCCTTGAGCTTGCGCCCGTCGTTGACCGCCACCTCGATGTCGTCGGCAGCCTCCACCACGTGGTAGTTGGTGAGGATGTAGCCTTCGGGGCTGACGATGACGCCGGAGCCCAGGCCGGAGGAGCGCTGGGGCTCGGTGTCGAAACGGTCGCCGAAGAAGTGGCGGAACACCGGGTCGTCGAAGAGGGGATGGCGGCTGCTCTTCACTTCCTTGCTGGTGAAGATATAGACCACCGAGGGCAGGGAGCGGCGCACCGCCTCGCGGAAACCGCCGAGGCCGGCACCGCCGTCGGCGGCGGCCGGCGCGGCCTCCTGCAGGGCCACCACGCTGGCCCGATGGCCCAGCCATTCGGGTTTGAGGGTGCTGATGACGAACAGCACGGCGAGACTCACCGTTACCGTTTGTGCAAAAATCAACCAGGTCTTACGCATGAAGGAAAAAGGTCGCACCCATGAAACGTGAAGAATTGACGCGCTATCTCGATGAACTGCTGGAAGCGGGCCGGTTTCGGGATTATTGCCCAAACGGTTTGCAAGTGGAAGGCAAGGCCGAGATCGGCCGTCTGGTGGCCGGCGTCACCGCCAGCCAGGCCCTGCTCGATGCGGCCGTGGCCCAGGGCGCCGATGCCGTGCTGGTGCACCACGGCTGGTTCTGGAAGAACGAGGACGGGCGCCTCACCGGCTTTCGCAAGCGGCGCATGGCCACCCTCATGCAGCACGACCTCAACCTCATCGCCTACCACCTGCCCCTGGACGCCCATCCGGAACTGGGCAACAACGCCCAGTTGGCCCGGCTCTGCGGCTGGCAGCCGGAAGGCCGCTTCGGCGAGCAGGACATCGCCTGGTACGGCCGCCTGCCCGAGCCGCTCAGTGCCGGGGAACTGGCGGCCCGAACCGGCACCCTGCTGGGGCGCCCGGTGCAGCTGGTGGGCCCGCAAGACAAGCTGGTGAGTCGTCTTGGCTGGTGCTCCGGCGGCGCCCAGGGCTATTTCGAGCAGGCCGTGGCCCTGGGGCTGGATGCCTACATTTCCGGCGAGATTTCCGAGCAGAACACCCATCTGGCCCGGGAATGCGGCGTCCCCTACCTGGCCTGCGGCCACCACGCCACCGAGCGGGGCGGCGCCCGGGCCCTGGCGGCCCACCTGGCCGAGCGTTTCGGCCTGCACTGCCAGTTCATCGATATCGACAACCCGGTCTGACCGGAGAAAGCCTGCCGCCATGGATTACCTGTTCACTCCGCCGCCCGTCGTCGCCCTGGCCATTGCCGGCAGCCAGGCCCGCTTCCCGGTGCGCCGGGTCTATTGCGTCGGCCGCAACTACGCCGACCATGCCCGGGAAATGGGCGCCGACACCCGGGAGCCGCCGTTCTTCTTCAGCAAGCCGGCCGACGCCCTGGTGCCGGTGGCTGACGGCACCGCCGCCACGGTGGCCTATCCGCCCGCCACCAACAACCTGCAGCACGAGGTGGAACTGGTGGTGGCCCTCGGCCCCCGCATCGCCGAGCTGGGCCAGCGGGGTCTCAACGTCCCGGTGGAGGCAGCCCTGGAGGGCGTCTTCGGCTATGCCGTGGGCTTCGACCTGACCCGCCGCGACCAGCAGCAGAAGGCCAAGGAAAAGGCCCACCCGTGGGACATGGGCAAGGGCTTCGACCAGTCCGGCCCTATTGGCGCCATTGTCCCGGCCGCCCAGGCCGGACACCCCGCCAGTGGCGCCATCTGGCTGGAGGTCAATGGCGAGCGGCGCCAATCGGGCGATCTGGCCCAGATGAGCTGGAACGTGGCGGAGGTGGTGGCCAATCTGTCCACCTTCCTGCGCCTGGCCCCCGGCGACCTGATCTTCACCGGCACCCCGGCCGGCGTCTCCACCGTGGTGCGGGGCGATACACTGGAGGGGGGCGTGGAGGGCGTCGGCCGGCTGGCCGTGACCCTGGCCTGAGGCAGGCCTCCGGCAAGGGCTTCCCTCCAGCCTGGACGCCGGGCTGGAAGCCGCGTCCCTAAAGGGGTTTGGCGCCCCCTACGCCGATGGTAATATGGCTTCCGTAATGGGTATCCCTACCCGTAACCCTCTACGGAAGCCGGCGACAGAAACGATGAGCCTGAAAACCAAAATGGCCCTGGCCATCACGGCACTGGTGGTGCTCCTGGTGGCGCTGGGCAGTGCGGTGCAATTGCATTTGGCCCAGGCCCAGTTGAAGCAGACCGTCGCCGACCAGCAGTTTTCCCTGGTGTCCCGGGTGGCCGAGGAAATCGACCAGCGCATCCAGCTCAACCAGGCCTCCCTGGCCCGCACCGCTGCCGCCATCACCCCGGCCATGCTGGGCCAGCCGGAAAAGCTGCAGGCCTTCCTCAACGACAAGTATTCCCTGCTGCTGCTCTTCGACGACCTCATCGTGGTCGGCCGGGACGGCCGCGTCATCGCCGATTCTCCGGTCATGCCCGAGCGCCGGGGCACCGACGTCTCCGCCTTTCCCCACGTCCGGGAGGCCCTGGAGGAGGGGCGGGCGGTGGTTTCCCGGCCCTTCTTGGGCCGCGTCACCCGCCTGCCCACCCTGGCCATGACGGCGCCGGTGCTGGACGGGGAAGGGCGGGTCATCGCCTCCCTCTCCGGCACCCTGCAGATTCTCAAGCCCCAGTTCCTCGGCGGCCTGGCCGGGCGCAAGGTGGGGCGCAGCGGCCACTTCGTCCTGGTCACCCGGGACCGCACCACCCTGGTCAGCCGCTTCCCCGAGCGGGTGCTGCAGCCCAACGCGGCGCCGGGGCAGAACCCGGTTTTCGACCGGGCCATCGCCGGTTTCGAGGGCAGCGACGAGGGCGCCACCAGCTACGGCCAGCGGGTGCTGATGAGCTTCAAGTCCGTGCCGTCCACGGACTGGGTGCTGGGCGCCCTGCTGCCGGTGGAGGAGGCCTACGCTCCCATCGAGACGGGCCGCTGGGGCACGGTCTATTACCTGCTGCTGACGGCCCTGGCGGTGGCGGTCCTGGCCTGGCTGGCCATGCGCCGGGTGCTGGCACCCCTTTCCCGCCTGCGCCAGCACGTGGTGGAGGTGCGCCAGGACCATGCGCGCAAGCTGGCCGACCCGGTCCTGGGCCAGGACGAAATCGGCGGCCTGGCGCGGGAGTTCTACCTGCTGCTGGACGAATTGGGCCAGGCCCGGGACGACCTGGGCAGCCGCATCGCCGAGATGGAATCCATCTTCGACGCCAGTCCGGTGGTCATCGGGGTGGTGCGGGACCGCTGCCTGATCCAGGCCAACCGGGCTTTCGAGCGGCTTTTCGGCGTCTCCCTGGAGACGGCCCTGGGACAGACCGTGGTGGGCTACTACCCGACGCCGGAGGAATTCGCCGACTTCGGCCAGCAGCTCTATCCGGCCGTGGCCGACGGCCGCGTCGCCCACTTCTTGCGCCGCTTCCGGCGGGCCGACGGCACTCTCTTCTGGGCCAACTTCTACGCCCGCCAGATCGACGCCCAGCAGCCCCAGCGGGGCATCATCATCGTCATCGAGGATGTGGACCAGGCCCGGCACCAGGAAGAGGTGCTGCGGGAAAGCGAAGAGCGCTACCGCCAGATGTTCGAGAACAACACCTCGATCAAATTGCTGATCGATGCCGGCGACGGCGCCATCGTCGATGCCAACCCGGCGGCGGCCGACTTCTACGGCTATCCCCTGGACACCCTGCGGCGCATGAACATCGCCCAGCTCAACCAGCTCTCGGTGGAGGAGGTGCGGGCGGAAATGGCCCTGGCGGACCAGCAGCAGCGCCGCTATTTCAACTTCCGCCATCGCCTGGCCAGCGGCGAGGTGCGGGAGGTGGAGGTGCACAGCGGCCCGGTGCTGCTGCGGGGGCGCCGCCTGCTCTATTCCATCATCCACGACATCACCGCCCGCCGCCGGGCCGAGGAGCAGCTGCGCCTCTCCGCCAAGGTCTTCGAGGGGGTCAGCGAGGGCATCGTCATCTGCGACCGCAACAACCGCATCATGTCGGTGAACCGGGCCTTCGTCGAAATCACCGGCTACGCCGAGGCCGAGGTCCAGGGGCGGGACCCGCGGGTGCTCAATTCGGGTCGCCACGACGCCGCCTTCTTCGCCAACCTGTGGCACCACCTGAAGACGGCGGGCACCTGGCAGGGCGAAATCTGGAACCGGCGCAAGGGCGGCGAGGTGTATCCGGAGTGGCTTTCCATCACAACCGTGCGCGACGAGGCGGGGGAGGTGAGCAACTACGTGGCCGTGTTCGCCGATGTTTCGGAACGCAAGCGCAACGAGGAACACATCCGCTTCCTCGCCGAGCACGACTACCTCACCGGCCTGCCCAACCGCTCCCTGCTGCACGACCGCCTGCAGCAGGCCATTGCCCTGGCCGAGCGCAATAGTGAGTCCCTGGCCCTGATGTTCATCGACCTGGACCGCTTCAAGAACATCAACGATTCCCTCGGCCACCAGGTCGGCGACCAGCTGCTGCAGGAGGTGGGGCGGCGCATCCAGGCCTGCGTGCGCAGCGCCGACACGGTCAGCCGGCCCGGCGGCGACGAATTCATCATCCTCCTGCCGTCCATCGAGACGCCCCAGGATGCGGCCCGGGTGGCGGAGAAGCTGCTGGAATCGCTCAACCGTCCCTACCAGTTGGGCGGGCACGAACTGGTGATCACCGCCAGCATCGGCATCGCCGTCTTCCCCGAGGACGGCCGGGACTTCCAGACCCTGGTGAAGAATGCCGACGCCGCCATGTACTACAGCAAGGAGGCGGGCCGGGACAGCTTCCACTTCTTCACGCCGGACATGAACGCCCGGGTCTTCGAGCGCCTGTCCCTGGAGAACAGCCTGCGTCGCGGCCTGGAGCGGCAGGAATTCCTGCTCTACTACCAGCCCCAGGTGGACATGCCGAGCGGCCGGGTGATCGGTTTCGAGGCCCTGATCCGCTGGCAGCATCCCCAGATGGGCCTGGTTTCCCCGGCCCGCTTCATTCCCGTGGCCGAGGATTCGGGCCTCATCGTGCCCATCGGCGAATGGGTGCTGGGGGAGGCCTGCCGGCAGAACCGGGCCTGGCAGGAGCAGGGCATGCCGGCGGTGCCGGTGGCGGTGAACATTTCCGCCCTGCAGTTCCGCCAGCCCCAGTTCGAGGCCTCGGTGGAGCGGGCCCTGGCGGAAAGCGGCCTGGAGCCGGCCTGGCTGGAGCTGGAGTTGACGGAGAGCATGATGCTGCACCAGGGCCAGGGCGCCACGGACCTGCTGGACCGGCTCAAGGCCCGGGGGGTGCGCCTCTCCATCGATGATTTCGGTACCGGCTATTCATCTCTGGCCTATCTGAAGCGCCTGCCCCTGGACAAGCTCAAGATCGACCAGGCTTTCGTGCGGGATATCGCCAGCGACGCCGGGGATGCGGCGATTACGGCCACCATTATCCAGATGGCCCATAACCTGGGTCTGTCGGTGATCGCCGAAGGGGTGGAGACGGAAGCCCAGCTGGAGTTCCTGCAGGCCCACGACTGCGCCTCGGCCCAGGGTTTCTACTTTGCCCGGCCCATGCCGGCAGCGGACATCCGGGCCTTCTGGGATGGCCGGCGCTAGCCGGCCCTACATCAGTTTTTCGGGCAGGACCGTGAGGTCGAGGGCATCGGCGCTGACCACCCGGTTGCGACCCTGGCGCTTGGCCTGGTAGAGGGCGATGTCGGCCCCGCGCAGCAGGTCCTGGGCCCGGTCGTTGCGCTGGGGCGTGTGGGTGGCGACACCGATGCTGATGCTGAGGTGGCTGGCCGCGTGGGAGTTGGCGTGGGGAATGCCCAGCCGGCTGATTTCCTGCTGCAGGCTGCTGGCCAGCTTGCAGGCGGCGCCGTGGCTGGCGCCCGGCAGCACCACCGCAAACTCCTCGCCGCCGTAGCGGGCGACGAAGTCACCACCCCGCTGCAGGCAGCGGCGCAGGGTGTTGGCGACCACGGTGAGGCAGGTGTCGCCGGCCTGGTGGCCGTAGCAGTCGTTGTATTCCTTGAAGTAATCGATATCCAGCATGAGCACCGAAATGTCGCTGCCGTGGCGCTGGGCCCGCTGGAATTCCTCCTGGAAGCGGGCATCGAAGCTGCGCCGGTTGGCAACGCCGGTGAGGCCGTCGATGTTGGAGAGGGCCTGCAGTTGCTGGGCCTGTTCCCGCAACTGCTGTTCCCGCCTTACCGCCGCGGTGACGTCCTGGATCTGGATCAGGCAGTGGATATGGCCGGATTCCCGGGCCAGGGGGGCGATGGTGATGGCCTGCTCGATGGGGTGGGCGTCGTTGTGCAGATGATCCTGCAGGGGAAAGGGCCGCCGGTTCAGGGTCTGGGACAGGATGGCCGGCAACTGCTGCTGCAGGGCGGTCTGCACGGCGTGGGCGAGGCGGCTGTTGGCCAGGTGGGGGAACACCTCTTCCAGGCGGCGCCCCTGGATTTCCTGGGCGCTGACGCCGGAACGCTCCGCCAGCCAGCGGTTCCACAATTGCACCTTGCCCTCGGCGTCGATCAGGATCAGGCCTTCATTGACCGTGTGGGCCAGCTCCAGCAGGAGCGGTGCCGCCAGATGCGGATGTCCCATCAGCGTCCCCCCATGGCCTGGGCGATGTAGCTGTCCACCTCGGCCACCAGGTTGGTGATGGAATCGACGCTGAGGAGGAAGGCCACATAACCCTGGATCTCGTGCTGTTCCAGGGTCAGGTCGATGTGCAGCAGCAGCACCGCTTCGTCGTTGCCCTGGATCTGGCCGCCCAGCACCTCGTCCGGGCTGCCCAGGTGATAGGTGGGCAGGGTGCTGTTGAGGGGGCGGCGGAAGAGGTTGGCCAGGGTGCCGACGCAGGCGTTGAGCAGGATGTTGCCGATCTCGCTCATGGCCTCCTGTTCCAGCTCGGTCAGCTCCTTCAGGGAGAGGCTGTCGCCCACCATGCGGCGGACGATTTCCAGGCCCTTTTCCTCGGGGAAGATGAGGAAGCCCTGGGCGTCGAAGGCGCCGGAGAAGCGCTGGGCCACGGCGCAGATCTTGTCGCTGTGGCGGAAGCTGAACTGCTGCATGGCCTCGTGCCGCGGGATCAGCTGCAGGGTCAGCACCGACAGCTTGACCTCCTCATTGACCATGCTGGCCAGGCTGGCTGCGGCCTGGCCGACGCCGATATTGAAGGCTTCCACCAGGGCGTCGCGCTGCAGCTCGTTCAGTTCCATGTCTCGGGTTTCGCTAGGGCAGGGAAGGAACCATTATAAATGGTCAGCCGCGGCCAGCCGCGACAATGGCTTCCGGGATGCGGTTGAGGGGCAGCACGGTGCGCGCCGCTCCCAGCTTGATGGCTTCCTTGGGCATGCCGAAGACGACACAGGTGGATTCGTCCTCCGCCACCGTGTCGGCCCCTGCATCCACCATTTCCTTGAGGCCCCGGGCGCCGTCGTCGCCCATGCCGGTCATGATGATGCCCAGGGCGTTGCGCCCGGCGAACTTGGCGCAGGAGCGGAACAGCACGTCTACCGAGGGGCGGTGGCGGTTCACCAGGGGGCCGTCCACCACTTCCACGGTGTACTGGGCGCCGCTGCGGGTCAGCATCATGTGCTTGCCGCCGGGGGCGATGAGGGCCCGGCCCGGGATCACCCGGTCGCCGTGCTTGGCTTCCCGCACCTCGATCTGGCACAGGCCGTTGAGGCGCTCGGCGAACATGGCGGTGAATTTCTCCGGCATGTGCTGGACGATGACGATGCCCGGGCAGACGGCCGGCAGCTTGGTCAGTACGGCTTCCAGGGCCTGGGTGCCGCCGGTGGAAGTGCCGATGGCGATGATCTTGTCGGTGGTTTTGACCATGGAGGCTCCGCTGCCCAGGCCGCCAGCGGAGATGACCGCGTCGGCGGACAGCTTGGGGGCGATGTTGAGGCCCTTGGCCACATTGGCGATGCGCTCGGCGTGGGAGGAGGTGCCGCTGGCCGTGGAGGTGATGATCTTGCGCACATTGGCGCGGGAGGCGGCCTTGACGGCGCCGAGCAGGTCGGACGAAGCGTCTTCGAGGAACTGCTTGAGGCCCATCTTGGGCTTGGTCATGATGCCCACCGCCCCTGCCGCCAGGGCGTTCATGGAGGCTTCGGCCCCCTTCTCCGCCAGGGAGGAGCAGATCACCACCGGCGTCGGACGCTCGGCCATGATCTTCTTGAGGAAGGTGAGGCCGTCCATGCGCGGCATCTCGATGTCCAGGACGATCACGTCCGGCCATTCCCGCTTCATGTGCTCCATGGCGAAGAGGGGGTCGGAGGCGGCGCCCAGCACCTTGATGCTCGGGTCGGTTTCCAGCGTTTGCTTGACGACCTGCCGCACCACGGCGGAATCGTCCACGATCATGACTTTGATGAGGCTCATAGGCTTCCCTAGTTCTTATTGGTCCCGGCTTCGCGAAATACCAGCCAGGCGTCTCCACTCCAGATGTCGAAGACCAGCTTGCGATGGCCGGCGCCTCCGAGGTGTTCGGCAACGACGGCGATTTTTCGTTCCGCCAGAAGCCGGTGCGCAACCTCTATATTACGCTGACCTATTTGTATGCCGGCATGGTTTTCCCGGCCGGGGAACATATTGCCTCCCCCGAATATCTTGGCCCGGTAGTCCTGGGGGCGGGTGCCGGCCCGGCCGATGGCCCGGTCGAACAGGCCCATGGCCTCCGTGGCGTAGCGGCCATCCAGCTCCTGGCCGGCCGCGGGCTGGCCCCGTTCCGGCAGGATGAAGTGGCACATGCCGCCGAGCTTCCTTTCCGGATGCCACAGGGCAATGGAAACGCAGGAACCGAGCAGGGTCCGGATGCGGGTGTGGCCGCCGGCGAAGTGGAAATCCCCCGGATTGAGGAACACCTCCTGGACGGAGTCGGCAGGCATCAGGGTTTTTCGTAGATGGTGGGCCGCAGACACTTCAGCCGGTCGGTGATGCCGTTGAGGCTTTCCGAGTGACCGACGATGAAGGTGCCGCCCGGCTTGAGGCGGGTGATGAGGTTCTCCACCACCTTGCGCTTGGTTTCCATGTCGAAATAGATCATGACGTTACGCAGGAAAATAACGTCGAAGGGCCCCAGGTCCGGCGCTGGCTTGGTCAGGTTGACCTGGAGGAAGCGCACCCGCTCCCGCAGCTCCTTGGCCACCAGCAGGGTTCCCTCCTGGGAGCGGACGCCCTTCAGGCAGTATTTCTTCAGGTACTGGGGTGGGATGCCCTCGGTCCGTTCCAGCGGGTAATGGCCGGCCTGGGCCTTGGCCAGGACCACGGTGGAGATGTCCGAGCCGACCACCTGCCAGGGCCGGTTGCCCAGGTGCTCGGCCAGGACCATGGCCAGGGTGTAGGGCTCTTCACCGCTGGAGCAGGCGGCGCTCCAGATGTTGAAGGGCACGCCGGGCTTGGCCTTGTGCGGCAGGATTTCCTGGGCCAGGTAGTCGAAGTGCTTGGGTTCGCGGAAGAAGTAGGTCTCGTTGGTGGTCAGCAGGTCCACCATGGTCTGCAACTCCCTGCTTTCCTGGGGCGAAGTGACCAGCTGGTAATACTGGGCGAAGGTGCTGAGGCCGTAGTGCTTGAGCCGGCGGGAAAGGCGCCCCACCAGGAGCACCTTTTTCGCGTCGGAAAGCTGAATGCCGGCGATCTGGTAGATCAGGTCCCGGAAGCGGCCGAACTCCTGATCGGAGATGCCCGAAGGGCCGTCCATCAGGCTGCGCTGGGTTCGGCTGCGGGAGTGCTGCCGCCCAGGTCCGCCAGGAAGGTCATTTCCTCCAGGGACAGGACCCGGTCCACATTGAGGATGATGACGAACTTGCCGGCCACCTTGCCCATGCCGAGGATGAAGTCGGCCCGGATCTTGGCGCCGAAGGCGGGCGGCGGTTCGATATCGGTGGCCGGGATTTCCAGCACCTCGTTCACGCAGTCCACCACCACGCCGATGTCCTGGCGGGTTTCGCTGCCTTCGGACATCTGCACCATCTCCACGATGACGATGCAGGTGCGGCGGCCGATGGCCGCCGGGGTGCCGCCGAAGCGGGCCACCAGGTCGATCACCGGCACCACGGCGCCGCGCAGGTTGATCACCCCGCGGATGAAGCCCGGCATCATGGGAATCTCGGTGAGGCTACCGTACTCGATGATTTCCTTGATGTTGAGGATGCCCAGGGCGAAGATTTCCCCGCCCAAGGTGAAGGTCAGGTACTGGCGGGACTCATCGCCGGTCTTGGCCGGGGTCGATCCGGCCTGGGGAACGAGGTTGCCCATGGCTATGCCTCCTCAGAAGCGCTCGAAATCGTGTTCGTCAGGGGCGGCCGTGGCCACGGGGCGGACCGGCTGGCTCTTCACCGCGCTGCGGGCGGTCTGGGCCGGACGGGCGCTGTAGGCCACTGCGCTGCGGCCTTCCTCGACCCGGAAGAACTGCATCAGGCCCTGCAGCTGTTCGGCCTGGCCGCCCATTTCCTCGGCGGTCGCCGCCAGCTCTTCGGAAGCGGAGGCGTTCTGCTGGGTGGCCTGGTTCAGCTGGTTCATGGCCTGGTTGATCTGGGCGATGCCGCCGGACTGCTCGGCGGAGGCGGAGGCGATTTCCTGCACCAGGTCGGAGGTCTTGCGGATGGTGGGCACCATGTTGTCCAGCAGGCCGCCGGCCTTTTCCGCCAGCTTGACGGAGGAGTCGGCCAGTTCGCCGATCTCCTGGGCCGCCACCTGGGAGCGTTCGGCCAGCTTGCGCACTTCCGCGGCCACCACGGCGAAGCCCTTGCCGTGCTCGCCGGCCCGGGCGGCCTCGATGGCAGCGTTGAGGGCCAGCAGGTTGGTCTGGTAGGCGATGTCGTCGATGATGCCGATCTTGCCGGCGATCTGCTTCATGGCCACCACCGTGTCCTTCACCGCCGTGCCGCCTTCGTTGGCTTCATTGGCGGCCTTGGCGGCCATGTTGTCGGTGACCTTGGCGTTCTCGGTGTTCTGGTTGATGGAGGCGGTGGACTCTTCCAGGGTGGAGGTGATTTCTTCCACGGAAGCAGCCTGTTCGCTGGAAGACTGGGAGAGGGACTGGGCCGTGGCGGACACCTGCTCGGAAGCGGAGGAGAGGTTGTCGGCAGCGCCCCGCACTTCGCCGATGATCTGGGCCAGCTTGGCCACCATGGCCTGCATGGCGGCGAGCAGCTGGCCGGTTTCATCCTTGCTGGAGGCGTCGATGCGCACGGTCAGGTCGCCTTCGGAGAGCTTGTTGGCGACGCCCACGGCCTGGTTTAGCGGGGTGGTGATGCTGCGGGTGATGAAGACGCCGAGGACGATGGCCAGCAGGCCGGCAATGATGCCCACGGTGATGATCTGGTTGCGGGTGGCCACCACCAGTTCGTCGGCGGACTTGCCGGTAGCCTCCATGGACTTGGTTTCCAGCTCGATCAGCTTTTCCAGGGTCTTGATGTAGTCGTTGAAGGACTTGCGCATGTCGCCCAGCAGGAGGGCGGTGCCTTCTTCCCGGGCGCCGTCATTGGCCAGCTTGATGACCTTGACCAGGTGGTCCCGGTAGGGGCCGCGGGCGGCATTGATTTCTGCCAGGACGGCCTTTTCCTCGTCATTCATGGGCATCTTGGAGATGGCGTCGAGCTCTTCGCTCATGCGCTTGCTCATGTCGGGCAGGCGGTCGGCCTCGCGCTTGATGTCATCGGCCTTGGTCAGCAGCAGCATGTTGCGCACCACGCGGGCGTTGGCATTGAGGATGTCGATGATCACGTTGGCCTTGACCACCTTGGGGAAGCGGTCCTTGACGATGACGTTGAGCTCGTCGTTGATGGCGTTGGCCTTGGTGACGGAGAGCACGGCCACCCCGGTGAGGAGCAGGACGAGGATGGCAAAGGCAATACCGAGACGGGTGCCGATACGCAAGTTGGCGATCATCTGATTCTCCTGAAATTATTAAACTTGGCTGATGCGGGGTGTATTGACGGACGACGGGGCGGCCAGGCTGCGCTCTTCCCTGCCGATGGCGATCTGGGCCAGGGCCTGGACGTCCAGGATCAGGGCCACGTCGCCGCTGCCCAGGATGGTGGAGCCGCCGATGCCGCGCAGGTGGCGGAACAGTTGGCCGAGGGGCTTGATGACGGTCTGGAATTCGCCCAGCAGGGTATCGACCACGATCCCCGCCTTCTGGCCGGCTGCCTTGACCACCACCACGTTCTCCCGCTTGGGCGGCTCGCCGGGAATTTCGAAGAGGTCCCGCAGACGGATGAAGGGCAGCACCTCGCCCCGCAGGTTGAGATAGTTGCGCTCGCCGCTGCTGGTGGCGTGGGCCTGAAGCTCCAGGCATTCCACCACCATGTCCAGGGGAATGACGTAGGAGGCCCGGTCGGCCCCCACCAGGAAGCCGTCGATGATGGCCAGGGTCAGGGGCAGGCGGATGGAGAAGCGGGTGCCATGGCCTTCCTCGGAATGCACCTCGACCCGGCCCCGCAGGCCCTGGATGTTGCGCTTGACCACGTCCATGCCGACGCCGCGGCCGGAGAGGTTGGAGACCTTGTCCACCGTGGAGAAGCCGGGTTCGAAAATGAGGTTGGCGATTTCCTGGTCGGAAAGATGGACGCCGGCCTGGACCAGGCCCTTTTCCACGGCCTTCTTGAGTATCTTGTCCCGGTTGAGGCCGCCGCCGTCGTCGGCCACGTCGATGACGATGCTGCCGGAGTCGTGGTAGGCGTTGAGGGAGAGCCGGCCCCGGGGCGACTTGCCCTTGGCCTGGCGCACCTCGGCGGACTCGATGCCGTGGTCCATGGCGTTGCGCACCAGGTGCATCAGGGGGTCGCCGATTTTCTCGACCACGGACTTGTCCAGTTCGGTCTCGCCGCCGGCAATGGTCAGCTCGATGTCCTTGCCCAGCTCCTTGGAAACGTCCCGCACCACCCGCTGGAAGCGGTTGAAGGTTTCGCCGATCTGCACCATGCGCAGCTGCAGGGCGGAATCGCGGATCTGTTCCACCAGCCGGTTGAGCAGGGAGGTAGCTTCGTTGAGGTCGGACAGGCCGGCGCGGCTGGCCAGCAGGTTGGTGCTGGCCCCGGCGATCACCAGTTCCCCCACCAGGTCGATGAGGCGGTCCAGCTTGTCGGCCTGGATGCGGATCAGGCGCGCTTCGGCGGCCTTCTTCTCCGATACCTGTTTCTGCTTGATGACGGCGGCTTCCACCAGCTCGGGCTGCACCACCTTCTGTTCGATGAGGATTTCACCCAGGGGTAGGGGCGGCGAGGCCTCCTCGCCGCCTTCCTCCGGCGGCACCGCATGCTGCTGCTTGAGGCCGTCGTCCAGCTCGGCCTGGGTCAGGGCGCCGATCTTCACTAGGATCTCGCCCAGGCGCATGGTGTTTTCCGGCAGGGCCTGCAGCAGGGCGATGTAGTCCGCCAGCTTGCTATTGGGCGGCAGGATGTGCAGGGTGCATTCGTCGCGCACGAAGTCGAAGACGGCCTCGATGGCGGCCTTGTCCGCGTCGCTCTTGAACTTGATCTCGAAGCCCAGGTAGCAGGCTTCCGGGTCCATCTCCTCGGCGCTGGGCATGGCATCGGGAATGGTCTCGATGTGCACGATCTGGCCCAGGGTGGAGAGGTAGCGCAGGAAGGAAATGGGGTCCATGCCGTTGCGCAGGACGCCGGCGCCGAAGCGTAGGGAGATGTGCCAGAAATCCGTTTCCACCAGGCCGCCGCCGGAAGCCTGGACGTCGTCCACCTTCTCCACCGGGGGGCGGTTGGGCTGCACGCTGGCCGCCGGGGCCTCTTCCTTGGCGTCGAGCCAGTCGCGCTGCAGGCGGGAGAGCAGGGAATCGCCCTCGGCCCGCAGGTCCTCGTCGGGTTCGGCGGCGCCGGCCTCCAGCACGGAGAGCAGGTTGCCGATGTGGTCGCAGCAGCCCAGGAGCACGGCCACCAGGTCGCTGCTGACCTTGATGTCGCCGTTGCGCAGCTTGTCCAGGGCGTTTTCCGCCACGTGGGTGAAGGCGACGATGAAGTTGCACTCGATGACGCCGGCGCCGCCCTTGATGGTGTGGGCCGGGCGGAACACGGCGTTGATCAGGTCGCTGTCTTCCGGATTGGCCTCCAGCTGCAGCAGGGCCTCCTCCATGGCGGCCAGCTGTTCCCGGCTCTCGGTGACGAATACGGTGGTCAGTTCGTCCATGATTCCTCCTCAGCCCTGTTCCCGGGCCGGGATGACCAGGGGGTCGCCGAAGAAAGCGGCCATGTTGAAGAAGTCCAGCAATTCCCGCACGGCGGGGCTGTGGGCGACGATGCGGGCGGTCTTGTTCTGCAGCGCGGCTTCCCGCTTGGTCAGCAGGAGCAGCTGGAAGCCTGCGGTATCGACCTCGCCGACGTGGGACAGGTCGATTTCCAGGTCGCGGCACTGGCCCAGGGCTTCCATGAAGGCGGCCTTCTGGGTCAGGGCGTTGTAGATGGTCAGGTCATCCAGGATGGTGACGCGATGGGTGCCGGTGCTCACGAGTCCCCCTTAGAAGAGCTCCACCTGGGGCAGGTCCGGCTCGCCGCCGGGGGCGGACTGGTGCAGGGCCTGCTTGTGGGTGGTGCGTTGCTGTTTCATCACATAGCGGCTGTACAGCTGGTCCAGGTGCTCGGACAAAGGCTGGTACTGGAAATTGGGGTTTTCTGCCTGGCGCAGGCGTTCGGACAGGGTGGCGGCATGCTGCTGCAGTCGGGACAGGGCTTCGATGGTGGTTTCGATCTGCTGCCGGGTGACGTCCTGGAACTGCACGCTGGCCACCGCATCCATGAACATGGCCGCCAGTTCCTGGCTGCTGCTCTGGACGGTGGCGATCACCGTGCTCTGGTGCTGCATGACCTGCTCGTAGCTATGGCCCAGGGTGGTGAGCTGGGTGGCGAACTGCTGCAGGGCGGCCCGCTCCCGGTCCAGGTTGGAGTGGGAGAGCTTGTCCTGGAATTGCTGTTCGATGGTGCTGGCGACGCCGACGATGCCCTGGTTGATCTGGGTTACCGCCGCCTCGGTTTCGCTGGAGAGCTTGCGCACCTCGTCGGCCACCACGGCAAAACCGCGGCCCGCCTCGCCGGCCCGGGCCGCCTCGATGGCGGCGTTGAGGGCCAGCAGGTTGGTCTGGCTGGCGATGCCCTTGATCAGCTTGGTCAGGGATTCCAGGGAACGGGCCTCGGCCACCACCTGGGCCACCCGTTGCTGGTCGGTCTGGGCTTCCTGGATGCGGTTTTCGATGTAGAGGCCCATCTCGACGATGAGCTTCTGGTTGTCGGCGATGCGGCTTTCCGACTCGTTGACCATCTGGCTCGACTCGGTGGAACTGGTGCTGACGAACTCGTTGAGGTGGGTCACCACCCCGTCCACCGCCTGCAGCCGCTCCGTGATCTGGTAGGCCGCCTCTTCGGTGGCCTGGATGACGCTGTGCAGCTGGCCCTGCAGCACCTCGTTGAAGGCCGGCACGGCCGCCAGTTCTTCCGCCACCTCTTCGGCCACGGCCTGGTAGTTGGTGTTGGTGCTGGCGAAGACCTCCTGGTTGCGCGCCAGGCCGAACATCATGTCCCGGTAGAAGACGATGGAAACCAGGCGTTGGGCCAGGTAGGCGACGACGACGATGATCACCGTGCCGATGGCGTCGCCCAGGGGCTGGGCAACGTCGAAGGAGTTCAGGAAGTCGCTATGGAACCAGTCGTGCAGGAAGTAGACCATGAGGCCTGCTCCGATGGCGACGATGGCGAATACCAGGGAGGCCCGCCGTAGCAACAGTCCGAAGTCCATGGGCTTAGCGCAGTACCAGTTTGATGGTGTTGAGGAGCTGGTCGGCGGTGGCCGGCTTGACGATCCAGCCGGAGGCCCCTGCCGCCTTGGCTTCAGCCCGCTTTTCCTGCTGCGACTCGGTGGTCAGGAACAGGATGGGCATGAACTTGTAATTGGGCAGCTTGCGCACTTCGCGGATGAACTGGATGCCGTTCATGCCGGGCATGTTGAGGTCGGTGATGAGCAGGTCCACCTTCACCCCGGCCTGGAACTTCTTCATTCCCTCTTCCGCATTTCCAGCCTTTTCAACAGCATAGCCTGCCTTGGCGAGGATGTTGGAGATGGATAGCAGAATGGTTGCCGAATCGTCGACAAGGAAAATGGTTTTCATGGAGCAGCTTCCCTCAAGGCGTTTTTAGCTTCGAATAATGGGGGATAGGGGCGGCAGCGGTCAATTATTTCTGATTTATATCAGAGACAAGGCCCATCTGCCGCCCAGGGCTTGCGGATGCGCCCTGGCGGGCGATCCGGGGGGCGCCGGGCGGGGCTCAGCGGGGGCGTTTGTCGATGACCCGCTTGGCCTTGCCGACGGAACGTTCGATGCCGCCGACCTCGACGATGCGCACCTGGGTGGAAATGCCGATGTAGGACTTGATGTGGTGCTGCAGCTCGTGGGCCACGTATTCCTTCTCGGCGGCGGTGGCGATGCCGAACTCCGGCTTCATTTCCACGTTCACGGTGATGCTGTCCAGATGGCCGTCCCGCGCCACTTCCAGCAGGTAATGGCCGGACAGCTTGGCCTGTTTGAGGATCAATTCCTCGATCTGGCTGGGGAACACATTAACGCCACGAATAATCAGCATGTCATCGGAGCGGCCGGTGATCTTGCCGATGCGGCGGAAACTGCGGGAGGTGGGCGCCAGCAGGCGGGTCAGGTCCCGGGTGCGGTAGCGCACCACCGGCAGGGCCTCCTTGGAGAGGGAGGTGAATACCAGCTCGCCCTGGCGGCCCTCGGGCAGGACTTCGCCGGTGTTGGGGTCGATGATTTCCGGGTAGAAGTGGTCTTCCCAGATCACCGGGCCGTCCTTGGACTCGATGCACTCGTTGGCGACGCCGGGGCCCATGACTTCGGAAAGACCGTAGATGTCCACCGCGTCGATGCCCAGCAGGTTCTCGATTTCCTGGCGCATGCCGTCGGTCCACGGCTCGGCGCCGTGGATGCCGATGCGCAGGGAGGTGCCCCGGGGATCCATGCCCTGGCGCTTGAACTCGTCGGCGATGTTGAGCATGTAGGAGGGCGTGCACATGATGATGCGCGGCGCGAAGTCGGCGATCAGCTGCACCTGCTTTTCCGTCTGCCCGCCGGACATGGGGATGACCGTGCAGCCCAGGGCCTCGGCCCCGTAGTGGGCGCCCAGGCCGCCGGTGAACAGGCCGTAGCCGTAGGCGACGTGGATGATGTCGCCGCGGCGGCCGCCGGCGGCGTAGATGGAGCGGGCCATGAGGTGGGCCCAGGTGTCGATGTCCTTCTGGGTGTAGCCGACCACGGTGGGCTTGCCGGTGGTGCCGCTGGAGGCGTGCACCCGCACCACCTCTTCCCGGGGCGTGGCGAACATCTTGAAGGGGTAGTTGTCCCGCAGGTCCTGCTTGGTGGTGAAGGGGAACTTGCGCAGGTCGTCCAGGCTGTGGAAGTCGTCCGGATGCACGCCCTGGGCGTCGAACTTGGCCCGGTAGTGGGGCACGTTGTCGTAGGCGTGCTTCAGGGTCCAGCGCAGACGTTCCACCTGCAGTGCGGTGATTTCGTCGCGGCTGGCATTTTCGATGGCGTCGAGGCCGATCTTTGCTGCCGTCATTTTTATATAGTCCTTGTCATGGCCCCCTCCTCCCTAACGGCTGGGGCAAGTCACGCATTTTCCGGGATTTTTCCCCCCCGCTCAATGCATTTGCCACGAAGGAGGAGGGGGCGCCCCGTCGGCGGCCCGCCTTCCCTTATATACTGCGGGCGCCATGACCGCTTCCGTTCCTGCTTCTGCCGCTCCCCGCCTGGGGGAGGAAATCCGCCACATTGCCCGGCACGCCTGGCCGATCCTGGTGGCCCAGCTGGCCTCCATGGGCCTGATGCTGATCGACACGGCCCTGCTCGGCCACTACGGTGCCGCCGACCTGGCGGCGGTGGCCATCGGCGGCGGCATCTACATTGCCGTCATCATGGCCTGCGCCGGCGTGCTGCAGGCGGTGGCGCCGGTGGTGGCCCACCTGCACGGCGCCGGGCGCCACGGGGAAATCGCCGCCGCCCTGCAGCAGGCCTTCTGGGTGGCCCTGGTGCTGGCCGTGCCGGCCTGCCTGCTGATGCGCTTCCCCGACCCGCTGCTGGCCATGGCCACCATGGAGCCGGCGGTGGAGGCCAAGACCCGGGCCTACCTCGACCTGCTGGCCTGGGGCCTGCCCCTGGTGCTGCTGTACCGCACCCTGTTCGCCTTCGCCAATGCCCTCGGCCATTCCCGGCCCTTCATGCTGATCAGCCTGGCGACCACCGCCCTGCACCTGCCCCTCTCCTGGTGCCTGATCCAGGGGCGCTGGGGTGGCCCGCCCCTGGGGGTGGAGGGCACCGGCTGGTCCACCCTGATCATCGTCGGGGTCGGTTTTTTCTGCGGTTTCGCTTATCTGCGGCGCTCGGCCGCCCTGGCGCCCCTGGCCCTGCTGGGGCGCTGGCACCGGCCCCAGTGGGCGCGCTTGCGGGAGCTGCTGCGCCTGGGCCTGCCCATGGGCTTTTCCAACCTGGTGGAAATCAGCGCCTTCACCCTGATCGCCCTCTTCATCGCCCGGGAAGGTGCCACCGTGGTGGCGGGGCACCGCATCGTCGCCAACCTGGCGGCCCTGCTCTACATGCTGCCCCTGGCGGTGGCCATCGCCACCCTGGCCCGGGTCGGGCGGGCGGCCGGGGCCCGGGATCAGGCCGGCATGGAGCGGGCGGTCGGCGCCGGCATGGTCCTGGCCACCGGTCTGTCGCTGTTGTTCGGGGGCTTGCTGTGGTGGGGCGCCGGCCCCCTGGTGGGGGCCGCCACGGGGGATGGCCGGGTGGCCGCGGTGGCCGTCGGCCTGGTGGGTTATCTGGCGGCCTACCAGCTGTTCGACGCGATCCAGACGGTGGCGGGCTTTTCCCTGCGGGGCTGCAAGATCACCTTCCTGCCCATGCTGATCCATACCCTCTGCTTCTGGGGTGTCGGCCTGGGGGGCGGCTGGTGGCTGGCCTACGGCAGCCCGGCCATGGGCGTGGCCGGCTACTGGGCCGCATCCACCGCCAGCCTGGTGCTGGCGGCGGTGCTGCTGGGCGGCCTGCTGTGGCGGGTGCTGGCGGCAACCCGGGAATAGGGCGCTTCGCCGGTCCTGCCTGAAAAGGCGCGTCCCGTCTCGTTGTCAGGCAAGGCACGGCTGGCAGCGGCGTCCTGCCTGCATTCCAGGCGATGCCGCTATTGCGGGCGCTTGTCCACCACCCGCCGGGCCTTGCCGCCGACGGCCCGTTCGATGCTGCCCACCGCCTCCACCCGCACCCGGGTGGAAATGCCGATGTAGGACTTGATGTGATGCTGCAGCTCCCGCGCCGCCTGCTCGGAGACGTGGGTGCCCGCATTGGCGAACTCGGGTTTCAGTTCCACCCGGATGTCCAGCTTGTCCAAATGGCCTTCACGCCACACCTCCAGCTGGTAATGGGGCGACAGCTCGGCCTGCTTGAGCACGAATTCCTCGATCTGGCTGGGGAAGACGTTGACGCCGCGGATGATCAGCATGTCGTCGGAACGGCCGGTGATCTTGCCGATGCGGCGGAAGCTGCGGGCCGTGGGCGGCAGCAGGGTGGTCAGGTCCCGGGTGCGGTAGCGCACCACCGGCATGCCCTCCTTGGTCAGGGAGGTGAACACCAGTTCGCCGTGGGCGCCGTCGGGCAGGACTTCGCCGGTGTTGGGGTCGATGATCTCCGGGTAGAAGTGGTCTTCCCAGATGGTGGGGCCGTCCCGGGATTCGATGCATTCGCTGGCGACGCCGGGGCCCATCACTTCCGACAGGCCGTAGAGGTCCATGGCGGCGATGCCGAAGCGGCGCTCGATCTCCGCCCGCATGCTTTCGCCCCAGGGCTCGGCGCCGAAGAGTCCGATGCGCAGGCTGGAGCCGGCCAGGTCGAAGCCCTGGTGCTCGCATTCGTCGGCCAGGTTGAGGGCGTAGGAGGGCGTCACCACCAGCACCGTGGGCTTGAAGTCGGCGATGAGCTGCACCTGGCGCTCGGTCTGGCCGCCGGAAACGGGCACCGCCGTGGCGCCCAGGCGCTCGACGCCGTAATGGACGCCGAGGCCGCCGGTGAACAGGCCGTAGCCGTGGGCCACATGGACGATGTCCTCCGGTCCGGCGCCGGCGGCGCGCAGGGCCCGGGCCATGATGTCGGCCCAGCGGTCGATGTCGCCGGCGGTGTAGCCGACCACGGTGGGCTTGCCGGTGGTGCCGCTGGAGGCGTGCACCCGCACGATGTCGCGCATGGGCACGGCGAAGAGGCCGTAGGGGTAGTTGTCCCGCAGGTCCTGTTTGCCGGTGAAGGGGAACCTGGCCAGGTCCGCCAGGGTCTTCAGGTCGTCCGGATGGACGCCGTGGGCGTCGAACTTGGCCCGGGTATGGGGCACCTTCTCGTAGGCGTGGCGCAGGGTCTGTTGCAGGCGCTTGAGCTGCAGGGCGGCGATTTCGTCCCGGCTGGCGCGGGCGATGCGTTCCCCTTCCAGGGCGGCGGCGGACTCCCGGTGCATGGTTTTCTCCCCGACTTTTTGTCGTTGTAATAATGCTGTCCGGGATTCTGGGGGCGGCGCGGCGGGAGGCGCTTAATCTGGATCAAATGGAGGCGCTGCGGGCCCGGGATTTGTATCCATAATTATGAATGCAAAACAGCGGGGCGCCTTTTTTCTTGTGTTAATATTGGCGGACTAACAATAAGATAGCGCTCCGCTGCTGTAATCCGTTGCATAAAGAATCCGGCCTCCCCATGCCACTTTCCCCTGCCCCTGTTGCCCGCCAGCGCCTGCACGTCCGCAGCATCCAGTTGTATGGCTTCAAGCGCGAGGATGGTCTGTGGGACGTGGAGGCGCGTCTGACCGACGTCAAGGATCATGATTACCCCCTTTCCTCCGGGCTGCGGCCAGCAGGAGAACCGGTGCACGATATGTGGGTACGGGTCACCATCGATCGGGAATTCAACATTCTCGCGGCGGAGACCCGGACGGACGGCATGCCCTATGTGGGACAATGCGACCGTATCAACGCGGATTACAACAGGTTGGTAGGCTTGAATCTGTTTCACGGCTTCCGCAGGGCGGTCAAGGAGCGTTTTGGCGATGTCAAAGGCTGCTCCCATCTGACCGAGCTGGTCATGGTGCTGCCGACGGCGGCGATCCAGACCTTTGCCAGTGAAATGAAAGACAACGAGGACCATGGTCACAAGCCTTATCAGCTTGACCGCTGCCATGCCCTCGAATCCACTTCGGAAGCGGTCCAGCGCTATTACCCGCGCTGGTACCGTGACCAGAAAATGGGGTAGGGGAGACACTCCTGCCTTTTGCTCGCAACTTCAACCAAGCAAGGAAAGCGCATGAAAATTCATGAATATCAGGGTAAGGAGATCCTGAGAAAGTTCGGCGTGACGACGCCGCGCGGCAAGCCTGCCTTCTCCGTCGACGAAGCTGTCAAGGTCGCCGAGGAACTGGGCGGCAAGGTGTGGGTCGTGAAGGCCCAGATTCACGCTGGTGGCCGCGGCAAGGGCGGTGGCGTGAAGGTTGCCAAGTCCCTGGATGAAGTGCGCCAATACGCCACCCAGATTCTGGGCATGCAACTGGTGACCCACCAGACCGGCCCGGAAGGCCAGAAGGTCCGCCGCCTGCTGATTGAAGAAGGCGCCGACATCAAGAAGGAATACTACCTGGCTGTCCTGACCGACCGCGCTACCCAGAAGGTCGCCGTCATGGCCTCCTCCGAAGGCGGTATGGACATCGAGGAAGTGGCCCACGCCACCCCCGAGAAGATCCTCAAGGAATTCGTTGATCCCCTGGTCGGCATCACCGACCAGCAAACCCTGAACCTGGCCCAGGGCATCGGCGTTCCCGCCGACTCCGTGGCCAAGGCCCAGGCCGAGATCAAGAAGCTGTACCAGTGCTACATGGAAACCGATGCTTCCCTGGCGGAAATCAACCCGCTGATCCTGGAAGGCAACGGCAACATCAAGGCTCTGGACGCCAAGTTCAATTTCGACTCCAACGCCCTCTTCCGTCATCCCGAAATCGTTGAATACCGCGATCTGGATGAAGAAGACGCCGACGAAATCGAAGCCTCCAAGTTCGACCTGGCCTACATCTCCCTGGACGGCAACATCGGCTGTCTGGTGAACGGTGCTGGTCTGGCCATGGCCACCATGGACACCATCAAGCTGTTCGGCGCCGAGCCGGCCAACTTCCTGGACGTGGGCGGCGGTGCCACCACCGAGAAGGTCACCGAAGCCTTCAAGATCATGCTCAAGAACCCCAAGGTCAAGGGCATCCTGGTCAACATCTTCGGCGGCATCATGAAGTGTGACACCATCGCCACCGGCGTGGTGACCGCGGCCAAGGAAGTGAACCTGTCCGTGCCGCTGGTGGTCCGCATGAAGGGCACCAACGAGGACCTGGGCAAGCAGATCCTGAAGGATTCCGGTCTGCCGATCATTTCCGCCGATACCATGGCCGAAGCGGCCCAGAAGATCGTCGACGCGGTCAAGTAAGGAGTTATTGAATGTCCATCCTGATCAACAAAGACACCAAGGTCATCACCCAGGGCATCACCGGCAAGACCGGCCAGTTCCATACGGAAAAGTGCCAGGAATACGCCAACGGCAAGAACTGCTTCGTTGCCGGCGTGAACCCCAAGAAGGCTGGCGAGAAGATCTTCGACATCCCCATCTACGCCACCGTCAAGGAAGCTGCCAAGGACACCGGCGCCACCGTTTCCGTCATCTACGTGCCGCCCGCCGGCGCTGCTGCCGCCATCTGGGAAGCCGTTGAAGCCGACCTGGACCTGGCCATCTGCATCACCGAAGGCATCCCCGTGCGGGACATGCTGGAAGTGCGCAACAAGATGAAGGAAAAGGAAGCCAAGGGCGGCAAGAAGACCCTGCTGCTGGGCCCCAACTGCCCCGGCCTGATCACCCCCGATGAAATCAAGATCGGCATCATGCCCGGTCACATCCACAAGAAGGGTCGCATCGGCGTGGTTTCCCGCTCCGGCACCCTGACCTACGAAGCCGTTGCCCAGCTGACCGAAATCGGTCTGGGCCAGTCTTCCGCCGTGGGTATCGGTGGCGACCCCATCAACGGTCTGAAGCACATCGACGTCATGAAGATGTTCAATGACGATCCGGATACCGACGCCGTCATCATGATCGGCGAAATCGGCGGTCCCGATGAAGCCGAAGCCGCCATGTGGTGCAAGGCCAACATGAAGAAGCCCATCGTCGGCTTCATCGCCGGTGTGACTGCCCCCGCGGGCAAGCGCATGGGCCATGCTGGCGCCCTGATTTCCGGTGGTGCCGACACCGCTGATGCCAAGCTCGCCATCATGGAAGAGTGCGGCTTCACCGTGACCCGCAACCCCTCCGAAATGGGCCGTCTGCTCAAGGGCCTGCTGAAGTAAGCAGCGTTCCCGGCGCAATGCCAAGGCGGGCCTTCTGGCCCGCCTTTTTCTTTTGGGGCATGCCCTGGGAGGCAGGCGGGGCGCCGCTGCTGGCGATGCCATGCCGGAAATGCCCGTCCTTCCTGCCTGAGCGGCCCCATGCTCTGTCATCGCAGACCCCGCCTGTCCGGGAAATGCCGGGCCAGGGCCCGGCCACGGTACAATCCGGCCCCATGGAACTCGACCTCACTTCTCCCGTTTTCTGGCTGGCGGTGGCCCAGATCATCGCCATCGACGTGGTGCTCTCCGGCGACAACGCCGTGGTCATCGCCCTGGCCTGTCGCAACCTTTCCCCCGAGCAGCGCAAGAAAGGCATCTTCTGGGGCGTCGCCGGCGCCGTCAGCCTGCGTGTGGTGCTGACCACCTTCGCCGCCCTGGTGATGAACCTGCCCTGGCTCAAGCTGGTGGGCGGTCTGCTGCTGCTGTGGATCGGCATCAAGCTGCTGCTGCCGGAGGACGACGACGGCCACGACATCAACGCCGCCGACCACCTGTGGGGCGCGGTGAAGACCATCATCGTCGCCGACTTCGTCATGAGCCTGGACAACGTCATCGGCGTTGCCGGCGCCTCCCACGGCAGCCTGTTCCTGCTGCTCTTCGGCCTGGCCGTGAGCATTCCCCTGATCGTCTGGTCCAGCCAGCTGATCCTCAAGCTGATGGAGCGCTGGCCGGTGGTGGTGACCCTGGGCGCCGCCCTGCTCGGCTTCGTCGCCGGCGAAATGATCGCCGCCGATCCCGGCCTGGCGCCCTGGCTGACCGGCACGCCGGCCTGGCTGCCCAAGGCCGTCGGCCTCCTCGCCGCCGTGCTGGTGGTGCTGGCCGGCAAGGTGCTGCAGGCCCGGCGCCCGGCCCCCGTCGATATTACCGTGGAGTAAGAATGGCCCTGTATCTGAGCGAAGCCGACGTCCAGTCGGTGCTGACCATGCCCATGGCCCTGGAGGCCGTGGAAACCGCCCACCGCGAACTGTCCCGGGAGGGCGCCCTGGCCGCCCAGGACACGCCCCGGGCCCGCACCCGCCTGCCCCAGACAGCCCTGCACCTGCTGCACGGCGGCCTGCCCGGGCTGGGCATCCTGGGCTACAAGGCCTATACCAGCAACCGCAGCGGCAACCGCTTCAACGTCTTCCTCTTCGACGCCGCCAGCGGTGTGCTGCAGGCCGTGGTGGCCGCCGATTACCTGGGCATGATGCGCACCGGCGCCGCCTCGGGCACCGCCGCCAAATGGCTGGCGCGGCCCGATTCCGAAGTGGCCGGCGTCTTCGGCAGCGGCTGGCAGGCCCGGGGCCATGTTGAAGCCATCTGCACCGCCCTGCCGCTGCGCCGGGTCAAGGTTTATGGGCGCAAGCGGGACAAGCTGGAAGCCTTCTGTGCCGAGATGGGCCAGCGCCTGCCCGGGGTCGAGATCGTCCCTGCCGCCGATGCGGAAGCGACGGTGCGCGGCTCCGATGTGATCGGCACCATCACCACGGCCGCCGCCCCCCTGTTCGATGCCGACTGGCTGGTGCCGGGCGTGCACATCAATGCCGCTGGTTCCAATGCCCTGATCCGCCAGGAACTGTCCGAAGCCGCCGTGCGCCGTTGCGACCTGGTGGCGGTGGATACGGTGGATACGGCCCTGAAGGAGGCCGGCGACCTGGTGCCCCTGCTGGAGAAGGGCCGCCTTTCCGCCCGTCAGCTGGTGGAACTGGGGGATGTCATCGTCGGCCGCCGTGCCGGGCGCAGTTCGCCCGAGCAGATCACCCTGTTCGAATCCCAGGGATTGGCGGTGCAGGATCTGGTGCTGGCCTCCCTGGTGCTGGCCCAGGCCCGGGCCCGGGGGCTGGGCCTGGAACTGCCGTTCGGCGGCTGAAAACGCCCGTTTGTTTCTCGCCCGCCGGGGAGCGTGAATTATGGCGCGCCCGGCGCCGGCTTTCTCGGCGAGAATCCCATTTGACTGAGTTAAGGCGGCACTGTAAGAATGCAGAATACGCCGCTGAATAATAGGGTTGCGGCACGAGGGAGTCGGAGGGAGCCAGCATTGGGCCGTTCCGGCAGGCCATAGAAGAAGACAACTAATCAATTTGGCATTGGAGGCCCTGCGCCATGCGCAAAGCCGGATTCTGGAAGACCGACTGGTTCCTCGGCCTGGCCCTGTCCCTGGCCATGCTGGCCGCCGCCAATGGGGAGTTGATCCAGAGCCTGGAGCGCAAGGCCTACGACATGGGCGTGGCCGCCTCCAGCCGGACCCCGTCCGAGCGGGTGGCGGTGATCGCCATCGACGACCAGAGCATCGCCAACATCGGCCGCTGGCCCTGGTCCCGGGACGTCCATGCCCGCCTCACCGACCTCCTGGTGGGGGCCAAGGCCAAGGTCATCGGCAACACGGTGCTGTTCTCCGAGCCCCAGATCGATCCGGGCTACGCCTACATCACCCGGCTGCTGGAACTCTCCCGCCAGGGCGCCATGCCGGCGGAGGCCGCCGGCATCCTGCAGGAGGCCGAGGCCGCCCTCAACACGGACCGCCGCCTGGCCCAGAGCTACGGCGCCACCGACACGGTGCTGCTGCCCATGCTGTTCCAGCTGGGCGATCCCCTGGGGCGGCCGGACCAGCCCCTGCCGGAGTTCGTCAGCCGCAACCAGCTGACCCGGGTCAATGCCGGCAGCGGCTTTGCCCTGCCCACCAACGCGGTGCAGCTGCCGGTGCCGGGCATCGGCGAGAAGGCCGCCGCCATCGGCCATCTCAACGCCTCCGTGGACGTGGACGGCGGCATCCGCAGCGAACCCCTGGTGCTCAGCTACTACGACCAGTTCTATCCCTCCCTGTCCCTGCTGATCGCCGCCCGCAGCCTCAATCTCGGGCCCGCCGACATCCAGGCGACCCTGGGGGAGTCGGTGCGCCTGGGCAAGCTGCGCATCCCGACCGACCCGGCCAGCCGCATGCTGACCTTCTTCTACAAGGACCGGGAGGGCAAGCCCGCCTTTGCGGTGGATTCCTTCTACGACGTGCTGTCCGGCAAGATTCCCGCCGCCAAGTACCAGGACAAGATCGTCCTCATCGGCGCCACCGCCGCCGGGGTCGGCGCCAGCCAGGTGACGCCCGTATCCCCGGCCATGGCACCGGTGCTGACCCTGGCCCACTCCGTCTCCAGCATCCTGCAGGAACACTTCTTCGTCATCCCGGCCTGGGGCCTGGGGGCCGAACTGGCCGCCTACCTGCTGGTGGCCCTGTACCTGATCCTCTTGCTGCCCCGGCTTTCCGCCGGCGTCGGCGCCGGCCTCACCGCCCTGCTGCTGGCGGCCCTGCTCGGCCTGCATTTCGGCCTGATGCTGGGGGCCGGCCTGTGGCTGCAGCTGATGGGCGCCGCCACCCTGCTGCTGCTGGGCCATCTCCTGCTCACCACCAAGCGCTTCCTGGTGACGGAGCGGGGCAAGGAGAAATCCGACCAGGAGTCGGCCGAGTCCAACCGCATGCTGGGCCTGGCCTTCCAGGGCCAGGGCCAGCTCGACATGGCCTTCGACAAGCTGCGCAAGTGCCCCCTGGACGACCAGTTGATGGAGAACCTCTACAACCTGGCCCTGGACTTCGAACGCAAGCGCCAGTTCAACAAGGCCGAGGCCGTGTTCCGCTACATGTCCGGCTACAACCCCAAGTTCCGGGACCTGGAAATGCGCCTGTCCCGGGCCAAGGCCATGTCGGAAACCATCATGCTCGGCGGCGCCGGCGCCCGCAGCAGCGGGGGCACCCAGATTCTCACCGGCGGCGAGGTGGAAAAGCCCATGCTGGGCCGCTATCAGGTGGAAAAGCCCATGCTGGGCCGCTATCAGGTGGAAAAGGAGCTGGGCAAGGGCGCCATGGGCGTGGTCTACCAGGGGCGCGACCCCAAGATCAACCGGGTGGTGGCCATCAAGACCATGGCCCTGGCCCAGGAGTTCGAGGAAGACGAGCTGGCCGACGTCAAGGAGCGCTTTTTCCGCGAGGCGGAAACCGCCGGCCGCCTCAACCATCCCAACATCGTCACCATTTTCGATGCCGGCGAAGAGCACGACCTGGCCTATATCGCCATGGAGTTCCTCAAGGGCAAGGACCTGGTGCCCTTCACCAAGGCCGACCACCTGCTGCCGCCCGAGCGGGTGGCCGACATCGTCGCCCGGGTGGCCGAGGCCCTGGACTACGCTCACCGCAACAACGTGGTGCACCGGGACATCAAGCCGGCCAACATCATGTACGAGCCCGAGTCGGATCAGGTCAAGGTGACCGACTTCGGCATTGCCCGCATCACCGATTCGTCCCGCACCCGTACCGGCATGGTTCTCGGCACCCCGTCCTACATGTCGCCGGAGCAGCTGGCGGGGAAGAAGATCGACGGCCGCTCCGACCTGTTTTCCCTGGGCGTGACCCTGTACCAGTTGTGCTGCGGCCAGCTGCCGTTCCATGGCGAATCCATGGCCCAGCTGATGTTCAAGATCGCCAACGAGGCCAGCCCCGACGTGCGCCTGGCCAATCCGGCCGTGCCCGCGGCCCTGGCGGAAATCATCAACAAGGCCCTGGTCAAGGACGCGGAGCAGCGTTACCAGACCGGGGCGGAAATGGCGCGCGACCTGCGTGCGGCCTGCGCCCCCGGCGCCGGCGGCGTGGACGTGACGCTCTGAGGGGGAGGAAAACTGCGTGCATAAGAGTCTGAGCGAGGCCCTGGAAATCGCCGTCAAGACCGATCCGGGCATGGTTCGGGGCCACAACGAGGATGCGGTCTTCGCCAATCCCCATCTGGGCCTGGCCATCCTGGCCGACGGCATGGGCGGCTACAACGCCGGCGAGGTGGCCAGCGGCATGGCCACCACCCTGCTCTCGGGCGAGATCGAGGAAGGCCTGATCCTGAAAGGCGCCTGGGAGGTGGAGCCCGACGGCGAGCCCTACGCCAACGCCCTGCTGCGGGAGCGTATCGCCACCGCCAATTCGGCCATCTACCACGCCGCCCAGAGCCAGCCCCAGTACGCGGGCATGGGCACGACCCTGGTGCTGGCCCTGTTCGCCGACAACGTGGTGACCGTCGCCCACATCGGCGACTCCCGCCTCTACCGCCTGCGCGGCGAGGAATTCGTGCGGGTCACCCGGGACCATTCCCTGCTGCAGGAGCAGCTCGACAGCGGCATGCTGACGCCGGAACAGGCCCGGCTGTCCATGAACAAGAACCTGGTGACCCGGGCCCTCGGCGTGGACCCGGAGGTGGAGCCGGAGATCCGCTCCTACCCGGTACTGCCGGGCGACATCTTCCTGCTCTGTTCCGACGGTCTCAACGACATGGTGGAGGACGAGGAAATCGGCCTCACCCTGCAGACCCTTTCCGCCAACCTGGAGCTGGCCGCCACCCAGCTGATCCAGATGGCCAACGACAACGGCGGCCGCGACAACGTGTCCGTGATCCTGGTCAAGGTCCTGCGCGACTTCGCCGCCCCCCGCGGCTGGTGGTCCCGCTTCCTGGCCTGGTTGAAATGATTTTTCGCTAAGGAATTGCACTATGGCAAAGCTGATTCTCTCCATGGACGGACTGGTCCTGAAGGAAATCCCGCTCACCAAGGAGCGGATGACCATCGGCCGCAAGCCCCACAACGATATCCAGATCGACAATCTGGCCATCAGCGGGGAACACGCGGCCCTGGTGACCATCCTCAACGATTCCTTTCTCGAGGACCTGAACAGCACCAACGGCACCCTGGTGAACGGCCAGCCCATCAAGAAGCACTTCCTGCAGAACGGCGACGTGGTGGAACTGGGCAAGTACAAGCTCAAGTTCATCAGCGACCTGCCCGCCGCCCGTGAGGGGGAGACCGACTTCGAGAAGACCATGGTGCTGCGCCCCGGCAGCATCCAGCCCCAGGAGGCGCCCGCCGCCTCTGCCGTGGGCGAGACCACCCACGCCAATTTCGGCGACGTGCGCATTCCGTCGCCGCCGCCGGCTGCCCCTGCCGCCGCCGCGGCGCCCCTGCTAGGGGTGGTGCAGATCCTCAACGGCGCCAATGCGGGCAAGGAACTGGAACTGGTGAAGACCCTCACCACCCTGGGCAAGCCCGGCGTGCAGGTGGCCGTTATCACCCGGCGCCCCCATGGTTATTTCATCACCCATGTGGAAGGCGGCCAGTTCCCGGTGGTCAACGGCAAGACCCTGGACGCCCAGGCCCATCCCCTGGCGGACCACGATGTGGTCGAAATCGCCGGGGTGAAGATGGAATTCTTCCTGAAGAACTGAGGGGCGCGGACGCAGCGGCGCCGCACGGCCAGCCGGGGGCAAATTGAAAAAGAACCTTGTCAGAATCGCCCTCGGCCTGGCGCTGGTGCTGCTCACCCTGGGGCATTCCATCCGCCTCTACCAGCATCCCCTGCTGTCCCACCTGGATGCCATCACCTACGACGCCCGCCTGCGCCTGACCCAGCCCGGCGGCCAGGACAGCCGGGTGGTGGTGGTCGATATCGACGAGAAGAGCCTGGCCGAAGTGGGGCGCTGGCCCTGGAGCCGGGACAAGGTGAGCCGGCTGGTGCGGCAGCTGACGGACCACTACGGCGTGCAGCTGGTCGGCTTCGACGTGGTCTTTGCCGAACCCGATGAAAGCTCCGGCCTGCGGGTCCTGGAGCGCATGGGCGCCACCAGCCTGAAGGGCGACGCAGCTTTCCTTGCCTCCCTCTCCTCCCTGCGCGGCAGCCTGGATTACGACGGCCAGTTCGCCGCCACCCTCAAGGGGCGGCCGGTGGTGCTGGGCTTCTACATGTCCAACGGCATTCCCCAGGGGGCGCTGCCACCGGCGGTGCTGCCGGCCGGCACCTTCCAGGGGCGCAACATCCTGTTCACCTCCTGGCGCGGCTACGGCGGCAACCTGCCGGCCTTCCAGGCGGCGGCCCCGGCCGGCGGCCACTTCAATCCCCTGGTGGATTTCGACGGCATTTCCCGCCGGGTGCCCATGCTGGTGGAGCACGGCGGCCAGTACTACGAATCCCTCTCCCTGGCCATGGTGCGCCTGCTGCTGGGCAATGTGCCGGTGCGGCCGGGCTACGCCGAAGGGGGCAGCGGTTCCGGCTATGCCGGCCTGGAATGGCTGGACCTGCCGACCCTCCGGGGGGCGCTGCGCATTCCCGTGGACGAGAACGTGGCCACCCTGGTGCCCTACCGGGGCGGCCAGGGCAGCTTCGTCTACCTGTCGGCGGCGGACGTGCTGCAGGGGCGGGTGGCGCCGGCCAGCCTGCAGGGGAAGGTGGTGCTGGTGGGCACCACCGCGCCCGGCCTCATGGACTTGCGGGCGACCCCGGTGGGCGAGGCCTATCCGGGGGTGGAAATCCACGCCAACCTGATTGCCGGCATGCTCGACGGCAGCCTCAAGCACAAGCCGCCCTACGCCCTGGGTTTCGACGTGGTCCAGGTGCTGCTGGTGGGCCTGCTGCTGTCCCTGCTGCTGCCGTCCCTGTCGCCATCCCGGGCCACCCTGCTCACCGGGGCGGTGCTGGCCGGGGTGGTGGGCCTCAACCTCGCTTTGTGGCAGTCCGGCCTGGCCCTGCCGGTGGCCGGCGTGCTGCTCCTGATCCTGGCCCTCTACGCCATGAACATGTCCTGGGGCTACTTCGTCGAATCCCACAGCAAGCGCCAGCTGACCCAGCTCTTCGGCCAGTACGTGCCGCCGGAGCTGGTGGACGAAATGGCCCGGGACCCGGAGCGCTACAGCATGGAAGGCCGCAACGCCGAGCTGACCGTGCTGTTCTCCGACATCCGCGGCTTCACCAGCATCTCGGAAGGCCTGGACCCCAAGGACCTGGCCCATCTGATCAACGAATACCTGGGCGCCATGACCACGGTGATCCGGCACCACCGGGGCACCCTGGACAAATACATCGGCGATGCCATCATGGCCTTCTGGGGGGCGCCGGTGGCCGACCCCGACCATGCCCGTCACGCCCTGCTGGCGGCCTTGGAGATGCAGGTGGAGCTGCGCCGTCTCGACGCCCCCTTCGCCGCCCGGGGCTGGCCGGCCCTGCAGATCGGCATCGGCATCAATACCGGCCTCATGACCGTCGGCGACATGGGCTCGCCCCTGCGCCAGGCCTACACGGTGATGGGCGATGCGGTGAACCTGGGCTCCCGCCTGGAGGGCCTGACCAAGCAGTACGGCGTCGGCATCATTGTCGGCGAGGCCACTCGGGCGGCGGTGCGGGACGGTGTCTTCCGCGAGCTTGACCGGGTCCGGGTGAAGGGCAAGGATGAGCCGGTGGCCATTTACGAACCCCTGGGCCTGGCGGGCAGCGTGCCCCAGGCCGTGCTGGATGAACTGAAACTGTGGCAGCAGGCCCTGCGCTGTTATCGTGCCCAGGAATGGGACCAGGCCGAGCTGCAGCTGATGAACCTGGTGCGCCTCAACGGCGACTGCCGGCTCTATCAGCTTTACGGCGAGCGCGTTGCCCATCTGCGGCAGCAAGCTCCGGGCGACGGCTGGGACGGCGTCACCACTTTCGAAACCAAGTAGCGGCCGGAAAATCATGAAAATCAGGATTCTCGGTTGTAGCGGCGGCATCGGCGGCCGGCATTTGCGGACCACCTCCATGCTGGTGGATCACGATGTGCTGGTGGATGCGGGAACCGGCGTGGCGGACCTTTCCCTGGCGGAGCTGGGGGCGATCGACCACATCTTCCTCACCCATTCCCATCTCGACCACATCGCCTCCCTACCCCTGCTGATCGACACCGTCATGGACATGCGCATCGGCCGGCCGGTGACGGTGCACGCCAGCGAGGCCACCCTTGCCATCCTGCGCCAGCATGTCTTCAACTGGCTGGTATGGCCCGACTTCAGCGAAATCCCGAGCCGGGAAGCCCCCTGCCTGCAGTTCCAGGCCATGGAGCTGGGGCAGCGGGTAGATCTGGGCTGCGGCCGCAGCATCACCGCCCTGCCGGCGGAACACACGGTGCCGGCAGTGGGCTATCTGCTGGATTCGGGCAGCAACAGCCTGGCCTTCAGCGGCGACACCACCAGCAACGACAGCTTCTGGCCCCGGGTGAACGAGGTTGCCAACCTGCGCTACCTCATCATCGAGACGGCCTTCTCCAACAAGGAGCGGGCCCTGGCCATCGCCTCCAAGCACCTCTGTCCAAGCCTGCTGGCGGAGGAACTGGCCAAGCTGGCGCGACCGGCCGAGGTTTTCATCACCCACCTGAAGCCCGGCCAGATCGAGCAGACCATGCAGGAGATCGAGGAAGGCGTGGCCGGCTTCAAGCCTCGCATGCTGCAGAACAACCAGGTCTTCGAACTGTGAGCGCGTCATGGCCAAGGTGAGCGTGGAAGCCCTGGCGCGCCTTTCGCCCCTGGGCAATCTGTCGGGAGAGCGGCTGGCTGAACTGGCCGCCTACTGCCGCCTGGAAAGCCTGACCCCGGGCCAGGCGCTGCCGCGCCAGCGCCTGGAGGCCGGGCTTTCCCTCTACCTGCTGCAGGGCGAACTGCGGCTGTCGTTTGCCGACGGCAGCAGCGCCGTGCTGCAGGCCGGCAGCGAGGCGGCTGCCTGGCCCCTGGGCCTGCAGGAGCCCCGGCCCCAGGCGCTGCTGGCGGTGGGGAACGTTGAACTGCTGGGCGTTGATGGGCAGTTGCTGGACATCCTGCTTACCTGGGAACAGCTGGCGGCCAACGCCGGCGTGCAGAAAGCCCCGGCCGTCGCCCCTGCCGCCCCGGAGGAGACCACCGACTGGCGGCAGATGTCCGGCGCCTTCAATGTCCAGGTGCTCACCGCCAGCGCCCTGGGCCAGCTGCCGCCGGCCCACATCGATGTCCTGCTGCAACGCTTCCGCCGCCTGCGGGTGCCGGCCGGAGAAGTACTGATCCGGGAAGGGGACGTGGGTGATGCCTACTACCTGATCGAGTCCGGCAGCTGCGAGGTGACCCGCCGCCTCGGCAACAAGGAGGTCGTCCTGGCCCAATTGGGGGCCGGCCAGGCTTTCGGCGAGGAGGCCCTGGTGGCCAATGCCCGGCGCAACGCCAGCGTCACCATGAAGAGCAAGGGCGTCCTGCTGAAGCTGGGCAAGGAGGATTTCGATGCTTTGTTGCGGGCGCCCCTGCTCAAGGGGCTGTCCCGCGACGAGGCCCAGGATCGGGTGGCCCGGGGCGCCGTCTGGGTGGATGTGCGCTATCCGGCGGAGTTCCGTTTCGACGGCCTGCCCGGGGCCATCAACCTGCCGGTGAACGAGGTGCGCGGCGCCTTCGGCAGCCTCGATCCGAACCGGGAATACGTGGTCTATTGTCAAAGCGGACGCCGCAGCTCGGCCGTCGCCTTTCTCCTGACGCAGCAGGGCTATCAGGCCTGGTGGCTGGAAGGCGGGCTCTGGGGCCCCCTGGCCGAAACGAAGGAACAATAATGAACGCAGCACATCCCACCCCCGACAGCAGCGCCCAGGGCGACGTCAATAGCCGCCTGCTCTTTTTCAAGAACCTGCAGGCGGTCACCAACAAGATCCACGCCACCAGCAATATTGACGAGATCATGCTGGAGCTGTCCCAGGACATCTGCAATCTCTTCAATGCAGACCGGCTGACCATCTACACCGTCAGCGAAGACCGTAGCAGCATCGTCTCCAAGGTGAAGACCGGCCTCAATTCCTTCAAGGACCTGAAGCTGCCCATCACCGAGCAGAGCGTGGCCGGCTACGTGGCCATGACCCAGAAAATGGCCAATATCCGGGACGTCTACGACGACGTGGAGCTGAAGGCCTATTCCCCCAAGATGAACTTCCTGCAGGAGGTGGACAAGCGCACCGGCTATCGCACCAAGCAGATGCTGGTGGCGCCCATCAGCGACGGGGAGGGGGCTTTGCTGGGGGTGGTGCAGATCATCAATAACCGGGACGATGTGCCCTTTGCCGCCGTGGCGGAGGAGGGCGTCCAGGGCCTGGCCCAGACCCTGGCCATCGCCTTCGCCCAGCGGCAGAAGGCGGTGCCGGGGGTGCGCTCCAAGTACGACGGCCTGGTCAGCGATGCCGTCATCTCCGCCGCCGAACTGGACCTGGCCCAGCGCTCGGCCCGGCGCAAGGGGCTCGATCTGGAGGAGGTCCTGGTCAAGGAATTCCAGGTCAAGCCGGCGGCCATCGGCCAGGCACTGGCCAAGTACTTCGGCGACCCCTACGAGCCCTACCGCAGCGAGCGGGTCAAGCCCATCGACCTGCTGCGCAACCTCAAGCGCGACTATCTCGAATCCCAGCAATGGGTGCCGGTGGAGGAAACCCGGGAAGGCGTGGTGGTGGTGGCGACGGACCCGGAGCGGGTGCGCAACTCCCGGGTGGTGAACAACATCTTCCCCAAGAGCAAGGTGGTCTACCGGGTCACCACTAACCGGGAATTCCTCCAGGTGCTGGACCATTTCTTCGGTGCCCTGGCGGACGTGGCCTCGGTGGGCGACCTGCTCTCCGACCTGGGGGATGGTGACGACGAGGCAGGCGACGTTGTCGGCGACGACGTTTCTGCCGCCGCCGAGAACGAGCTGGTCAAGCTGGTGAACAAGATCATCATCGAGGCTTCCCAGCAAGGGGCTTCCGACATCCACATCGAACCCCGGCCGGGCAAGGAAAAGACCCTGATCCGCTTCCGCAAGGACGGCTCCCTGGTGCCCTACATCGAGATTCCCGCCTCCTACCGCAATGCCCTCATTGCCCGCCTGAAAATCATGTGCGATCTGGATATCTCGGAGAAGCGCAAGCCCCAGGACGGCAAGATCAAGTTCAAGAAATACGGCCCCCTGGATATCGAGCTGCGGGTGGCCACCATCCCCACCGCCGGCGGCATGGAAGACGTGGTGATGCGCATCCTGGCCGCCGGCGAGCCCATTCCCCTGGACAGCCTGGGCCTGACGCCCCACAACCACGAGACCCTGAAGAGCATCATCAGCAAGCCCTACGGCCTCTTCTTCGTCTGCGGCCCCACCGGCTCGGGCAAGACCACCACCCTGCATTCCATCCTGGGCCACATCAATACGCCGGACACCAAGATCTGGACTGCGGAAGACCCGGTGGAAATCACCCAGAAGGGCCTGCGCCAGGTGCAGATCAACAAGAAGGCCGGCCTGGATTTCGCCACGGTCATGCGCTCCTTCCTGCGGGCCGATCCGGATGTGATCATGGTGGGCGAAATGCGGGATGCGGAAACCACCGGCATCGGCATCGAGGCCTCCCTCACCGGCCACCTGGTGTTCGCCACCCTGCATACCAACAGCGCCCCCGAATCGGTGATCCGCCTGCTGGACATGGGCATGGACCCCTTCAATTTCGCCGACGCCCTGCTCGGCATCCTGGCTCAGCGCCTGGCCAAGCGCCTGTGCAAGGAGTGCAAGGAGGCCTACCAGCCCTCGCCGGAGGACATGAAGCGGCTGCTGACCGAGTACTGCGAGGAGCTGACCAACACCGACAGCTGGAAGAAGGACCCCAAAGGCTCCTATGAAGCCGTTTACCGGGACTGGAACAGCCGCTACGCCAAGGATGGCCAGTTCACCCTGTATCGTCCCAAGGGCTGCCCCGCCTGCAACGACACCGGCTACAAGGGCCGGGTCGGCCTGCACGAGCTGATGGCCGGGACCGACGGCGTCAAGAAACTGATCCAGGAACATGCCCGGGTGGCCGAGCTGGTGGCCTGCGCCCTCAACGACGGCATGCGCACCCTGAAGATGGACGGCATCGACAAGGTGCTGCAGGGCATTACCGACATGAAGCAGGTACACGCGGTCTGCATCAAATAGGAGGTAGGGCATGGATACCCTGGACGATCTTTTCCGGCGCCTGGAGCAACTCAACGAGATCGGGGCGGCCCTCTCCCACGAGCGCAACCTGGACCGCCTGCTGGAGCGCATCCTGCTGGCGGCCAAGCAGATCACCCACGCGGACGGCGGCACCCTCTACCGCATGACCGAGGACGGGCGCCACCTGCGCTTCGAGATTGTCCGCACCGACTCCCTGGCCATCGCCTTTGGCGGCAGCAGCGGCCAGCCCCTCTCCTCCAAGTTCCCCGACCTGCCGCTGCATACCGAAAGCGGCGAGCCCAACAATTCCATGGTGGCCGCCTACAGCGCCCTCAACCTGCAGACGGTCAACATCGCCGACGCCTACACGGCGGAGGGCTTCGACTTCTCCGGCACCCGGGCCTTCGACGCCCGCACCGGCTACCGCTCCCAGTCCTTTCTCACGGTGCCCATGAAGAACCACGAGAACGAGGTCATCGGCGTCTTGCAGCTGATCAACGCCCAGGATCCCGTCAGCGGTGAAGTGCGGGCCTTCTCCTATGCGGACCAGCGCCTGGCCGAATCCCTGGCCTCCCAGGCGGCCATCGCCCTGACCAACCGGCAGCTCATTTCCCAGCTGGAAGAACTGTTCGAGTCCTTCATCCAGCTCATCAACACCGCCATCGACGAAAAATCCCCCTACACCGGCGGCCACTGCCAGCGGGTGCCGGAGCTGACCATGATGCTGGCCGAGGCGGTGAATGCCACCACGGAAGGTCCCCTGGCCGACTTCAGCATGTCCGACAAGGACCGCTACGAGCTGAAAATGGCCGGTCTGCTGCACGATTGCGGCAAGGTGACGACGCCGGTGCACGTGGTGGACAAGGCGACCAAGCTGCAGACCATCTTCGATCGCATCCATCTGCTGGATACCCGTTTCGAGGTGATCCGGCGCGATGCCCAGATCCGCATGTGGCAGGCCATTGCCGGCGGCCGAGGGGAAAGCCAGGCGCGCCAGGAACTGGAGGCGAGTCTGGCCCAGATGGAGGAAGACCAGCGCTTCCTGCAGCGCTGCAATGTGGGCGGCGAAGCCATGCAGCCGGAAGACCAGGAGCGGGTGCGGCAGATCGCCCGCCGCTACCGCTGGCAGGATGCGCAGGGCAAGGAAAACGATTTCCTCAGCGCGGACGAAGTGGAAAACCTGACCATCCGGGCCGGCACCCTGACCGAGGCCGAGCGGGAGATCATCAACCACCACATCGTCGCCACCATCCGCATGCTGGAATCCCTGCCCTGGCCCAAGCACCTGAAGAACGTGCCGGAATACGCCGGCGGCCACCATGAGCGCATGGACGGCAAGGGCTATCCCCGGGGCCTGACCCGGGAGCAGATGAGCGTCCAGGCCCGGATCATGGGCATCGCCGACATCTTCGAAGCCCTCACCGCCCGGGACCGGCCGTACAAGGAAGGCATGAAGCTGTCCCAGGCCCTCTCCATCATGCGGAAATTCCGCGACAACGGACATGTGGACGGGGATTTGCTCGACGTTTTCCTGAAGCAGCGGGTGTTTCTGCGCTATGCCGAGCGTTTTATGGACAAGAGCCAGCTTGACGTCGCCTAGTCAGAAAGTGCCGCGATAGGGATGTGTTGTGACAAAAAACGTCAGTTTTTTGCGGCGTAGCCCCGGTGAAATCAAGGAAAAGCAAGCTGGCATCCTACTTGCTCATACTTGATTGAGGAGTTCCGGATATTCAGAGACTCCCATATATCCTTCTTCCAATAGGAGATTGTCATGAACAAGGTTCAGCAAGGTTTCACCCTGATCGAACTGATGGTGGTGGTTGCTATCATCGGTATCCTGGCCGCAGTTGCTCTGCCGGCTTACTCCGACTACCAGGCCAAGGGTAAGATCGCCGCCGGTCTGGCAGAAATTTCTGCCGTCCGTACCGCCTATGAAATGATCGCCAACGATGGCGGCACCCCGACCGAAGCTACCATCGGGCTTGACACTGCCAAGAGCGGCCACTGTACCTACACCGTGGACAACACCGGCATCTCCTGCGCCCTGAAGAATGCCCCGACCAAGGTCAATGGTCTGGCTATCAAGCTGGCCCGGGCTGCCGGTGGTGCCTGGTCCTGCGACGCCAGCGCCCTGCCCACTGACATGAAGCCGAAGGGTTGCAGCTAATCCCAGGTTTTGTGATGAAAAGGCCCGCTTCGGCGGGCTTTTTTTATGGGTGGCGGCGTGTATCAGAGCACGCTGTCGCTTCTTGCCTAACTAAGCGAATTTCAACTGCCGCTAGCCAAAATGTCGGGGCCCAGGCAGCAGCGCAACAACGTCTGGGTCTCCCCGGCCCGGACCCGGTTGGAGAACCACCATACGGCGCCCTTTTTGACCGTCCACGGCGCTTCCTGGCCGGAGAGGAGCAGGGCGGCCAGCTGGCCCAGGGTGGGCTGGTGGCCGACGATGAGGATGGTCTGCCGGCTGTCGGGCCAGCCGGCGGCTGAGAGCAGGTCGTAGACGCTGGCATCGGGCGCCAGCTTGCGGCTGGTTTCGTAGGGCAGTTCCAGGGCGTCGGCGGTTTGCTGGGTGCGCACCGCCGGGCTGACCAGGATGCGGGTGTGCTTGGGCAGGCGGGGCTTGAGCCAGGCAGCCATCTGCCGGGCCTGCTTGGCGCCGCGGACGGTGAGGCGGCGGGCCAGGTCGTCGCTGCCGACCTCGGCTTCGGCGTGGCGCCAGAGGATCAGGTCCATGGCGGTCTCCGGGGACAAAGGCGCCATCCTAGCCGCTCCGCTTTGCAGTCTTGTTGCGCTTGCCGGGGGATTTTTCCCAGGGCGCCGTCTGGGCCAGGAAATCCTCGAGGAAAGCCGGCAGTTCTTCCAGCAGCAGGTCGCTGCGGCCGCCGAGCCAGCCCATGACCAGACCGGGCCGGGCCGGCAGGGTGGGAGCCAGCAGCTCCCGGGCGGTGGCCAGGTCGTTGAGGCGCCCCAGGTGTTCCTGCAGGCGGGCCAGGGATTGGGTGTAGGGGGCGCCGTTGCCGCCGGCGGGAGCGAGGAACTCGATGGCGTAACGCAGCTTCTTGAAGGCGATGCGCAGGCGGTGGCGGCCGGCGTGGTCCAGCTCCGCCAGGTTGCGGGCCAGACGGCTGGCCTGGCGGGCGCGGCGGTCGAGGCGGCGGGCGGCGAAGTCGGTCAGGGGGCGCTGGCCGGCCGGCTCTTCCCCGAGGGCGAAGAGGTCGGCACTGAATTCCAGGAGCAGGCGGGAGTAGGCCGGCGAGCCCAGCAGGCGGCGCACGGCGAGGTGGGCGGCCTGGGAGCGGCTATTGGCGTGCCGTTCCAGGCGGGTCAGCTCGGCAACGCCGGGGAATGCGGCGTTCAGGGGAGGCAGGGTTTCGCTGAGGAACACGTCCCAGTTGCGGGCTTCTCCCAGGCCCCGGCCCAGGTCGCGCCAGGGGCCGGTCCAGCGTTGCCGGAAGGCTTGCGGCAGGACCGGGGCGAACAGCTTGAGCAGGGAACGCAGGCGGCGGATGGCGACCCGCACCTGGTGCACGTATTCCGGGCTGTCGCCGCGCTGGGCGCCGGCCTCGTTGGCCTGCAGGTGCTGCAGGCAGTCCAGGGCGGCGCTGCGGCAGGCGGCCAGGGGCGTCAGGTTCGTGTCCAGGGGCGCCGGACGGGCCTTCTGGGGCGGGCTGCGGCGGCCGGTGAACAGGGCGTAGCCCCGCTCCGCCTTGCTCGCCGCCACCGGGTGCAGGGCCTGGCGTTCGCCAAGGGCGGTGGACAGTTCCCGGGCCAGGGCGAAGAGGGCGGTCTCGGGGCCGGCCAGGAGCTCCAGTTCCAGTTCCCCCAGGGGCTCCCGCTGACCCTTGCTCTGGATGGTGCCCCGGTCCAGGGCGATCTCGATGCGGGTGCCGGGTGCCGGTTCGACGATCCAGGCGAGGCGGGTGAAGTCGGTGGTGAAGGCGGCTTCCAGGCGGGGCGTGCGCTTTTCCAGCCAGCGCCGCAGGTCCCCATCGTCCACGTGGGAAAAATCGAACTGGCCGGGTGCCACCTTGGCTTCCCACTCATTGCGCCGGGCCAGGCCGCCGCTGGCCGGGTTGGCGGTCTTCACCGTCAGCAGCCAGTCCCAGCCCTTGCGCCGGTGACGCAGGGCCATGCGCTGGCCGAGCAGTTCCAGGTCGGGGGTGTCGTAATAGGTGTTGAGCAGCCGCTGGCGCAGGGGGGCGCTGCCGGCCAGGAGCGGATGCCGCAGGAGGCGGGCGGCGCCGCCGGGGGGCAGGCGCAGCTTGAGTTCGGTTTCGAGGGCCATGGCGGGGATTCTACACCCGGCGATTTATCCCAATATGACAGCGGCCCCTTCGCCGCCGGGCCTGCCGCAGAAAACAAAAAAGCCCCGGCAGAGGGGCTTTTTCGCGGACTGCGGGCGCCGCGCCGGCGGCCCCGGAATGCCTAGAGGTCGAAGGTGCGCAGCTTTTCCACGTCGGGGATGTGGATCTTGCGGCCTTCCACCTTGATCAGGCCCCGCTCGGACAGTTCATGCAGGATGCGGGAGAAGTGTTCCTGGGTCAGGTTGAGGCGGGAGGCGATGATGCCCTTGTTGGTGGGCAGGTTCACCGTGGTTTCCTTGGGCAGGTGTTCCTCGTCCGGCAGGTCCCGCAGCAGGTAGCCGATGATGCGCTGGCGGCCGGAGTGCAGGGAATAGGATTCCACGTCGGTGATGATCTGGTGCAGGCGCATGGAGAGGCCGGCGATCATCTTGCGGCCCAGCTTGGGGTCCCGTTCCAGTTCCTCGAACAGCACGGCCTTGGAGATGTGCAGCAGCTGGGAGTCGGTGAGGGCCTGGGCGTAGACGATGTAGGGCTTGTCCATGAACATCAGGGCTTCGCCGAAGGTCTGGCCCTGGCCGAGGATTTCCACCACCTTCTCGCCGCCCTGGGCGGAGGTGAAGGCCAGCTTGACCTGGCCGTAGACCACCAGGTGCAGGCCCTGGCAGGGATCGCCCTTGTGGAACAGGATGTCGCCGCGGGCCGCGTGGATTTCCCGGGTACCGCGGGCAATGCGGGCGATTTCGTCCGGGGCCAGGCCATTGAACATGGGCACATAGGACAGCAAGGCGTCGATGTTCAGATTGCTGGTGGTCACGAACGGCACTCCTCGAATGGAAAAATGGGCTCCATGGTCGCATTAGAGGCCCACGCTGACAAGCCCGGGAAGTCCCCGTCATTTATGGGGATTAGCCGCTGCCGGCGCCCGATACGGCGGCGGTCCCCATTCCCGGCAGGGGACGGGCCGGGGACGGCTATAATCGGCCCATCATTGCGCCCCGTCGACAGCCCGGAATCCCGACTCCCCCCACTGCCATGTCCAAGCCCGATCTCTCCCGCCTCAGCCTCAAACGGGGGCCTGCCGCCCCGGCCGCGCCCCGCTCCCGCCGCCGCACCTGGCTCATCGGCGCCACTGTCCTCGTGCTGGGCGGCCTGCTGCTGGCCTCCCTCTCCCGGCGCGAGACCGAGGTGGAGACGGTCTCCGTCACCACCGCCTATCCCTACCAGGGCGTCACCCTGCTCAATGCGGCCGGCTACGTGGTGGCCAGCCGCAAGGCCTCCGTCGCCTCCAAGGCCACCGGCCGCCTGGAATGGCTGGGGGTGCTGGAAGGCAGCCGGGTCAAGGCCGGCGAGGTGCTGGCCCGGCTGGAGAACAAGGACGTGCAGGCCCAGGCCGACCAGGCCGGCGCCGGCGTGCTGTCGGCCCAGGCCGAACTGAAGGACGCCCGGGCCGCCCTGGAGCGGGCGAAGGACCTGGCCCAGAAGAAGTTCGTCTCCGGTTCCTCCCTGGATACGGCCCAGGCCCGCTTCGACAAGGCCGCCGCCGCCGTGGCGGTGGCCCAGGCCAATCTGCGGGCGGCCCAGGTGGGGGTGGAGCAGACCCTCATCCGCGCCCCCTTCGACGGCGTGGTGCTGACCAAGACCGCCAACATCGGCGACGTCATCACTCCCTTCTCCTCGGCCCTGGAAAGCAAGGGCGCGGTGGTGACCATGGCCGACATGGAGAGCCTGGAGGTGGAAGCCGACGTGGCCGAATCCAACCTGGCCAGGATCAAGGTGGGCCAGCCCTGCGAAATCCAGCTCGACGCCTTTCCCGAGTTGCGCTTCCGCGGCGAGGTGAGCCGCCTGGTGCCGACGGTGGACCGCTCCAAGGCCACGGTCATGACCAAGGTGCGCTTCGTGGACCGGGACGAGCGCATCCTGCCGGAAATGAGCGCCAAGGTGGCCTTCCTGGAAAAGCCCATGGGCGACGGTGAGCGCCAGCCCCTGGTGGCGGTGCACAAGGATGCCCTGGCGGCCGACGGCAAGTCCCTGTTCCTTATCGAGGATGGCAAGGCGAAGCGGGTGGCGGTGACGGTGGGGCGCCAGATCAACGATCTGCTGGAAGTGAGCGCTAACCCGGCGTTGCAGCCGGGAGCCAAAGTGGTGGCCCGTCCCGGCGAGCGCCTGGGGGACGGGGACCGGGTCAAGGTGGTGAGCAAGTGAGCGGCGCGGTGGACGGAAGCGCCGCCGCGGGCAGCGTGCTGAACGCTGTCGGCCATCAAGCCGGACTGGGTGCCGGGACAGGTGACACTGGCAGCGGCACCCCCGCGGCGCCCCTGATCGTCCTCGACAACCTTTCCAAGAGCTACCGCCGGGGCCAGCAGGTGGTGCCGGTGCTGGAGCGTATCAGCTTCGGCATCGCCGCCGGCGAATTCCTGGCCCTGATGGGGCCGTCCGGTTCCGGCAAGAGCACCCTGCTCAACCTCATCGCCGGCATCGACCGGCCCGACTCCGGCACCCTCAGCGTCGCCGGCCAGGACATCGCCGCCCTGGAAGAGGCCGAGCTGGCGGCCTGGCGGGCGGAAAACGTGGGCTTCATCTTCCAGTTCTACAACCTGATGCCGGTGCTGACCGCCCTGGAAAACGTGGAACTGCCCCTGCTGCTGAAAAACCTCGGCAAAGCCGAGCGGCGGGAGCGGGCCGAACTGGCCCTTTCCATGGTGGGCCTGGCGGACCGCATGGACCACACACCCAACGAGCTTTCCGGCGGCCAGCAGCAGCGGGTGGCCATCGCCCGGGCCCTCATCACCGACCCCACCCTGATCGTGGCCGACGAACCCACCGGCGACCTGGACCGGGAGTCAGCCGGCGACATCCTGCACCTCCTGCAGCGCCTCAACGACGAGCTGGGCAAAACCATCGTCATGGTCACCCACGACCAGCGGGCGGCGGAATCGGCCCACGCCATCATGCATCTGGAAAAGGGCGAACTCTCCGCCCGCCAGGAAATCCGTCCGCGCTGATCCCAGCACCGGGGCCTGCCCCGGGAGCCAATGAAAACGGGCCTGTCCGGCATGCCATGCCGCACAGGCCCGTCCTTATTGGGTGTCAGGCCGGCCGTCTTGGACGTTTACGAAACTTCCCCCGCGGCGCCGGCCTTCAGCTTGCGGTACAGGGTATTGCGGCTGATGCCCAGGCGCCGGGCCGCTTCCGACAGATTGCCCCGGGCCGCGGCCACGGCCCGCTGGATGGCCAGGCGGGAGACTTCCTGCAGCCGGTCCGGCGCCGGCTCCGCCATCGTCGCGGCGGCGTCGGCGGCAAGGGGGCGCTGCTGCAGTTCCTCCGCCAGGTCGTCCGGCAGGTGGGGCCAGTCGATGCATTCCTCGTCTGCCTCGAGCAGGGCGGTGGCGGTGCGCAGGGCGTTGGCCAGCTGGCGCAGGTTGCCCGGCCAGGCGTAGTCGGCGAAGGCCCTGGCCACCGCCGGAGTCAGGGCCAGGCTCCGCCCGGGGGCCATTTCCGCCAGCAGCCGCGCCACCAGGGCGGAAAAGTCGCTGCGCTCGCGCAGGGCCGGCAGGGTCAGGGTGAGACCGTTTAGGCGGTAATACAGGTCGGCGCGGAAGCGGCCCGCTTCCACCTCCTGGCGCAGGGGCCGGTGGGTGGCGCAGACCAGGGCGAAATCCACCGCCACCGGCCTGCCGCTGCCCAGGGGCGTCACCTGGCGTTCCTGCAGCACCCGCAGCAGACGGCTCTGCAGGTTGAGGGGCATGTCGCCGATCTCGTCCAGGAACAGGGTGCCGCCGTGGGCTTCGCGCAGGCGGCCGGGGCTGCCTTCCTTGCGGGCGCCGCTGAAGGCGCCGGGGGCGTAGCCGAAGAGTTCGGCCTCGATCAGGTTTTCCGGCAGGGCGGCGCAGTTCACCGCGACGAAGGGGCCTTTCCGGTGGGGGCTGCTGCGGTGGATGGCCTGGGCCAGCAGTTCCTTGCCGACCCCGGATTCGCCGTGGAGCAGGAGGGGAATGGGTTTGCCTGCCACCTTGCGGGCCTTGTCCAGAGCCGCTTTCAGCCGGGCATCGCCCGTATCCAGCGCGGCCAGGGCGTCCTGGGGCGGGGTGCTCGCCGCGGCAGTGCCGACGGGGATGGGCGCCTTGCCGGCGTGGATCTGCAGGAACAGCCTGCCGCCGCGCCGGGTGTTCACCAGCAGGGCCTGCTGGCCCTGGCGCCGGCCCCAGTCGAGCAGGTCCTCGCTGCGGCTGTCCAGCACCCGCTCCAGGGGCGTCGCCCCCAGGTCTGCCGGCTGCAGGCCGAGCATGGCCAGGGCGGCCCGGTTGGCGCCGACGATCCAGCCGTCTTCCGAGAGGGCCAGCACCCCTTCGGCCACGGTGCCGATGCCTTCGGCCCGGGGATGCAGGTGCAGGCGGATGTGGCGGCGGTGGCGGGAGAGCAGCAGCCGGTTTTCGATCATCTGGGCGGCGGTGCGCACCAGGCCCTGGGTGTGGGGGTGGTGGCTGCGGTGGTCGCCGGAGATGTCCAGGGCGCCGAGGAGCTTGCCGGACGGATCGAGGATGGGGGCGGCGGCGCAGGTGAGGAAGGTGTTGCGTTCGAGGAAGTGCTCGGCGCCGTGGATTTCCACCGCGGCGCCTTCGGCCAGGGCGGTGCCGATGGCGTTGGTGCCCCGGTGCTGCTCGTGCCAGGAGGCGCCGGGGGCCAGGGCCACCCGCTCGGCCTTGCCGAGGAAGTCCGGGTCCCCCAGGGCATGCACCAGCAGGCCCCGGTTGTCGGCCAGCACCACCATGCTGTGGGAGGCCTGGACCTGGGCGTAGAGGTATTCCATGACCGGCTCGGCGTGGGCGACGAATTCCTGGTGGCGCTCCAGGGCCTGGCGCAGGTGCTGTTCGGAGAGGCGCGGCGTTTCCGGGTTGCGCCCCACCGGCTCCAGGCCGGCGCCGCGGCTGCGGTGCCAGGAGCGCAGCAGGCGCTCGTCCACCAGGCCGGGGGGAAGCTCGCCCTGCTCGAGAAACAGGCGTCGGGCCTGGCGCAGCAAGGGAGCGCCAGCCCGCGGGTGCGGATGGTTCATCAATGTCTCCTTCGCTCCGGCCTCTGACGGGTCGGATGGTGTGGTCCGGCGAGTATAGCCCTCTGTTTCCCCGGTGCAATGCTTTCCCCGGAAGTGTCCGGCCGGGTGTGTCATTTTGGTACAGCTGTGCCGGGACGGGACGTGCCACGGGGCGGCGACCGCCGCCGGCGGCAGAGGGCGGTGCCATAGGAATCAATGGCTTGGGCTTGGGTGGCGGCGTTGGCACGGCCCTTGATAAGGAGAAGCCGGGCTCCCTTTATGGAGCCTTGTTCGATCCCCATAAAAACGGAAGGAGACACCATGCTTTACGCGACCCCCGGCAGCGCCGGCGCCAAACACCAGTACAAGGCCCGCTACGACAACTTCATCGGCGGCAAGTGGGTGGCCCCGGTCAAGGGCCAGTACTTCGACGTCATCACCCCCATCACCGGCAAGCCCTACACCCAGGCCGCCCAATCCGGCGCCGAGGACATCGAGCTGGCCCTGGACGCCGCCCACGCCGCCGCCGACAAGTGGGGCAAGACCTCCGCCACCGAACGCTCCAACATCCTGCTGAAGATCGCCGACCGCATCGAGGCCAACCTGGAAATGCTGGCCTACGTGGAGACGGTGGATAACGGCAAGGCCATCCGCGAAACCCTCAACGCCGACATTCCCCTGGCCGCCGACCACTTCCGCTACTTCGCCGGCTGTCTGCGTTCCCAGGAAGGCTCCATCAGCGAGATCGACGAGAACACCATCGCCTACCACTTCCACGAACCCCTCGGCGTGGTGGGCCAGATCATCCCGTGGAACTTCCCCATCCTGATGGCCGCCTGGAAGCTGGCCCCGGCCCTGGGCGCCGGCAACTGCGTGGTCTTGAAGCCCGCCGAATCCACCCCCATCAGCATCCTGGTGCTGGCCGAGCTGATCGCCGACCTGCTGCCCCCGGGCGTACTCAACATCGTCAACGGCTACGGCCGCGATGCCGGCATGGCCCTGGCTTCCAGCAAGCGCATCGCCAAGATCGCCTTCACCGGCTCCACCGCCACCGGCCGGGTCATCGCCCAGGCCGCCGCCAACAGCCTCATTCCCGCCACCCTGGAACTGGGCGGCAAGTCCCCCAACATCTTCTTCGCCGACGTGGCCGCCGCCGACGACGACTTCTTCGACAAGGCCATCGAAGGCCTGGTGCTGTTCGCCTTCAACCAGGGCGAAGTGTGCACCTGCCCCAGCCGGGCCCTGATCCACGAATCCATCTACGACCACTTCATGGAACGGGTGCTGGCCCGGGTCAAGGCCATCAAGCAGGGCAGTCCCCTGGACACCGACTCCATGATGGGCGCTCAGGCCTCCCAGATGCAGATGGACAAGATCATGTCCTACCTGGCCATCGGCAAGGAAGAGGGCGCCCAATGCCTGGTGGGCGGCGATCGGGCCCGCCTCGGCGGCGAACTGGCCGAGGGCTATTACATCCAGCCGACCCTGTTCAAGGGCCACAACAAGATGCGCATCTTCCAGGAGGAAATCTTCGGCCCGGTGCTGGCCGTGACCACCTTCAAGACCGAAGCCGAAGCCCTGGAAATCGCCAACGACACCCCCTACGGCCTTGGCGCCGGGGTGTGGAGCCGGGATGGCAACACCGCCTACCGCATGGGCCGCGGCATCAAGGCCGGCCGGGTGTGGACCAACTGCTACCACGCCTACCCGGCCCACGCCACCTTCGGCGGCTACAAGGAATCGGGCATTGGCCGCGAGACCCACAAGATGATGCTGGACCACTACCAGCAGACCAAGAACCTGCTGGTGAGCTACAGCCCCAAGGCGTTGGGCTTCTTCTAAAACGTCTCCTCCCTTGGCAGGGGCGCGGCCGGTGCGGGCTGCGCCCCTTTTTTTATGGTGCGGCCGGGCGAACTTTCCCGCCGGGCACCGTTCTACTCAGGCATGTCCGCCCCTACCGCCCCCGCCTTCACCTTCCCCTTCGATAACAGCTACGCCCGGGACCTGCCCGGCTTCGCCGTGCCCTGGCAGCCTGCCACCGTTCCGGCCCCCCGGCTGCTGCACTTCAACCCCGGCCTGGCCCGGGAACTGGGCCTGCCCCTGGCGGAGGCCACGCCGGATCAGCTGGCCGCCCTGTTCTCCGGCAACGCCCTGCCGGAGGGCGCCAGCCCCATCGCCCAGGCCTACGCCGGCCACCAGTTCGGCCAGTTCTCGCCCCAGCTGGGCGATGGCCGGGCCCTTTTGCTGGGGGAGGTGATCGACGGCCAGGGCCGGCGCCGCGACATCGCCTTCAAGGGCTCGGGTCGAACCCCCTTCTCCCGCAGCGGCGACGGCAAGGCCGCCGTGGGCCCCATGCTGCGGGAGGTGCTGACCGGCGAAGCCATGCACGCCCTGGGCATTCCCAGCACCCGGGCCTTGGCCGTGGTGGCCACCGGCGAGCCGGTGCGGCGGCAGCGTCCCCTGCCCGGCGCCGTCCTCACCCGGGTGGCGGACAGCCATCTGCGGGTCGGCACCTTCCAGTTCTTCGCCGCCCACGCCGGCCCGGCCCAGGTGCGGCAACTGGCCGACTACACCATCGCCCGCCATTACCCGGAACTGGTCGGGGCGGAGAATGGGTATCTGGAATTGCTGCGGGCCGTGGCCGAGCGCCAGGCCGCCCTGGTGGCCCGGTGGATGGCGGTGGGCTTCATCCACGGCGTCATGAACACGGACAACATGAGTCTCGCCGGCGAAACCATCGACTACGGCCCCTGCGCCTTCATGGAGGCCTACGACCCGGGGGCCGTGTTCAGCTCCATCGACCGCCAGGGTCGCTATGCCTACGGCCGGCAGCCGGAGATCGCCGCCTGGAACCTGGCCCGCTTCGCCGAGACTCTGTTGCCCCTCATCGATGCCGATATGGAACGGGCCGTGGCGCGGGCCACGGCCATCATCGAAGCCTTCCCCGCCCGCTACCAAGAGCATTGGCTGGCCGCTTTGAAAGCCAAGCTGGGCCTGCCCGATGGCGGGGCTGAGGCCGAGGCCCTGGGCGGCGACTGGCTGGCCCTGCTGCAGGCCCAGTCCGTGGATTTCACCCTGGCCTGGCGTTATCTGGGAGAAGCGGCCGAAGGCCGGGAGGAGCGGCTAAGAACGCTGTTCGCCGATGGCGCCGCCCTCGCCGCCTGGCTGCAACGCTGGCGCCGGCAGTGCACCGCCGCCGACGGGGAGGGGGACAACGCCCGCGTGGCCGGGGCCGCCCGGGCCGCCGCCATGGCCCGGCACAACCCCTGGCTCATTCCCCGCAACCACCAGGTGGAAGCAGCCCTCGATGCCGCCGAGCAGGGCGATCTCGCACCCTTCCACCATTTGCTCGGCGCCCTGGCCGAGCCCTACCGGGAACAGCCCCGCTACGCCGACCTAGCCGAACCGGCACCCCGGGAATTCATGCGGACGTTTCAGACGTTTTGCGGGACGTGATCCCTGGTTTTGGGTTGATGGCTTCTGGTGATGGCGATTCAACTTTTTCTGCCATCACGGTGGGGTCCCAATACTCCCGAATAGACAGCAAAGGCGGTTAAGCATCCCCCGAGCGCCAGGAGCACAGCAGCATCCCAATCCTGTGAGATTTTTCCATGCAGTAGAAATGACCACAGAAAGTCCCGAATATCCTTGCGTCGGACAAAGGAAAACAGCAATAGCGTTATGCCACCGATGGCGCTTAGTGCCCCGAGGTATTCGAGAAGAGCTTTTCTCATAGGAGATCCCTATTGCCCTGGTCGCCCTGGTGATTCTTGATGGCTTGGTCTGTGCGGTGACTGAAACACGATGCAGTAAGCAGCACGGAAGCAATATGCTGAGACTGCAGTCAGGAAAGATGCACCAATTGAGAAGGTGAAAAAGCTGCCGTTGAAGCGTCGAGCACCGAAACCTGCAACGAAGACCATACTGCCCATGAGAATTATGAAGATGGTTGCGGGCACCTCTGTGCCCTTCTTTCGAACGCCTTCAACAGAGCCTTCAACATCGGTGAGAAGAAGCGCGATGAATAAGAAAGGCATGGACATCAACATTAGCGAAGAATGAAGTCTTGGCAATATTTCATAAGACTCATGTAGTCGTGCTATCGAGGGAATGTATTGCCCAAAAGCCTCCCAAGCATAAACCCCAATATTGTTGAGATAGCCTGCAGAGAGCCCACCGGCAATCATCTGCCCATATAAGAACCACGCTAGGACAATCAGCCAGAATCGAATTTGTAGCTTTCGCATATGTTGTGTGGGATGACCAGGTTGCTCAAATAGTTGCCCATATTCTAAGAGCATGTAAGCGGTGGTTGTTGGTGAATGACGATCCAGTTGCATGCCTCCATGCATCGAGCCCTTCCCATAACCTGCCTGGAACTCCGCTCCGCCTATAATGCAACATCTCCCGGAGTTCCCTGTGCTCTTCATCCTCCTCAATCTCGTCCTCCGCAACGCCTTCCGGCACAAGCTGCGCACCTTGCTGACCCTGGTGGGGTTGATGGTGGCGGTGTTGTCTTTCGGGCTGTTGTCCACGGTGGTGGATGCCTGGTACGCCGGGGCGGAAGGGGCGTCCAACGCCCGGCTGGTGACGCGCAATTCCATTTCCCTGGTTTTCCCCCTGCCTCTGACCTACAAGCAGAAGATCCGGCAGATCGACGGGGTCAAGGCCATCACCACGGCCAACTGGTTCGGCGGCATCTACAAGGAGCCGAAGAACTTCTTTCCCCAGTTCGCGGTGGACCCCAACTATCTGGAGCTGTACCCGGAGTACCTGCTCAGCGACGACGAGCGCACCGCCTTCGCCCGGGACCGCAAGGGGGCCGTCGTCGGGCGCAAGCTGGCGGCCCAGTACGGCTTCAAGGTGGGGGATGTGGTGCAGTTGAAGGGCACCATCTTTCCCGGCACCTGGGAGTTCGTCATCCGCGGCATCTACACCGGGCGGGACGCCAAGACGGACGTGGCCCAGATGCTCTTTCACTGGGACTACCTGAATGAGGTGGCCAAGGTGCGCTATCCGCGGCGGCAGAACCAGGTGGGGGTCTATGTGGTGACCATCGACGACCCGGGGCGGGCGGCGGAGCTGTCGCGCCTCATCGATGCCGAGTTCCGCAACAGCGCGGCGGAAACCCTGACGGAGACGGAGAAGGCCTTCCAGCTTTCCTTCGTCTCCATGACCGAGGCCATCGTCGTCGCCATCCGCATCGTTTCCTACGTGGTCATCGCCATCATCCTGGCGGTGATGGCCAACACCATGGCCATGACGGTGCGGGAGCGCACCAGTGAATATGCCACCCTGAAAGCCCTGGGCTTCGGCCCCGGCTTCGTGCAGGGGCTGATCTTCGGCGAGTCGGTGGCCATCGCCGCCATCGGCGGCGGCCTCGGCATCGCCCTGACCTTTCCTGCGGCGGCCGCCTTCGCCCAGGCCATGGGCACCCTGTTCCCCATTTTCTTCGTCTCCGGCACCACGGTGCTGCTGCAGGCTGCCTGTGCCTTGGGGGTGGGCCTCATCGCCGCCTGGTTCCCCAGCCGGCGGGCGGCCCGTATTCCGATCGTCGAAGGGCTGCGCAGCGTCGCTTGATCATGGCCATTCCCCTTTCCTATTCCCTGCGCAACCTGGCGGCACGCAAGCTGACCACGGCCCTCACCGCCGGCGGCATGGCCCTGGTGGTGTTCGTCTTCGCCACGGTGCTGATGCTGGATGCGGGGCTGAAGAAGACCCTGGTGGATACGGGCAGCCCGGACAACGTGGTGGTGACCCGCCGGGCCTCCGGCACCGAGGTGCAGAGCGGCATCGAGCGGGGGCCGGCGGCCATCGTCGAGAGCCTGCCCCAGGTGGCCCTGGGGGCCGGCGGCCTGCGCATGCTGTCGAAGGAGACGGTGGTGCTGATCTCCCTCAACAAGCGGGTGGCCGAGGGGGCGGCGGCCAAACCTTCCAACGTCATTATCCGCGGCCTGTCGCCGGTGGGCCTGCAGCTGCGGCCCCAGGTGCGGCTGGTGGCGGGGCGGCCGTTCCGCCCCGGCTCCAACGAGATCGTCACTGGCCAGGCCATCGCCAGCCGCTTCAACGGCGCCGGCCTGGGCGAAACCATGCGCTTCGGCGCCCGGGACTGGGTGGTGGTGGGGGTCTTCGATGCGGGCGGCAGCGGCTTCGATTCGGAGGTGTGGGGCGATGCGGAGCAGCTGATGCAGGCCTTCCGCCGGCCGGTGTTCTCTTCCCTGATCTTCCGCCTCAACGACCCGGGCGCCTTCGCCGCGGTCAAGGCGGCCATCGAGGACGACCCGCGCCTGACCCTGGAAGCCAAGCGGGAAGCCCAGTTCTACGCCGACCAGTCGGAGGCCCTGTCCAAGTTCATCAGCATCCTGGGCATCACCCTGTCGGTGATTTTTTCCATCGGCGCCATCATCGGTGCCATGATCACCATGTATGCTGCGGTAGCCAACCGCACCGGCGAGATCGGCACCCTGCGGGCCCTGGGCTTCAACCGCCGGGCCATCCTGCTGGCCTTCCTCGCCGAATCCCTGGGCCTGGCGCTGCTGGGCGGGCTGGTGGGGCTGCTGTTGGCCTCCACCATGCAGCTGTTCACCATTTCCACCATGAACTGGCAGTCCTTCGCCGAACTGGCCTTCACCTTTTCCCTCGATGCGGGCATCGTCGTCAAGAGCCTGCTCTTTGCCCTGCTCATGGGCCTGCTGGGCGGCTTCTTGCCTGCCTTCCGGGCCGCCCGCATGAACATCGTCGAGGCCCTGCGCGCCGCCTGAGCGGTCCCCGGCCTTATACTTGATCCAATTCCTTACGGAGAAACACCCATGGCAGCTCCTGCCGATACCGTCAGCATGGCCCTGTTCTGCGACTTCGAGAACATCGCCCTGGGCGTGCGCGACGCCCAATACGAAAAATTCGACATCAAGCCGGTGCTGGAACGCCTGCTGGTCAAAGGCTCCATCGTGGTCAAGAAGGCCTACTGCGACTGGGAGCGCTACAAGACCTTCAAGGCCACCATGCACGAGGCCAATTTCGAACTGATCGAAATCCCCCACGTGCGCCAGTCCGGCAAAAACTCCGCCGACATCCGCCTGGTGGTGGACGCCCTGGACCTCTGCTACACCAAGTCCCATGTGGACACCTTCGTCATCATCTCCGGCGATTCCGACTTCTCGCCCCTGGTCTCCAAGCTGCGGGAAAACGCCAAGCACGTCATCGGCGTCGGCGTGAAACAGTCCACTTCGGACCTGCTTATCGCCAACTGCGACGAATTCATTTTCTACGACGATCTGGTGCGGGACCGGGAAGCCAAGCGGGCCGCCGCCAACCGCAAGGACCCGGCCAAGGAGGCGGCGCCCCGCCGTTCGCCGGAAGACGAGAAGAAGCGCAAGGACGACCAGGATGCCCGCCGCACCAAGGGCATCGAGCTGGCCATGGCCACCTTCGAGGACCTCATGGCCGAGCGCAGCGACACCGAGAAGCTGTGGGCCTCGGTGCTGAAGGAGGCGATCAAGCGCCGCAATCCGGGCTTCAACGAGTCCTACTACGGCTTCCGCGCCTTCGGCAATCTGCTGGAAGAGGCCCAGAACCGGGGCCTGCTGGCCTTCGGCCGGGACGAGAAGTCCGGCGCCTACGTAGCCCGTCCGGGCAATGTGTCGGTGCGGGAAGTGACGCAACCGGAAGAAAGTCCTGCCGAGGCGCAGGCTCCGGCTGCCGAGACGGCGGAAGCGCCGGCCCGGGAAGGACGCGGCGGCAACCGTCGGCGCGGCCGCGGCCGCGACGGCGCCAAGGAAAACGGCGTGAAGGATGGTCCACGGGTCCAGGAAGCAGCGGCCGAGGCCCCCACCCCGGCACCCGCTCCGGTCGTGGTGGAAGCCGCGGCAGCCCCCACGGCAGTCGAAGCGGTTGCCGCCAGCCCGGCTGCGGCCAAGCAGCCGTCCGGCCGCGGCGAGTCCTCCGGCGCCCGCAGCGGCGCCCGTACCCGGGCCCGCAAGACGGCCGCCGCCAAGGAAATTGAAGCCGCCAAGAAGGCGCCGGCCAAGGCCAAGTCTGAACCCAAGGCTGAAGCCAAGGCAGCGCCCCAGGTGGAAGCTGCGCCGGCTGCCGCCGAAACCGCCGCCAAGCCCAAGGCCCGGCGCACCCCGGCCAAGCGGCCGGCGAAGAAGGCCGCCGCCGAGTAAGGAACCATCAAGGGGATGCCCGCACAGGCAGGCGCCATGGGCCTGTCGGGCAGGCCTGCCTGAAGAGGCCCGTCCCTTCTGGGTTTGCGCCGCCCGCTTCCGCCGTGTCTTGGCCGATGCAGGTCAGGGCCAGCCCCAAAAGAAAAAGCCGCGATTGCTCGCGGCTTTTTTACCTTCTTTTACCCGAAGGGCCGGGTAAAAATCCGGTGTCTCAGGCGGCCTGGGCCGGAATCTTGTTGCCGATGCGGGCAATGCGATTCTGGGAATCGACGTAGATCAGCTGGGGTTCGTGCTTGGCCAGTTCCACTTCGGTGTAGGTGGCGAAGGTGGCGATGATCAGGATGTCGCCGGGCGCAGCCTTGCGGGCGGCGGAGCCGTTGACGGAAATGACGCCGGAGCCGCGTTCAGCCAGGATGGCGTAGGTGGTGAAGCGCTCGCCATTGTTCACGTTCCAGATGTCGATCTGTTCGTATTCCTTGATATTGGCCGCGTCCAGCAGGTCCTGGTCGATGGCACAGGAGCCTTCGTAATGCAGCTCCGAGTGGGTGGTGGTCACCCGGTGGAGCTTGGACTTGAGCATGGTTCTCTGCATGGCTTCACCCGTAGGCAAAAGGTAAGGGGAACGGCATTTTAACGGCTCACCGCCGTCTGTCAACGCCCAGTTTTTGAATTAAATCTCAAGATTATCAATGAGTCGCGTAACGCCGAGGCGCGCGGCGGCCAGCACCACCAGGGGTGCATCGGGACTGCCGGGAAGTTGGAGGTCGGCTTGCTGCCGCACCGCAACATAGTCCGCCTTCCAGCCGGCAGCGTCAAGGGCGGCCATGGCGGCCCGCTCCAGGGCCGGGTAGTCCCGGTTGCCGGCGCGGATGGCGTCCCGCAGCCTGTTCAGCTCCCGCGCCAGACGCGGTGCCTCGGCCCGTTCGGCGGGGGTCAGGTAGCCGTTGCGGGAGGACAGGGCCAGGCCGTCCTCGGCCCGCACCGTCTCGCCGCCCAGGATGCGGATGGGCAGGGCCAGCTGGCGCCCCATGTTGCGCAGGACCATCAGCTGCTGGTAGTCCTTCTTGCCGAAGAGGGCGGTCTGGGGCTGGACGATGTTGAACAGCTTCAGCACCACGGTGGCGACGCCGCGGAAGTGGCCGGGGCGGAATTCGCCCTCGAGCCAGTTCTGGATTTCCGGCGGTTCCACCTGGTAGGTCTGGGGCTCCGGGTAGAGGTCGGCTTCGGTGGGGGCGAACAGCACGTCCACGCCGGCGGCTTGCAGCTTGGCGCAATCGGCCTCGAAGGTGCGCGGGTACTTGTCGAAGTCCTCGCCGGGGCCGAACTGCAGGCGATTGACGAAAATGCTGGCGACCACGGTCCGGCCGTGCCGGCGGGCCTGGGTCATGAGGGAAATGTGACCCTCGTGCAGGTTGCCCATGGTGGGCACGAACACCACCTCGGGTTTGCCGGCAAGGGCGGCGCGCAGGTCGTCGACCCGGGAAAAGATCTGCATGGCTGTTTCTCCTGATGGCCGGGCCGTACTTGGCGGCCCGTTGCCGGTGGGGTGACTCAGTAACAGTGTTCGGCGGCGGGGAAGGTACAGTCCTTCACCGCCGCCACGTAGGCGGCGATGGCGGCAGCCACGGAGGGCTGGCCGGTCATGAAGTTGCGCACGAAGCGGGCCTTGCGGCCGGGGGCGATGTCCAGCATGTCCTGCAGCACCAGCACCTGGCCGGAGCACTCCACGCTGGCGCCGATGCCGATGGTGGGGATCTGCAGGAGGGCGGTGACCTCGGCCGCCAGGGCCCGGGGAATGGCCTCTAGGACCACCATGCTGGCGCCGGCGGCCTGGATGGCCAGGGCGTCGGCCTTGAGCTGGGCCGCGCCGGCCTCGTCCTTGCCCTGGACCCGGTAGCCGCCCAGCTGGTGTACCGACTGGGGCGTCAGGCCGATGTGGCCGCATACCGGGATGCCGCGGTGGGTGAGGAAGCGCACCGTCTCGGCCATGTCTTCGCCGCCCTCGATCTTGACCATCTGGGCGCCGGCGGCCATCAGCTGCACGGCGTTGCGGAAGGCCAGTTCCGGGGTTTCCTGGTAGGTGCCGAAGGGCATGTCGGTGATGATCAGGGGGCGGTCGCAGCCCCGGGCCACCATGGCGGTGTGGTAGACCATGTCGGCCAGGGTCACCGGCAGGGTGGAATCGTGGCCCTGCACCACCATGCCGAGGGAATCGCCCACCAGCACGGTATCGACCCCGGCGTTGTCGCAGAGGCGGGCAAAGCTGGCGTCGTAGCAGGTCAGCATGGCGATTTTTTCGCCGGCGGCCTTGAGCTTGGCCATGTCGGTGATGGTCAGGCGGCGGGTCGTGGATTGGCTGGACATGGGTTCATTCTCCCCGGTTGAAGTATTCCCGGTGGCCGCGCATGGCGGCGAGCCGTTCCAGGAGGAGGTGGAAGTCGCGGTCCTGATCGACGAAGTTGAGTCGGTCGGAATTGACGATCATCACCGGCGCGGCATTGTAGCCGTAAAAAAAGCGGCTGTAGCTTTCCGCCAGCTGGGTCAGGTACACGTCGCCGATGCGCCGCTCCATGTCCAGTCCCCGCTTTTTCACCCGGGCGATGAGGTTTTCCGGGCTGGCCTGCAGGTAGATCACCAGGTCCGGCGACACCACCTGGGGCGCCAGGGTGTCGTAGATCTGGCGGTAGAGCTTGTATTCGTCCTCGGCCAGGGTGAGGCGGGCGAAGATCGGGTCCTTCTCGAAGAGGAAGTCGGAGACCACGGTCTGGCGGAAGATGTCCGGCTGGGCCAGGTCCCGCAGCTGGTCCTGGCGCTGGAAGAGGAAGAACAGCTGGGTCTGCAGGGCGTAGCGGCTGCGCTCCTGGTAGAAGCGGGTGAGGAAGGGGTTGAGTTCCGGCTGCTCCAGCAGCAGCTGGCATTCCTTGCTCTGGCCCAGATGCTCGGCCAGGCGCCGGGCCAGGCTGGTCTTGCCGACGCCGATGGGGCCTTCCACCACGATGTTGCGGGCGTGCTCGAGCAGGTTGCGGGCTGGGGTACCGGGCATGGGCGGCGGGCTGGGGTGTGGGTCGGGACGGGAAAAAAAGCGCCGGGTCCAGCCCGGCGGCTCTATGGTACGGCAGGCAGGTCCGGGAGGCCAGAGGGGCAGCCCGGACCGTCCGGTCTCAGTGTTCCAGGCAGAGCACGTCGGGGGATTGCTCCCCGGCCTGGGCCATGCGCTCCAGGCAGTCCAGGACCTCCTCGGAGGCCGCCTCCATGTGCTCCAGGAGGGCCACGCCGCCGTCGAAATCGCCCAGGCGCAGGCGTTCCAGGGCTTCCTTGCCGCTCTTGTGCACGTTGATGTGGGGCGCTTCCAGGGCCCGGTAGCCGTCCAGCAGGGAGAAGCACTCCCGGCCCTCGCCCTCGTAGTACCACTTGCCCAGGCGGCAGGAGGTATGCACGGCGAAATCCTCCGGACGTTTCTGGGAGGCGCCCATGAAGACCTTGTACACCTCGAACTTGAACACCAGGTGGTCCATCTTGGCCAGTTCGGTGAAGCTGCGCAGGGCGGCTACGGCCACGGCGGTCTCGATGTGGCGGGAGAGGCCGATGATGTTGTCCAGGTTCTCCGTCGCCTGCTTGCCCTCGTGGCTGGAGTGGTCCGCCTCCTTGGCCAGGGAGGAGATGCTGGCGTGGGCCGAGACGGTATCGTGGCGGATGGCGCTGACCAGGCCGGAAATCTCGTTGGTGGCGGTGGCGGTGCGTTCGGCCAGCTTGCGCACCTCATCGGCCACCACGGCAAAGCCACGGCCCGCCTCGCCGGCCCGGGCCGCCTCGATGGCGGCGTTCAAGGCCAGCAGGTTGGTCTGGTCGGCGATTTCCTTGATCAGGTTGAGGATGCTGCCGATTTTCTCGGTGCTGGCATTGAGGCCTTCGACCTGGCCCATGGTGGTCTGGGACTGCAGGGCCAGCTGGCTCAGGTTGGCGCTGATGCCATGCATCTGGGCCTGGCTGTCGGTGGTGATGCGGCCGGCGGTGACGGCCTCTTCCTTTTCCGTCTTCAGGCTGTGGGCCATGGCGGCCATGGTGCCCTGGGACTTGGCCAGGCTGGAACCGAAGCGGTCCAGGTTGTGCAGCAGCTTTTCCCAGCCCCGGGCCACGGTTTCGGCGGCGTGGCACTTCTGTTCCAGGGTCTGCTGCTCGTTTTCCAGATTGGCCACCTGGGAGCGCAGGCTGGCGTTCTCGTTCTGCAGGGCGGCAAGGGCCGCTTCTAGTTCTCGTTGCCGCTGGTTGTTGCCGAACAATGCCACAGACATCTCCCTAAGTTATTTTGACTATTAGCAAAGGGAGATATTAATAGCCTTTATAAGAGTGTGGTTATGAAATAAGCCGCAAGCTGGCATTTCCTGACCGGATCAGCTGCGGAATATGAAGTAAACGGCCCCCAGCAGGCACAGGCCGGCCCACAGATAGTCGAGCTTGAGGGGTTGGCCCATGTAGAAGACGACGAAGGGCACGAAGACGGTGAGGGTGATGGCTTCCTGCAGGATCTTCAGCTGGGCCAGGGTGAGATCGGTATGGCCGATGCGGTTGGCCGGCACCTGCAGCAGGTATTCGAAGAGGGCGATACCCCAGGAGATCAGGGCGGCGATCCACCAGGGCTTGTCCGCCAGGTTCTTCAGGTGGGCATACCAGGCGAAGGTCATGAAGACGTTGGAAGCGGAGAGCAGCAATACCGTCTTCCACAGCACCGGCAGTTCGGTCCACAGGCTCATAGTTTCTCGATCCGTTGGTTGGCCACGGCCGGCAGCCAGGCAGCGACGCTGCCGCGGCCGGGCAGGGCCAGGTCCGGAGCGATCTCCGCCAGGGGCACCAGGACGAAGGCGCGCAGATGCAGGCGCGGGTGGGGCAGGGTCAGTTCGGGGCCGTCCAGCACCTGGTCGTCGTAGAGCAGCAGGTCCAGGTCCAGGGTGCGGGGGGCGTTGCGGTAGCTGCGGGTACGGCCGAAATGGGCTTCCACGGCGAACAACCGGGACAGCAGCCCGGTCGGCGGCAGGGGCGTGTTCACCGCCGCCACGGCGTTGATGTAGTCGGGGCCGTCGGCACCGATGGGGGCAGTGCGGTAGAGGGAGGAGGCGGCGACCAGGGCGATGTCGCCGCTGCCGGTGAGGTCCGCCAGGGCGGCGCGGACCTGGGCTGCCGGATCTTCCAGATTGGCGCCCAGTGCGATGAAGGCGCGATGCATGGAACTCGTCGCGGCCTAGTCGCCGCTGCCGCCTTCGCCCGCGCCGGCACCACCGCCGGCCGGCTTCTTGCGCCGACGCCGGCGCTTCTTGTCGCCCTTGGCCTCGGGCAGCAGCATGGCCTGGCGCTCTTCGCCTTCGGCGTTGAGGAAGCGGCGCCACCATTCGCCCAGCTCCCTGTCCACCTCGCCCGACTCGGCGCGCAGCAGCAGGAAATCGTAGCCGGCCTTGAAGCGGGGCTGTTCCAGCACGGCATAGGGCTTCTTGCCGGAGCGGGCCTCGAAGCGGGGCTGCAGGGCCCAGATGTCCTTGATGTCACCGGCGATGCGGCGGGTGATGGCCAGCTTTTCCGCCTGCACGTCCAGCACCTCGTCCATGGCAGCGAAGAGGGCGGGGATGGGGCGCTCGCCGTTGGCCTTGTTCTTTTCCCACTGGCCCAGCACTTCGTGCCACAGCAGGGTGGCGAAGAGGAAGCCGGGGGAGGTGGGTTTGCCGGCCTGGATCCGCTCGTCGGTGTTGGCCAGGGCCAGCATGACGAAGCGTTCGCCCAGGGGCTGCTCCAGGATGACGTCGAGCAGGGGCAGCAGGCCGTGGTGCAGGCCCTCTTCCCGCAGCTGCTTGACGCAGCGCACGGCGTAGCCGGAGGTGAGCAGCTTGAGCATTTCGTCGAAGAGGCGGGCCGGCGGCACGTTTTCGATCAGCTCGGACATCTCCCGGATGGGACGCCGGGCGGCCGGGTCGATGGCCAGGTTCAGCTTGGCCCCCAGGCGCACCGCCCGCAGCATGCGCACCGGGTCTTCCCGGTAGCGCACCTTGGGATCGCCGATCATGCGCAGGGTCTTCTGCTTGAGGTCGGCGACGCCGTGGTGGTAGTCGTGGATGGTCTCGTCGGCCGGGTCGTAGTACAGGGCATTGACGGTGAAGTCGCGGCGGGCCGCATCTTCCGCCATGGTGCCGAAGACGTTGTCGCGCAGCACCCGGCCGTGTTCGTCGGTGGGCGCGTTGCTGGCGTGGATGGCGCGGAAGGTGGTGACCTCCAGGGTCTCCGCCCCCATCATCACGTGCACGATCTGGAAGCGGCGGCCGATGATGCGGGAGCGGCGGAAACAGGCCCGCACCTGTTCCGGCGTGGCGTTGGTGGCGACGTCGAAATCCTTTGGCGGGATGCCTGCCAGCAGGTCGCGCACGGCACCGCCCACCACGTAGGCCTTGTAGCCGGCCTTCTGCAGCCCTTCGACGGTGCGGCGGGCGCCGGAGCTGAGCTGCTCGCGGCGGATGCCGTGGTTCTTGACGGGGATGATGGCGGCGCTGTCGCCGTGGCCGCCGCTACGGGCGTTCCGGGTTTCGCTCTTGCCGGCGTTGTTCTTGCCGCCAAACACCCGGGAAATTAGTTTGCGGATCATGTAGGTTTTTTTATGCAATCTGGCGGTTCGTCCGCCTGAAAAAACAAGGCATTATATCCGTACGGGGCGGTTAGCGCAGGCTGATTACCGGCCAGCCGCGCCGTTCCGCCTCCGCCTTGAGGATGGGGTCCGGGTCCACCGCCACCGGGCGGCTGACCTTTTCCAGCAGGGGCAGGTCGTTGCGCGAGTCGCTGTAGAACCAGCTGTCGGCAAAGCTGCCCCAGTTGAGGCCCTGGGCTTCGAGCCAGTCTTCCACCCGGGTGATCTTGCCGTCCTGGAAGGATGGGGTGCCGCGCACGCCGCCGGTGAACTGGCCGTCCCGCTGTTCCGGGATGGTGGCGATGAGATGGTGGATGCCGAATTCCCGGGCGATGGGACCGGTGACGAAGGCGTTGGTGGCGGTCACCAGCAGCACCAGGTCGCCCCGCTGCAGGTGCTCCTGCACCTTGGCCCGGGCCTGGTCGGTCATGATCGGGCGGATGTTGCGGGCCATGAATTCCTGGTGCCAGGCGTCCAGCTGGGCGCGGGAGTGGCGGGCCAGGGGCTTCAGCTGGAAGTCTAGGAATTCGTAGATGTCCAGGGTGCCGGCCTTGTACTGCTCGTAGAATTTCTCGTTCTGGGCGGCGTGGATTTCGCCGTCGAGGGCGCCCTGGCCGATGAGGAACTGGGCCCACTCGAAGTCGCTGTCGCCGGCCAGAAGGGTGTTGTCGAGATCAAAGAGTGCGAGATTCATCGTGCCTGTTTCGGAAGGGTTAGACGGTGGAGTCGCCGGCATGCTGCAGCACTTCGCGCAGCAGGGGCAGGGTGATGGGCCGCTTGTGTTCCAGGGAGTAGCGGTCCAGGGCCGCCAGCAGGGCGGCCAGGGTGCGCATGTCCCGGGAACTGCGGTTCATCAGGTAGGTGAGGGCTTCCCGGGAGAGCTTGAGGCCCCGGTCGGCGGCCTGGGCCGCCAGGGCAGCCAGCTTCTCCTCGTCGGAGAGGGGGCGCAGGCGGAAGATGAGGGCCGAGCCGAGGCGGGTGCGCAGGTCTTCCCGCAGTTGCAGGGCCGCCGGCGGCTGGTCGCTGGCCACCAGCAACTTGCCCGGCCGGCCGTTTTCCACGGCCAGGCGCAGGCGGTTGAAATGGTTGAAGAGGGCGATCTGGCCGGCCTCGGCCAGGGCCTGCACGTTATCCACCGCCAGGCCCTCGGCCTCGGCCGGGGCGACGGCCAGGAGCGGGTCTTGGGCGCCGTCCACATAATGCAGCCCGGAGGCCTGCAGCAGGTGGCTCTTGCCGCTGCCCGCCTCGCCCCACAGCAGGAACAGGGGCTGGGGGCCGGAGAACCAGTCGGCCAGGGCCGCCAGGGCCTCCTCGTTGCCGTCGCCGACGAAGTTGGCCAGGGAGGGCGGGGACTCGGGCATCAGGTCCAGCAGCAATTGGCGCATGGGGGGCAGCATGGGGTCAGGAGTTGAGGTAGAAGGGGCTGGCCTTGTAATGCCGCTGCAGTTCCCGCAGGCCCACCAGCAGGGCGGCGGAGGCAGGCAGGGCGATGAGGATGCCGAAGAAGCCGAACAGCTGGCCGAAGGCCATCAGGGCGAAGATCACCGCCACCGGATGCAGGCCGATGCGCTCGCCCACCAGCCAGGGGGTCAGCACCACGCTTTCGAGAATCTGGCCGCCGCCATAGACGATGGCCACCGCCAGCACCAGGCCGAGGCCCTGGAACTGCAGCAGGGCCGCCACCAGGGCCAGCAGCAGGCCGGTGGCGAAACCGACGTAGGGAATGAAAATGAGCAGGCCGGTGAGCAGGCCCACCGGCAGGGCGAACTCCAGCCCCGCCAGCCACAGGCCCAGGCTGTAGTAGAGGGCCAGCAGCAGCATCACCGCCAGCTGGCCGCGCAGGAACTCGGCCAGCACCGCATCCACTTCCCGGGCCAGACGCAGGGCCAGGTTGTGGAAGCGGCGCGGAATGAGGTCCTCGATACGGTGCAGGAGGCTGTCCCAGTCCTTCAGCAGGTAGAACATGACCACCGGCAGGAGCAGCAGGTTGGCGACGAAGGCCACCAGGGCCAGGCCGCTGCTGCCGAGGGTGGTCAGCACGTGGCCGAGAATCTGCTGGGCCGCGTCCTGGTTCTTGCGCACCAGGGCGTTGAAGCTGGCCGGGTCCAGGGGCAGGTCGATGCCCAGGCGCTTCTGCAGCCAGGGGTCGAGCTTGGTTTGCAGCAGGGTCAGGGTGGCCGGCAGGCGCTCGGCGATGAGGCTCACTTCCTTCTGCAGCAGGGGCACCAGGGTCAGGGCCAGCAGGGTGAGGGCGCCGATCAGGCCCAGGATCACCAGCAGGGCGGCCAGGGGGCGGGGGACCCGGTGGCGGGCCAGCCAGCCGGTGGCCGGGTTGCCGATGTAGGCCAGGATGGCGGCCAGCAGGAAGGGGGTGAGGATGGGGGAAAGGGCGAGCAGCAGCCAGACGCAGGCCGCGGCAAAGCCGAGCCAGAGCAGGGCCTGCAGTCTTTGGGTGCGGTTGTCGGGCCGATCTTCGGTCATTTGGGCTAAAATGCGGGTTTTCAATAGCTTTCCGGCGCCCATTCTATCACTCCGGATGCCAGGCCCTTCCCGACCATGACCCAAGATACCAGCAAGACCTCCCTTTCCTATCGTGACGCCGGCGTGGATATTGACGCCGGCGATGCCCTCGTCGAGCGCATCAAGCCTTTCGCCAAGAAGACCATGCGGGAAGGCGTGCTGGCCGGCATCGGCGGCTTCGGCGCCCTTTTCGAGGTGCCGAAGAAGTACAAGGAGCCGGTGCTGGTGTCCGGTACCGACGGCGTCGGCACCAAGCTGAAGCTGGCTTTCCAGCTCAACCGCCACGACACCGTGGGCATCGACCTGGTGGCCATGAGCGTCAATGACATCCTGGTGCAGGGTGCCGAGCCCCTCTTCTTCCTCGACTACTTCGCCTGCGGCAAGCTCTCCGTGGATGCGGCGGCCGACGTCATCAAGGGCATCGCCACCGGCTGCGAACAGGCCGGCTGCGCCCTCATCGGCGGCGAGACCGCCGAGATGCCCGGCATGTACCCGGATGGTGAATACGACCTGGCCGGTTTCGCCGTCGGCGCCGCCGAAAAGAGCAAGCTCATCGACGGCAAGTCCATCGTCCCCGGCGACGTGGTGCTGGGCCTGGGCTCCCACGGCGCCCACTCCAACGGCTACTCCCTGGTGCGCAAGATCATCGAGCGTTCCGGCGCCGACTTCAATGCCAAGTTCGACGGCGAGGGTGACCAAATCCGCACCCTGGCCGATGCCGTGATGGCCCCCACCCGCATCTACGTCAAGCCCCTGTTGGCCCTGCTGCAGACCCTGCCGGTCAAGGGCATGGCCCACATCACCGGCGGCGGCCTGACCGAGAACGTGCCCCGGGTGCTGCCGGAAAATACCGTGGCCATCCTGGACAAGTCCTCCTGGCAGCGTCCCAAACTGTTCGACTGGCTGCAGGCCGAAGGCAATGTCAGCGACGACGAAATGCACCGGGTTTTCAACTGCGGCATCGGCATGGTGGTGGTGGTGGCCCAGGAGCACGCCCGCCAGGCCATCCAGCTGCTGCAGGCCGCCGGCGAGAAGGTGTGGCAGATCGGCGACATCCGGGCCCGTCAGGGCGACGAGGCCCAGACCCAGGTGAACTGAGCCTCACCGCATACAGGACTTGCCCGGGCTGCGGTGTCCGGGCAAGCTACGGTTTCCCCATAAAAAAAACCGCTTGGAGGTAAGAAGTGAGCAAATCCGCTGTCATCGTTACCGGCCTGATCCTGGCCGCCGGCCTGTCCGCCAATCTGGCCCAGGCTTCCGAAGAACTGGCCAAGGCCAAGCTGTGCGTCGGCTGCCACCAGGTCTCCGCCAAGGTCCTGGGCCCTGCCTACAAGGACGTGGCCCAGAAGTACGCCGGCGTGAAAACCGCCGAAGCCGATCTGGCGAAGAAGATTCGCGGCGGCAGCAAGGGCGTTTGGGGCGGTGCCGAAATGCCGCCCAATCCGGCCATTTCCGAGGCCGATGCCACCACCCTGGCCAAATGGATTCTCAGCCTGAAGTGAAGTTGGGCTGATCCCGAAAAAGCCAACAAAAAAGCCGGCGATTGCCGGCTTTTTTGCGTCTGCAGGAAAGGCCTACTTGGCCTTTTTCCTGCTGCTTTCCGCCTTCACCTCGAGGAAGGCCGGCCCCCAGATGGGGTGGCCGGATTCGGCCTTGGTCAGGCTGAGCTTGGGGTAGGCGGCCAGGCCCTTGCGGAAGTTGGCCTTGCAGCTGTCCACCTGGCGGGAGGCGCAGGCGATGAAGGCCAGGTGCTTGTAGGCCCGGGCCTGGTCGATGCGGTTGGGCAGGCCCAGGTCCAGGGCTTGTTGCAGGGTCTGGCCGGCGCTCTTGTAGTCGCCGTTTTCGTAGGCGCTGATGCCCCGGGCCAGTTCGCTCTCGGCCTTGCGCGCGGTCGGCGTCTTCACCGGTTCGGCCGGTTTGGCGGCTTCGGGCGGGGGCGCCGGTTCGGCGGCCGGGGGCGGGGTGTTCTGGCTGGCGCAACCGGCCAGGGCCAGCAAGGAGGCAAGCAGCAGGGAGGAGAGGGATCGCATGGCGGTAGGTGTGCTCATTTGAATTTGTGCTTGATCTTGTAGGTGTCGCCGGCGCCCAGTTCCAGGGTCAGGCGATGGGGTTCGGACTGGCCGTTGCGGATTTCCACCTCGTGGTGGCCCGGCAGCAGCTCGATGCTTTCCAGGGGCGGCGAGATGCCCTTGGGGTTGCCGTCCACCACCACTTCGCCCCAGGGGGCGATGGCCAGGTCCACCCGGGCGGCGGGCTGGGGTTCGGGCGCTGCAGTACTGGCCGCAGGGGCAGGCGTGGCGCCGTTGCCGGCACTGCGTTCCGTGGGCAGCAGGGCGAATGCGCCACCGGCGATGGCCACCGCGGCGATGCCCAGCCACAGCGCCTTGCCGCGGCGGGCCGGCGGCGAGGCCGGTGCTTCCTGGGGCGCAGGGGAGAGGCTGAGGGGGTTGGTGTCCGTGAACGGGTGGGCCAGCAGCATGGTCGGATCTTCCGACGGGCTGGGCGGAATGCGCGGCTGGGGCTGGGCCTGGGCGGCCAGGCCGAGGACCGGGCCGGGGGAGCCGAGCTCGGCGTAGCGGCGCAGGTCGGCGGCCAGTTCGCCGGCGGTCTGGTAGCGTTCCTCCGGCGACTTGGCCAGGGCCTTGGCCAGGATGGCCTCGAAGCCCGGCGGCAGTTCCGGCATGAGCCGGGTGGGCAGCACCGGGCCTTCGTTGATGACCCGGTACATGATGGTGGTGACCGTTTCGCCGTCGAAGGGGGCGACGCCGGTGAGCCACTGGTAGAGCACCACGCCGAGGGAGAAGATGTCGGCCCGGCCATCCACCGGATGGCCCATGATCTGTTCCGGCGCCATGTACTTGGGCGTGCCCAGCATGTGGCCGGTCATGGTCTTGCTGCCGGTCTGCAGCTGGGCGATGCCGAAATCGGTGATTTTCACGGCACCGTCGGCCAGCACCATGAGGTTGGCCGGCTTGATGTCCCGGTGCACCACGCCCTGGCGGTGGGCGTAGTCCAGGCCGTCGGCAACGGCGGCCATCATGTCGGCGATGCGGGTATAGGGCAGGGGGCCGGCTTCGCTGATGAAGCGGCGCAGTTCCCGGCCTTCGAGGAATTCCATGGCCATGTAGGCCACGTCCTCCGCCTTGCCCGCGTCGTACAGGGTGACGATGGCCGGGTGGCTGAGGCGGGCGACCGACTTGGCCTCGCGGAAGAAGCGGCGCTCGAAGCTCTCCTTCTCGGACAGGCTGGCGTCGAACTTGATGGTCTTGATGGCCACGACCCGTTCCAGCAGGGGATCGAAGGCGCGGTACACCACGCCCATGGCTCCCTCGCCGAGTACTCCGTCGATACGGTAGCGGCCCAGTTGTTGAATGGTCATGCGCTTCTTACGGAAATTGGGGTCGGTCAATCCGGGACGGCAACAGCTCCCTCCACCCCGGGGTCCGAACTCTGACGGGCAAGTTTAACAGAACCTGTCCGCCCCCTGACCATCCCCAGCGCCGGGCCGGCTTAGCGTCACGCGGCCGTGGCCGCCGTGGCCGGTTTGCCCATGGCCAGGGCCCCGCCCAGGGCCAGGAAGAAGGCCAGGGCCACCAGGGCGAAGACCTCGGCGAAGGCCTGGGCGCTGCCGGCCGGCTGGCCCAGGTGGTTGCTGCGCCATTCCACATAGACGGCACCCAGGCTGATGCCCAGGGTGCCTCCCAGCTGCCGGGTGCAGTTGAGCAGGGCCGAACCCTGGCCCACCAGGCGCTGGGCCAGGGGGCGCAGGGAGCCCAGGTTGAGGGCCGGCAGGATCAGGGCCAGGCCGATGCGGCCGATGACCACCGTGCCCATCAGGGTGGGCAGCAGGGGCAGGCCGAAGGAAATGCCGGCCAGCAGCGCCAGCAGCACGAAGGAGATGGCGAACAGCAGCAGCCCCAGGGCCGTCTGCCGATGGGGCCGGATGCGGTCCGCCAGGTAGCCGGCTCCCGGGGTCATGAGGGCCAGGGCGATGCCGCCGGGGAGCAGGGCCAGGCCTGCCGTGGCGGCGTTGTAGCCGAGGATGCTCTGCAGGAACACCGGCACCAGATAGGTGGAACCGTAGAGGCCGACGCCGAAGATGAAGGACACCAGGGTGCCCATGGCGAAGGCCCGTTCGCTGAACAGGCCCAGGGCCAGGATCGGCCCGGGCACCCGGCGGGCGTGGCGCAGGAAGAGGGCGATGCCGGCGGTCGCCACCAGGGCGCCGATGCCGCTCTGGGGCGACAGCAGGCCGTGGGCGTGGAGGCCGCCGACGGTCTGCAGCAGGCTGAGGATGGCCAGGGTGAGCAGGGACAGGCCGGTCCAGTCGAAGGGGTGCTCGGCCCGGGCTGGCGGCTTGTGGGGCAGCAGCAGGTGGCCCGCCGCCAGGGCGGCGAGGCTGCCGGGCACGGTGATGAGGAAAATGGCGCGCCAGCCGAAATGGTCCACCAGGAAGCCGCCGGCAATGGGTGCCACCGCCGGCGCCAGGATGATGCCGAAACCCAGGATGCCCATGGCCCGGCCCTGGCGCTCCAGGGGAAAGAGACGCAGCACCAGCAGGGTGCTCATGGGCTGCAGCAGGCCGGCGGCCAGGCCCTGGACGATGCGCATGGCCACCACCGAGGGGAAGTTCCAGGCCAGGGCGCCGCCCAGGCTGCCGATGCCGATCAGCAGCACGGCACCGAGGAAGACCCGGCGGAAGCTGTAACGCTCGATGAGCCAGGCGGTGGGCAGCATGGCCACGGTCATGGCGGCCATGTAACCGGTGACGGCCCACTGCACCCGGTCCTGGCCCAGGTGAAAGTCCGCCATGAGGGCGGGAATGGCCACGTTGAAAATGGTGGCGGAAAGCACGGCCGTGACCATGCCGCAGGCCATGGCCGCCAGGACCAGCCAGGGGTAACGTCCGCCATGGCGGGCCTGCAGGGCTTCCAGGCTGCGGGGAGAGCTTGAAAATGACACGGTGACTCCGGAGCGGGGGCTGAGTAAAATGATTGTATCAGCAAATAATTAGCATGCTAACTATATGTCAGACCGCCAGCCTGAAGCGACGTTCCCGCCCCAGCAGCGATTTTCCGTCCTGCTGCACCAGACGGCGGCCCTGTGGCGCACGGCCCTGGACCGGCGCCTGCGGCCCCTGGGCTTTTCCCAGGCCAGCTGGCGCGCCCTGATTGCCCTGCGGCGCCAGCCGGAAGGTTGCAATCAGGCCGTCCTGGCGGAGCGCCTGGGGATCGAGGCGCCCACCCTGGTGCGCCTCCTGGACCGCATGGAAAAGCAGGGCTGGCTGCAGCGCCAGTCCGATCCCCGGGATCGGCGCAGCAAACGGGTGGTGCTCACTGCCGCCAGTCTGGAGCTGGCGGAGAGCATGGAAGCCACGGTGGAGGAGTTGCGGGCCGAACTGCTGGCGGGGCTGGACCCGGCCCAGCTGGAGGCCATGATCGACATCCTGGAAACGGTCCGGGAGCGGGCCGAAGGCCTGCTGGCCAAAGGTCCTGTCGATCCGGAGAGTGGGTTTAATATTCCTTTATAGATATAAACAATTTACAAAACAGTATTTCTTCTTATAAAAAGAGCGCCCTAGACTTCTCCCATCGCATATCACCTCCTGGGAGAAATCATGGCTCACCCCCGCAAGCTCATCGCCACCCTGGCAGCATCCCTGTCCCTGGCCTTCGCCGGCCAGGCCCTGGCCGACGCCACCCTGCTCAACGTTTCCTACGACCCCACCCGGGAGCTGTACCAGGACTTCAACGCCGCCTTCATCAAGCACTGGAAGGAAAAGACCGGCGAGACCCTGACCATCAAGCAGTCCCACGGCGGTTCCGGCAAGCAGGCCCGCTCCGTCATCGACGGCCTGGAGGCCGATGTGGTGACCCTGGCCCTGGCCGGCGACATCGATCCCCTGGCCGAGCGCGGCCTGCTCGCCGCCGACTACCAGAAGAAGCTGCCCCACAACGCCTCCCCCTACACCTCCACCATCGTCTTCCTGGTGCGCAAGGGCAATCCCAAGGGCATCAAGGACTGGAACGACCTGGTGAAGCCGGGTATCGGCGTCATCACCCCCAATCCCAAGACCTCCGGCGGCGCCCGCTGGAACTACCTGGCGGCCTGGGGCTTCGCCCTCAAGCAGCCGGGCGGCAACGACGCCAGCGCCAAGGACTTCGTCGCCCGGCTGTACAAGAATGTGCTGGTGCTGGATACGGGCGCCCGGGGCTCCACCACCACCTTCGTCGAGCGGGGTCAGGGCGATGTGCTGATCGCCTGGGAAAACGAGGCCTATCTGGCGGTGAAGGAACTGGGGCCGGACAAGTTCGACATCGTCACGCCTTCCCTCTCCATCCTGGCCGAGCCCCCGGTGGCCGTGGTGGACAAGAATGTGGACAAGCACGGCACCCGCAAGCAGGCCCAGGCCTACCTGGAGTACCTCTACACCCCGGCCGGCCAGGAAATCGCTGCCCAGAACTACTACCGGCCCATCGATCCCAAGGTGGCGGCCAAGTACGCCAAGCAGTTCGGCAAGGTGAATCTCTTCACCATCGACCAGCTGTTCGGTGGCTGGACCTCTGCCACCAAGGCCCACTTCGCCGACGGCGCCATCTACGACCAGATCCAGACCAAGCGCTGATTCTTCGGCACCACAAACAAGAAGCCCCGGCCTTCCTGAGGAAGGCCGGGGCTTCTTTTTGAATGATCGGGGCTTAGCGGCCGAGGGCCAGGTTGGTGCTGGCACGGCTGTCGTTGTCGCCGCGCTGCTGGGTGCGCTCCGTGGTGCGGCGTTCGTTGCCGCTCTTGAAGGTTTCCGCAGCCAGATAGGCCCCCGCGGACGACAGGCAAAAGGCGCTGGCGGTAAGCAGCAGGATCTTGCGGGCATTGGCGGTCATGGTCTTGTCTTGCATGTGGATTCTCCCGGAGGCGAGGGCCTGGGCCCTTGTAGTTGTCGATGGGGTCATTCTAGGCAGGACCCCGGGTTGCGTCTGTCGCCTCCCTGTAGCGACCGGTAACGGCCCATGCGCTTTGATGACCGCGTGTGACAGCGTGACAAAAAAAGACCCCGCCGAGAGCGGCGGGGTTGGAGAGGAGGCCCATCCAGGGAGGGAGGGGATGGGTCTTGGGGGAGTCATGCGCTGTCAACGCATGGATGCATTCTAGGCAGGCCCGGCGGTGCCGTCTGTGGCGATTCCTGGGCCCTTGTGTAACGGTCTGTGGCGGTCCTCCTCTCCATTTGTAACAGCCCCCGGGGTATGGCGGGAGACAGACCCGGAGCGGAAAATCCGGGCAAAAAAAACCCCACCGGGGGAGGTGGGGTGGAGAGGGTGCCCATCCGAAGGGGGGGAGGTGGATGGGACTTGGGGGAGTCATGCGCTGTCAACGCAGAATCCATTCTAGGGAGCCCCCCGGCTGCCGTCTGTGGCGATTGCAGGAGGGTTGTGTAACCGGGGGTGAGGGACTTTGACGGTTTGTAATGCCCCATGTGCAGCCTTGGCAGGCGAGGGGGCGGGGCCGTTCGGCAGTGGCGCGGGGAGGGGGGCGCTCAGCGCCGCCGCCAGAAGCGCCAGGCCATGACGGCGATGGCGAAGAGAGCGGTGGCCAGCAGGGCCTTGGGCAGGTTGGCGCGGCCTTCGGTGACCAGGTCGAAGCCCAGGATGCCGAGCAGGACGCCCAGGCTCTCCGCCGCCGGAAAGGTGGCCTTGAAACGGCGTTTGCAGCGCAGCAGGCAGTCGGGGACGGATGGGAGGGGCATTGAAGATGGGCTAGTGGAGCGGGCATACCGCGGACGGCCGTGGAGCCATCCGGCACGGTATGGGCTGCATTCTAGGCAGGACGCGGCCTGGCGTCATGGCCGCTAGCGTGAGCGTTTGTAACGCAATGTAACGCCAGTGGCCCCGGGCCGCCTGGGCACGGGCTTTCAGCCCGGCCAGGAGAGGGTGAAGCGGGCGCCGCCGAGACTGGACTCGCCGGCGCTGGCATGGCCGCCGTGGGCCTCCATGACCTGGCGCACGATGGCCAGGCCGAGTCCATAGCCGCCGCTGGTGCGGTCCCGGGAGCGGTCGAGGCGGGTGAAGGCGTCGAAGATGCGTTCCCGTTCCTCCGCCGGCACGCCGATGCCGTCGTCCTCGACGTGGATCTGCACCAGTCCATCCTGCACTTCGGCGCTGATCCGGACTCGGGCCTTGGCGTACTTGAAGGCGTTGCGCAGCAGGTTGCGCACGGCGTAGGGCATGGACTTGCGGTCCAGGCGGGCCATCAGGTTGGGCGGCAGGTGGCCCAGGTCCACTGCCACTGCCAGCTGGCCGGCCAGCATGCGCAGGTCGTCCACCTCCTCTTCCAGCCAGGGCACCAGGGCGATGGAGGTGAGGTTGAGGGTGGGGCGCTCCCGTTCGAAGCGGGCGTGGGTGAGACTGGAGTCGATCAGGTTGTCCAATTCCTCCAGATCCTCTTCCATGGTTTTCCAGTGGCGCTGGCGTTCGTCGCGGCAGTCCGTGTCGGCTGCCATTTCCAGGGCGAAGCGGAGGCGGGCGATGGGGGTGCGCAGTTCATGGGAGATGGCGCTGGAAAGCTCTCGCTGGGCGGCGATGAGCTTTTGCACCCGCTCCGCCATGCCGTTGAGGGTGTCGGCCAGGAGCGCGAACAGGTTGCTGCGGGCCGCCGGGGCGCGGGTCTCGAAACGGCCCTCACCCAGGGCCCGGGCAGTCTGGCGCAGGGATTCCAGGTCGCGCCAGATGGGCCGGATCCAGATCCATACCAGGACGGCGAAGCCGAGGCCGATGGCGGTCCAGGTCATCAGCCGGATGCGCAGTTCCAGGGGGATGGCGCGCTGGTACTCCGGGTTCAGGTCGGGGGAAAGGGGGCCCACCACCAGCACTTTGTCGCCGCCGCGGATGCGGTGGAACATGATGTCCCGGTGGGAGTCGATGGCGATGTCGCCCAGTTCCAGCTTTTCCCTTTGCTTGGGCGGCAGGAGCACCTGGTCCAGGTCTTCCAGTACCAGGCGGTAGGCGAACTTCTCGTCCAGGGCCTTGATCTGCTTTTCCCACTGGTGCCGGGGATAGCGCTGCAGCTCGTCCTCGATGAGGACGATGGTGCCGCGCATGAAGCGCTTGGCGTAGTCGTCGGTGATGCCCTGCAGGGCCGTGGAAATGGCAAAGTCGGCGATCATGGCGATGCCGACGAAGGAGCCCATGGCCAGCAGGTAGAAATTGAAGAACAGCCGGGACAGGCTGTAGCGGGCGCGGGAGAGGCGGGCGAAGCGCTGTTCCGACTCCCGCCGTTCCTTGCCCGGGCTGTTGTCCTCCGGCGCTGCTTCTACCTCCTGTTCCGGCAGGCGGCGGGGGTCAATTCCAGTCATGCCGGGAGAACAGGTAGCCCTTGCCGCGCACGGTCTTGATGCGGGCCGGATTGTCCGGATCGTCCCCCAGCTTCTTGCGCAGGCGGGAGATGCGGGCGTCGATGGAGCGGTCCAGGCCGTCGAAGCCGATGCCCCGCAGGCGCTGCAGCAGGTCGTCCCGGGACAGCACGGTGCCGGCGTGGCAGGCCAGCAGCCAGAGCAGGTCGAACTCGGCGGTGGTCAGGTCGATGGCCGCATCGCCCAGTTCGGCGCTGCGGGTGGCCTGGTTGATGCGGAAACGGCCGAACACCAGCTCGTCGCCGGCCCCGCCGCCTTCGCTGCCCTCGCTGGGGCCGGCCCGGCGCAACAGGGCCCGCACCCGGGCCAGCAGTACCCGGGGCTGCACCGGCTTGGATATGAAGTCGTCGGCGCCCAGCTCGAGGCCGAGGATCTGGTCCATGTCCTCGTCCCGGGCGGTGAGCATGAGGATCACGCCCTGGTAATGGGGGCGCACGGTGCGGCAGACCTCGAAACCGTCCTTGCCGGGCAGCATCACGTCCAGCACCACCACGTCCGGATTGTCGGCGGGAATGCGGGTGCAGGCCGTGTCGCCCCGGGGTTCGATGGCGACTTCGAAGTCGTTCTTGCTCAGGTATTCGGCGGTCAGCTCGGCGAGGCGCTCGTCGTCCTCGACCAGAAGAATGCGGGGGGCGGCCATGACGCTCCAGGCGGAAGGGGAAAACGCGAGTTTACCCCGACTTTGGCGGCTGGGTGTCCTTGCCGTTGGCGGCCCCCGCGGCGGCGCTCCGTTTGCGCCGCTCCGGATGGCCGGCAGCGGGCTCGGGCAGGGTGATGAGCAGGCACTGGCCGTCGGGCAAGGAGACGGCGATGCTGTCCCGGCCACCGGGGCCGCTCTCCTTGCAGTGATAGAGGCTGAGGGCGGGGGTGGCCAGGGAATCCTTGATCTGCCGTGGGTGCAGGTGTTCGGCCAGGGCTTCCCGGTCCACCAGGGCCCAGTGCAGGGTCTTGCCGCTCATGCCAGGTCCCCGTCCGGCGCCGCTTCCGCATCGGCCAGGGTCTTGCCCTGGCGCAGCAGCAGAGCGTAGTCGCCGGCAGGGACGGCCCGGCTGAAGAAGTAGCCCTGGAACTCGTCACAGCCGTGCTGGCGCAGCAGGGCCAGCTGTTCGGCCGTTTCCACGCCTTCGGCCACCACATTGAGCCCCAGGCTGTGGGCCATGGCGATGACGGCGCTGGCGATGGCCGCGTCGTCGGCGTTGGAGTTGATGTCGCGCACGAAGGAGCGGTCGATCTTCAGGCAGTCGATGGGGAAGCGCTTGAGGTAGGAGAGGCTGGAGTAGCCGGTGCCGAAGTCGTCCAGGGACAGGGTCACGCCCAGGTCCTTCAGCTCCCGCAGGGTCAGGGCGGCGTGGTCGGTGTCGTGCATGACCATGGATTCGGTCAATTCGATGTCCAGCATCTCGCCGGGCACCTGGTATTCCTCCAGCAGCCGGCGCACCGTCTCCCCCAGGTTTTCCTGGCGGAACTGGCGGGCGGAGATGTTGATGGCCACCTTCAGGGGCGGCAGGCCTTCCTCGCGCCAGGCCCGGATCTGCCGGCACACCAGTTCGATGACCTTTTCCCCCAGGGGAATGATGAGGCCCGATTCCTCGGCCAGGGGGATGAACTCGTTGGGGTTGATCTGGCCGATGCGCGGGTGCATCCAGCGCAGCAGGGCCTCGGCACCGACGATGGTGCCCTGCTGCAGGGACACCTTGGGCTGGTAGTAGACCTGGAATTCGTCGGTCTCCAGGGCCCGGCGCAGGTTGCCCTCCATGTCCAGCCGGTCCAGGGCCATGCTGCTCATTTCCGGCAGGTAGAAGCGGTAGTTGTTGCGGCCGTATTCCTTGACCCGGTACATGGCCACGTCGGCGTTGCGCAGCAGGATGTCTCCGGTTTCCCCGTCCCGGGGAAACAGGCTGACGCCGATGGAGGCGGTGACGAACAGCTCCTTGCCCTCGACGAACAATGGCTGGGCCAGGGCCCGCTGAATCTTGCCGGCCACCACGGCCACGTCGTCCGCGTCCAGGATGTCGCCGACGACGATGACGAACTCGTCGCCCCCCAGGCGGGCCACCGTGTCGGTGTCGCGCACGGCCGCCTGCAGCCGCTCGGCCACGGTCTTCAGCAGCTTGTCGGCCGGGGCGTGGCCGAGGCCGTCGTTGATCACCTTGAAGCGGTCCAGGTCGAGCAGCATGACGCCCACCAGGCGCCTGTCCCGGCGCGCCAGGGCGATGGCCTGGCTGATGCGGTCGGCCAGCAGGCTGCGATTGGCCAGGCCGGTGAGGACGTCGTGGGTGGCCTGGTATTCCAGCTGTTCCTGGTAATGGATGCGGTCGGAGACGTCGTTGATGACGGAGACGAAATGGGTGGTGCTCTGGCCCGACTCGTCCAGCACCGGTGCCAGGTGCAGCTCGTTCCAGAACAGGCTGCCGTCCTTGCGGTAGTTGCGCAGGATGGCGTGGCCCTCGCGCCGGTCCCGCAGGGCAGCGCGGATTTCGTTGAGGCCTTTCTGCTGCAGGTCGTCCCGCACCAGGAAGCGGCCGTTGCGCCCCTGCACTTCGGCAGCGCTGTAGCCGGTGATGCGCTCGAAGGCCGGGTTCACATAGGTGATGGGGTGGTCCAGCTGGGTGGCGGAAGTGATCATGATGCCGTTGCTGGAGGACTCCACGGCCCGGTCCCGCAGCCGCAGGGCCTCGCCGGCGTCCTGGCGGGCGGCGGCTTCGGCCTCGCTGGTGCAGCGGCGTACCGCCAGGGCCAGGGCCAGCAGGGTGGCGATGTCCCGCAGCAGCTGGTGTTCCTCCGGCGAAAACAGGGCGCGGGCGGCGGCATAGATGCGCAGCCAGCCCAGGGCCTTGCCTCCGGCTTCCAGGGGCAGGGACAGGGAGCCGGCAAAGGCGGAAAACTGGGGGAACCGATCCAGGTCCTGCCAGTCTGACGGAAGCATGGCGCCGGCTGCCGCATCGGCGCCGAGGCGGGCTGCCACCAGCCGGTGGCTGCCGTTTTCCAGCAGACCGACGCAGGCTAGGCTGTAGCCGCCGCAGCCGGTCAGGCTGTCGCAGATGCGGGCCGCCAGGTCCGCTTCGTTGCCAGCTGCACCGGCGGCGGCATGGCAATGGGCCAGCAGGGCAAGCAGACGCCGCAGCTGGTCTTCACCGCTGACGTCCTCATTTGGGTGTTGCGGGGACAAGAGGTCTCCTCCTCATTGTGTACTGCTTGTTTTTGTCGGGGCAGTGTAACAAATGCCCCGTCGCCTGGTTGTTGCGCTGCGCCATGGAAATGGCTGCGAATCAGGCGCTTGGCGTCATTCATCCTTTTCAAGGGGTAGTTCCAACCATGGCCTTTGCCGATATCCTGTCGTCCCTCCTAGCCTTTCTCCATTCCGGCGCCCTCGACCTGCCCTGGTGGGGCGTGCTGCTGGCGGCCCTGGGCATGACCCATGTGACCATCGTCGCCGTCACCGTCTTCCTGCACCGCCACCAGGCCCACCGGGCCCTGGATCTGGGGCTCCTGCCTTCCCATTTCTTCCGCTTCTGGCTGTGGCTGACCACCGGCATGGTGACCAAGGAATGGACTGCCATCCACCGCAAGCACCACGCCAAGTGCGAAACCGCCGAGGATCCCCATAGTCCCCAGGTGAAGGGCCTGTGGAAGGTCCTCTCCGAAGGCGCCGAACTGTACCGGGCCGAGGCCGCCAATGCCGAAACCCTGGCCCGCTACGGTCACGGCACGCCGGACGACTGGCTGGAGCGCCACGTCTATGCCCGGCATCCGGTACTCGGCGTGGCCCTCATGCTGGTGCTGGACGTGCTGCTCTTCGGCGCCGCCGGCATCACCGTGTGGGCGGTGCAGATGGCCTGGATTCCCTTCTGGGCGGCGGGGGTGGTCAATGGCCTGGCCCACTTCTGGGGCTACCGCAACTTCGCCTGCGCCGACGCCTCCACCAATCTCTGGCCCCTGGGGCTGGTCATCGGCGGCGAGGAACTGCACAACAACCACCATGCCTTCGCCACTTCCGCCCGCTTCTCCGCCAAGTGGTACGAGGTGGACATCGGCTGGGGCTACATCCGCCTGATGAGCGCCCTGGGCCTGGCCCGGGTGAAGAAGGTGGCGCCCCGGCCCCGGCTGCGTTCCCTGCGGCCCCAGGTGGACGACCATACCCTGCAGGCCCTCATCACCCACCGTTACGATCTCATGACCCGTTACGCCAAATCCCTGCGCCAGACCTACGAGGCCGAGTTGCGGGCCCTCCGTGGGCGTCTCGATGCGGTGGAGTTCAAGCGGGCCCGGGACGCGCGGCGCTGGCTGGCCGGCGACCTGGGGCGGATGCCGGCGGAACTGCGTCAGCGCTTCGATGCCCTGGTTCAGGGCAGCGGCCCGTTGCAGACCCTGGTGGCCATGCGGGAGGAACTGAGCGCGGTGTGGGAGCGCACCAACGCCAGCCGGGAGCAGTTGCTGACCCACCTGCAGGACTGGTGCCGCCGGGCCGAAAGCAGCGGCATCCGCCAGCTGGAGGAGATGTCCCTGCGTCTGCGCCGCTACGCCATTTGAGCCGGAGCGGCCAACGCTGGCACAATGACGGGGCGCCCTGCGGGGTGCCCTTTTCTTCAGGAAAGTCCGATCCCCTATGTCCCTGCTCAACCGTCTGGCCGGACGTCCCGGCTATCTGCTTCTCGCTGTGGGCTGCGTCGCCTTGGTCTCCGCCGGCCTGGTAATCCAGGAGTTTGACCGCCTGCAGCCCTGTCCCCTGTGCATTTTCCAGCGCGTGCTCTACCTGCTGGTGGCCGCCCTGGCCCTGGGCGGGGCATTGTTGCCCCGGCTGCGCTGGCTGTGGCTCGGTCTGATCGGCGTCACCGCCGTCGGCGGCATGGCCACGGCCCTGTACCAGACCTGGCTGCAATGGGTGGCTGATCCGGCCCTGGAATGTGCCTACGGCGATCCCAACCTGATCGAGCGCCTGGTGGACTGGCTGGGCATGCAGTATCCGCCCCTGTTCATGGCCACCGGCTTCTGTTCGGCCCGGGACTGGACCTTCCTGCAGCTTTCCATGGCCAACTGGTCCGTGCTCTGCTTTGCCGGGGTGCTGGTCAGCCTGCTGGTCATCGGCCGCCGTCGCTGATCGCAGGTTGTTTGCGGCTTTCGCTTGCGGCGGCTGCTTCCGGCGGGGAGGCCGACAGCGTTGGGGGCAAGGTGTCGTTTCTGCCCCGAATCCGGCTGCAAAGCGGGGGGGGGGGGAGAACGGGGGCTCATTTGCGGCGGCGTTCCGGGGCGAAGGCCCAAAGAAAAACCCGCCACAAGGGCGGGTTTTCCGGTAGCCAAGCCTTTGGGGGGCTTACTTCAGCTTGGTTTCTTTGTAGATCACGTGCTTGCGGACCTTGGGATCGTACTTCTTGATCTCGATCTTTTCCGGCTTGGTACGCTTGTTCTTGGTGGTGGTGTAGAAATGGCCGGTCCCAGCAGTGGACTCCAGCTTGATCTTTTCACGCATGTCGCAGCTCCTTAGACCGTGAAACGCTTATTACACTTCGCCGCGGGCACGCAGATCCACCAGGACCTCGTCGATACCCTTCTTGTCGATCAACCGCAGACCGGCGTTGGAAACACGCAGCCGGATGAAGCGGTTTTCGCTCTCAACCCAGAAGCGACGATACTGCAGATTCGGCAGGAAGCGGCGCTTGGTTTTGTTGTTGGCATGGGAAACGTTGTTCCCGACCATCGGGGCCTTGCCCGTCACTTGGCAGACACGCGCCATGATTTGCTCCAGAAAACTTGGAAGGAAAGCCCGCGATTGTAACGCAACTGCCTGAATAATATCAAGCCTCTTTTGCGTTTTCCTTTTGCCCGGGGCGGCAAAAAGGCCGGAAAGCCTTATCCGGCGTACCTTTCCGTCCCGGGTAAAAAATGCTGGGCGAGTACACGTTGCAGCTGAACCTTGGCTGCGCCCGTGAAGCCGACGAATTGTACCCCATGCCGGAAGCAGCAGTGGCGGTCGGAGTGCACCGAATAGGCCATGCGGCAGCGGAATTCCAGCACCAGCGGGCGTTCGTGGGAGTGGGTGGGTGGCACGGACAGCCGCATGGTGAACTGGCTGGAGGTGTGCAGGTTGTGGTCCGTCAGTACGGCAGCGCCGGCCTGGGAAACGTCGTGGGTACGGCCGTGATAGACCCGGTCCGGCTCGCTGTCGAGGACGATCATGCACGACCACCGGGCTGGGTACCGGTCATATTGGCGCTGTTCTTTCATTGCAATTGGGAATTGTTGTTATCTGGTCAGCGCGCAGTATAACCACAGACCCCCTCTTACTATTGATATAGATCAGAGCAAGCCCCGCTCGGAAAAAGAAAGGGGCGGGGCGTTGCCGGCGACGACGAAATGGTCCAGCACCCGCACCTCCACCAGGGCCAGGCTCTGCCTGAGGGCGGCGGTGAGCTGTTCGTCGGCCCGGGAGGGTTCGGCGACGCCGGAGGGGTGGTTGTGGGCGAAGATGACGGCCGCCGCATTGCGGGCCAGGGCCGTCTTCACCACTTCCCGGGGATAGACGGCGGTCTGGGTCAGGGTGCCGCGGAACAGTTCTTCGGCGGCGATGAGGCGGTTCTGGGCGTCCAGCCACAGGGCCAGGAACACCTCCCGGGGCTCGCCGCCCAGCCGGGCCCGCAGGTAGTCGCGCACCGCACCCGGGGAATTGAAGGCATGGGGCCGCTCCATTTCCTCCCGCAGGGCGCGCCGGGACATTTCCAGGATGGCCTGGATCTGGGCGTACTTGGCGCTGCCCATGCCGGGCACGGCGCTGATCTCCTCCGCCGTGGCGGCAAACAGCCGGGTCAGGCTGCCGAAACGCTGCAGCAGGCTGCGCGCCATGTCCACCGCGCTCTGGCCCCGCACCCCGACCCGCAGGAAGACGGCCAGCAGTTCGGCGTCGGAGAGGGCGGTGGCGCCCTGCTTCAGCAGCCGCTCCCGGGGGCGTTCGTCTTCGGGCCAGTCGGTGATTGCCATGATCTCAAGTAGAATCGGGCGGATCAGCCATTCTAGCGATTACGACAATGGAATTGTTGGGCAAGAAAATACTCCTCGGCGTCACCGGCGGCATCGCCGCCTACAAGGCGGCCGAGCTGACCCGCCTGCTGCAGAAGCAGGGGGCCACGGTGCAGGTGGCCATGACCGAGGCGGCCACCCATTTCGTCGGTGCGGTGACCTTCCAGGCCCTGTCCGGCCAGCCGGTGTTCACCGACCAGTGGGATGCGCGCATGGCCAACAACATGGCCCACATCGACCTCTCCCGGGAGGCGGACGCGGTGCTGGTGGCGCCGGCCTCCGCCGATTTCCTGGCCAAGGTGGCCCACGGCCAGGCCGACGACCTGCTCACCACCCTGGTGCTGGCCCGGGATTGCCCCCTGCTGGTGGCCCCGGCCATGAACCGGCAGATGTGGGAAAACCCGGCCACCCAACGCAACGCCGCCACCCTGGCTGCGGACGGCATCACCCTGCTGGGCCCCGCCTGCGGCGACCAGGCCTGCGGCGAGGTCGGCGCCGGGCGCATGCTGGAGCCGGCGGAAATCGTCGAGGACCTGATCGCCTTCTTCCAGGCCAAGCCCCTGGCCGGCAAGCGGGTGCTGCTTACCGCCGGCCCCACCTTCGAGGCCCTGGACCCGGTGCGGGGCATCACCAATCTTTCGAGCGGCAAGATGGGCTACGCCCTGGCCCGGGCCTGTGCCCAGGCCGGCGCCGCCGTCACCCTGGTCTCCGGCCCCACCGGGCTGGCCTGCCCCCGGGGCGTGCTGCGGGTCGAGGTGAGCGCCGCCCTGGAGATGCAGCGGGAAGTGCTGGCCCGGGCCGGGGAGAGCGACGTCTTCATCGGCGTCGCCGCCGTGGCCGACTACCGGCCGGCCGCCCCGTCCGCCCAAAAGATCAAGAAGAACGCCGCTGCGATGACGGTGGAGCTGGTGAAGAACCCGGACATCCTGGCCGAAGTGGCGGCCCTGCCGCGGCCGCCCTTCTGCGTCGGCTTTGCCGCCGAGAGCCACGACCTGGCCACCTACGCCGAGGGCAAGCGCATCAACAAGAAACTGCCCCTGGTGGTGGGCAACCTGATCAGCGACGGCTTCGGCGGCGAGGACAACACCGTGGTCCTGTTCGATGCCGCCGGCGCCCATCCCCTGGCCACCGCCAGCAAGACCGAGGTGGCCCGCAGCATCGTCGCTGCCATTGCCGCGCGTCTGCCCAACTGATGCCCCACTGATTTTTATCTGGAGAAACAATGCATCCCGTCGACGTCAAACTGCTGGACCCCCGCCTGCACGAAACCCCGCCCCAGTACGCCACCCCCGGTTCCGCCGGGCTGGACCTGCGGGCCTGCATCGAGGCCCCGGTGAAGCTGCATCCGGGCGAAACCCAGCTGATTCCCACCGGCATCGCCATCCACCTCAACGACCCGGGCATGGCCGCCATGATCCTGCCCCGCTCCGGCCTGGGCCACAAGCACGGCATCGTCCTCGGCAACCTGGTGGGCCTGATCGACTCCGACTACCAGGGCGAAATCATGGTTTCCACCTGGAATCGGGGCAAGGAAGCCTTCACCATCAATCCCCTGGACCGCATCGCCCAGCTGGTGGTGGTGCCGGTGCTGCAGGTGCAGTTCAACCTGGTGGACGAGTTTGCCGCCAGCGACCGGGGTGCCGGCGGCTTCGGCAGCACCGGCAAGGGCTGATCCCGGCGCCGCTCGGCGCCCTGTGCAATGAGAAAAGGCCGCGCTTCCGCAAGGAGGCGCGGCCTTTTTATTCGGCTGCAGGGGGTGGGCCCGGGAGGCAGGCAGGACGGGCCTGTTGGCCATGCCATGGCGGAGATGGCCGTCCTGCCTGCCTCCCGGCAGTGCTGCTTTTTTGTTCTAGGCCAGGGCGTCGGCCCAGATGTTCTTGGCCCAGCCCAGGGCGAACTGGGCCTCTGCGACGCTGCGCACGGCGGAGACGCCGCCGGAGCCGGGCACCGGCAGCACCGTCTTTTTCTCGGCGTCGTACTGGTGGATGGAGGCCACGTGGCAGGCTTCCGTGGAGCTGAGGAAGCTGTAGCAGGTGTTCATCACCACCGGATTGGGATTGGGCGCCTCGCCGGCCAGCAGGTTGAGGATGGCGGCGGCGGCCAGCTTGGCGTGCTGGTTGGCCATGTGGCCGGACTTGGGCATGGTCGGCGCCGGGAAAATGGCGTCGCCCAGGACGTGAATGCCCGGGGTGTTGGTGGATTCCAGGCTCAGCCAGTCCACATCGACCCAGCGGTTGTTCACCAGCTTCAGCCCGGCGGCGCTGGCGATGGCGCCGGCCCGCTGGGGCGGCACCACGTTGAGCACGTCGGCCCGCACCTTGTCGAATTCGAAGAGGGCGGTGGTGTTGGTCACGTCCACGTCGATCAGCTCGTGGTTGGGCCGGTATTCGACGATGTTCGGGTACAGCTCGCTCCAGGCCTTGGTGAACAGGCCCTTCTTGGAGATCACGTCCTCGTTGGCGTCCAGGATCAGCACCTTGGACTTGGGCTTGTGGGCCTTGAAGTAGCTGGCCACCACCGAAGCCCGCTCGTAGGGGCCGGGCGGGCAGCGGTAGGGCGCCTTGGGAATGGTGATGGCGAAGACGCCGCCGTCCTTCATGGATTCCAGCTGCTTGCGCAGGGCCACGGTCTGGGGGCCGGCCTTCCAGGCGTGGAGGATTTTCTCCTGGGATTCCTTGGCGTCCAGGGCCGGCACCAGGGACCACAGGAAATCGACGCCGGGGGAGAGCACCAGGCGGTCGTAGCTGAGGCTGCCGCCCTGGGCCAGGCGCAGGGTGCGCTTGACCGGGTCCACCGCCACGGCTTCGTCCTGGATCACCTTGACGCCCCAGCGGTTCTTCAGGCCGTCGTAGGAGACGGTGATGTCGTCCAGGGTCTTGTCGCCGGAGAGGATGAGGTTGGAAATGGGGCAGGAGATGAAGCTGGGGTTACGCTCCACCAGGGTGACGCGGACGCCGCCCTCGCTCCACTTGCGCAGGTACTTGGCCACCGTGGCGCCGCCGTAGCCGCCGCCCACCACCACCACGTGGCCGGCAGCCTGCTTGCGGGGAACCGGGGTGCTGGCGCAGCCGGTCAGGGAGGCAGTGACGGAAGCGGCGGAGACGATGCCCGCGGCCTTGAGGAAATCCCGGCGTTGCATGGTCATTACTTGCCCTCCCGTTTCTGGGCTGCCAGATAGGTGGTGATCAGGTCCAGCTGCTCCGGGGTATAGCCCTTGGCGATCTGGTGCATGATGGTGGCCGGCCGGCTGCCGTCGCGGAAGCCGTTCAGCTTCTGCAGCAGCACGCCCTTGTCCTGGCCGGCCAGGATGTCCATGGCGCCGGGTTGGGCGTGGCCGTCGGTACCGTGGCAGTTGGCGCAGGTGGCCGCCAGATTGCGGGCCAGGTTGGGGTCGGCGGCGAAGGCCGCGGTGCTGCCCAGGCCGGCGGCCAGGACGGCGAGCAGGGAAAGGCGTGACATCAGGTGGCGCGCAAAGGGCATGGCATCTCCTTGGGTAGACGTAGATAGTCCAGATTTGGCCCGGAGTATAACAACCGCAGCGGCGGAGTTTCCCCCGCCAAAACGGAATATTTCGGTCTTTTCTTATAACCTGGCTGCACCCTCGGCCGCTGCCGTAGGGGCCTCGCCGAGCATGCGCACCTCCCGCTGGGGGAAGGGGATTTCGATGCCTTCGGCCTTGAAGCGCTTCCAGATCTCCAGGTTGATGTCCGAGCGCAGGGCGCCGGAACCCTCCTCCGGGTCTTCGATCCAGAAGCCCACCTCCAGGTTGATGCCGCTGTCGGCAAAGCCAGTCAGGTAGGCCCGGGGCGGCCGCTCCTGCAGTACCCGGGGATGGGCTGCGGCCGCCTCCACCAGCACCGCCATGGCCCGCTCCACATCGCTGTTGTAGCCGACCTGGACGGCGGTCTTGAGGAATACCTGGGTGTCCGTGTAGGACTGGTTCTGCACCACGTTGGCGACGAACTGCTCGTTGGGGATCAGGTATTCGGTGCCGGCCAGGCCCCGCAGCACCGTGTAGCGGGTGGTGATCTGGGTCACCACGCCGCTGGTGGCGGCGTCGATGGCGATGAAGTCGCCCAGGCGGATGGAGCGGTCGAGCAGGATGATGAAGCCGGAGATGTAGTTGCTGGCGATCTTCTGCAGGCCGAAACCGAGGCCGACGCCGAGGGCGCCGCCGAAGACCGAGAGGGTGGTGATGTCGATGCCCACCAGGGACAGGCTGATGAGCACCGCCACCAGGGTCAGCAGGGCCTTGATGATGCGGGCCAGCACCGCCCGCACGTTGGAATCCAGCTTCTGCGCCCCCATCAGCCGGGCCTCCGCCAGGCCGGCCAGCCACAGGGCGCCCAGCACGGTGACGAAAATGGTGACCAGGCCGTGCAGGATCATCCACAGGTCGAGGCGCTGCTTGCCCACGGCGAACTGCACCTGCTCCATGGCGTCGATCACCGGCAGGTCCAGGCCGGTGATGTGCAGGGCCGCGGCCAGCCACACCAGGGTGGCGATGACCCGCTCGGAAGCTGCCAGCCAGCCCGAGGGGGCGAAGGCCTGGCGCAGGATGTAGACCATCAGCCGGATGCCGGCCAGGGACAGCATCAGGGGCACGGCCAGGGACAGCAGATTGACGTGCATGTGGGGCTTGAGCAGGGCCCGGGCCAGTACTACCAGGCCCGCCGCCAGCAGGGGGAAGAGCAGGCGCTTGACCCCGCTGCGGCCCGCGTGCCAGCGCTCCGGCGTCGTCTGGATGCGGTTGCGCACCTGACGCGAGGCGAAGAAGGCGATGCCGATGCAGCCGAGGAGCACGGCCATCTGCCAGAAAATGCGGGGATTCTGCAGGTCGTCCCACAGGTCGGTGAATAGCTGGGGCAGGGTTTCCATGGCGCAGGCTTACTTGGCTTGACGTTCGAAGACGGCGGCGAAGAAGGCGTCGCTGTCGTGGCGGTGGGGCAGCAGGGCCAGACGGCCGGCGGGCATGGCCTCCAGCCCCGGCAGCTCGATGCCCTGGGCAGCCAGGATGTCGGCCACCGGCACGGCGACGAAGTCCGGGTGGGCGGCGAGGAAGGCGTCGGCGACGGCGCCGTTTTCTTCCTGCAGCAGACTGCAGGTGGCGTACACCAGGCGGCCGCCGGCCTTCACCAGGCGGGCGGCGGAATTGAGGATGGCGGTCTGCTTGGCGTTCAGCTCGGCGACGGACTTTTCGTCCTGGCGCCACTTCAGGTCCGGATTGCGGCGCAGGGTGCCCAGACCCGAGCAGGGTGCATCCACCAGGACCCGGTCCAGCTTGCCGGCCAGGCGCTTGATGCGGGCGTCGTTCTCGCTCTCGATGCGCACCGGGTGCACGTTGGACAGGCCGGAACGGGCCAGGCGCGGCTTCAGGTTGTTGAGGCGCTTCTCCGACACGTCGAAGGCATAGAGGCGACCGGTGGATCGCATCAGGGCGCCCAGCAGCAGGGTCTTGCCGCCGGCGCCGGCGCAGAAGTCGGCCACCATCTCGCCCCGCTTGGGCGCCAGCAGCAGGCCCAGCAGCTGGCTGCCCTCGTCCTGCACTTCCACCGCACCGTCCATGAACAGCGGGTTGCGGGAGAGGGCGGGCTTGCCGGCCAGGCGCAGGCCCAGGGGCGAATAGGGGGTGGGAGTGGCGGCGATGCCGTCCTTGGCCAGCTGGGCGGCGACGGCGTTGCGTTCGCCCTTCAGGCTATTGACCCGCAGGTCCAGGGGGGCCGGCCGGTTGAGGGCGGCCACCAGGGCCTGGGTCTCCTCGGCGCCGTACTGGGCCAGCAGGCGCTGGTAGAGCCAGTCCGGCAGGTCCAGGGCGATGGCCGGGGCGCTCAGGCCGAGGGGGCCGCTGGGGTCGAAATGGTCTTCGCCGCGGCCGATGGCGGCCCAGCGCTGTTGCAAGTGTTCCACCAGCTCGGCTTCGCCGTGGCGCAGCAGGGCTTCCAGGGCCTTGGCTTCCAGGCCCTGGTGGCAGGCCAGGTGGGCCAGCAGCAGGCGGCGGGCGTTCACCTGGGGCAGCACCAGGGCTTCCAGGCTGCGCTTGTGGCGCAGGATGGCGAACACGGCCTCGGCCACGAAGCCCCGGTCCCGGTGGCCCAGCTGCTTGTGCTCGCGGAAGTAGCGGGAGAGGGCCGCGTCCGCCGGGTGGTTCAGGCGCAGCACCTCGGTGAGGGCGGCGATGGCGTGCTGGAACAGGGCGGGAGCGGGTGCGTGGGTCATGGCGGTCTTCAAAAAAACGTTGGCCCCGGAGGGCGCGGAAAATCGGTGGGGCCGGAACCCCGGCGGGCGGCGTCTATTCGCTGCCGACCTGGAGTTCGGTGGCGATCTGGTCGAAACGTTCGCCCTTCTTGTCGATGTGGCGGATCTTCACCGGCAGCAGCAGGCGGTCCGTGGCCAGCCACACTTCGGTGGTGGTGTCGCCGCTGGCCCGCAGGTGCACGGTCGGCACGCTGCCGAAGGCCAGTTCCAGGACTTCCTCGCCGACCCGGGTGAAGCGGATCGTGTCCAGCTTGCGCCCGGTGCTCACCGGCAGATCCACCGTGGCGCCCACCTGGGGCAGGTAGCCGAAGGCGTAGTAGAAGCTGATGAAATCCTGGGCGCCGGGGGGCAGGGGCTGGCGTCGCTGCTCCCTGCCCTGGACGACGCTGCCGGCGTTCCAGTCGAAGTCGGCCCGGTCGCCGGTCTCGCTGCCGTTCTTGCGGGCGACGAAGGTTTCCGGCTGCAGTCCGGCCGGGCCTATTTTACCCCGGCTCTCGTAGGCCACCTGGACCGACTTGAAGAGGGCCGCCAGGCCGGTGGTTTCGGTGACGCCGGTGAGCCGGTAGCGGCCGTCGGCGATGCGCCATTCGTGGATGGTCTGGCCCACTTCGAAATTCTGCTCGCCCTTGATGACGACGAAGCGGATGCGGCCCCGGGGCGGCAGCCGGGGCTCCACTGCCGCCGGCGGGGCAGGCTCGGGGGCGGCCACCGGCGCGGCTTCCGGCACCGGGGCGGCGGCCGCCGGCTCCGGCTGGGCCTGGGGGGCGGGCACTGCTGCCGGCCCAGGCGGGACGGCCCTGCTGGGCCTGGGGGCCTTGGGCACGGCTTTCGGCGCGGGTGCCGGGGCAGGGGGTGTTTCGGGCCGCCGCTGGGGCGTCAGGGTGGCTTCCAGGGGCGGCGAGGGTGGTTCTTCGCCCAGCCCGGGCAGCTCGACTTCCGGCAGCACCAGGGCGCCGAGATGGAGGAAGAGGGAGGTCGCCAGGGCCAGCGCCAGGGCGACGGGGATGGAGCGCTTCAGGGATCAGCTCCGGGCCGGGGGGGAAATGAGGGCGCTGGCGGCGGCCATGGGGTTGTCGGCCAGCAGCACCCGGCCCTGTTCCAGGCGCAGGCGGCCCTGGCAGAACCAGGCCACGGCGGCGGGATAGACCTGGTGTTCCTGCACCAGGACCCGGGCCGCCAGACTGTGCTCGTCGTCCCCTTCCAGCACCGGCACCACGGCCTGGGCGATGGCGGGGCCGTGGTCCAGGGCCGGGGTGACGAAATGCACGGTGCAGCCGTGCACCCGGCAGCCTTCCTCCAGGGCCCGCTGATGGGTGTGCAGGCCGGGGAAGGCGGGCAGCAGGGAGGGATGGATGTTGATCAGGCGGCCTTCGTAATGGCGCACGAAGCCTTCGGAGAGGATGCGCATGAAGCCGGCCAGGATCACCAGGTCCGGGGCGTGGGCGTCGATGGCCTCGGCCAGGGCGGCGTCGAAGGCTTCCCGGCTGGGGTAGGCCTTGTGGTCCAGGGCGGCGGTGGCGATGCCGGCCGCCTTGGCGGTTTCCAGGCCCTTGGCGTCGGGCCGGTTGGCGATCACGGCCACCACCTGGCCCGGATAGGCAGGATCGGCGGCGGCCCGGAGGATGGCCTCCATATTGCTGCCGCGGCCGGAGATGAGGATGACGAGTCTTTTTTTCATGTCTGCTGGGGCCCGGCAGGGGCTGCCGGGACGGTCCTACTTGATCGGTGTGAGGGCGGCCACCGGCAGGAAGACTGCGGTGGCCAGGTTCTGCATGACCCGGTTGACGGTGCGGCCGTTCTTGTCGGCCACCACCACCGAGAGGAAATCCAGGAGGCCGACCAGGCGGCCGATTTCCCGCTCGAAGGAGAGGTTGCGCACGGCGGCGTCCGGCTCGTTGGAGAGGATGTACAGCTCGCCTTCCACATTGCGGTTGTTGTTCAGGCGCCAGGCGACGATTTCCAGGTTGCGGGCGCAATTGTAGAGCTTTTGCGCGTCGAGGCCGTCAAGAACGTAAAAATCGGTCTTGTGCTCGTAGGCCGCCTGGACCATGCCGTTGACCCCGGCCATGAGGGCCAGCACCCGGTCGCCGTGGTAATCCTCGCGGAAGGCGAGCAGCATGGCCTGGGCCTCCCGGCGCCCTTCCAGCTCGGGCCACTGGTTGTTGTCGAAGATGCGGGCCACGGCCGCTTCCAGGGAGGGCTGGCCGACCTTCTTCCATTCCCGGGGATTGCGCCGGTACAGCTTTTCGGTGAGGCGTTTGAGGCCGGCGCTGACTTCCCGCTGGCTGGCGTCGATGACCCGGTCGATGTCGGTCTTGGCGATGGCCCGGGGGTCGAAGCGGGATTCGCTGCGCCCGTCGTGGCTGGTGCGGGTGGTGCAGCCCGGCAGGGCCAGGGCCAGCAGCAGGGCCGCCGCTGCGGCCAGGGCGGGGCCGGCCCGCGCTCCGTCTTGTTCCTGCTTCCCCATGACTCCCCCTTGGTTTTTTGTCTGTGGTTGTGCCGTTCAGCCGGTGCTGGCCTTGCGCGCCTTGCAGTAGCCGATGACGGCCGGCAGCAGGGACACGGCGATGATGAGCACGATCACCAGCGACAGGTTGTTCTTGATCAGGGGCAGGTTGCCGAACCAGTAGCCGGCCAGGCTGAGGGACACCACCCAGGAGACGCCGCCGACCACGTTGAAGAAGGTGAAGCGGCCGTAGCCCATCTCGCCCATGCCGGCGACGAAGGGGGCGAAGGTGCGCAGCAGGGGCAGGAAGCGGGAGATGACCAGGGTCTTGCCGCCGTGTACCTCGAAGAAGGCGTGGGTCTTTTCCAGGGCTGCCCGGTTCAGCAGGCGGGAATTCCAGGCCAGGATGCGGTGGCCGAACCAGCGGCCGATGACGTAGTTGAGGCTGTTGCCGAGCACGGCGGCAAGGGACAGGCTGAGCATCAGGGGCAGCAGGGCCATGTCGCCGATGGCGGCCAGGGCGCCGGCGACGAAGAGCAGGGAGTCGCCGGGAAGGAAGGGCACGACGACGAAGCCGGTTTCGGCGAAAACGATGAAAAAGAGGATGGCGTAGATCCAGGGGCCGTATTGCTGGACCAGGACGGCCAGGTGCTTGTCCAGGTGCAGGACCAGGTCGATGAACTGCAGGAAGAGGCCGGTGATTGCGTCGAAAAATTCCATGGGGCGGCAGGGAGTATGGGGGCGGATGGGGCGGCTCCGGGCGGGGCCGCCAGGCCCGGATTCTAGCCTACTTGTGCACGCAGCCCGGCGGCGGCTCGTTGAGCACGGCCCAGAACAGGCCCAGGGATTTCACCGCGTCGATGAAGTCGCGGAAATTCACCGGCTTCACCACGTAGGCGTTGCAGCCCAGGTCGTAGGCCTCGTCCAGGTCCCGCTCCTCCCGGGAGGAGGTCAGCATGACCACCGGCACGTGGCGCAGCTCCTCGTCCTGCTTGATCTCCCGCAGCACTTCCAGGCCGCTCACCAGGGGCATCTTCAGGTCCAGCAGGATCAGGGCCGGGTTGCCCGCCGGCCGGTCGGCGAAGGGGCCGCGGCGGTAGAGGTAGTCCAGGGCCTGCTCGCCGTCGTTCACCACCTCCACCTCGTTGGCCAGGTGGCTGGCACCCAGGCCTTCCAGGGCCAGTTCCACGTCCCGGGGATCGTCTTCCGCCAGGAGGATGCGCTTCAGTTCCATGGAATCTCCTTATTGTCTTTATGCATCATTCGTCCCGGGGCAGGCTGAAGTAGAAGGTGGCGCCCCGGTCGGGCTCGGCCTCGGCCCAGGTGCGGCCGCCGTGGCGCTCCACCACCCGGCGCACGTTGGCCAGGCCGATGCCGGTACCCTCGAAATCGGCGGCGCCGTGCAGGCGCTGGAAAACGCCGAACAGCTTGCCCACGTATTTCATGTTGAAGCCGACGCCGTTGTCGGCGATGCGGATTACCCACTCGGGCCGCCCCTCGTGCTCCCCGCTCTCGGCGGCGATGTGGATCTGGGCCCGCTCCCGCTTGCGCGAGTACTTGAGGGCGTTGCCCACCAGATTGGCCAGCACCTGGCGGATCAGGGTGCGGTCCGCCAGCACCTGGGGCAGGCTGCCGATGGCCCAATCCACCGCCGGGGCACGGGGTTCCTGGGCCAGGTCGTCGATCACTTCCTGGAGCAGCTTGTTGAGGTCCACCGGGGTCTTGTGCACTTCGGCCCGGCCGATGCGGGAGAAGGCCAGCAGGCCGTCGATGAGGTCGCCCATGCGGTTGGCGGCCTCGGTGATGATGTTGAGATAGCGCCGGCTGGCTTCCGACAGCCGGTTGTCCGCATCGGCCTCGAGCAGGCTGACGAAGCCGGAGACGTGGCGCAGGGGCGCCCGCAGGTCGTGGGAGACGGAGTAGGAGAAGGCTTCCAGCTCCTTGTTGGCCACCGCCAGCTGGTCGGTGCGTTCGGCCACCCGCCGTTCCAGTTCCTGGTTGAGGCTGCGCATGGCCCGTTCCTGGGCCATGCGCTCCATTTCCATGCCGGCCCGCAGGGCGAACAGGCTGATGATGGGCAGGTAGCCGCTGGCCTCGGGCAGGGGCTTGTCGTCGATCACCACCAGCAGGCCCAGGATCTTGCCGCCGTTGCCGGTGATGGGGGCGCCCATGTAGCTTTCCGCCTTCATTTCCTTCAGGGCCCGGTTGTCCGGGAACAACTCGGTGATGCCCCGGGGGAAGAGGGTCGGGCCGGAGCCGAGCATGACCTGGCAGGGCGTGCCGTCCAGGGCGTAGGCGAAATTGGTGGAGGGGGCGCCGTGGGTCCAGCTGGAGAGGGTGCGGATGTGGCAGCCGTCCGGGTCCACTTCGCCGACGAAGGCGTAGGCCACGTCGAAGAGGGTGGCCACGTGCTGCACCAGGGAATCGAGGAAGGCCTCGCCATAGACCGTGGCGGTGTTTTCCACCAGGGCCCGCAGGGCTTCCTGGGTGCGGCGCATCTCGGTCACGTCCCGGCCTTCGGGAATGAGGTAGATGACGCGGCCGTGCTCGTCCCGCACCGGGGTGATGCTGACGTCGATCCAGTGCAGGATGCCCTGGGCGGTGCGGTGGCTGGCGGCGAAGCGCACCGTCTCGCCCTGGCGCGCCCGGGCCACGGCCTGGCGCAGGGTTTCCCGGCTGTCGCTGTCCCGGTCCCACCAGGGGGTGTCCCAGAAGGGGCGGCCCACCACCTCTTCCTTGGCGGCGCCGGCGAATTCCAGGGAGGTGCGGTTGGCCTCCAGCAGGGTGCCCTGGGGGTCCATCAGGCCGACGAAGGAGAAGGTGCTGTCGAGCAGGCCCCGGATGCGCTGTTCGCTGTCGATGAGGGCCTGCTGGGTGCGCATGCGGGCGGTGATGTCCTGGCCGGTGCCGCGGTAGCCGCGGAACTGGCCCCGCTCGTCGAAGACCGGGCGGCCGTTGCTGACGTACCAGTGGATTTCGCCGTCGCCGGCGACGATCTGGTAGGTGAAGTCCCGGAACGGCAGGTGGGCTTCCTGCTGGGCCCGGTGGGCGGTCATCTGCTCCGGGGTGACGCCGAGCAGGGGCAGTTCCCAGCGGGTCTTGCCCAGGTACTGCTCCAGGGGCAGGCGGCCCTTCTGGAAGGCGCCGCCGGACATCATGGTGAAGCGGCAGTTCTCGTCCTGCTCCCAGTACCAGTCGTAGGACAGCTCGGCCAGGTCGCGGAAGCGGGCCTCGCTCTCCCGCAGGTCCCGGTCCACCTCCAGCAGTTCGGCCATCTGGGCGTCCAGCTGGGCGGTGCGGGTCGCCACTTCCTGGCGCAGGGTCCGGTTCCAGAAGAGGATCACCCCCAGGGCCGCGGCGACGAGGGTCAGCAGGCCGCCCGCCACCCACCAGAAATTGGGGTTGTTCCAGGGGCCGGCGTTGCCCACCCGCAGCCAGCGCTGCAGCACCTGTTCCTTTTCCTGGGCCGGAATGGCGGCGGCGGTCTGGTCCATGAGGGCGGTCAGCTCGGGCCAGTCGCCGCGCACGCCGAAGGTGAAGGCGTAGTTGATGCCGGTGTTGCCGCCCACGGCCAGATTGACCAAGCCTTCCTTCTGCACGTAGTAGGTGACCCGGCCCAGGTCGGTGACCGCCGCATCCACCTCGCTGAAGGCCAGCTTGGTCAGGGCCGACAGCTCGTCCCGGCTGGGGGCCAGGTGCAGCCCGGGATACTCCCGCCGCAGGCGGTCCTCCAGGGCGCTGCCGGCCAGCACCGCCACCTTGCGTCCTTCCAGCTGGTCCAGGGTGAGGGGGCCGGTGCCCAGGGTCTCCTGGCGCACGATGATCTTGGTTTCCAGCTCGGCGTAGGGCTTGGGGAAGCTCAGGTAGGTTTCCCGTCCCGGGGTGTGCACGGCGGCGAAGAGCAGGTCCACCTCCCGGTTGCGGATGCCGTCGTGCATGTCTTCCAGGCTGCCGTAATAGACTATCTGGAAGCGCACGCCGAGGCGCTGCTCGTAGAGCTTCAGCATGTCCACCGAGAGGCCCGAGTAGCTGCCGCTGCGGAAGTCCCGCATCAGTAGGTTGGGCATTTCCGTGGCGCCGACCCGGATTTCCGGGTGCTGGGCCAGCCACTGGCGCTGCTCGGGGGAATAGTTCTGGGCCCGGGCCAGGGGGCTCGACAGCAGGCCCAGGATCAGCAGCAGGAAGGAGAAGCGGAAGGGAAAAAGGGAAAGGAGGCGCCGCAGCCGGCCGGGGAGTGCAAGAAGCGAAGGCAGCGCCATGACCGCTTCAGCGCCACTGGGCCAGGGCCGGCGCCAGGTCTTCGGGCAGGGCCGGGCGGGCGAAGTGGTAGCCCTGGCCCTCGCTGCAGCCGCACTCTTGCAGGCGGCTGCGCTGGTCGGCGGTTTCCACGCCCTCGGCGATGACCTCCAGGCCCAGGCTGGTGCCCATGGCGACGATGGCCCGGGCAATGGAGAGATCGCTGCCGGCGGCCGGGCCGCGGACGAAGGACTGGTCGATCTTCAGCCGGTTCACCGGGAACTGCTGCAGATAGGAAAGGGAGGAGTAGCCGGTGCCGAAGTCGTCGATGGCCAGGGAGACGCCGATGTCCCGCAGCTGCTGCAGGGTGTCCAGGACTTCCTCCTCCTGGTTCATGGCGATGTTTTCGGTGATCTCCAGTTCGATGTTGCGCGGATCGGCGCCGGAGCGCTGGATCACCATGGCCACCGATTCGGCCAGGCGGGGCTGCTGGAACTGCAGGGCGGAGAGGTTCACCGCCACCCGCAGGTCGTGGTGGCCGGCCTGGGCCCATTTGACGCTCTGGCGGCAGGCTTCCCCCAGCACCCATTCGCCGACGGGGACGATGAGGCCCGTTTCCTCCAGTAGGGGAATGAATTCCAGGGGCGAGACCAGGCCCCGTTCCGGGCTCTGCCAGCGCAGCAGGGCCTCGACCCCGGTGATGCGGCCCGTGGCCAGGTCCACCTGGGGCTGGTAGTGCAGCACGAATTCGTGGTTGACCAGGGCGTGGTAGAGGGCCGCTTCCAGCACCAGGCGGCCCTTTTCCGGCTGGGCCATGCGCTCGTGGAAGAGGCGGGCCTGGCCGGGGCCGGCCCGCTTGGCCGTTTCCAGGGCCGCTTCGGCGTGCTGCATGAGGTCCAGGCCTTCGTTCTCCTTGTCGGCGGAGCGGGGGTGGAGGGCGGCGCCGATGCTGCAGGTCAGGTACAGGTCCTGGCCCTGGATGGAAAAGCCGGCAGCGAAGGCTTCCCGCAGGCGCTCGAACCAGGCCTCGGCCCCGGCCGGGTCGGCGATGCCGGAGAGCACCAGGGCGAAGCGGTCGGAGGAGGCCCGGGCGACGAAATCGTCCTCGCCGATGAGGGCCGAGAGGCGCCGGGCTACCGCCCGCAGCACCCGGTTGGCCAGGACCATGCCCATGCCGTGCATGATCTTGCGGAAGCGGTTGATGTCCACCAGCAGCAGGAGGAAGGGGGCCTGTTCGGGGGCGCTGCGGTGTTCCAGGTGTTCCAGCAGGAAATCCACGTTGGCGATGCCGGTCAGGGGGTCGAAGCGCAGCAGGTGTTCCAGGCTGGCCTGGGCCTGGCGCAGGGCGGCCCGGTTGCCGGCCTCCCGGATCTCCCGCTCCACCACCGGAGCCAGGCGGCTCAGGTTGTCCTTGCTGACGAAGTCCCGGGCGCCGAGGCGCATGGCCTCGATGGCGATGTCGTCGGGGATCATGCCGGAGACGATGACGAAGGGCAGGTCGCCCCCCCGGGACTGCAGCAGGGCCAGGGCCGAGACCGAGTCGAACTCGGGCATGTTGTGGTCGCAGATGACCACGTCCCAGCCGCCCTGGGCCAGTTGCTCCTCCATGGCGGCGCCGGTCTCCACCCGTGTCCACTCGATGCGGTGGCCGCTCTGGCGCAGGGCACGGGCGGCCAGCTCCACATCCAGTTCGGAGTCGTCGACGAAGAGGACGCGCAGGGGCAGTGCAGACTCAGGCGATACGGGCATGGGGTATGGCGCCGTTGTATGACAGGTGTGGGACGATTATAGCGACTTCCGCTACCGGCGGTAGCCCCGCATGGCGGCCGCAACGCCGCGCCCGGAGCCGACTTCGGCAGGGGCTATAATGCCCCCTCGCCGTTTGTCCCCGACCCCGTTGCCGCCATGCCCATCCGCCTCCTGCCCGACCTTCTCATCAGCCAGATCGCCGCCGGCGAGGTGGTGGAACGGCCCGCCTCGGTCCTCAAGGAAGTGCTGGAAAACGCCCTGGACGCGGGCAGCCAGGCCATCCAGATCCAGCTGGAAGAGGGCGGGGTGAAACTGATCCGGGTCAGCGACGACGGCTGCGGCATTCCCAAGGAAGAACTGCCCCTGGCCCTGACCCGCCACGCCACCAGCAAGATCGCCAGCCTGGAAGACCTGGAACGGGTGGCCACCCTGGGCTTCCGCGGCGAGGCCCTGGCCTCGGTGGCGGCGGTGGCCCGCCTCACCCTCACCAGCCGCGCCGCCGGCGCCGGCCATGCCTGGAAGCTGGCGGCCCACGGCAGCGGCGAGGCGGAACCGGCCGCCCTGGCCGCCGGCACCGTGGTGGAAATGCGGGACCTCTATTACAACACCCCGGCCCGCCGCAAATTCCTCAAGTCCGAAGGCACCGAATTCGCCCACTGCGCCGATGCGGTGAAGCGGGTGGCCCTGGCTCATCCGGGCGTGGCCTTTTCCCTCTCCCACAACGGCCGGGTCAGCCTGTCGCTGCCGAAAGCCGATCTGGCCGGCCGGGTCGGTGCCATCCTGGGCCAGGATTTCCTCGCTGAATGCCGCCGCGTCGAGGCCGGCATCCAGGGGCTGTCGATTGTCGGCTACGCCGCCCAGCCCGCCTGGTCCCGGCCCGGGCGGGACGCCCAGTACGTCTTCGTGAACGGCCGCTTCGTCCGCGACAAGCTGCTGGCCCACGCCCTGCGCGAGGCCTACCAGGACATGCTGCACGGCAGCCGCCACCCGGGCTACGCCCTGTTCATCGAAATCGACCCGGCGGCGGTGGATGTGAATGTGCACCCGGCCAAGACCGAAGTGCGCTTCCGCGACGGCCGGGCGGTGCACCAGTTCGTCTATCACGCGGTGCATAAGGCCCTGTCCCAGGTCATCAGCGATCCGAGCCGGGAAGTGCAGACAGCCTCCCCTGGCCTGACTGCCCTGGGCGGCAATGCCGGCGCGACTTCCGGCCCTGTCCATGCCGACAGCGGCTATGGGCAACGCCCCCCGGCCGTGCCGGCCTGGAATCCGCCCCGCCAGGGCAGCCTGGGCGTGGCCGAGCCGTCTGCCTCGTCCTACCTGGCTTTCGCGGCAGCGGCCCGGCAGGGGTCGGGCCCTGCCAGCGCCTTCCCCGGTGGCGGCAGCTTCGCCCCGGCAGCGGCCGCCGATGCCCCCGGCCAGGAGGCGCCGCCCCTGGGCTACGCCCTGGCCCAGCTGCACGGCATCTATGTGCTGGCCCAGAATGCCCGGGGCCTGATTCTGGTGGACATGCACGCCGCCCACGAGCGCATCCTCTACGAAAAGCTGAAGACCGCCTACGACAGCAAGGCGGTGCCGACCCAGGCCCTGCTCATTCCGGCGGTGTTCTCCGCCAGCGCCCACGAGGTGGCGGCGGTGGAGGAACACGGCGCCACCATGGCCGAACTGGGCTTCGAACTGGCTTCCCTGGGCCCCAACGAACTGGCCCTGCGCTCCGTGCCCCAGCTGCTGGCCGGCGGCGATCCGGTGAACCTGGCCCGCAGCCTGCTGGCCGAGCTGATGGAACACGGGGCTTCCCAGGTCTCCACCGCCCGGCGCAACGAACTCCTGGCCACCCTGGCCTGCCACGGCGCCGTGCGCGCCCGGCGCCTGCTCACCGTGCCGGAAATGAACGCCCTCTTGCGCCAGATGGAAGAGACCGAACGGGCCGACCAGTGCAACCACGGCCGCCCCACCTGGACCGAGCTGTCCCTGGCGGACCTGGACAAGCTCTTCCTGCGGGGGCAGTGATGGCTCCCTCGGCTTACGGCTTCAGGTCCCGTCCCGGGCACCGGGCAGGAATCGTCGGGATGGCGGCATGAGCGCCCATCCCCCCGCCATCCTGCTCATGGGGCCCACCGCCAGCGGCAAGACCGCGGCGGCCCTGCACCTGTTCGACCGCTTCCCGGTGGAACTCATCAGCGTCGATTCGGCCCTGGTCTTCCGCGACATGGACATCGGCACCGCCAAGCCGGACCGGGCCACCCTGGCCCGCTACCCGCACCGGCTGGTGGATGTGATCTCGCCGGAGGAGGCCTACTCCGCCGCCCGCTTCCGCGACGAAGCCCTGGCCGCCATGGCCGAGGCCACCGCCCGGGGCAAGGTGCCCCTGCTGGTGGGCGGCACCATGCTCTACTACAAGGCCCTGCGGGAGGGGCTCTCCGACCTGCCGCAAGCCGACCCGGCCCTGCGCGCCGAACTGGAAGCGCAGGCGGCGGCCTACGGCTGGCCGGCCCTGCACGCCGAACTGGCCAAGCTGGACCCGGTCACCGCCGCCCGCCTGCACCCCACCGATTCCCAGCGGGTCTCCCGCGCCCTGGAAATCTGCCAGCTGACGGGCCGGCCCATGTCCGACCTGCTGGCCGAGCAGCAGCGGCAACCCCTGCCCTGGAACCTGCTGCCCCTGGCCCTGGCCCCCTCCGACCGGGCGGTGCTGCACCAGCGCATCGCCGAGCGTTTCGCCCAGATGCTGGCCCAGGGTTTCATGGACGAGATGCAGGCCCTGCGCGCCAAGTACCGCCTCAACGCCGGCCTGCCTTCCATGCGCTGCGTCGGCTACCGCCAGGCCTGGGAGGTGCTGGAGGGCGAGGCCCCCGCTGCCGAGCTGCTGGACCGGGGCATCTTCGCCACCCGCCAGCTGGCCAAGCGCCAGATCACCTGGCTGCGCTCCGACCCCACGGCGGAAGTGTTCGACTGCCTGGCGCCGGACCTGATTGCCCGGGTGGAAGCCCGGGTGGCCCGCTTTCTGGAACAGCAGAAGGTCTGACATGGCCGCCAGCCGGGAGTACGTGGATTACCTCCTGGAAAGCCTGGCGCCCCTGGGGCCGGTGGTGGGCAAGCGCATGTTCAGCGGCGTCGGCCTCTTTCTCGACGGCCTCATGTTCGCCATCGTCATCGACGACCAGCTGTGGCTGAAGGCGGACGACCTCAACCGGGGCGAATTCACCGCCCTCGACCTGCCGCCCTTCACCTATCCGCGTCAGGGCAAGCTCACGGCCTTGAGCTACTACCGGGCCCCGGACGAGGCCCTGGATGCGCCCCATGCCCTTCTGCCCTGGGCCCGCAGCGCCTTTGCCGCAGCCCTGCGGGGGCGTGACCTTGCAGGCCGCAGGCGCCCGCCGCGTCGCAAGCCGCCGGCCTAGTCCGGCAGCGCCATGAAAAAGCCGCCGGGAGGCGGCTTTTTGTTTGCCCCGGCGCCGCGCTTAGCGGTCCTGCAGCAGCCATTGCAGCAGGGTGGCGTAGAGCACGTCCGGGTTCACCGGCTTGGCGATGAAGTCGTTCATGCCGGCTCCCAGGCAGCGGGCCTTGTCCTCGGCGAAGGCATTGGCGGTCATGGCCAGGATCGGGGTCTGGCGGTGGCGTTGCAGCTGGCGGATTTCCCGGGTGGCGTCGAGGCCGTCCATGAGGGGCATCTGCATGTCCATCAGGATCAGGGCGTAGTCGTTGCCGCGGGCCCTTTCCACCGCCACCTTGCCGTCCGGTGCCAGTTCCACCCGCAGGCCCACGTCTTCCAGCATGAACTTGGTGATTTCCTGGTTGATCGGCTCGTCCTCGGCCAGCAGCACCGTGCGGCCGGCGAACTCCTGGCGCAGCCGCTGTTCGGCGTTGCCGCCGGCCAGGGGGGCGCCGTTGCCGTAGCGCTCCTTGCCCTTTTTCAGGCGGGCGGTGAACCAGAAGGTGCTGCCCCGGCCCGGCTCGCTGCTGGCACCGGCCTCGCCGCCCATGAGCTGGGCCAGCTTGCGGGTGATGGCCAGGCCCAGGCCGGTGCCGCCGTAGCGGCGGGTGGTGCTGTTGTCGGCCTGCTCGAAGGCGGAGAAGAGCTTGTGCATGGCCTCGGGCGGGATGCCGATGCCCGTGTCCTGCACCTCGAAGCGCAGCAGGGCGTCCGCCTCGCCTTCTTCCAGGGTGTGCACCCGCAGGGTGATGCTGCCCTGCTCGGTGAATTTGAGGGCATTGCCGGCATAGTTGAGCAGGGCCTGCTGCAGCCGGGTGGGGTCCCCCAGCAGGTGGGGCGGCAGGGGCTGGGCTTCGGTGCGCAGCACCAGGCCCTTGGCCTGGACCCGCTCCTGCAGGAAGGAGGCGACGTTGCCGAGCAGGCTTTCGACGCGGACGGGCGCCTCCTCCAGGGCGAACTTGCCGGCTTCGATCTTGGACAGGTCGAGGATGGCGTTGATCACCCCCAGCAGGTGCTGGGCGGCCGCCTCCAGCTTGTCCATGTGCTCGGCCTGCTGGGGCTTGAGGCCGGCCCGGCGGATCAGGTGGGTGAGGCCGGTCATGGCGTTGAGGGGGGTGCGGATCTCGTGGCTCATATTGGCCAGGAAGGCGCTCTTGGCCACGTTGGCCGATTCCGCCGCATCCTTCAGCTCCTCCAGCTGGCGGGTGCGCTCCTGCACCAGCTCCTCCAGGCGCTGGCGGTGCCGCTGCAGCTCGGCCTCGGCGGCCTTGCGCGCGGTGATGTCCCGGGCGATCTTGGAGATGCCCAGAACCCGGCCCTCGCCGTCCAGGAGGGGGGAGATGGTGACCGAGACGTCGACGATGCGGCCGTCCTTGCGGATGCGGCGGGTGTCGAAGTGCTTCACCGTCTCGCCGCGGCGCAGGCGTTCCAGGATGTCCCGTTCCTCCGCCAGGCACTCCGGCGGGAACAGGTGCAGGGCGGAGCGGCCCACCATTTCGGCGGCGCTGTAGCCGAACAGCTCCTCGGCGCCCCGGTTCCAGCTGGTGACGATGCCGTCCAGGGTTTTGCTGAGGATGGCGTCGTCCGAAGAACGGACGATGGCCTCGTACTGCCGGGCGATACGTTCGGCCTGGCGGCTCTCGGTGACGTCGTAGAAGCAGGCGAGGAAGTCGTCGCCCAGGGAAATGCCGGAAACGAGGACGATGCGCTCCTCGCCGCTGCGCACCGTAACGTTGCACTCGATGGGCGCAATGTCGCCGTCGTGGTTGGCGGCAGCGGCCAACGCCCGCTGCCAGTCGGCCATGACCTGGGCCCGGTAGTCCGGGTCCGGGTAGGCCCGCAGCCACCACTGTTCCAGGCTCGGCATTTCCTCGACGGAGTAGCCGAACATCTGCAGGCAGCGCCGGTTGCGGTCCACGATGGTGCCGGCCTGGTCCACGTAGGCCAGGCCCACCGGGGCCTCCTGGAACAGGCGGCGGAAGCGGGCCTCGCTCTGCTGCAGGGCTTCGGTACGGAGGCGGATTTCTTCGCCCATGCGGTTGAAGTCCTGGGCCAGGGCGCCGATTTCGTCCCCGCCGGCATCGTCGCTGCGGGTGTCGTAGTTGCCGGCAGCCATGTCGCCGACGCTGCGCTGCAGCCGTGCCAGGCGACCGACGAAGGCCCGGTTGAGGTAGCTGCCCAGGGTCAGCAGCAGGATCAGGTAGCCGCCCAGGCGGATGAGGAAGTTGTGCAGCCAGGCGCCATATTCCCGCTGGCGCAGCTGCTCCGTCGGCAGCTTGATGCTCATGACGCCGCGCAGGTCGCCCACCTGGTAGCCGTAGGCCTGGTCGTAGTCGTTGCCGATGGAGCCGGGGGCCTGGCTGCGCTCGCCGTGGCAGGCCAGGCAGTAGGCCTCGACCCAGATGGGGGCGGTGTAGTGGTAGAAGCTGCGGTTGTCCTGGCCCCGGATTTCCACCAGCCGGTCGGGGGCCTTGGGATTGGCGCGGAACCAGGCGATGGCCGCCATCTCGTCGGCGTCGGCCTGGTTCTGCGGATTGCGCGGCCGGTCGGAGACGTTGTTGAAAAAGAGGCCGCTGTCGCTCCATTCCTTGAAGTCGGCGGAGATGCGGGAGAGGGCGTGGGCCGGCAGGAAGCCCACGGTGTCGGCGTTGATGGGCAGGCCGCTGGCCATGAACTGCTGGTGGTACACCCGGCGCGTGGCCATCAGCATGCCGCGGATGTTCTGGGCGTCCCGGGTCAGCTCGTCGCGGATGCCGGCCTCGATGCTGCGGTAGCCGACGGCGAAGTCGGCCGCCATGATGCCCAGGATGATGGCGGAGGTGAGCAGCCAGATTTTGTGCTTGAGGCTCATGGGCGGGTCCGGTGGCGAAGTCAGGTGGCGCCAAGTCATTGGCAAAGCGGGATTTATGCTAACTCAATGGCATGTCCGTCCCCAGGGATTTTGTCGCCATTCTTGATCCAGTCGGCATTCCGGAGGCGAAAAAAAAGCCGCTGGGCAGCGGCTTTTTCAGGGTGACGGCCCGGGGCCGTCCGGGGCCGGGGGCGGCTCAGGTGGGCAGGCCGTGGCGGGCCTGTTCCGCCGCCACCCGGTCCATGCCCTTGCGCCGGGCCATCAGGGTATAGACCGTGGGCACCACGAAGAGGGTGAAGAAGGTGCCCAGGAGCAGGCCGCCGACGATGACCCAGCCGATCTGGGAACGGGATTCGGCACCGGCGCCCCGGGCCAGGGCCAGGGGGATGGCGCCCAGCACCATGGCGCCGGTGGTCATGAGGATGGGGCGCAGGCGCAGTTCCGCCGCCTCGATCACCGCCTCCCGGACGTTGCGCCCCTGCTCCTGCAGCTGGTTGGCGAATTCGACGATGAGGATGCCGTGCTTGGTGATCAGGCCCACCAGGGTGACCAGGCCGATCTGGCTGTACACGTTGAGGGTGCCGCCGCTGAGGAGCAGGGCCAGCAGGGCGCCGGCCATGGACAGGGGCACCGTCAGCATGATGATGAAGGGATCGCGGAAGCTTTCGAACTGGGCCGCCAGCACCAGGTAGATGAAGGCCAGGGCGAGGATGAAGGTGAGGGCCAGGGAGGCGGTGGAGGTCTTGAACTCCCGCGACTGGCCGTTGTAATCGACGGCGTAGCCGGCCGGCAGCACCTCTCCGGCGATTCCTTCCATGGCCGCCAGGCCCTCGCCCAGGGTGGAGCCGGGGGCCAGGTTGGCGGTGATGGTGACGGCGCGGCGCTGGCCGAAGTGGTTCAGCTCCCGGGGGCTGATGGTCTCGTCCACCTGCACCAGGTTGGCCAGGGGGATCATCTCGCCGCTCTTGCCGCGCACGTAGATGTCGCTGATGTCCCGGGGATTGGCGCGGTCGGCGTCGCTGACCTGGACGATCACGTCGTACTGCTCGCCGTCCCGCTTGAAGCGGGTCACCTGGCGGCCACCGAGCATGGTCTCCAGGGTGCGGCCGACGGTTTCCACGGGCACCCCCAGGTCCGCCGCCTTGTCCCGGTTCACCGCCACGGAGAGCTGGGGCAGGTTGAGCTTGAGGTCCGTGTCCACATTGAGGAACAGGGGGCTCTTGGCCATTGCCGCCAGGAACTTGGTGGTGGTGGCCTGCAGCTCCTGGTAGGAGGCGGAACTGACGATGACGAAGTTGATCGGCCGCTCCCGGGCGCTCTGGCCGAGGGAGGGCGGCGTCACCGGGAAGGCCATGACGCCGGGGATGTCCCGGAAGCGGGGCAGCAGCTGCTTGGCGATTTCCGGCGAGCTGTGCTGGCGCTCCTTCCAGTCCTTCAGGCGCAGGATGGCGGAGCCCTGGGAGACGATGGGATTGCCGGAGACGACGAAGTAGTTGGCGGCGTCGGGAATGCCGGCGTAGATCTTCTCGATCTGGCGGGCGTACTTGTCCGTGTATTCCAGGGTGGCGCCCTCGGGGCCGTTGAAGATGCCGAAGATGACGCCCCGGTCCTCGATGGGGGAAAGCTCAGACTTGAGCAGCTTGAGCATGCCGACGCAGGCCAGGGCCACTGCGGCGAATCCCACCAGGACGATCCAGCGCCGGTCGAGGGCGGCGCCGAGGATGCGGCGGTAGCCGGCGTTGAGCCAGTTGAGGAAATTCTCGATGGCGACGAAGGCCTTGCCGTGCTTTTCCTCGTGCCGCAGCAGCACCGAGCACATCATGGGCGACAGGGTCAGGGCGACGAAGCCGGAGACCAGCACGGCGCCGGCCAGGGTCAGGGCGAATTCGATGAAGAGCTTGCCGATGCGGCCGGTCATGAAGGCCACCGGGGCGTAGACGGCGGCCAGGGTGATGGTCATGGCCACCACGGCGAAGCCGATTTCCTTGGCCCCCTGGAGGGAGGCCTGGATCGGCGGCATGCCTTCCTCGATGTGGCGGTAGATGTTCTCCAGGACCACGATGGCGTCGTCCACCACCAGGCCGATGGCCAGCACCAGGGCCAGCAGGGTCAGGGTGTTGATGGTGAAGCCGAGGACGAACATGAGGGCGAAGGCGCCGATCAGGGACACCGGGATGGTGACCAGGGGAATGAGGGTGGCGCGCAGGTTGCGCAGGAAGAAGAAAATGATCAGCAGCACCAGGATCACCGCTTCGCCGATGGTGGAGAACACCGATTCGATGGAGCGGTCGATGAAGACCGAGGAGTCATAGGCGATTTCCACCTTCAGCCCGTCGGGCAGCTCGGCGGCGATCTTCGGCAACTCTGCCCGCAGGGCCCGGGACAGGTCCAGGGGGTTGGCGGTGGACTGCTTGATCAGGCCCAGGCTCACCGCTGGCTTGCCGCCGAAGCGGACGTTGGTGCGCTCGGCGGCGGCGCCGATCTCCACCCGGCCCAGGTCCCGGATGCGCACCGGGTAGCCGTTCACCGTCTTCACCACGATGGCGGCGAACTGTTCCGGTTCCTTCAGGTCGGTCTGGGCCAGCACGGCGAATTCCCGCTGGCGGCTCTCGATGCGGCCGGCGGGCACTTCCACGTTCTGGGTGCGCAGGGCGTCCTCCACCTCCTGGGCGGTGATCTGGTGGGCCGCCAGGCGGTCCTTGTCGAGCCAGATGCGCATGGCGAACTTGCGCTCGCCGAAGACCCGCACGTCGGCGGCCCCGGGCAGGGTCTGCAGGCGCGGCTTGACCACCCGGTTGGCGATGTCGGTGACCACCAGGGGCGAATGCTTCTCGGAGGAGAAGGCGAGCCAGATGACCGGGCTGGCGTCGGCCTCCACCTTGGCGATGACCGGCTCGTCGATGTCGTCGGGGAGCCGGTTGCGCACCCGGGAGACCCGGTCGCGCACGTCCGAGGCGGCGGAATCCGGATTGCGCTCCAGGCGGAAGCGCACGGAAATCTGGCTGCTTTCCTGGCGCGAGATGGAGGTCAGCACATCCACCCCCTCGATGCCGGCCAGGGAATCCTCCAGGGGCTTGGAGATCTGGGATTCGACGATTTCCGCCGAGGCGCCCCGGTAGGTGGTGGTGACGGTCATCACCGGTTCGTCGATCTTCGGGTATTCGCGCACCGAGAGGCGCTGGTAGGAGACCAGGCCGATGAGCATCACCGCCAGGGAGAGCACGGTGGCGAACACCGGGCGGCGGATGCAGATGTCGGACAGCAGCATGGCGGCTTATCCCTGCTTGGCCGGCGCGGCGGCCGGCCCGGGGGCGGCCTGGGGCGCGGCGGTGGCGGCAGGGGGCTTGGAGATGCCCGTCCCTTCTGCCTCCTGGGCCGGCTGGGGGACTGTATCGACGGCCTTCACCGGGCTGCCGTCCTGCACCTTGAGCTGGCCGGCGGTGATGATGCGGTCCCCCGCCGCCAGGCCGGAGAGGATTTCCACCTGGGCGTTGCGGCGCAGGCCGGTCTTCACTTCCACCTTCTTCGCCTTGCCCTCCTCGATGCGGAACACGGTCTGCTTGCCGCCGCCGGAGACGATGGCCTGCTCGGGGATCATCAGCACCCCGTCCCGGTTGCCGAAGAGCAGGCGCACCCGGGCGAACATGCCGGGCCGCAGCTTGAGCTCCGGGTTGTCCAGGCGGGCGCGCAGGGAAATGGCGCGGCCGTTGGCATCCACCAGGGGATCCACCGCGTCCAGCACCGCCTTGAAGGCCTGGTTGGGCAGGGCGTCCACGCTCACTTCCACGGCCTGGCCTTTTTGCAGGCGGCTCAGGTACAGCTCGGGCAGGCGGAAATCCAGCTTCAGGGTGCGGATGTCCTCCAGGTTGATGAGGTCCGCCCCTTCCTTGACGTAGTCGCCGACGCTCACCTCCCGGATGCCGACGACGCCGGCAAAGGGCGCCCGGATGCGGGTCTTGGCCAGCTTGGCCTCGGCCAGGGCGACCGCCGCCTCCTGCACCTTGAGGTTGGCGGCGGTGGTGTCCAGGGATTGCTGGCTGATGAACTTCTTCGCCAGCAGTTCCTCGGTGCGTTTGAAATTGGTCACGGCCAGGGCGTGGTTGGCCTTGGCCTGTTGCAGTTCCGCCTCCTGGGTGGCCGCATCCAGGGCCACCAGCACCGTGCCCCTGGCCACCGGCACGCCGTCCTTGAAGCCGATGCTGGCGATGCGTCCCGCCGTTTCCGGCCGCAGCACCACGGATTCGTTGGAGCGCAGGGTGCCCACCGCCGCCGCCTCGTCGGTGATGTTCTGGGGCGCCGCCAGCGCCGTTTCCACCGGCAGGGGCGCTGCCGGGGCGCCGGCGTCGCCCGCCTTGGCGCCGGCCGCAGCCGGGGCCTGGGGTCCGCCGGGAGCCCGGTTGGCGTTGTAGGCGACCCAGCCCAGGCCGACGATTCCGGCGGCGGCAAGGGCGATGACGGCGTAGCGGTGTTTGCGGTGGGGCATGGCGGAGTCTCGTGGTTCCGGCCTGCCGCCGGCGTGGCGCGGCGGCGGGCGACAGGGCGGCAGGCGAAAGGGCGGCGGCAATTTGGCAGCGGGCAATTCTACTCCATCGCCACCCCGGGCCCCGGCCGGGGCAAACGTTGCAAAATGTAAAAAGGCGGCCCGGAGGCCGCCTTTCCATGGCAGGTGCCGGGCTGCAGGATCAGCCGTTGGCGCGCTGCTCCAGCACTTCCACGGCGGGCAGCTTCTTGCCTTCGAGGAATTCCAGGAAGGCGCCGCCGCCGGTGGAGATGTAGTCGATCTGCTTCTCGATGCCGTACTTGGCGATGGCCGCCAGGGTGTCGCCGCCGCCGGCGATGGAGAAGGCCGGGGAGTGGGCGATGGCGGCCGCCAGCATCTTGGTGCCGCCGCCGAACTGGTCGAATTCGAAGACGCCGACCGGGCCGTTCCAGACGATGGTGCCGGCGTGGGCGATGATGCTGGCCAGCTTGGCGGAGGTCTTGGGGCCGATGTCCAGGATCATGTCGTCGGGCTGCACGTCGTTGGCGTCCACCCGGTTGGCGCGGGCATGGACGGACAGTTCGTTGGCCACCACCACGTCTTCGGGGATGGGCACGGAGGCGCCGCGCTCGTCCATCATGTCCATGATGTTGCGGGCTTCTTCCACCAGGTCCAGCTCGGCCAGGGATTCGCCGATGGGCAGGTCGTCGGCCACCATGAAGGTGTTGGCGATGCCGCCGCCGACGATGAGCTGGTCCACCTTGCCGGCCAAGGACTTGAGGATGGTCAGCTTGGTGGAGACCTTGGAGCCGGCGACGATGGCCACCAGGGGGCGCTTGGGGTTTTCCAGGGCCCGGCCCAGGGCGTCCAGCTCGGCGCCCAGCAGGGGGCCGGCACAGGCCACGGGAGCGTACTTGGCGATGCCGTGGGTGGTGGCTTCGGCCCGGTGGGCGGTGCCGAAGGCGTCATTTACGTAGACGTCGCACAGCTTGGCCATCTTCTGGGCCAGTTCGTCGCTGTTCTTCTTCTCGCCCTTGTTCACGCGGCAGTTTTCCAGCAGCACCACGTCGCCGGGCTTCACCTCGAAGCCGCCGTCCACCCAGTTGTCGATCACCGGCACCTTGCGGCCCAGCAGCTCGGCCAGGCGGTGGGCGATGGGGGCCAGGCTGTCCTCGGGCTTCATCTCGCCTTCGGTGGGACGGCCCAGGTGGGAGGTGACCATGACCGCGGCGCCCTTTTCCAGGGCCATCTGGATGGCCGGCACGGAAGCGCGGATGCGGGTGTCGTCGGTGATGCGGCCGGTCTCGTCCTGGGGTACGTTGAGGTCGGCGCGGATGAAGACGCGCTTGCCCTTCACATCCAGGTCGGCGAGTTTGAGAACGTTCATGGAAGTCTCCTAGCGTTGAATTTGGTGATGGGACGAAGCTTGTTCAGGACTGGGACCAGCCGGCATGCCAGTGCTCGGCCACGTCCACCATGCGATTGACGAAGCCCCACTCGTTGTCGAACCAGATGAAAAGGTTGAACAGGCGGGCGCCGCCGGCCCGGGTCTGGCTCAGGTCCACGATGGCGGAATGGGGGTCGTGGTTGAAGTCGATGGAGGCGTGGGGGGCGGCGGAGGTGGTCAGCACGCCCTTCCAGGGGCCGTTGGAGGCGATCTGCAGCAGGGCGTTGAGACCCGCCACGTCTGCATCCTGGGCCAGGGTCACGGTGAGGTCGATGGCCGAGACGTTGAGGGTGGGCACCCGGATGGCCTTGGCCAGCACCTTGCCCTTGAGGCCCGGCAGCAGGCGCTCCACGCCCCGGGCCAGGCCGGTGGAGACGGGGATCATGGACTGCATGGCGGAGCGGGTGCGGCGCAGGTCGCTGTGGTGGTAGCCGTCCACCAGGGGCTGGTCGTTCATCACCGAATGCAGGGTGGTCAGCAGCACCTGTTCCAGGCCCAGCTCCCGGTCCAGCAGTTCCAGCACCGGCACCACCGCATTGGTGGTGCAGGAGGCGTTGGAGACGATGCGCTCGTCGCCGTTGAGGCGGCCGTGGTTGAGGCCATAGACCACCGTCGCATCCACGTCGGCAGCACTGTTGGCCGGGTGGGAGAGCAGCACCCGGGGGCAGCCGGCTTCGAGGAAGCGGCGCAGGCCGGCCCGGTTGCTGTACTGGCCGGAGCATTCCACCAGCAGATCCACCTTCAGGCTGCGCCAGTCCACTCCCTCGGGGGTGTCGGCATGGGTCAGCTGGATGCTGCGGCCGTCGATGACCAGGGTGCCGTCCTGCAGTTCCACCGGGGCGGGGAAGCGGCCGTGGGTGGAGTCGAAGCGGGTCAGGTAGGCGATGCTCTCGCTGTTGGCCGGCTCGTTGATGGCCACCACCTGGAAACGCTCCGCCAGTCCCCGTTCATGCAGGGCCCGCAGAAAGCAGCGACCAATGCGGCCGTAGCCGTTGATGGCGAGACGAAGGGGGGGGAGGGAGCCGGACACGGGGGGCCAGGGAGGAAATGGATGAAGGCCGTGATTTTACAGGGTTGCGGCCCTAAATCCGAGAGGCGGACAGGGTTTTGCCCGGCAAGGATGGCCGCTGGCGGCCAACCTTGCCGTCATTTTTTTGCCCCGGGCAGGCGGCAAATATTCGCCAGATCGGCAAAGTCCTTTGTTCTCAAAGGGAATTTACATTCTGGTACGCCGTTTGCATTAAGGGTGGCCATAGCACCTATGGAGCGTATGACCATGCGTATCGATTCCCTCTATAACCAACTCAGCCTGCAGAGCCTGACGGCGAAAAAGCGCGGCCAGGAGGCCGAAGCGGCCGCATTGCAGGCATCGCCTCAAGCCGGCCTGACGGAAGGTGCCAATCCGTCAGCCGGCGCCAACACTTCCAGCCGGGTGGAAACGGCCGAGGACAAGGCCGATGCCGCTGCCCAGGCCCGCCGCGAGGAATTGCGGGCCCAGCTGCAGGAATACCTGGACAAGAGTCCGGCCGAGCACATGCGTGACGCCATCCTCAAGGAAATGGGCATGAGCGAGGAAGACCTGGCCGCTCTGCCGCCGGAAAAGCGGGAGGCGATCGAGTCGGATATCGCCCGCAAGATGCGGGAGCGCCTGCTGGCCAAGGATGAGGCCCATCCCGATGCCACCACCCTGCAGGATGCCACCATGGCCAGGCTCAGCCAGAGCCAGGGCGGTGCGGCCGCCGGCGGCCAGGGCGATGGTCTGGGCAATGGCCAGTCCCCTGCCGGCATTGCCGCCTACGCCTTGCTGCAGGCGGCCGTGAACGGCAAGTCGGGCAGTCCTTCCTGAGCCTGGGCGGCGAGGGCGGTGCCGTCGGGCCGCCCATGGTTGGGCCTGCCGCGCCCCCTGGCCCCGATAGTCGCTGCAGCAATAAAAAAGCCGCCTGGGAGCAGATGCTCCCAGGCGGCTTTTTGCCGTCGGCGGAGTTGCTTACTTGGCGGCCATCCAAGCGCGGGCGGCGTCCAGCATGCGGCAGGAGTAGCCCCACTCGTTGTCGTACCAGGCCAGCACCTTCACCAGCACGGAGCCGTCGGCACCCTTGATGACCCGGGTCTGGGTGGCATCGAAGGTGGAGGAGACGGTGGTGTGGTTGAAGTCGGAGGAAACCAGGGGCTCGTTGTTCACCGCCATGATGCCCTTCAGGGGGCCCTTGGCAGCGGCGGTCATCAGCTCGTTGATTTCTTCCTTGGTGGTGGCGCGCTCGGCGGTGAAGGTCAGGTCCACCAGGGAGACATTGATGGTGGGCACGCGCAGGGAGAAGCCGTCGAACTTGCCGGCCAGCTGGGGCAGCACCAGGCCGACGGCCTTGGCGGCGCCGGTCTTGGTGGGGATGATGTTGGCGGCGGCGGCACGGGCGCGGCGCAGGTCCTTGTGGCGCACGTCCACGGTTACTTGGTCGTTGGTGTAGGCGTGCACGGTGGTCATTAGGGCCTGCTTGATGCCGACGCTCTCGGCTAGCACCTTGGCCACGGGGGCCAGGCAGTTGGTGGTGCAGGAGGCGTTGGAGACCACGGTCATGTCGGCCTTGAGCACGCCTTCGTTAACACCCATGACGATGGTGGTGTCCACGTCGTCGCCGCCGGGGGCGGAGATCAGCACCCGCTTGGCACCCTGCTGCAGCAGGGCCTGGGCCTTTTCCTTGGTGGTGTAGGCGCCGGTGCATTCCAGCAGCACTTCCACGCCGTGCTTGGACCAGTCGATGTCCTTGGGGTTCTTGGTGGAGTAGAAGGGGATCTTCTTGCCATCGATGATGATGCAGTTCTCGCCCTCGGTCTCCACGGAGGTGCCGAAGCGGCCGTGGGTGGTGTCGTACTTCAGCAGGTGGGCGTTGGTGGCCAGGTCGCCGGAGGCGTTGATGGCAACCACGTCGAACTCATTCTGCAGACCCTGCTCGTAGATCGCCCGCAGGGTGCAGCGACCGATACGACCGAAACCGTTGATGGCAACCTTGATAGCCATGGCACTTCTCTCCTCTATCTAAAAAACCTGACGCGCCCCGTGGCCGGGGCACCCCTTCCTTTTATTCCAGCACTTCCTTGACGGTCTTCACCACGTTGGCCACGGTGAAGCCGAACATCTCGAACAGCTTGCCGGCGGGGGCGGACTCGCCGAAGCGGTCGATGCTGACCACGGCGCCGTGACGGCCCACGTACTTGTGCCACAGGCCGGAGTGGGCGGCTTCGATGGCGACGCGCTTGCGGCAGGTGCCCAGCACCTGTTCCCGGTAGGCGGCGTCCTGGCGTTCGAAGGCTTCGACGCAGGGCATGGAGACGACACGGGCGGCGATGCCCTCGTCGCCCAGGGCCTTCTGGGCATCCAGGGCCAGCTTGATCTCGGAGCCGGTGGCGATCAGCACCACCTGGGCTTCGCCCTTGGCCTCGGACAGCACGTAGCCGCCGCGGCGGATGGTCTCGGCGCTGATGCCGGCGGTGACATTGGGCAGGTTCTGGCGGGACAGGGCCAGGACGGAAGGACCGTCATGGCGTTCCACGGCATTGGCCCAGGCCACGGCGGTCTCGGTGGAGTCGGCGGGACGCCACACGTCCAGGTTGGGGATCAGGCGCAGGGAAGGCACGTGTTCCACCGGCTGGTGGGTCGGGCCGTCCTCGCCCAGGCCGATGGAGTCATGGGTGTAGACCATGATCTGGCGCTGCTTCATCAGCGCCGCCATGCGGATGGCGTTGCGGGCGTAGTCGGAGAACACCAGGAAGGTGGCAGTGTAGGGGATCAGGCCACCGTGCAGGGCCAGGCCGTTGGCGATGGCGGTCATGCCGAATTCGCGCACGCCGTAATAGACGTAGTTGCCACCGTCCTTGCGGGTGACGCCCTTGGCGGCCTTCCACAGGGTCAGGTTGGAACCGGCCAGGTCGGCGGAGCCGCCCACCACTTCCGGCAGGTTGGGCACCAGGGCGGCGATGGCGTTCTGGCTGGCCTTGCGGGTGGCGATGTTCTCGGCCTTGGCTGCAGTGTCGGCGATGTAGGCATCCACCGTCTGCTGCCAGTTGGCGGGCAGCTTGCCGGCCATGCGGCGCTGGAATTCGGCGGCCTGGGCCGGGAAAGCGGCAGCGTAGGCGGCGAAGCGTTCGTTCCACTGGCCTTCGGCGGCCTGGCCCTTGGCCTTGCCGTCCCAGGCGGCGTACACGTCGGCGGGGATTTCGAAGGGGGCGTGGTTCCAGCCGATGGCAGCCCGGGTGGCGGCGATTTCCGCATCGCCCAGGGGGGCGCCGTGCACGTCGTGGCTGTCGGCCTTGTTGGGGGAGCCCATGCCGATCTTGGTCTTGCAGCAGATCAGGGTGGGCTTGTTGCCCTCGGCCTTGGCTTGCAGCAGGGCGGCCTCGATGGCGGTGGCGTTGTGGCCGTCCACATTGGGGATGACCTGCCAGCCGTAGGCTTCGAAGCGCTTCGGGGTGTCGTCGGTGAACCAGCCTTCGACGTGGCCGTCGATGGAGATGCCGTTGTCGTCGTAGAAGGCGATCAGCTTGCCTAGGCCCAGGGTGCCGGCCAGGGAGCAGGCTTCGTGGGAGACGCCTTCCATGAGACAGCCGTCGCCGAGGAAGACGTAGGTGTGGTGGTCCACGATGTCGTGGCCGGGCTGGTTGAACTCAGCCGCCAGGATCTTTTCCGCCAGGGCCAGGCCCACGGCGTTGGTGATGCCTTGGCCCAGGGGGCCGGTGGTGGTCTCGATGCCGGGGGTGTAGCCCACTTCCGGGTGGCCAGGGGTCTTGCTGTGCAGCTGGCGGAAGTTCTTCAGGTCGTCGATGGAGACGTCGTAGCCGGTCAGGTGCAGCAGGCTGTAGAGCAGCATGGAACCGTGGCCGTTGGATAGCACGAAGCGATCCCGGTCGGCCCACCGGGGGTTGGCCGGATTGTGCTTCATGTGGCGCCGCCACAGGACTTCGGCGATTTCGGCCATGCCCATGGGCATGCCGGGGTGACCGGAATTGGCTTTCTGGACCGCATCCATGGCGAGGGCACGGATGGCGCTGGTGAGGGGATTGAATTGCATGGTCACCGGAAGGGGGGAGGCGGGAAAGAGGCGGAATTATCCGCCAAATGCTGGGGTTTTTCCAGATTCACCGCAGCACAAGGGCTGCCGCGGTGGGGTAATTCCGCTGGGATAGGGCAATGGCGGTAGCCGCTCCCGGCCCGTCCGGGGTTGCGGCGGCCTTTTTCACGGGAAAGCTGCCGAGCTCAGGCGCCCCGGCTGCGGTCTTCCACCAGTTGCCAGATGAGGGGCGTCAGGATCAGCTGCATGGCCAGGTCCTGCTTGCCGCCGGGGACCACGATGGTGTTGGGGCGGGACATGAAGGCGTCGCCGATCATGTTGAGCAGGTAGGGGAAATCCACGCCCCGGGGGTCGCGGAAGCGGATGACGACGAAGGATTCGTCGTTGCTCGGGATGTCCCGGGCGATGAAGGGGTTGGAGGTGTCCACCACCGGCACCCGCTGGAAGTTGATGTGGGTGCGGGAGAACTGGGGTGTGATGTGATGCACGTAATCGGGCATGCGCCGCAGGATGGTGTGGGTCACCGCTTCCAGGGAATAGCCCCGGCTGCGGGTGTCCCGGTGGATTTTCTGGATCCATTCCAGGTTGATGATGGGCACCACGCCGATGAGCAGGTCCGCATGGCGGCCTACGTCGATCTGCTTGTCCTGGTAGGCGCCGTGCAAGCCCTCGTAGAAGAGCAGGTCGGTGCCCGGGGCGATGGCTTCCCAGGGGGTGAAATAGCCCTCGGGCAGGCCCCAGCGGCGGGCCTCGGCGGCACCGTGGATGTACTGGCGGATCTTGCCGGTGCCGTGTTCGCCGTATTCGCGGAAGAGGGTTTCCAGCTCGGCCAGCAGATTGGCCTCGGGGCCGAAGTGGGAGGGCGGCTTGCGTCCCTCACGCTCGGCGGCCTCGATGTTCTGGCCCATTTCCGTCCGGGTGTAGCGGTGGAAGGCGTCGCCTTCGACAATGGCGCCGTTGATCTTTTCCCGGCGGAAAATGGATTCGAAGGTTTTCCGGACCGTGGTGGTGCCGGCGCCGGAGGAGCCGGTGACGGCGATGATGGGGTGTTTGGCCGACATGCTCCTCCTCTCCTGATATCTCAGGATTCCAGGTGGTAGGCGGTGACCCGTTCCACCTCGTTCTTCGAACCCAGGACCACCGGCACCCGCTGGTGCAGCTGGGTGGGCTGCAGGTCCAGGATGCGCTGGCGGCCGGTGGTGGCGGCGCCGCCGGCCTGTTCGACGATGAGGCTCATGGGATTGGCTTCGTAGAGCAGGCGCAGCTTGCCGCCCTTTTCCGCGGTCTTGCTGTCCAGGGGGTACATGAAGAGGCCGCCGCGGGTGAGGATGCGGTGCACGTCGGCCACCATGGAGGCGACCCAGCGCATGTTGAAGTCCTTGCCGCGCACGCCCTCCTTGCCCTGCAGCAGTTCGCCCACGTAGCGCTGCACCGGGGCTTCCCAGAAGCGCTGGTTGGACATGTTGATGGCGAATTCCTTGGTGTCCTCGGGGATGCGGAGGTTCTCCTGGGTCAGGACGAAGGAGCCCACTTCCCGGTCCAGGGTGAAGCAATGCACGCCCTGGCCGATGGTCAGCACCAGGAGGGTGTTGGGGCCGTAGAGGGCGTAGCCGGCGGCCAGCTGCTGGGTGCCGGGCTGGAGGAAGGCCTGTTCGGTGGGCTCCATGCCTTCGGGGCAGCGCAGCACGGAGAAGATGGTGCCGACGGAGACGTTGATGTCGATGTTGGAGGAGCCGTCCAGGGGGTCGAACATCAGCAGGTATTCGCCCTTGGGGTAGCGGTGGGGAATGGGATGGGGATGGTCCATCTCCTCGGAGGCCATGGCTGCCAGGTGGCCGCCCCATTCGTTGGCTTCCAGCAGGATTTCATTGGAGATGACGTCCAGCTTCTTCTGGGCCTCGCCCTGCACGTTGTCGCTGCCGGCCTCCCCCAGCACGCCGGAGAGGGCGCCCTTGCCGATGGAGATGGAAATGGCCTTGCAGGCCCGGGCGACGACTTCGATGAGGAAGCGCAGGTCGGCGTTGATGTGGTTGTCGCGCTGGGCTTCGATCAGGTAGCGGGAAAGGGTGGTACGGGACATGGAATTCCTTGCAGCGGGTTGCAGCGAAAATGGGTGAGGTCCCCGGCGGGGACGATACGGAGGGGTATTCTACCCCGCCCTACCGGCCTGCTGGGCGAGGAAGGCGGTGGCGGCCGCCAGCGGCAGGGGGCGGCTGAAGAAGTAGCCCTGCACCTCGTCGCAGCCGTCGGCCGCCAGCATGTCGAGCTGGGCCGAGGTTTCCACTCCTTCGGCCACCACTTCCAGGCCCAGGCTGTGGGCCAGGGCGATGGTGCCGCGGGCGATGGCGGCGTCATCCGGGTCCCGCTCGATGTCGCGCACGAAGGAGCGGTCGATCTTGAGCCGGTCGATGGGGAACAGCTTGAGGTAGGACAGGGACGAGTAGCCGGTGCCGAAGTCGTCGATGGCCAGGGTGACGCCCATGTCGTTGAGGGCCTGCAGGGTGGTGATGGCCTCCTCCGGCCGTTCCATGACCCCGCTCTCGGTGATCTCCAGTTCCAGCAGCACGGCGGGCAGGCCCGTTTCCTGGAGGATGGCGGCCACCCGGCTGGGGAACTCCTTTTCCTTCAGCTGCCGGGTGGACAGGTTCACCGCCATGCGCAGGGGCGGCAGGCCCTGGTCGAGCCAGGCCTTGAGCTGGCGGCAGGCGGCCTGCAGCACCCAGTCGCCGATGCCGACAATGAGGCCGGTTTCCTCGGCGATGGGGATGAAGCGGTCCGGCGGGATCAGGCCGTCCTCCGGATGGCGCCAGCGCAGCAGGGCCTCCACCCCGGTGACCCGGTCGGCGGCGAGGGCGAACTGGGGCTGGAAGTGCAATTCCAGTTCGTCATTGACCATGGCCTGGCGCAGCTTGCGTTCCAGTTCCAGGCGCTCGGTGGCGGCCCGGTTCATGGCCGAGGCGAAGAACTGGAAGTTGTTCCGGCCGATGGCCTTGGCGTGGTACATGGCGGTGTCGGCGTTCTGCATCACCGTCGGCACCGTTTCGCCGTCGTCCGGATAGAGGCTGATGCCGATGGAGGCAGAGGTGTGCAGCTCGTGGGCGCCGACCCGCAGGCTGCGGGCCACGTCCTCGATGATCTTGCCGGCCACGTGGGCCGCATCGTTGGCCCCTTCCACGTCGGGCAGCACCACCACGAACTCGTCGCCGCCGAGGCGGGCCACCGTGTCCGATTCCCGCACGGCGGAGCGCAGGCGGTGGGCGATTTCCATGAGCAGGGAGTCGCCCACGGCGTGGCCGAGGGAGTCGTTGATGGTCTTGAAACGGTCCAGGTCCATGAACATCACCGCCACCTTGTGGCCATGGCGCCGGGCATCGGCCAGGGACTGCTCCAGGCGGGCTTCCAGGGTGAAGCGGTTGGGCAGGCCGGTGAGGGGGTCGTGGTGGGCCAGGTGGTGGATGCGGGCCTCGGTCTCCTTGCGCTCGGTGATGTCGGAGAAGAGGGTGATGTAGTGGGTGAGGGCGCCGCTCTGGGTGTCGTGCACGGCGTTGATGGTCATCCACTTGGGGTAGATCTCGCCGTTCTTGCGCCGGTCCCAGATTTCCCCGGCCCAGGCGCCGGTGTCCCGCAGGATTTCCCACATCTGCCGGTAGAAGTCCTTGTCGTGGCGGCCCGAGGCCAGCATGCGCGGATCCTGGCCCAGCACTTCCTCCTGGGCGTAGCCGGTGATGTCGCAGAAGGCCCGGTTCACCGAGATGATGCGGTTGCCCTGGTCGCAGATCATGATGGCTTCCGGGCTGTTGGCGAAGACCTTTTCCGCCAGCTTCAGCTCGGCCTCGGCCCGGTGGCGGGCGGTGATGTCGGTGTAGATGATGATGGTGCTGCCGTCCCCCAGGTTGACCTGGCGGATTTCCAGCACCGTGCCGTCGGGCCGCTCCCGCAGGACGGCGGTGTTGTTGGGCCGCTGCAGGGCCCGCAGCACGCCCCGGGTGCGCCGTTCCTCGTCCCCCGGGCCGTATTCGCCGCGTCGGGCGTTGAAGCGGACCATGTCCTCCAGGGTCGGGTAGCCCTGGGCGAAGAGGGTGTCGGGCAGGTCCAGCAGGGTGCGGAAGCGCTCGTTGCAGGCGATCATGCGCTGCTCCGGGTCGTACAGGCTGACGCCGTCCGGCAGGTTCTCCAGGATGTTCTGCAGGATGGCGTTCTGGTTGCGCAGGGCCTGTTCGTTGCGCTTGCTTTCGCTGATGTCGGTGTAGGTGGTGATGAAGCCGGTGAGCTGGCCGTCGTCGAAGAGAGGTTCGCCCTGGACCAGGGTGGTGCGTCCGTCCAGGCGGGTGCGCTCGAAGCGGTGGGGCTTGAACTGCATGGCCAGGGCCTTGCGTTCCTGCACGTGCTGTTCCGGGTCGCCGGGGCCGTACTCGCCTCGCTGGGCCGGGTAGCGCACCAGGTCCTCGAAGGGCACCCCGCGGTAGAGGGCTTCGGCGGGCAGGCCCAGGACTTCCCGCATGCCTTCGTTCCACAATTGCAGGCGCAGATGCTCGTCGAAGACGCTGATGCCCTGGGGCATGTTCTGCAGCACCGCCCGCAGCTGGGTGGACTGGCGCCGGTATTCTTCTTCCGCCAGCTTGCGTTCGGTGATGTCCTGGGTGGTGCCGCTGGCCCGCAGGGGCTGGCCCCGGGCGTCCCAGAAGAGTCGGCCCCGGTTGATGAAGTGGCGCAGGCGACCGTCCTGCAGCAGCACCCGGTACTCGACGGCGAAGGTTTCCTCCTTGGCCGCGTTGTGGTCGGTGGCCTGTTGCACCTTGTCCCGGTCCTCCGGGTGCACCAGTTCCAGGAAGTGGGCGTAGGTCAGGGGCTCGCGCGGGTCCAGGCCCACCAGGCGGTAGGCTTCCTCGGAACACCAGAGGCGGCCGCTGCGCAGGTCCCGCTCCCAGCTGCCGATGTGGCCGATGCGCTGGGCTTCCAGCAGGCGGTCCTGGGTGCGCTGCAGTTCCTCCGCCGCCAGTTGTTCCCGTTCGTGGCGCTCGGCGAAGAACTTGCGCTGCTGGCGCAGCAGGTAGAGGGTGAAGGCGCCACCCCCGGCCAGCAACAGCAGGGAGACGCCGTAGGTGAGGAAATTGCGCTGGCGCACCGGGGAGAGGATTTCCTCCGCATCCACCTTGGTCACCAGGATCCAGGGGGTGTCCGCCACCTGCTGGCTGGTGGCCAGGGTCAGCTGGCGGCGGTAGTCGACACCCTCCTGCTGGGGCGCGGCCATGGCCGGGGCGCCGAGCATGCTTTCCTCCCGCCGCAGGTGCAGCTTGAGGGCCGTGTCCTGGCGGTGGCGCAGTTCGTTGAGCACCAGGAAGTCGCTTTCGTCCTGGCGCAGCAGAAGGGTCTCGGCGGTGGCGCTGGGCACCGGACGGGCCTGGATGAGGGGAAAGAGGACGGCGCCGGGGTCGATCCGCTGCACCAGGAAGGCCAGACGCTGGCCGCTGCGGGGGCTGCGGATGACGGCGGCCAGGTCGATGAAGGCATGGCCCTGGGGGTCCAGCTGCAGGTCGCTTAGCTGGGGCTGGTCGCTGTATTCGGCGACCTTGAGCAGGTCCCGGGTGGCTTCGCTGACGCTGCTGTCCTGGGGTGGGGCGGCGGTGCTGAAGCGCACCCGTCCGTCGTCGTCGAGCAGCAGGTAGGCCCGGTTCTCCGGCAATTCGGCCAGGGGGCCCAGGCTCTTCTGCAGGTTGGCCTGGAGTTCTGCCGCCTTGCCCGGGGCCTCGAGCAGGCGCTCCAGGTGCAGACTGTCCTGCCACGATTTTGCCTGGGCCTGCCGTTCGCTGCGCCAGGCGGCCACCTGCTGGGCCTTGAGGTCGGCCACGGCCCGCAGTTCCTGGAAGGTGCGGACGCGTACCGCCGCCTCCTCGCTGTGGGATAGATAGATGTTGGCCAGCCCCAGGCTGACGGCCAGGGAAAAGAAGACGACGACAACGGTCGCCTGAAGGTGGGTTTCGCGGCGCAGGGACATGGCTGGGGCCGGGGTGCTGGCAGGGGGGACAGGCGCCATTATCCCAGATTCCATGGGCCGGATTTGCGCTTTCCGGCTTGCTCCTGGCGGGGGGGTATAGTAATTTGCCGACAGCATAGGGAGGTACGGGGGTGCCTCCTTCGATGTCATACAAATATAAGGCTTGGCTCAGGGAACCCCATGAAAATCCGAACGTTCGTCCTGGCGACCTCCATCCTGGTTGGGTTGCTCTTTTTTGGTGGCAGCTATTGGGCCGTCAGCCGCTCCTTCGACAGCACCGTACGGGATCATGCCCGGGAAGGCGCCAACACCATGGCGCGCATGGCTTTCGTCTCCATGTATGAGTTGATGAGCACCGGCTGGCGCCGGGACCAGGTGGAAAAATTCCTCCAGGGCATGCGCGACGCCACCCGGGGTTCCAACGCCACCGTGGAAATCTATCGGGGTCCCAAGGTCGAGGCCCTCTTCGGCGCCATCGAGCAGCCGCCCCTGGATGAACTGCTGCGCCAGGGTTTTTCCGCCGGCAAGCCCCAGGAGTCCATGCAGGGCTCCTTCATCCGCTTCATCTATCCCCTGCAGGCGGAAAACCGCTGCCTGCGCTGTCACGACAACGCCGCCGTGGGCGACGTGCTGGGCCTGATCGAAGTGCGGCAGAACGTGGGCGGCCTGGTAGACCAGGCCCGGGCCGAATTCTCCTGGTCCCTGGCCATCCTCATGCCCCTGGGCCTGCTGCTGGCGCTGCTGGCCGTGTGGTGGGTGAACCACCGGCTGGAAGGCGCCCTGCGCCATGTGGAGGAGGGCGTGGCCGGCGTCAATGCGGTATCGGACCTGCGCAAGCTGGAACTGCGCGGCAGCCGCCCCGGCTTCGCCGAGCTGACCCGCATCGTCTGCGCCGTCGAGGAGCTGGTGGCCAAGCTGCGGGCCGTGGCGGTGGACAAGGACATGCTCAAGTTCGAGATCGGCCTGCTGGAGAAGTTCGTCATCACCTCGGACATCATCCGTGACTGGACCGAATACGTGAATCACCTGGTGGTGGACATCAACAAGGTGATGAACGCCCACGTGCTTTTCTCCATCTTCCAGATCGACGACGAGCTCTTCGACCTGGAGATTTTCTGGTACCGGGAGCCCTCCGCCGCCACCAAGCAGCGGGTGGAGAGCCACATCCGGGAAGTGCTGAAGCAGAATCCCCGCTTCTCCGTCATCACCTCCTTCACCATTAACCACCACGTGGCCAAGCCCGGTGGCGAGAAGGTGGAACTGGCTGAGGAGGAGGTGCAGCTGCGGGTCAAGTCCTTCTTCGTCGATACGCCGAAGATCGGCGGCATCGTCGGCATCGGCGTCCAGGCCGACGAGCTGGAGGACGACACCCGCCACCTGGTGCTCGATTCCGTGCTGTCCACCCTGCTCAATGTGGTGGGGTCGGTGAAGGCCATCTACAAGTACACCAAGGACCTGGAGTACTACGCCACCCGGGACCCCCTGACGGACCTCTTCAACCAGCGGGTGTTCTGGGAGATGATCGGCTACGAGATCGACCGTTCCTCCCGCCATGACGAGCATTTCGGTCTGCTGCTGATCGACCTGGACAACTTCAAGCTGGTCAACGACAACTACGGCCATGCGGTGGGCGACAAATTCCTCCAGGCCTTCGCCCGGGAGGTGCGGCAGGTGCTACGCAGCGGCGACATCTTCGCCCGCTATGGCGGCGACGAGTTCGTGGTGATCCTGCCCGAGGCCGACCTGGAGCAGACCTCCGTCATCGCCCAGCGCATTCTCGAGGCCTCCCGGCAGAGCAGCGTCACCGCCTTCAACGGCGACGTAGTGCACGGCACGGCTTCCATCGGCCTGGCCGTGTATCCGGACCACGCCACCGAGCCCAAGGACCTCTTCCTCTTCGCCGACAACATGATGTACAAGGCCAAGGCGGAGGGTAAGGAGCGGGTCGCCATTCCCACGGCGGACGACGTCATGGAAGTGTTCCGCGACATCTCCCAGAAGAGCGTCACCATCCTCAAGGCCATCGACGAACGGCGGCTGATCCCCTTCTTCCAGCCCATCCTGGATGTCCAGGCCGGCGTGGTGGTGGGCTACGAGGTGCTGTCCCGCATCGAGGTGGACGGGGAAATCATGCGGGCCGACGAGTTCGTCGAGATCGCCGAGAAAATCGGTGTCATCCACCGCCTCGACTGTCTGGTGATCGAACTGGCCCTGCAGAAGCTGGCGGCGGAAGGGCACGAGGGTTACATCTTCCTCAACCTCTCGCCCCGGGCCATGGTGCTCAACGAGTTCGCCCGCTCCCTGCGCCAGATCGTGGCCGATTCCGGTATTCCGCCGGAGCGCATCGTCTTCGAGATCACCGAGCGGGATACGGTGAAGAACCTGGCCCTGATGGAGCGTTTCCTCAACGACCTGAAGTTCGACGGCTTCAAGCTGGCCATCGACGACTTCGGTTCAGGCTTCTCCTCCTTCCACTACCTGCGTCGCTTCCCGGTGGATTTCCTCAAGGTGGAGGGGGACTTCGTGGTCAATATCCTGCACAGCACCAAGGATCGGGCCTTCGTCCAAAGCATGCAGTCCCTGGCCCACGAACTGGGCATCCAGGTCATTGCCGAATTCGTCGAAACCGGCGAGGTGCTGGACGAGTTGAAGCGCATGGGCATGGACATGGCCCAGGGCTATTACATCGGCCGTCCCGACCGGGAAATCCGCAAGCCCGCCTGAGCACGGGGCGGGCCGGCGGCCTAGAGGCCGGCCCGCAGCCAGTCCCGCCAGGCGGCGAAGACGCCGGGGTCCAGGGCGGCGACGATGCGCCGGCGCCACAGGTCGTCGGCGTGGAAGTCGTCCTGCTCCAGGGTGCACATGTGGCCGCCCGCTTCCTTCAGGATCAGACAGCCGGCGGCGTAATCCCACAGCATCTGGCCGCCGTGCACCGCCACGTCGATGCGGCCCGCGGCCACCTGGCACCACTCCAGGGCGCTGCTGCCGAAATTACGCTGGGAGAAGAAGGGCGGTGCCGTGGCGATGCGGACGGCCAGTTCCCGGGGCAGGCGTTTCAGGTCCACATTGGCCACCGCCTGGTCCAGGCTGCCGGCCACCCGGCGCAGGGGCAGGCGCTTGCCGTTCACGTAGGCGCCACCGCCCTCCCAGGCATAGAAAAGTTCGTTGGTGATGGGGTTGTAAGTGATGCCCAGGCGGGGCTTGCGCTCCCGCAGCAGGGCGATGGAGACGGCGAAGACGGGCAGGCCATTGACGAAGTTGGTGGTGCCGTCGATGGGATCGATGCACCACACGTCCCCGTTGCCCGCCTCCAGGGCGGCTTCCTGTTCGGCCCGGCTCATTTCCTCGCCGATCACCGGGCAGGGCACGATTTCCGGCAGGCGCTGCAGGAGAAAGCTCTGGCACGCCAGGTCCGCTTCCGAGAGCAGGGTGCCGTCATCCTTGCGGTGGTGGATGGCCTTCATGAAACGGGGCACGATGGCTTCCCGGGCCACCTGGTGTACGGCTGCGATGACCGTTTCAACCGTGTGCCGGTTGGCGTTGTCGGCGTAGCGCATTGAACGGCTCCGGCTCAGGTGTCACGCCATTTCAGGGAACAGCCGATGCTCGGCGTCTGCTCCGCCGGGCCGCGGCCGCCGGCGGCCACCAGGGTCATGGCCTCGAACAGCTCCCGGCGGGCATCGGGGCGGGGGGCATTGCGGCCCGTGTCGTCCAGGCGGCCCCGGTACTGCAGTTGCAGGTCGGCGTTGAAGCCGAAGAAATCCGGGGTGCACACGGCGCCGTAGGCCCGGGCCACGGCCTGGCTGTCGTCCAGCACATAGGGGAAGGGCAGGTCCCACTGGCTGGACAGGGCCTGCATCTGGGCAAAGCCGTCTTCCGGGTAGGCCGCCGTGTCGTTGCTCATGACGGCAATGCTGCCGATGCCGTGGTGGTCGCGCAATTCCCGGCAGTCCCGCACCAGGCGCTCGAGAATGGCTTTGACGTAGGGGCAGTGGTTGCAGATGAACATCACCAGCAGGCCCCGGGGACCCCGGGCGCTGGCCGGGCCGTGCTGGCGGCCGTCGGTGCCGGGGAGGAGGAAATCCGGCGCTTGCCAACCGAAGTCGCAGAGCGGCGTGGTGAGGCTGACCATGGGGAAACTCGCTTTCTGTCAGGGTATGGCAGAGCGGCCCCGATTCTCTGGAACTGGCCCGCAAGCCCCGTGGATGCACGGGAATGGGCGACGTAAGGGCGCGCGCGCCTATAATAGCACGATGACCGATCCCCGCTTTTTCTGCTCCCCCGAGGCCCTCAGCCTGAGTCCCGGGGCCTCCGTGGACCTGCCCGAAGGTCCGGCCCGTCATGCCGCCCGGGTATTGCGCCTGCAGGCCGGCGACGGCCTCATCCTCTTCGACGGCCGGGGCGGCGAGTACGGCGCCAGCATCGAGGCCGTGGCCAAGGACCGGGTGCGGGTGCGCCTGGGCGAGCACCAGCCCCGGGAATGCGAGTCGCCCCTGGCCCTGACCCTGATCCAGGCCCTGCAGGGCGGGGACAAGATGGACTTCACCCTGCAGAAGGCGGTGGAACTGGGCGTCAGCCGCTTCCAGCCGGTCTCCAGCCGGCGCAGCGTGGTGCGCCTGGACGGCGAGCGGGCGGCCAAGCGCCTGGAGCACTGGCGTGGCGTCGCTGTTTCCGCCTGCGAGCAGTGCGGCCGCAACCGGCTGCCGGAAGTGGCGCCCCTATTGCCTTTGGAGCGGGCCCTGGGCCAGGCGGAGAGCGCTTCCCGGCGCTTGGTGCTGCTGCCCGGCGCCGCCGTGTCCCTGGCGGCCATGGCGCCGCCGGACGGTCCCGTGTCCCTGCTGGTGGGGGCCGAAGGCGGCCTGGCGCCGGAGGAGGCGGAAGCGGCGGTGGCCGCCGGCTTCACCCCGGTGAGCCTGGGCCCCCGGGTGTTGCGTACCGAAACGGCGGGCCTGGCGGCCCTGGCAGCGATTCAGGCCCTGTGGGGCGATTTCAGGGGAGGTTGAGTCATGTTTGAATCGGCGGAACTGGAACACCGGGTCGACAAGAAGGATTTCGATGCCCAGGTGCCCCAGCTGCGGGCAGACCTGCTGGATGCCCAGTACGACGTGCTGCAGGCCAAGCGCTTCCCGGTGATCATCCTGGTGAACGGCGTGGACGGGGCCGGCAAGGGCGAGACGGTGAATCTGCTCAACTCCTGGATGGACCCGCGCCACATCGACACACACGCTTTCCCGCCTCCCTCCGACGAGGAGCGGGAGCGGCCGCCCATGTGGCGCTTCTGGCGTTCCCTGCCGCCCAAGGGCCGGGTCGGCATCATGTTCGGCAACTGGTACACCGACCCCATCCAGGGCCGGGTGAACGGCACCTTCAAGGCTTCCGAGCTGGACCAGCGCCTGGAGGAGATCGTCCGCTTCGAGAAGATGCTCACCGACGAAGGCGCCCTGCTCATCAAGTTCTGGTTCCACCTTTCCAAGAACGACCAGAAAAAGCGTCTCAAGGCCCTCTCCAAGGACCCCAAGCAGAGCTGGCGGGTGAGCGAGCAGGACTGGTGGCGCTACGAGCATTACGACGAATACCGGGAAGTCTCCGAACACGCCCTGCGTCACAGCAGCACCGGCAATGCTCCCTGGGTGGTGGTGGACGGCTTCGACGAGCGCTACCGTTCCCTGGCCGTGGGCCGCATCGTGCTGGATGCCATGCGCCGCCGCCTGGCCCGGCCGGACAGCAACCTGCGCATCGCCGCCGCCCCCTTCCAGCGACCGGTGCCCGGGGAGAACCTGCTCACCGCCCTGGACATGTCCAAGGCCCTGGCCAAGAAGAAGTACGAAAGCGAGCTGGCCGAGTGGCAGGGCCGGCTCAACGCCCTGTGCCGGGACGAGCGCTTCCAGGGCCGTTCCCTCATCGCCGTCTTCGAGGGCAATGACGCCGCCGGCAAGGGCGGCACCATCCGCCGCATCACCAGTGCCCTGGATGCCCGCCAGTACCGCATCGTGCCCATCGCCGCCCCCACCGAGGAAGAGCGGGCCCAGCCCTACCTGTGGCGCTTCTGGCGCCAGGTGCCGCGCCACGGCCGGGTCACCATCTTCGACCGTTCCTGGTACGGCCGGGTGCTGGTGGAGCGGGTCGAGGGCTTTTGCGGCGAGGCCGACTGGATGCGGGCCTACGCCGAGATCAACGACTTCGAGGACCAGCTGGTGCGGGACGGCGCCGTGGTCGCCAAGTTCTGGCTGGCCATCAGCAAGGACGAGCAGTACCGCCGCTTCAAGGAGCGGGAGGACACCCGCTTCAAGCGCTTCAAGATCACCGACGAAGACTGGCGCAACCGGGAAAAGTGGGACGACTACGAGCAGGCGGTGTGCGACATGGTGGACCGCACCAGCACCGAAATCGCCCCCTGGACCCTGGTGCCGGCCAACGACAAGAACTACGCCCGCATCCATGTCTTGCGCACGCTGTGCGAGCATCTGGAAAGGTCGTTGAAAAAAGACCCCGCCAAGAGCGGGAAAAAGAAATGAGACTGTCGTAAAGTCTCCCCTTGCCCATCGTGCGCTTGCCCTCAGAACAGCCCGCCCATGACCGATAACGCCCTGCCCAACGCCGCCCAGTTCGTCGCCTGGTTCCGTTCCGTCGCGCCCTACGTCAATGCCTTCCGCGGCAAGACCTTCGTCGTCGCCTTCGGCGGCAAGTCCATCTCCGGCCCCCTGGCCCGCACCTTCGCCTACGACGTCAGCCTGCTGGCCAACCTGGGGGTGCGCCTGGTGCTGGTGCATGGCTCCCGCCCCCAGATCGAGGAAGAGCTGCAGGAGAAAGGCCTGGAAAGCCGCTTCCACGCCGGCCAGCGCATCACCGATGCGGATACCCTGGACTGCGTCATCGATGCCGTCGGCAGCGTGTACCTGGAAGTGGAGGCCCTCCTTTCCCAGGGGCTGCCCAACACGCCCATGGCCGGCAACACCATCCGGGTGGTGGGCGGCAACTTCATCACCGCCCGCCCCATGGGGGTGCTGGACGGGGTGGACCTGCAATACACCGGCGCCGTGCGCAAGATCGACGCGGAAGGGCTGAAAGCCCAGCTGGGCCTGGGCAACATCGTCCTGCTCTCCAACCTGGGGGCCAGTCCCACCGGCGAAATCTTCAACCTTTCCATGGAAGAAGTGGCGGAGGAGGCGGCCAAGGCCCTGGGGGCGGACAAGCTGATTTTCCTCACCGACAGCCAGGGCGCCACCGATGCGGAGGGCAACCTGCTGGACGAGCTGACCGCCGACGCGGCGGAACAGCTGGCCCGGGTCGGCGAATGGCTGTCGCCGGACCTGAAGCGCTACCTGCCCTGTGCCGTGCGCGCCAGCCGGCGGGGTGTGGGCCGGGTGCATATCATCGGCTATGAACTGGACGGCGCCGTCCTGCACGAGTTGTTCACCCACGACGGCGTCGGTACCGTGGTCACCCGGGACCCCCTGGATACCCTGCGGGATGCCAAGCCCGACGACATCGGCGGCCTGGTGGGCCTGATCGCCCCCCTGGAAGAGGACGGCACCCTGGTGCACCGGCCCCGGGAACTGCTGGAGCGGGAAATCGGCCGCTTCTCGGTGGTGGAGCACGATGGCGTCATCGTCGGCTGCGCCGCCCTCTACCCCTACGCGGAAGACGGGCAGAAGGCCAAGACGGCGGAGCTGGCCTGCCTGGCAGTCTCGCCGGAACATCGCCGCTGGGGCTACGGCGAACGCCTGATGCAGCACATCGAGGTCAAGGCCAAGGCGGCCGGGGTCAAGCGGCTGTTCGTGCTCACCACCCGCACCACCCACTGGTTCATCGAACGGGGCTTTGCCCTGGCCTCGGTGGACGAGCTGCCGGAAGAAAAACGCCACATGTACAACCTGCAGCGCCGCTCCAAGGTGCTGATGAAGAGTCTGGGCAAGTAGGGCCTCGCGCCCCATGGCCCCACAGTGACTGGGGGCTTTGGCGGTACGGCGGTGGCCTCGCGATATAATCATCCCCAATCAATTTCTGGAGGAAGCACCATGGCAAGAACCGTCAACTGCATCAAGCTGGGCCGGGAGGCCGAAGGCCTGGATTTCGCCCCCTACCCGGGCGAACTGGGCAAACGCATTTTCGAGAACGTCTCCAAGGAAGCCTGGCAGCAGTGGATTCGCCTGCAGACCATGATCATCAACGAGAACCGTCTCAACCTGGCCGACCAGCGCCATCGCCAGTACCTGGCCGAGCAGCTGGAAAAGCACTTCTTCGGCGAAGGCGCCGAACAGGTGCAGGGCTACGTGCCGCCCCAGTCCTGAAACCAAGGGCTGCAGAAAAAAAACCGCGGAATCCCCGCGGTTTTTTTGTCTCTGATCTGTTTGCGATCTGCCGAGGCCGAGCTTTAGCGAGCGTAGCGCAGCAGGCGGCGCCCATCGTCAGTGGTATGGCAGCGGTAGATTTCAGGGCCCAAGAAGACGCCATAGGCATTGCGCACCATCACCTCCACCTGAAAGGTACGGGCTGTGGTCTGCCGGCTTGCCCCGTAGGCGATGATGTCGGACTGGCCGCCGCTGACCTGATGGATGCGTACAGTTTCCGGGTTTTCAATGCGGAAGTGTTCGACGAAGCGGTCGCGGCAAAGCTGGGCGCCCAGTTCCTTGGGGCCGCCGCCATCCTGAAGGATGGTGCCGCTGGCGTAGTGTTTCAGTTCCCGCCCATCCGGGCAGGGCTTGTCGCTGAAGGTATTGCCGCAGCGGTACATACCGCCTGCCTGGGCCGCCAGTTGCACAGCCGCCAGTATCAGTCCCATCGCCCATCGTCCTTTCCGCTTCATCGTCGCTCCCTGTTTGCTTATTACAGGAGCATAACCCAGTTTGGTTCGGCAAAGAAAAAGCCGCCCGCAGGCGGCTTGTGCCAGTCAGCTGGAGACTGAATCCAGCAGGGGGGGCGGTTCAGCTGTTGGCGATTTCCCGGTCGATTTCTTCCAGGGTGGCGTGGCGCACGTTGAGGCCCTTGACCATGTAGATCACGTATTCGGCGATGTTCTTGGCGTGGTCGCCGACCCGCTCGATGGCCTTGGCGATGGACATGATGTCCAGGGAGCGGGAGATGGTGCGGGGGTCTTCCATCATGTAGGTGATGAGCTGGCGCACCACGGAGCTGTATTCCACGTTCACCGCCTCGTCCTGGTGCACCACTTCGGCGGCGGCCGTGACGTTGAGGCGGGCAAAGGCGTCCAGGGCCGTGTGCAGCATCTCCAGGGACAGGTCGGCCATGTGCCGCAGTTCCACGTCCGGGGTGAAGGAGGTGTGCTGGGCGTTGAGAGCCAGGCCCAGGCGGCCGATCTTGTGGGCCTTGTCGCCGATACGCTCCAGATCGGAAATGGCCTTGATCACGGTGGTGATCATGCGCAGGTCGATGGCGGTGGGCTGGCGCTTGGCGATGACCTGGTTGCAGGCTTCGTCCAGCTCGATTTCCAGCTGGTTCACCCGGGCATCCTCCCGGACTACCGCTTCGAGCAGGCTGGTATCGGCAGCGTAGAGGCCCTGCATGGCCTTCTTCACCTGTTGCTCGACCAGTCCGCCCATCTGCAGCACACGGGTGCGCAGGCTTTCCAGCTCGATATCGAATTGCTTGTAGGTATGTTCGCTCATGGCTTCCATGGTCGCGGTCCTGTTGGGGTCAGAACCGGCAACGTTAGCAGGCTAATGTGACAGGGAAGTTTCAGCGCCCCCGCCGTTCCGGTCAAGCGCTAAGTGTCTTGACCCCTTCCGGGGTGCCCATCAGCAGGATGTCGGCACCGCGACGGGCGAAGAGGCCGTTGGTCACGACGCCGACGATCTGGTTGATGCGGCTTTCCAGATCCACCGGATCGGCGATGGAGAGGCCGTGTACATCGAGAATGATGTTGCCGTTGTCGGTAAGGAAGCCCTCGCGCAGCTTCGGCGTGCCTCCCAGCTTGGCCAGCTCCCGCGCCACCTGGGCCCGGGCCATGGGGATCACTTCCACCGGCAGGGGGAACTTGCCCAGGGCCTGGACCAGCTTGGAGCCGTCGGCGATGCAGATGAAGGTCTCGGCCACGGCGGCCACGATCTTCTCCCGGGTCAGGGCGCCGCCGCCGCCCTTGATCATGTGCAGCTTGGGCGTCACCTCGTCGGCACCATCCACATACACGGGCATGGTACTGACGTCGTTGAGGTCCAGCACCGGGATGCCGTGGCCCTTGAGGCGGGCGGCCGTGGCTTCGGAGCTGGCCACGGCGCCGCGGAAGCGGCCCTTCATGGCGGCCAGGGCGTCGATGAAACAGTTGGCGGTGGAGCCGGTGCCGACGCCGATGATGGCATCTTCGGCGACGCGGCTGGCCACGTAATCGGCAGCGGCACGGGCCACTGCCTGCTTGAGTTCGTCCTGGGTCATGGGGGAATCCGGTGGGGGGGCTGGAAAAGCCCTATTTTACCGGAGGGATTGGCCGCCGGCGGACTCAGGCCTCATTTTCCCGGTAGAGGATGAGCTGGTAGTCGGGGCCGCTCTCCTGGATGCCGGCCAGGCGGATGGGCTGGCGCTTGCCGCCGATGATGAGGTCGGCCCGGCGGTCCGGGGTGTAGGTGTCCGGCGGTACGGCCAGCAGGCGTTCCTCCCGGGAGATGAGGATGGCATCGAGCAGGCCCAGGCCCATGGCTTCGGGAATCTGCTCGTTCCAGGGGCAATCGGCATTCTTGTCCGCCAGCTGCACCTGGGCGCAGGCCGGGATGCCGGGGAAGACGGTCAGGCCGGCATTGGGCTTGCCGTGGCTGCGGCCGAGGCGGCGGATGATGCCGACCCGCCAGTCGATCTCGTGTTCGAGGCGGTACCCCACCAGGGCGCCGATGCTGTGCCAGGGGCGGCGGAAGGGCAGGCGCGCGCCCAGGCCGGCGGCGCTCAGGTCCAGGCCTTCCCAGGTGTCGGTGATCTGCTGGATGCCCGTGCTTTCCAGGGCCTGGAGCACTTCCAGGGGTGTCTTGGGCGGCGCCTGCTTTTCCTCCTCGGGACGGGCGCCACCCTCGACCCGATGCAGGTCCAGGATGCGGACGTGGCCCTTGTAGTCCAGGGTGCGGCCGGAGCGGGCGAATTCGGCGGCGGCGATGGCGCGCCGGGCCATGGAGAGGCCGGCCACCACCAGCAGATTGGCCGCCAGGGGCGTACGTTCCTGCTGGCGCGTCGGTGGGGTGAGGGACCAATGCTGGATCAGCAGATGGAGGAGATCCATGGCCGTGCGGGTGTCGCACTGGCAGTTGTCCAGCCAATCCGGCAGCTTGCCGCTGGTTTGCAGCGTGGCGCGCAGCTTGATGAGTTGTGCCTGGGCCGGGCCGGGGCCGAAATAGCGCCAGGAAGGACCCATTTCCTGGCCGGGGCTGCAACGACTGGGGCCGTCGGTGGCTTCCAGATTGATGCGGAAAGGCGTCTGGGAGGTAAAGCTGTCGATGAACAGGCAGTGGGATTCCACCTTGCGGATGGTGCGGTCCAGCGCTTCCATCTGGGGCGGTGTCAGGTTGGACAGCGGCACGGACTCGAACAGGACTCCGACCAGGTATTCACGCCAGACGCTGGTGGTTTCCGGCAGGTCCGGGTAGGCACTGACCTTGCCGTGCAACAGTCCCAGGTTACGGGCCAGAAACAGGACTTCGTGGCAGGTCCTCCACCACAGGGCATCCGGTCCCACATAGTTGAACTGGGCGATCTTCTTGCCCCACACCAGGGCCTGCATGGTGCGTACCGCCAACTTGGTGAGGCGGGTGCGATCGGGCTCCTTGCCCGACTGGATTGCCTGCTGGGCCAGAGCTTCGAGCACGTGGCGATAGGCCTGGTAGGCGCTCCGGTAGTGGTGCTCCAGGGTCTTCAGCAGACGATCGGCCAGGTAGTCCTGGCGGTTGTCGTTGAAATAATTGATCCAGGCTTCAGCCAGGGCCGGCTGGATGTTCTCGTCCAGGCGTTCCACTGCCCGGGCGACACTTTCCGGCGGCATGTCGGCGGAAAGCTGTTCCGGGTGTTCCAGCCACTGATCCACATCCTGCAGGGTGGTTTGCGGATTGACCCGCGGAATCTGGGCCAGATAGGCGTCAATCCCCTTGTCGCTGCCCAGGGGGTGATCGCTGCCAGAATTCTTCAGGCGGGAAGTGATCCAGTTAAGCATGATGGTCTGTCACGCAGGTGCAATAAGGGGAGGAGTCTATTCCTTTTTTCTTTGAAAATTAAGGAGTCTCGGGGTTCCCCCCGGTTTTGCACAAAAAGTAAAAGGCCGCCCGGGGTGGGCGGCCTTGCGGGGTGGTGCTTGCCGGCAGGTGGCGGCCGGCTTATTTCTTTTTCATCGGCGGCAGGTCGGTGCAGCTGCCGTGGGCCACTTCCGCCGCCATGCCGATGGATTCGCAGAGGGTCGGATGGGGGTGGATGGTCTTGCCGATATCCACCGCATCGCAGCCCATTTCCACGGCCAGGCAGACTTCGCCGATGAGGTCGCCGGCGTTCATGCCGACGATGCCGCCGCCCAGCAGGCGATGGCTTTCGGCGTCGAACAAGAGCTTGGTGAAGCCTTCCTCGGCGCCGTTGGCGATGGCCCGGCCGCTGGCTGCCCAGGGGAACACGGCTTTTTCAAACTTTATGCCATCGTTCTTGAGCTGGTCTTCGGTCTTGCCGGCCCAGGCGATTTCCGGATGGGTGTAGGCCACGCTGGGAATCTGCAGGGCGTCGAAGGCAGCCTTCTCGCCGGCGGCGACCTCGGCGGCGACGTGGGCTTCATGCACCGCCTTGTGGGCCAGCATGGGTTGGCCGACGATGTCGCCGATGGCGAAGATGTGGGGCACGTTGGTGCGCATCTGGGCATCCACATTGATGAAGCCCCGGTCGGTGACGGCGACGCCGGCCTTGTCGGCGGCGATCTTCTTGCCGTTGGGAGTACGGCCGACCGCCACCAGCACCAGGTCGAAGGCTTCCTTCTCGCCGGTGGAGTAGGTGACCTCGATACCTTCGGCCTTGGCCTCGGCGGCGGTGACGCCGGTGGCCAGCAGGATGCGGTCGAAGCGCTGGGTGTTCTTCTTCTCCCAGACCTTGACCAGATCCCGGTCGGCGCCGGGCATCAGGCCCGGGCCCAGTTCCACCACGGTGATACGGGTGCCCAGGGCGCTGTACACCGTGGCCATTTCCAGGCCGATGATGCCGCCGCCGATGACCAGCATCTTCTTCGGCACCGAGCGCAGTTCCAGGGCGCCGGTGGAGTCGATGACCCGGGGATCGTCCTTGGGCATGAAGGGCAGGGCCACGGGCTGGGAGCCGGCGGCGATGATGGCGTTCTTGAACTTCACCACCTGCTTCTTGCCGTCGGCCGCTGTGACTTCGATGTGGTGCGGGTCGATGAACTGGCCCACGCCCTGCACGTGCTGCACCTTGCGGCCCTTGGCCATGCCGGCGAGACCGCCGGTGAGCTTGCCCACCACCTTTTCCTTGTGGGCGCGCAGCTTGTCCACATCCACCTGGGGGGCGGCGAAGGTGACGCCGCAGTCGGCCAGGTGCTGGGCTTCTTCCAGTACCGCGGCTACATGCAGCAGGGCCTTGGAGGGAATGCAGCCGACGTTGAGGCAGACGCCGCCCAGGGTCGGGTAGCGTTCCACCAGCACGGTCTTGAGACCCAGGTCGGCGGAGCGGAAGGCGGCGGAGTAGCCGCCGGGGCCGGCGCCCAGCACCAGCATGTCGCATTCGACGTCGGCACCGCCGCCGTGGCTTCCAGCCACGGGGGGCGGAGCTGCTGCAGGAGCGGGCGCTGCCGCCGGGGCGGCGGGTTGGGGCGCCGGGGCTGCAGCAGCCGCGCCGGCTTCCACCACCACGATCACCGTGCCTTCGGCCACCTTGTCGCCCAGCTTGACCTTGATTTCCTTGACCACGCCGGCAGCCGACGAGGGCACGTCCATGGTGGCCTTGTCGGACTCCAGGGAGACCAGGGGGTCTTCCACCTTCACCGTGTCGCCGACCTTCACGAACACTTCAATGACGGGCACGTCCTTGAAGTCGCCGATATCCGGGACTTTCACTTCAACCAGTTGGCTCATGTTCTCTCTCCCTTACAGCATGACCCGGCGGAAATCCGCCAGCAGCTTGGCCAGTTCGGCGTTGAAGCGGGTCGCCAGGGCGCCGTCGATGACGCGGTGGTCGGCGGAGAGGGACAAGGGCACGATCAGGCGCGGCACGAATTCCTTGCCGTTCCACACCGGCTTCATGCTGGACTTGGAAACGCCCAGGATGGCCACTTCCGGCGCATTGACGATGGGGCTGAAAGCCGTGCCGCCGATGCCGCCGACGGAAGAAATGGTGAAGGTGGCGCCCTGCATGTCGGCGGGCTTCAGCTTGCCGTCCCGGGCCAGCTTGGCCAGTTCGCCGGTTTCCTTGGCGATCTCCAGCACGCCCTTCTTGTCGGCGTCCTTCAGTACCGGCACCACCAGGCCGTTGGGCGTGTCGGCGGCGAAACCGATGTGGTAGTACTTCTTGTACACCAGGTTGTCGCCATCCAGGGAGGTGTTCAGTTCGGGGAACTGCTGCAGCACCTTGACGCAGGCCTTGATGATGAACGCCAGCATGGTCAGCTTCTGGCCGCTCTTTTCGTTTTCCTTGTTCAACTGCACCCGGAAGGCTTCCAGGTCGGTGATGTCCGCGTCCTCGTGGTAGGTCACGGCGGGGATCATCACCCAGTTGCGCGCCAGGTTGGCGCCGGAAATCTTCTTGATGCGGGAGAGAGGCTTGGCTTCGATGGGGCCGAACTTGGCGAAGTCCACCTTGGGCCAGGGCAGCAGGTCCAGGGAGCCGCCGCCGGTGATGCCGCCGCCGCCCACCTGGGTGGGGGCCACGGTCTGGCCGGACATGACGCCCTTGATGTAGGCCTTCACGTCTTCGGCCTGGATGCGGCTCTTGGGGCCGGTGGCAGTGACCTTGGAGAGATCCACGCCCAGTTCCCGGGCAAAGGCGCGCACCGAGGGGGAGGCGTGCACCTTGCCGCCCAGGGCCAGGCCGTAGGGCGCGGCAGCGGGGGCCGGGGTGAAGGGCTTGGTGGGCGCGGGGCCGTCCAGTTCCGGCGGGATGACCGCGGGGGCGGCCGGTGCCGGTGCGGCAGCCGCAGGGGCTGCAGCCACGGCGGCCACGGCACCGGCGGCGCCTTCCAGCACCACCACCACACTGCCTTCGGAAACCTTGTCGCCGACCTTGACGCGCACTTCCTTGACCACGCCGGCGGCGGAAGAGGGTACGTCCATGGTGGCCTTGTCGGACTCCAGGGAGCACAGGGCATCTTCCTGTTTTACCGTGTCGCCGACCTTGACGAACACTTCGATGACCGGCACGTCCTTGAAGTCGCCGATATCCGGCACCTTCACTTCCACCGGGCCGGAGGCGGCCGGGGCCGGCGCGGCGGCAACAGGCGCAGGGGCCGCAGGGGCTGCAGCCACTGGAGCCGGCGCAGCGGCCTGGGGCGCGGGGGCCGCCGCAGCGGCGCCGCTTGCGGCACTTTCCAGGATCACCACCACGCTGCCTTCGGCAACCTTGTCGCCGACCTTGATCTTCACTTCCTTGACCACGCCGGCGGCGGAGGAGGGCACGTCCATGGTGGCCTTGTCGGACTCCAGGGAGCACAGGGGGTCTTCCACCTTCACGGTGTCGCCCGGCTTGACGAAAATTTCGATGACCGGCACATCCTTGAAATCGCCGATGTCCGGGACCTTCACTTCAATGGTTTGGCTCATTGTTCTTCTCCGTCAGGCGATTAGCAGGTCTGGGGATTCAGCTTTTCGGGGTCCAGGCCGTACTTGACCAGGGCCGCAGCCACCTTCTCGCGCTCGATCTGGCCATCGTCGGCCAGGGCCTTGAGGGAGGCCAGGACCACCCAGTGGCGATCCACCTCGAAGAAGTGGCGCAGCTTTTCCCGGGTGTCGGAGCGGCCGAAGCCGTCGGTGCCCAGGGTGACGTAGCGGCGGTTGATGAAGGGACGGATCTGCTCGGAGTAGAGACGCACATAGTCGGTGGAGGCAATGACCGGACCGCGGGTGTCGTCCAGGCATTCTTCCACGTGGCTCTTCTTCGGCTTTTCCAGGGGGTGCAGCAGGTTCCAGCGGGCCGTGTCCTGGCCGTTTCGGGCCAGTTCGTTGAAGCTGGGGCAGGACCACAGGTCGGCTTCCACGCCCCAGTCGTTCTTTAGCAGCTCGGCGGCGGCCATCACCTCGCGGAAGATGGTGCCGGAGCCCAGCAGCTGCACGCGGGGAGCGTCGGAAGCGGCGCCCTTCTTGAACTGGTACATGCCCTTGACGATGTTGGCTTCGGCACCGGCCGGCATTTCGGGGTGCTCGTAGTTCTCGTTCATCACCGTCAGGTAGTAATAGACGTCCTCCTGCTCCTTGAACATGCGGCGCAGGCCGTCCTGCATGATCACGGCCACTTCGTAGGCGAAGGTGGGGTCGTAGGAGACGCAGTTGGGGATCAGGCCGGAGAGGATCAGGGAATGTCCGTCCTCGTGCTGCAGGCCTTCGCCGTTCAGGGTGGTGCGGCCGGCGGTGCCGCCCACCAGGAAGCCCCGGGCGCGCTGGTCGCCGGCAGCCCAGCAGAGATCCATGGTGCGCTGCAGGCCGAACATGGAATAACAGATGTAGAACGGCACCATCTGCACGCCGTGGGTGCTGTAGGCGGTGGCGGCGGCGATCCAGTCGGCCATGGCGCCGGCCTCGTTGATGCCTTCCTGCAGGATCTGACCGTCCTGGGATTCCTTGTAGAACATCAGCTGGTCGTGGTCCTGGGGCACGTACTTCTGGCCTTCCTGGTTCCAGATGCCGACCTGGCGGAACATGCCTTCCATGCCGAAGGTGCGGGATTCGTCCGGCACGATGGGCACGATGTGGCGGCCGATGTTCTTGTCCTTGAGCAGGGTGGACAGGACCCGCACGATGGCCATGGTGGTGGAGATTTCCCGACCTTCGCCGGTGGCCTTGAGCAGACCCTCGAAGGCGGAGAGTTCGGGCACCGCCAGGGGGGCGGCCTTTTCGCGACGCTGGGGCAGATACCCGCCCAGAGCCAGGCGGCGTTCCCGCATGTAGGTCAGTTCGGGAGAGCCTTCCTCGAACTTCAGGTAGGGCACCTCGTCGATCTTGTCGTCCGGCACCGGCAGGTTGAAGCGGTCGCGCATGCGACGCAGGGCCTCGTGGCCCATCTTCTTGGTCTGGTGGGTGGTGTTCTGGGCCTCGCCGGCCTCGCCCATGCCGAAGCCCTTGATGGTCTTGGCCAGGATCAGGGTGGGCTTGCCCTTGTGTTCGGTGGCGGCCTTGAAGGCGGTGAAGATCTTGAACATGTCGTGGCCGCCACGGTTCAGGGCCCACACTTCGTCGTCGGTCCAGTCGGCCACCAGTTCCTTCAGTTCCGGCGTGTTGAAGAAGTACTCGCGCACGTAGGCGCCGTCCTTGGCCTTGAAGGTCTGGTACTCGCCGTCCACGCATTCCATCATGCGCTTCTTCAGGATGCCCTTCTTGTCGCGGGCGAAGAGGGCGTCCCAGTGGGTGCCCCAGATCAGCTTGATGACGTTCCAGCCGGCGCCGCGGAAGTCGCCTTCCAGTTCCTGGATGATCTTGCCGTTGCCGCGCACCGGGCCGTCCAGGCGCTGCAGGTTGCAGTTGATGACGAAAATCAGGTTGTCCAGCTTTTCCCGGGCGGCCATGCCGATGGCGCCGAGGGATTCCACCTCGTCCACCTCGCCGTCGCCGAGGAAGGCCCACACCTTGCGGCCTTCGGTCTGCACCAGGTTGCGGCACTGCAGGTACTTCATGAAGCGGGCCTGGTAGATGGCCTGCAGGGGGCCCAGGCCCATGGAGACGGTGGGGAACTGCCAGAAATCCGGCATCAGCCAGGGGTGGGGGTAGGAGGAGATGCCCTTGCCGTCCACTTCCTGGCGGAAGTTGTCCATCTGGTCCTCGGTCAGGCGGCCGAGCATGAAGGCCCGGGCGTAGACGCCGGGCACGGAGTGGCCCTGGAAGAAGATCAGGTCGCCGCCGTGGTTGTCGGAGGCGGCGTTCCAGAACCAGTTGAAGCCCACGTCGTAGAGCACGGCGGAGGAAGCGAAGGAGGCGATGTGGCCGCCCACGTTGGTGTGCTTGTTGGCCCGTACCACCATGGCCATGGCGTTCCAGCGGATGTAGGAGCGGATGCGCTCTTCCAGGTCCGGGTTGCCCGGGTAGTTGGGCTGCTTCTCGGCGGGGATGGTGTTGATGTATTCGGTGGTGGCGCTGTAGGGAATGTCCACGCCTTCCTCACGGGCCTGTCCGATGAGCTTCTCGATCAGGTAGTGGGCCCGGTCCGGGCCTTCCTTCTCGATCACGCCTTCGAGGGCGTCGACCCATTCCTTGGTTTCCTGGGGATCGGCATCAACCGATTGGGGAACTTCGGGCAGTGCTGCCATGGTTTGTCTCCTATTTGGAAGGACGTTTTTTTGTTGCGCACCGGGTGGGGCGGCAACACCTAGCTTAGACCGAAACGATAGCTTCGCCTAGCGAATTTCCACATTGTAAAAACACAGTTCGTATTGTGCAACATTGCACTGCAACATAGAGCAGGACTGGGCCCGGGGTGCCTGGCAGTCTCCTCGGCGGGCTGGTGGCCCCGGCGAGGGCGGCTCAGGGCACGTGGCGCAGGCGTACGCCGTAGGCATGGACCACCCGGCCGCCGCGGACCTCGCCCATGACCGGGGTGTCGAGCCGGTCGATGGCTTCGTGGTCGTTGGGGCTGAAGGGGCGTTCGTAGATCTGCACCACCCCTTCCACCTTGTCCCGCAGGTTCTCCAGGGCCGCCTTCAGGCGCGGGCCGTCGGTGCTGCCGGCCTGGCGGATGGCGGCAGCCAGCAGCAGCATGGCGTCGTAGCCCTGGGCCGCGGCCGAAGGCACCGGGATGCGGGGGGCGCCGCTGGCTTTCAGGTAGGCGTCGAGGAACTGGCGTCGCTTCAGGGAGGTGCCCTCGTCGATGAAGGTGAGGGGCATGCGCGCCCCTTCCGCATTGGGGCCGGCGTTGTCGATGAAGGAGGACATGGAAAGGGTCCAGCCGCCGATGAGGGGCGCCTCCCAGTGCAGCTTGGCGCGGCCGTTGGCCAGGGCCGCCAGTTCCGGACCGATGCCGTAGGCCAGGATGGCTTCGGCGCCCGCATCCCGGGCCCGCTGCAGCTGGCGGGTCAGATCGATCTCGCCCAGGTTGAAATGCTCGATGCTGACCGGCTTCAGGCCCTTGGCGGTAAGGGCCTTCTCCAGGTCCTCCCGGCCCAGCTGGCCGTAGTTGGTGGTGTCGTGGATGATGGCCAGGCGCTTGAAGCGGCGCCGCTCCACCGCCTCCTCGACGATCATGGCCGCCTGGATGGCGTCGCTGTTGGAGACGCGGAAGACATAGTTCTCGGCGTAGTGGGGCTGCAGGAACTGCTTGGTGATGATGGAGCCGGTGGCCACGGCGGTGAGTACCGGAATGCGGGCATCCTGGAAGTAATGCTGGCTGGCCAGGGCCACCCCGGTATTGACGATGCCCACGGCGGCGGTCACCTTCATCTGCACCAGCTCCTGGGCGATGCGGCTGCCCCGCTGGTTGTTGGCCTCGTCGTCCCGCTCCACCAGTTGCAGGGGGCGCCCCAGGAGGCCGCCGCCGGCGTTGATCTCCGCCGTCGCCAGGCGGATGCCGTCGCGCATGGACAGGCCCATGGGGCTGGAGCCGCCGGTGAAGGGGCCGTACACGCCGATGCGGATCGGCAGGGGCGCCTGGGGGGCGGCCTGGGCCCAGGCGGGGGCCAGCAGCGCGATGGCTGCGGCGAGGAAGAGCGACAGTCGAGAAGGGAGGGCGGGCAGCATGGGTCGAGCCTACGGGATGGGTCGGGAGGGCGCCAATTCGGGTTATCCCGCAAGCCGCCATTATCCCATCGCCGCACCCCTCGCCGGGCCACCGAGCCACTGCCCATGCGATACTCAGGGTAAACACCAATGGCCCGGCGCTTGTACGGGCAGCGAAGATTGAGACCCGAATTGCCTCCCAGCGCCATGCCGGACCGCGCCGAACCTGCCTCCCTGCCGTATAAAGCCGCCGTTGCCCGGGGCGGGTGGTACTGGCTCGTCCCCTACCTGGCCATCGTCCTCTTCGCCCTCACCATGTTTGCCCTGGTGGGCTACATCGACAAGCGGGATGCGGACGAGCGCCGCGCCATGGTGGAGCGGGACATGCAGTGGGCCGACCAGACCCTGCGCCTGCACCTCACCGCCAACCAGGATTTCCTCGTCCAATTGGGGCGCAACCTGGCCGACGGCGTGCTCGACTACGAGGATTTCCAGATCCGCGCCGCCCAGCACCTGGCCAACAATCCGGAACTGTCGGTGGTGCTGTGGGTGGACCCCAAGGGCAAGGTGCAGTGGGTGGCGCCCTTCGAGGCCACCGAATGGGTGGCCGGGGAAAGCCTGGACCCGACCCAGCAGGACCGCCTGGCCGAAGCCCTGCGCGGCGGCCGGCCCCTCTACGGCAGCACCTACCGCAACCGCCAGGGCGCCGCCTACTTCGATCTGACCATCCCGGTGCAGCGCTGGCGCGAGGACATGGGCGCCATCGTCGGCATCTACAGCACCGACGGCCTGCTGCGCCATCCGGTGCCCACCTGGTTCACCGAAAAATACCGCCTCACCCTGGAAGACGGGGAGGGCAAGGAAGTGGCGGCCAATACGGCGGTGCGCCCCACCAGCAAGGAACTGGCCTACCGCCTGACCCTGGAGCCCCCGGCCAACGGCCTTTCCCTGCGGGCCATTGCCTACGCCACCGACGACGCCTGGTCCCGCACCCTGCCGCCCCTGGTGATCGGCGCCCTGACCCTGGCCCTGATCTGGAGCCTGGCCCTGCTGCGGCGCGACGTGCAGCGCCGCCTGCAGGCGGAGAAGGAGCGGGACCGGCTGTTCTCCCTGTCCCTCGGCCTGCAGTGCATCGCCACCCTGGAAGGCAAGCTGCGCCGGGTCAATCCGGCTTTCGAGCGGGTTCTGGGCTATCCCCTGGGTGAGCTGCGGGACAAGTCCCTGCTGGACTTCGTGCACCCGGACGACATGGCCCTGGTGGTGGACATGCTGCGTCATCTGGCGGAAGGGGCGGCCCAGGAATTCGAGTGCCGCTTCCACAGCGCCAACGGCCAGGACAAGTGGCTGCTGTGGAGCATCAACCCGGTGCCGGAGGAGAAGCTGCTCTACGCCGTGGCCCACGACATCACCGACCGCAAGACCGCCGAGCAGGCCCTCACCGACGAATATGCCTTCCGCAAGGCCATGGAGGAATCCGTGTCCACCGGCCTGCGGGCCATCGACATGGAAGGCCGCATCATCTACGTGAACCCGGCCTTCTGTCGCATGCTGGGCTGGAGCGAGGCGGAGCTGCTGGGCCTCAAGCCCCCCTTCCCCTACTGGCCGCCGGAACACGCCCGCCAGCTGGCCACCAACATCGAGCTGACCCTGGCCGGCCAGGCCCCCGCCAAGGGCTTCGAGCAGCGGGTGATGCGCAAGAACGGCGAGCGCATGGACGTGCGCTTCTACATTTCCCCCCTGATCGATGCCAACGGCAAGCAGACGGGCTGGATGGGGGCCATGACCGACATCACCGAGCCGAAGCGGGTGCGGGGCGAACTGGAACGCTCCCAGGAGCGCTTCATGGCGGTGCTGGACGGCCTGGATTCGGCGGTGTACGTGGCCGACGCCAAGAGCGACGAAATCCTCTTCGGCAACCGGGCCTTCAAGAGCATCTTCGGTTTCGACGCCGTCGGCCGCAACTGCTGGGAGGTGACCGAAGCCTGCCGGCCGCCGGTGGGCGCCTTCGACTGCGACCTGCGCCTGCTCTCGCCGGAAGTGCTGCCGCGCCAGCTGTTCGACGGCGAGGTGCAGAACAGCCTCTCCGGCCGCTGGTACCACCTGCACGACCGGGCCATCCGCTGGGTGGACGGCCGGGTGGTGCGGGTGCAGATCGGCACCGACATCACCGAGCGCAAGCAGATCGAGGAAGTGAACCTGCAGCAGCAGAAGCGCCTGGAGCAGACCTCGCGCCTCATCACCATGGGAGAAATGGCCTCCTCCCTGGCCCACGAACTGAACCAGCCCCTGGCCGCCATCGCCAACTACTGCATGGGCTGCGTCAAGCGCATGAAGGGCGGCGCCGCCAAGCCGGAGGAACTGCTGGGGGCCATGGAAAAGGCCAGCTTCCAGGCCGAGCGGGCGGGCAAGATCATCCGCCGCATGCGGGAGTTCGTGAAAAAGAGCGAGCCCAACCGGGGCCAGGTGCTGCTCGGCGACATCGTCGAGGAGGCCCTGGGCTTCGCCGAGATCGAGGCGCGCAAGCTGGGGGTGAACATCTGCGTGGATCTGCCGCCGGAACTGCCGCCCCTGTTTGCCGACCGCATCATGATCGAGCAGGTGCTGCTCAACCTGGTGAAGAACGGCATCGAGGCCATGCGCGACACCCTGCCGGCGGAACGCCGATTGACGGTGTCCGCGACCCTCCCGGACAATCACAGCCTGGAGGTGGCGGTGGCCGACCGGGGTCACGGCCTCGGCAGCACCACCGCCGAGGAACTGTTCGCCCCCTTCTACACCACCAAGCCCGAGGGCATGGGCATGGGCCTGCCCATCTGCCGGTCCATCATCGAGTACCACAAGGGCCGCCTGTGGGCCGACGCCAATCCGGGCGGCGGCACCGTTTTCCGATTCACCCTGCCTTTGGAGGAATGAGGCCATGACGCAACACAACAGCCAGGAGAGCGCTGCCGTCGCCTCAACCCAGTGTGTCTACGTGGTGGACGACGACGAGGCCATGCGCGATTCCATGGTCTGGCTGATCGAGTCCGAAGGCTATCCGGTACGCGCCTTTCCCAGTGCCGAGGATTTCCTCGCCGCCTACACCGACGGCCTGGCCGGCTGCCTGGTGCTGGACGTGCGCATGCCCGGCATGAGCGGCCTGGAGCTGTACGAGCGGCTGGCGGCCCAGCGTTCCACCCTGCCGGTGATTTTCATCACCGGCCACGGCGACGTGCCCATGGCCGTGGCGGCCCTGAAGAAGGGCGCCGCCGACTTCATCGAGAAGCCCTTCAACGATACGGACATGCTGCGCCTGATCCGCCAGTGCATGGACCTGGATACGGAACGCCGCGCCCGCCGGGCCCGGGAAAATTCCGTGGCCAGCCGCCTGGCCCAGCTCACCGCCCGGGAGCGGGAGGTGATGGACCGGGTGGTGGAAGGCAAGCTCAACAAGCAGATCGCCGACGAGCTCAGCATCAGCATGAAGACCGTGGAGGCCCACCGGGCCCGGGTCATGGAAAAGATGGGAGTGCGCTCCCTGGCCGAACTGGTGCAGTGCGCCCTGGAGTCGAGCCAGGCCGAACGCTGACGGGGCATGGCCGGGGAGGCAGGCGGGACGGCCCTGCCGGCGGTGCCTGCCCCGACAGGGCCGTGTTGACTGGGCCCTGGCTTGGGAGTCCAATCGCCCCCTGCCCCGGAAACGGGGATTTCCCCAATTTCATCTTGCGGGCCGGCGCGCTATCGTGGCGCCAACACTGCCCGGGAAAGAACCGTCATGCGCGTTGCCCTCTTCGTCACCTGTCTGGCCGACCTGATGCGGCCCAATGTGGCTTTTGCCGCCCTGAAACTGCTCAAGCTCGCCGGTTGCACCGTCGAAGTCCCCGAGACCCAGACCTGCTGCGGCCAGCCCGCCTACAACTCCGGCGACCGGGCCACCGCCCTGACCCTGGCGCGCAAGGTCATCGACGAGTTTGAAGGCTACGAATACGTGGTGCTGCCCTCCGGCTCCTGCGCCGGCATGATCCGCGCCCACTACGAAGAACTGTGCAAGGACGACCCGGCCCTGCTGGCCCGGGCCAAGAAGCTGGCGGCCTGCACCTATGAACTGACCGACTTCCTGGTGAACGTGGCCAAGCTGGAAAGCGTGCCCGGCGATTTCGCCGGCAGCATCACCTACCACGACTCCTGTTCCGGCCTGCGGGAACTGGGCATCAAGCAGCAGCCCCGCCAGCTCCTCGGCAAGATGGGCCAGGTGGAAATCAAGGAAATGAGCGAGGCCGAGACCTGCTGCGGTTTCGGCGGCACCTTCTCCCTCAAGTTCGGCGACATCTCCACCAAGCTGGCCGACAACAAGTGCGAGAACGCCTGCGCCACCGGAGCCGACGCCATCGTCGGCGGCGACCTGGGCTGCCTGCTCAATATCGAAGGCCGCCTGCGCCGCAAGGGCGACCGCAAGACCCAGGTGCTGCACGTGGCCGAAGTGCTGGCCGGCAAGCTCGACTAAATTCCTTTCACCCCGGCCCCGGCTGCCGCCGGGCGCCCTTCTTCCGCCTTCATCAGGATCCGCCATGGAAATCCATTCCAACGACTTCAAGGCCCGGGCCCGGGAGGCCCTGGCCAATCCCAACCTGCAGAAGGCCCTCAAGCTGGTGCAGGTGAAGTTCGTCCCCGGCCGGGCCGCCGCTGCCGCCGAGTTCGGCGACTTCGAGGCCCTGCGCGACGCCGGCCGCGACATCCGCAACCGGGCCCTGGAAAACCTGGACCTGTGGCTGGAACGCTTCGAGCAGGAGGCCACCCGCCGCGGCGCCCGGGTGCACTGGGCCAGGGACGCGGCCGAGGCCAATGCCATCATCGTCGGCATTGCCCAGGCCAACGGCGTGAAGAAGGTGGTCAAGTCCAAGTCCATGGTGAGCGAGGAGTGCGGCCTCAACGACGCCCTGGAGGCGGCCGGCGTGACGCCCGTCGAGACCGATCTGGGCGAGTACATCCTGCAGATCAACGACCACGAGCCGCCCTCCCACATCGTCGCCCCGGTGATCCACAAGACCCGGGACGAGGTCTCCGACCTGTTCCACGCCAAGCACGGCAAGCCCCGTACCGAGGACATCGGCGCCCTGTGCCGGGAGGCCCGGGAAATCCTGCGGCCCCACTTCCTCTCCGCCGACATGGGCATTTCCGGCGCCAACTTCCTGGTGGCCGAAACCGGCTCCACGGTGATCGTCACCAACGAGGGCAACGGCCGCCTGTGCACCACCGTGCCCCGCATCCACGTGGCCCTCACCGGCATCGAAAAAGTGGTGCCGACCCTGGAGGACCTGTCGGTACTGCTGCGCCTGCTGCCCCGTTCCGCCACCGGCCAGCCCATCACCAACTACGTTTCCATGAACACCGGCGTCGCCGGCAGCGGCGATAGCGACGGCCCGGAGCAGTTCCACATCGTCCTGCTCGACAACGGCCGCTCCCGGGTCCTGGGCTCCGAGCTGAAGGAGATGCTGCGCTGCATCCGCTGCGGCGCCTGCATGAACCACTGCCCGGTGTACCAGGCCGTCGGCGGCCACGCCTACGGCTGGGTCTATCCCGGCCCCATGGGCTCGGTGCTGACCCCCTCCTACGCCGGCATGGAGCACGCCCACGAGCTGCCCCACACCGCCACCGGCTGCGGCCAGTGCAGCGCCGTCTGCCCGGTGCGCATTCCCCTGCCCGAGCTGATGCGCAAGGAGCGGGAAATGCAGGTGGAGGCCGGCCTGCGGCCCTGGCAGGAGCGCCTCTCCCTCAAGCTGTGGGGCTGGAGCGCCAGCCAGTCCTGGCTCTACGGCATCGGCACGGCCATCGCCGCCCGCTTCCTCAAGCGCCTGGGCGGCGCCGACAAGCTGATCCACCGTCTGCCCCTGGGCGGCGGCTGGACCGACGGCCGGGACTTCCCGGCGCCGGCGGGCAAGACCTTCCGCGAGCTCTACCGCGCCCGCAAAAACCTGCACTGATAGGAGCCGCACCGATGAGTTCCCGCGACCTGATCCTCTCCCGCATCCGCGCCTCCATCGGCCGCGGCGCCCCGGCCGACGGTGCCGTGCTGGCGCCCCATCTGGCGGCCCGCACCCGGGGCCCCGCCCCCGGCGGCGCCTGGCGCGACAGCCGGGAAGGCCTGCTGCAGCGCTTCACCGAACGGGCCACGGCCCTAGCCTCCACGGTGGAACGGGTGCCGTCCTGGGCCGAAGTGCCGGCGGCGGCCGCTGCCTATCTTATTGCCCGGGAGCTGCCGACCCGGGCCGTGTGCTGGCCCTCCCTGGCCGACCAGGCGTGGGCTGGCGCCGGCCTGCAGGTGGAGGCCCGCCCCTCCCGGGGCGACGATCTGGTGGGCATCACTTCCACCTTCTGCGCCGTGGCCGACACCGGCACCCTGATGCTGCTCTCCGGCGCCGACACCCATGCGGCCACCAGCCTGCTGCCGGAAACCCACATCGCCGTGGTGCCGGTGGAACGGGTGGTGCCCCTCATGGAAGACGGTTTCGCCCTGCTGCGGGCGGAAAAGGGCGAGGCGCCCCGGGCCGTCAATTTCGTCTCCGGCCCCTCCCGCACCGCCGACATCGAGCAGACCGTGACCCTCGGCGCCCACGGGCCTTACCGGGTGCATCTGATCCTGGTGGGCTGAGTTCGCCACTCCCGTCATCCTGGGGATAAAAAAAGCCCGGCCGCCTTTTCGGCGCCGGGCTTTTTTGCGTCGGCCGATGTTGGCCGATGTTGGCCCATGTTGGCAGATACGGGCCTCCGATCGGTCGCCGCTCAAGCCGGCCGGGAGCGCCGGGCCATCTCGACGGCCTGCTCCACGGCGGTGAACAGGCTGCCCGGATCGGCCTGGCCGGTGCCGGCCAGATCCAGGGCGGTGCCGTGATCCACCGAGGTGCGGATGATGGGCAGGCCCAGGGTGACGTTGATGCCCTGGCCGAAGGTGACGAACTTCAGGGGCGCCAGGCCCTGGTCGTGGTACATGGCCAGGACGCAGTCGCCCCGGGCCAGCTGGGGCGGGGTGAACAGGGTGTCGGCGGGCAGGGGGCCGAGCAGTTCCATGCCTTCGTGCCGCAATTTTTCCAGCACCGGGGTGATGACCTCGATCTCTTCCCGGCCCAGGTAGCCCCCTTCGCCGGCATGGGGGTTGAGGCCGGCCACCAGGATGCGGGGCCGGGAGATGCCGTACTTGCGCGCCATGTCGGCGTGCAGGATGCGCAGAACGTCCTCCAGCACCGCCGGGGTGATGGCTGCCGGCACCTCCTTCAGGGGCAGGTGGGTGGTGGCCAGGGCCACCCTCAGGGGGCCGGGCTGGCCCAGGGGGCCGTGGCCGCCAATGGGCGAGGTGCCGGCCAGCATCATCACCACCAGGGGGGTGCCGGTCTTTTCCGCCAGGTACTCGGTGTGGCCGGTGAAGCCGCGGATGCCGGCGTCGTTGATGACGCCCTTGTGCAGGGGGGCGGTGACCATGGCGGCGAACTCACCCTGGAGGCAGCCGGCCAGGGCCCGGTCCAGCAGTTGGAGGACGTAGGGACCGTTGGCGGCATCCAGGCGGCCCGGGGCGGAGGGAGCGGCCAGGGGCAGGTGCAGCACTTCCAGGCTGCCGGCCGGGGCCGGGCGGCCCGGGGCGTAGTCGTGCAGGGGAACGTCCATTCCCAGCTGGGCGGCGCGCTGGCGCAGCAGTTCCTTGTCCGCCAGCACCACCAGACGGGCTTGTGCCGGGTAGCGGGACAGGGCCAGGCACAGTTCGGGACCGATGCCGGCCGGTTCGCCGGAAGTGACGGCTAGGGTGGGGCGCATGGGGCAGACTCCGCTGGACTGAAATGCAAAAGGGGCCCGCAGGCCCCCTGGTGATTGCCGGGTGCTTACTGCTCTTCCCAGCGATACTCCACGTAGGCCCGGTCGCGCAACTGGCGCAGCCAGTCCTGGTAGGCCTCGTCGGACTTGCGTTCGCGCAGGGCGTTGCGGGCGATGGCCCGCTGCCGGTCCTGGGAAACGTCCTGGACGCGGCGCTCCAGCACCTGGATCAGGTGCCAGCCGAACATGGACTGCACCGGCTGGCTGACTTCGCCCACCTTCAGGGCATCCATGGCCCGCTCGAATTCGGGCACGGTGTCACCGGGATAGAGCCAGTCCAGGTCGCCGCCCTTGGGGGCGGAGCCGTCCTGGGAGTAGAGGCGGGCCAGCTCGGCAAAGTCGCCGCCGTGGTCCAGGCGTTCCTTCACGGCCTGCAGCTTGCGCTTGGCTTCGGCCTCGGACACCACCTCGTTCACCTTGATCAGGATGTGGCGGGCGTGGGTCTGCTGCACGGCGGGAATGGAGGCGCCGCCCTTCTTGGCCACCAGCTTGACGATGTGGAAGCCGTTGGGGCTGCGGATCACGGGGGACAGCTGGCTGGGCTGCATCTTCTGCACGGTTTCGGCGAAGATGTTGGGCATGCGGTCCAGGGGACGGAAGCCCAGGTTGCCGCCCTGCAGGGCGTCGGGGGCGTCGGAGTAGGCGGCGGCGACCTGGGCGAAATCCTCGCCCCGCTTGAGGCGGTCGAGAATCTGCTCGGCCTTGGCCTTGAGCTTCTGCAGCTGTTCGGGGCTGGCAGACTCGGGGGAGCGCACCAGGATGTGGGCCACCTGGTATTCCTCGGCACTGCCGCCGGCACTGGCGCCGGCCAGGTAGTTGTCGATTTCGCCTTCGGAGACGAGCAGCTTGGCATCCACTTCCCGCTCCCGCAGGCGGGACACGGTGATTTCCTGGCGGATTTCCTCGCGGAACTTGGCGAAGGCGATGCCGTCCTTTTCCAGGGCCTGGCGGAACTGGGCCAGGGTCATCTTGTTGTTGGCGGCGATACGGTTGAGGGCCATGTCCAGCTGGGCGTCCTCGATGCGGATACCGTTCTCCTTGGCGAACTGGACCTGCACCTTGTCCACCACCATGCGCTCCAGCATCTGCTTCTCCAGCACGTCGGCCGGGGGCAGGGGCGTGCCCTGGCGGCGCAGCTGGCTGACCACGGAGTCGAGGCGCTGGCGCAGTTCGTTGAGGGTGATGACCTCGCTGTTGACCACGGCGATGATGCGGTCCGCCTCCACCGGGTCGGTACGCTGGCCGCGGTAGGTCTGGGCGTTGGCCTGGCAGGCCGCCAGGCAGAGCAGCAGGGAGAGCCAGTATTTCATCATGGTCTGCATTATTCCTCACCTCCGAACACCGGGTCGGCCATGGGCTGGTTGATGCGGCCGTAACCGGGGATGGTCCGGCGCAGCAGGTCCAGCGGATTGGAACCGATGCGGGAGAAGTCGTTGAGTTCGAGCTGCACGAAGAAGGCGGTGGACGACGTATTGGCCGTCAGGGCGTAGCGCTGGATGACCCCGCGCACGACCCAGCAGCCGCCGTTGTATTCCAGGCCGGCAATGTTTTCCACCACCCGCTTTTCCTTCAGGGAGTAGTTGTAGCGGCCCACGCCATACCAGCCGCGGCCCAGGGGCCACTGGCCGGAAACGTCCAGGTTGCCCAGCACGTCCCGGGTGTAACGGTAACCGGCATTGAGCACCTTGCCCAGTTCCGGCTGGTAGCGGCCGGCCACCGTCAGACGGTCGGTACGGGCATCGAAGGGGTTGTATTCGACGGCGCCGTCGAGATAGGTCTTGGGCATGATCTGGCCGGAAACGGCGGCCAGCCAGTTGGTGTTCTTGTGCTGGCGGGGCTTCTCGCCGGGCACGGTGACCATCTGGTCGTCGAAGTAGTAACGCTGGCCCACCAGGGCGCGGAAGTATTCCCGACCGGTATTGGGGCCGATGAAGCGGGTGGTGACGGCAGCGGTGAGCTGGTTGGCGTCGCCGATGCGGTCCTGGCCGACGTAGCGGTTTTCCGAGAAGATCTGGCCGAAATTGAAGTCGGCGATGCCCGTGTCGAAAATCGGAATGTTGCTCTGGTCCTTGTTCGGCACATAGACGTAGTACAGCCGGGGCTCCAGGGTCTGGGTGAAGGCCGTGCCCAGCAGGGTGGTGTCGCGCTCGAAGGTGAGGCCGCTGTCTACGCTGAAGATGGGCAGGCTGCGGCTGATGCGATCCGGTACCGTCACTGCCTGGCGGGACAGGCTGTAGCTGGTGACGTGCATGCCGACCTTCGGCGTCACATAGAACGCCGGGAAGATCAGGGGCAGGGACACCTGGGGATAGACCACGGTACGGTCGCCTTCGACCTTGGTTCGGTGGCTGAAGGAGGTGAACTGGCCCAGCACCGAGACATCGGTGCCGAAGTAGTCCGGACGGCGGGCGCTGACGGTCACCTGGGGCACCGTGTCGTACGGTGCAATGATGGGGTTGGCGGCATCCGGCTGCAGGGTCTGGTAGCGGTTTACGTTGACCGTGGCTCCCCACCAGGTGGAACTGTAGGAGAGCTTGCCCTGGCGGGGCAGCAGGGTCTGGGCACTGACACCGATGCGGCTGGAAAGGTCGGTGTAGAAGTAGTCGTCCGAAACCTTGTTCAGGTTCAGCAGGCCGGTGAAGCCGTTGCCGAAATTGTGGTTGTGCCAGATATTGACGGCGTAGCGGTTGTCCAGGTTACGCACGTTGTCGGTCGGCACATACTCGCCCCGGGCGTAGCCGCTGTAGTCGTAGTTCAGGTAGCGCAACTCGCCGCCCAGCTGCAGGCCCCGCTTGGTCATCACCCGGGGGGCGATGGTGGCGTCCATGTTGGGCGCGATGTTCCAGTAGTAGGGCGTGGTCAGCGTGGCGCCGCTGAGGCTGTTGGTGCCGAAGGTGGGAGCGAGGAAGCCTGACTTGCGCCGGTTGTTGAGGGCGAAGCTCATGCTCGGCATGTAGAAGATGGGCACATCCTTGAAGTACAGGGTGCCGTTCTTGCCTTCGCCTTCCTCGCTGTCGTAATTGAGGTCGAGGGAGTCGGCCTTGGCGTACCAGTCGTTGTTGCCCGGGGTGCAGGTGGTGTAGGTGGCATTGGCCAGGCGGATATGGTTTTCGCCGAGGAATTCCATCTTTTCCGACTGGCCGCGGCCGGTGGTCAGGGTGGTGCCCATGGCCTGGCTGTTTTCCCGCACGCCCCACACCGGCACCTTGCGCTCCTGGCGGATGGAGTAGGCGGCCTGGTCGAAGACGCCGGTGCTGTCGGAAAGACGCATCAACAGGCTGGGGCCGGATACCTTGGTGCCTTCCTGTTCATAGACCACGTTGCCGGTGGCCTCCACTTCGTCTTCGTTCTGCCAGTAGACCAGCCGGTCCGAGGTGAGGACGGTGTCGGAGCGGCGCATTTCGGCATCGCCTTCCAGCACGGCTTCCCGGTCGGCGACGCCGTACAGGCGGCGGGCGGTGAGGAAGGTGGGGCGGGCGTCGTCGTTCTTCGGCAGCGGCGTCATGTTGCGCGAACGACGCAGTGCCAGGGCCGGTCCCGGATCCCGCTCGGCGTAGGGCAGGGGGACGGCGTTCTCGGTCTCCTCGCCGCGACGGCGGCGGGGCGGCAGGGCCGGGGCCATGGCTTCGGCTTCGGCCTGGGGATCGGAGACCGCGTTCACGATCTGGGGCGGCGCCGCCGGCGCCGGCAGGGGGGCCAGACCCAGCAGGGTCGGATCCACCTTGAGGGGACCGAGGGCCGTGCCACCCGCAGCCTCACCCTTGTGGGCGATGGGAGCGGGCGCTGCTGCCGCTGCCACGGTGCGGGCCGGAGCGGGCGTCGCTGCCGGCTCCCGGGCCAGGACTTCCGCCGGGGCCACCAGGGGCGCCCGGACAGCGCGCCGCCCAGGAGCGACGGCACTGGTTGTCGCGGCGCCAGCCGGGCTGGTGGCGGTAGCGGCAGTCGTTGTTGCCGGGGCTGCCGCCGGAGCCGCGCCGGTGCTGGTGGTGGGCGTGGCTGCAGGCGCCGCGGGACGGGCCACCTGGGTGGTTGCCGGAGCCGGTGGCAGGCCGAGCAGGGCCGGGTCCACCCGCAGCGGCGCCAGACCGCCGCTGGCCTGGGCGGCCTGGGGAGCCGGACGGGCAGGGGTGGGATAGGTCACGGCCGCCGGGGCGACGGTGGCCGGGCGGGAGGATTCTGCCGCCGGAGTCGTCACGGGCACCACCGGGGCCGGCTGGGTCACGGGCGGGGCGGCGACGATCGGTGCAGCAGGTGCCGCCGCCTTGCGTGCGGGGGCGGCCGGTGCCGGCGCGGGCTGGGGAGCGGGAGCCGCCACGGCTTTGGTGGCCGGTGCCGGCTTGGCAGCTGCCGGCGCGGGGCCGTCGTTGTTCAGTTCCTTGCTCGGGATCGGCTCCGGAGCGGTCACCGGGGTGGCCGTGGCCCGGGGGGCGCTTTCCGCTTCGGCGGGACGGGGGGCAGGCTTGGGTTTGGGTTGGGCCGGCGGCAGGCCGAGCAGGGTCGGATCCACACTCAGCGGCGTCATTCCCTGGGCGAGCGCTTCCTCGGGTAGGGAGCCGAGAACGGCACCGGCAAAGCCGCAGCAGAGAAGGAGCGCCAGAGGGCGACGGGCAAATGGCATGGACAGGGAATTCAGGGAAATCGGTGGGCATGCCGCGGCGAAGCCCCGTGAGGCGTGCAGCGTGGATGCTAAAATCGCCGCATTTTAGCATCTTCGAACGAGGAGAAGCGGCATGCCGCGTACCGCCCAGCTTCAGGCCTGGCTAGAGAGTCAGTTTTCCGGTGCAACCTTCAGCCTGACCCCGGCTTCCGCCGATGCCAGCTTCCGGCGCTATTTCCGCGTCAGCTTTGCCGACGGCAGCCCTTCCCGCATCGTCATGGATGCGCCGCCGAGCCACGAAGACTGCGCCCCCTGGCTGCATGTGGAGCAGCTGCTGCGGGGCGCCGGGGTGCATGTGCCGGAGGTTTTCGCTGCCGACCTGGCCCAGGGTTTCCTGCTCCTTTCCGACCTGGGCAGCACCACCTACCTGTCCGTGCTGGACGGGGAAAATGCCGGGGCCCTCTACGGCGAGGCGGTGGATGCCCTGGTGCGCATCCAGCAGGCCAGCCGGCCCGGGGAACTGCCTCCCTACGATGCGGCCCTGCTGCAGCGGGAGCTGGGCCTGTTCCCCGAATGGTATGTGGGCAAGCACCTGGGCAAGAGCCTCAGCGACAAGCAGCAGCATGTGCTGGACGACGTCTTTGCCAAGCTGCTGGCCAACAACCTGGCCCAGCCCTCGGTGTATGTGCACCGGGATTACCACTCCCGCAACCTCATGGTGACCATTCCCAATCCGGGCATCATCGATTTCCAGGACGCGGTGTACGGCCCCATCACCTACGACCTGGTGTCCCTCTTCCGCGATGCCTACATCCAGTGGGAAGAGGACCAGGAACTGGACTGGGTCATCCGCTACTGGGAAAAGGCGCGCAAGGCCGGCCTGCCGGTCCATGCCAACTTCGATGATTTCTACAAGGACTACGAGTGGATGGGAGCCCAGCGCCAGCTCAAGGTCCTGGGCATTTTCGCCCGCCTCTGCCATCGGGACGGCAAGGACGGCTACCTGAAGGACATGCCCCGGGTCATGTCCTACCTGCGCCGCACCTGCGAGCGCTACGGCGACCTGCGGGCCCTGGCTCGGCTCCTCGACGAGCTGGAGCCCCAGGGCGAAGTCCAGGTGGGCTACACCTTCTGATGCGGGTCATGATCCTGGCGGCGGGGCGTGGCGAACGCATGCGCCCCCTTACCGACACCTGCCCCAAGCCCTTGCTGCCGGTGGGCGGCAAGCCCCTCATCGTCTGGCACCTGGAGCGCCTGGCCGCCGCGGGCTTCCGCGAGGTGGTGATCAACCATGCCCACCTGGGGGCGCAGATCGAGGCCGCCCTCGGCAATGGTTCCGCCTGGGGCCTGCACCTCGCCTATTCGCCCGAGCCGCCGGGGGCCCTGGAAACTGCCGGCGGCATCGTCCAGGCCCTGTCCCTGCTGGGAGATGAGCCTTTCCTGGTGATCAACGGTGACGTTTATTGCGACTGGGATGTGGGCCGGGCGCCGGCATTGGCCCTGGGCGAGGACCAGGCCCATCTGGTGCTGGTGCCCAATCCGCCCCAGCACCCGGAAGGGGATTTTGCGCTGGCGGATGGGCGGGTGACGGATGCCGGCACACCGCGCCATACCTTCGCCGGCATCGGCCTCTATCGCCCCGCCCTCTTTGCCGGACTCGTGGCCGGCCAGCCGGCAAAGCTGGCGCCCCTGCTGCGCCAGGCCATGGCCCGGGGCCAGGTGGGGGGCGAGTTGTACCGGGGGCGCTGGGAGGATGTGGGCACGCCGGCCCGCCTGCAGGCCCTGGATGCGGAACTGGGCGGTGCCGCCCGGGTCTAGCCCGGCGGCGGCCTCAGCGGGCCGTGGCCGGCTGCCGGTCGGCGCTGCGCCGCAGATGGGCGCCGCCGAGGCAGTCGCAGTTGATGATGTGCTGACGCAGGCGGCCCGCCGCCTGGTCCGGGTGTTCGTTGTGGTCGCTGGCGAAATTGCGCAGCAGACGGCGGCATTCCTGGCACTCGTTCTGGTAACGGCCGAAGCGGTCGTTGATGCGGCTCTGGCAATAACTGGGCAGGCGAGCGATGATCTGCTCCCGATGGCTTTCGAGCTGCTTCAAGGTGTTGATCATGTTGATATCCGACGGCGGGGCATGACAAAGACGTGCGCACTATAGCCAAACCCGTCCGCAAAAGCATTACGTCGAACGTCCTAGAAACAAGGTAATACGAGGCTCTCCGCCATGACCCAAGATCCTTTCCGCGCCCGTCGCCAACGCCTGCTGCAGGCCCTCGGCAACGGCGTCGCCGTCGTCCCCACCGCGCCCGAGCGGGTGCGCAACCGGGACACCCACCATCCCTACCGCTTCGATTCCTACTTCTGGTATCTCACCGGTTTTCCCGAGCCCGATGCGGTGCTGGTGCTGGTGGGCGGGGCCGAGCCCCAGTCCCTGCTCTTCTGCCGCGAGAAAAACGAGGAGCGGGAAATCTGGGACGGCTTCCGCTATGGTCCCGAGGCCGCCCGGGAAGCCTTCGGTGTCGACGCCGCCTATCCCATCGGCGAACTGGACGGCCGCCTGGCCGAACTGCTGGCGGACCGGGACTCCCTCTGGCATTCCCTCGGCCATGACAGCGACTGGGATGCCCGCATCGCCGGCGCCCTCAATGCGGTGCGGGCCCAGAGCCGGGCCGGCAAGCGGGCCCCGGCGGAAATCCGCGACCTGCGCGCCGCCCTGGACCGGCAGCGCCTGGTGAAGGACGCCCACGAGCTGGACTGCATGCAGCGCGCCGCCGACATCGCCGCCGCCGGCCATGCCCGGGCCATGGCCCGCTGCCGTCCCGGCCTCGCCGAGTACGAGCTGGAGGCCGAGCTGACCTATGAATTCCGCCGCCGCGGCGCCTCCTCCCACGCCTATCCGCCCATCGTCGCCGGCGGTGCCAACGCCTGCGTCCTGCACTATGTGGAAAACGACAAGCTGCTGGCCGACGGCGCCCTGGTGCTGATCGACGCCGGCTGCGAGGTGGAGGGCTACGCCTCCGACATCACCCGCACCTTCCCCGTCAATGGCCGCTTTTCCGCGGCCCAGCGGGATGTCTACGAAATCGTCCTGGCGGCCCAGGCGGCAGCCATCGACGCCACCCGTCCCGGCGTCGCCTTCATGGCCCCCCACGATGCGGCGGTGCGGGTCCTGACCCGGGGCATGGTGGATCTGGGCCTGCTCAAGGGCGACGTGGACACCCTCGTCGAAGGCAAGGCCTACACCCGTTTCTACATGCACCGCACCGGCCACTGGCTGGGGCTGGATGTGCACGATGCCGGCGAATACAAGGAAGGGGATAACTGGGTGACCCTGCAGCCGGGCATGACCCTCACCGTCGAACCCGGCCTCTACATCCGCCCCGGCGACGACGTGCCGGCCCACCTGCACGGCATCGGCATCCGCATCGAGGACGACGTGGTGGTCACCGCCGACGGCTGCCGCGTCTACACCACGGCGCCCCGCACCGTGGCGGAGATCGAGGCGGTCATGGAGCATCTGTCGTGAGCGCCGCCCCCGATACCGACATCCTGGTCCTGGGCGCCGGCCCGGTGGGCATGACCCTGGCGCTGGCCCTGGCCGCCAGCCGGCACCGGGTGACCCTGGTGGATGCCGCCCCGGCCGACGCCGCAGCCGGCGATCCCCGGGCCCTGGCCCTGTCCCACGGCGCCCGCCAGCTGCTGGAAACCCTGGAGGCCTGGAACGCCCGGGCCGCCACCGCCATCGACCACATCCATATCTCTCAGCGGGACGGCTTCGGCCGCGCCGTCATGACCGCGGCCGACTACCAGCTGCCCTCCCTCGGCTACGTCATGCGCTACGGCGACCTGGCCGCGGCCCTGGCCGAACAGGTGGCCCGGACGCCGGCCATCAGCGTCCTGTGCCAGAGCAGGGCCGTGGATTGGCGTGCCGATGGGGCCGGCATCGGCGTCACCCTGCAGCAGCAGGGCGAGGTGTTGCGCCTGGGCGCCCGTCTGCTGGTCCATGCCGAAGGCACGCCCTACGACGACCCGGCCGTGTCGGTGCGGGATTACCGCCAGCATGCGGTGCTGGCCGAAGTGCGCACCCGGGAACCCCACGGCCGTCAGGCCTGGGAGCGTTTCACCGCCGACGGTCCCCTGGCCCTGCTGCCCCTGGAGGACGGCTACGCCATCGTCTTCACCGTGCCGCCGACCAAGGCCGACTGGCTCATGGGGCTGGACGACGAGGCCTTCGTCGCCGCCCTGCAGGCCCAGTTCGGCAACCGCCTCACCTTCACCGGCGCCGGCCCCCGGGCCCGTTTCCCCCTGGCCCTGCGTCTGCGCCAGGAAACCGTGGCCCAGCGGGAAGTGTGGGTCGGCAACACCGCCCAGACCCTGCATCCGGTCTCCGGCCAGGGCTTCAACCTGGGCCTGCGCGATGCCTGGGAACTGGCGTCCCTCCTGGCTCCCAGCCCGGACCCCGGGGCTGCGGCAACGCTCCAGGCCTACGCCCGGGGGCGGCGGACGGATCGTCAGGGCAGCGCCCTGTTCACCGACGGCATCGTGCGTCTCTTCTCCAACGACATTGCTCCCTTGCGCCTGGCCCGGGGCCTGGGCCTGCTGGCCCTGGACCTGTTCCCGCCGGCCCGCCATTTCGTCGCCAAGCGCATGATCTGGGGCGCCCGCGCCTGGCCGTAAAGGGGCATTGACACCGCCAGGGCGGCGTTGCGCCGGCCCTTGTTGGCAGTGAGCCAACGGCGGGCCGGCGCGCCTTGCCCTGACGGCGCCACTGCCCCTTTCCGTGGAATGGAGGCGTGTTTCTGTCTGGCCCGGGCGACTTCCGGCAGCGAAAAAGCCAGTTGCTTACCCGGGTTGGGGTAGTCTTTGCTATCTGTGACTTATTTCACAAATTGGTTTTTCGGGTTCCGCCTGTGCCCCGCAAAGCCGCGCCCCGTCTGGTGACTATTTTTTAGGCAGCGCTTGGGGTAGAATCCGCCCCCTTCCTCACCCCTTTCTTGCCCGGCAATACCTATGGAATTTTGCGGTTTTACCTTGCGCAACAATCTGTTCGTCGCTCCCATGGCGGGGGTCACGGACCGGCCGTTCCGGCAATTGTGCAAGACCCTGGGCGCGGGCCTGGCGGTGTCCGAGATGGTCACCTCCAATTCCCTGCTCTACGGCAGCAAGAAAACCCAGCGCCGGGCCAACCACGAAGGGGAAGTGGCGCCCATTTCCGTGCAGATCGCCGGCGCCGATCCGGCCATGATGGCCGAGGCGGCCAAGTACAACGTGGACAACGGCGCCCAGATCATCGACATCAACATGGGCTGCCCGGCCAAGAAGGTGTGCAACGTCATGGCCGGCTCGGCCCTGATGCAGGACGAGGTGCTGGTGGGCCGCATCCTGGAGGCCGTGGTCGGCGCCGTGCCCGATACCCCGGTGACCCTCAAGTTCCGCACCGGCTGGAACCGCCTCAACAAGAACGCCCCCACCATTGCCCGCATTGCCGAGGAATCCGGCATCCGCGCCGTGGCCATCCATGGCCGCACCCGGGCCGACCAATACACTGGTGAGGCCGAGTACGAGACCATCGCCCTGGTGAAAAGCCAGATCGGCATTCCGGTGATCGCCAACGGCGACATCACCACCCCGGAAAAGGCCAGGCATGTGCTGGAAGTGACCGGCGCCGACGGCGTCATGATCGGTCGCGCCGCCCAGGGCCGGCCCTGGATTTTCCGCGAGATCGAACACTTCCTGAAGACCGGCGAGCACCAGCCCCCGCCCCGGGTGGAGGAAATCCACCGCATCCTGCAGGAACACCTGCAGGACCTCTATGCCTTCTACGGTATCGAGACCGGGGTGAAGATCGCCCGCAAGCACATCTCCTGGTACACCAAGGGCCTGGTGGGTTCCGCCGCCTTCCGCAAGACCATGAACCAGCTCATGGAACTGGATGCCCAGCAGGCCGCCGTCAACGAATTCTTTGCCAGCCTGGCCCAGGCCGGCGAACACCTGAAGTACGAAGCACCACAACAAGAGCAGGATCACGATCTGGCCGCCTGAGCGGGAGCCGCGCGCTTCCCGGGCAGGCCGGACGCCGCCTCACAGAGGGCGTCAGCAACACACTTTTGGAGAGGTACCTCGGCCATGAGCCGCAATAACAATGATATTTCCGCCTGCGTGTTCGGGGCACTGGAGCAGTACTTCCGGGACCTGGACGGGGAGCGTCCGGCAGCCATCTACGACATGGTCATGCGTAATGTGGAAAAACCCATGCTGCAGATCGTCCTGCAGCAGGCCGGCGGCAACCAGACCCTGGCCGCCGAGATGCTGGGCATCAACCGCAATACCCTGCGCAAGAAACTGGTGGACTACAAGCTCATCTGAGCCCCACCCGTTCCCGTTTCATCGCCATTCACCGTTTTCAATCTTTCATCGCATCCACCATGAAAATCCGTCAAGCCCTCATTTCCGTTTCCGATAAGCGCGGCGTTCTCGAATTCGCCCAAGGCCTGGCCGCCCAAGGCGTCAAGCTCCTGTCCACCGGCGGCACCGCCAAGATGCTGCGCGACGCCGGCCTGGCGGTCACCGAAATCGGCGACTACACCGGCTTCCCGGAAATGCTCGACGGCCGCGTCAAGACCCTGCATCCCAAGGTGCACGGCGGCATCCTGGCCCGCCGCGACCTGCCCGAGCACCTGGCCACCATCGAGCAGCACGGCATCCCCACCATCGACCTGGTGTGCGTGAACCTCTACCCCTTCCGCGAGACCGTGGCCAAGCCCAACGTCACCCTGGAAGATGCCATCGAGAACATCGACATCGGCGGCCCCGCCATGGTCCGCTCCTCCGCCAAGAACTACGCCGGTGTCGCCATCGTCACCGATCCGGCCGACTACCAGCCCCTGCTGGACGAAATGCAGGGCCACGGCGGTGAGCTGTCCCTCAACACCCGCTTCGGTCTGGCCAAGAAGGCCTTCACCCACACCGCCCGCTACGATTCCGCCATCGCCAACTGGCTCACCAGCCTGGACGAGCAGAACCAGCCCCAGCAGTTCCCCGCCGCCTACCACGCCGCCTTCGACCGCGTCGAAGTGCTGCGCTACGGCGAGAACCCCCACCAGCAGGCCGCCTTCTACAAGGACCCGGTGCACACCCCCGGTGCCATCGCCAACTACACCCAGCTGCAGGGCAAGGAACTGTCCTACAACAACATCGCCGACGCCGATGCCGCCTGGGAATGCGTCAAGGTCTTCGACACCCCGGCCTGCGTCATCATCAAGCACGCCAACCCCTGTGGCGTGGCCATCGGCGGCAAGCTGCTGGAAGCCTATGAAAAGGCCTTCAAGACCGACTCCACCTCCGCCTTCGGCGGCATCATCGCCTTCAACGGCACCGTGGACGTGGATGTGGTGAACGCCATGAACGAGCGCAAGCACTTCGTCGAAGTGCTGATCGCCCCGGCCTTCACCCCCGCCGCCAAGGAACTGCTGGCCGGCAAGACCAACCTGCGGGTGCTGGAAGTGCCCCTGCAGCGCGCCTACCACGCCTTCGAATACAAGCGCGTTGGCGGTGGTCTGCTGATCCAGAGCCCGGACATGTTCAACGTCCAGCCCTCCGACCTGAAAGTGGTGACCAAGAAGGCCCCCACCGACGCCCAGCTGGAAGACCTGCTCTTTGCCTACCGCGTCGCCAAGTTCGTCAAGTCCAACGCCATCGTCTTCTGCGGCGGCGGCATGACCCTGGGCGTGGGTGCCGGCCAGATGAGCCGCGTCGATTCCACCAAGATCGCCGCCATCAAGGCCCAGGCCGCCGGCCTCTCCCTGGACGGTTCCTGTGTGGCATCCGACGCCTTCTTCCCCTTCCGCGACGGCGTGGACGTGCTGGCCCAGGCCGGCGCCAAGGCCGTGATCCAGCCCGGCGGCTCCATGCGTGACGCCGAAGTGATCGCCGCCGCCGACGAGCACGGCCTGGCCATGGTGGTCACCGGCGCCCGCCACTTCCGCCATTGATTGCGTGACGGGGCAGCCGGGCTGCCCCGCCGAGCGCATTGGTACAGTACCCAGTGCAATATCTGAGAAGCGCAAAGGACAAACAATGAAACTCCTCGTCATCGGTTCCGGCGGCCGCGAGCACGCCCTGGCCTGGAAGCTGTCCCAGTCCCCCGGCCTGCAGAAGGTCTACGTGGCGCCCGGCAACGCCGGCACCGCCCGGGAAGCGGAACTGGAAAACCTCAACATCACTGATCCGGTGGCCCTGGCCGACTTCGCCGAGAAGGAAAAGATCCACCTCACCCTGGTGGGTCCCGAGGCGCCCCTGGCAGCCGGCGTGGTCAATATCTTCCGCGCCCGGGGCCTGAAGATTTTCGGCCCCACCAAGGAAGCGGCCCAGCTGGAATCCTCCAAGGATTTCGCCAAGCGCTTCATGGCCCGCCACAAGATCCCCACCGCCGGCTTCGAGACCTTCTCCGACGCTGCCGCGGCCCACGCCTACGTGGATCGCCAGGGCGCCCCCATCGTCATCAAGGCCGACGGCCTGGCTGCCGGCAAGGGCGTGGTGGTGGCCATGGATCTGGCGGAAGCCCACGCCGCCATCGACCACATGCTCTCCGGCAACGCTCTGGGCGATGCCGGCGCCCGGGTGGTGATCGAGGACTTCCTCGACGGCGAGGAAGCCAGCTTCATCGTCATGGTGGACGGCAAGAACGTGCTGCCCCTGGCCTCCAGCCAGGACCACAAGCGCATCGGCGACGGCGACACCGGCCCCAACACCGGCGGCATGGGGGCCTATTCCCCGGCGCCCGTGGTGACCCCGGAAGTGCACGCCAAGGTCATGCGCGAAATCATCATGCCCACGGTGCGCGGCATGGAAGCCGACGGCATCCCCTTCACCGGCTTCCTCTACGCCGGCCTGATGATCGGCAAGGACGGCTCGGTGAAGACCCTGGAATTCAACTGCCGCATGGGCGACCCGGAAACCCAGCCCATCATGATGCGGCTCAAGTCCGACCTGACCAAGGTCCTGGAGCACGCCATCGCCGGCACCCTGGACCAGGTGGAAGCCGAGTGGGACCGTCGCGTCGCCCTCGGCGTGGTGCTGGCCGCCGCCAACTATCCCGACACGCCGAAGAAGGGCGACGTCATCACCGGCCTGCCGGCCCACGGCAACGCCTTCGGCGACGATGCCCAGGTCTTCCACGCCGGCACCAGCAGCGGGCCCAACGGCGAAGTGCTGACCTCCGGCGGCCGTGTGCTGTGCGTCACCGCCTTGGGCGACAACGTCAAGCTGGCCCAGAAGCGGGCCTACGAGGTGGCCGCCCAGGTGCGCTTCGACGGCGTCCAGTACCGCAAGGACATCGGCTACCGGGCCGTCAGCCGCTGAACCTTTGCGCGCAACACCACACTAAACAGCGGGGCGGCCATGACCGCCCCGTTTCTTTTTCCCTGCGAGAATTCCCCATGAGCCAGCTTCCCAGCAGCGCCCCCGTCCGCGCCTACCTCACCGACCTGCAGAACCGCATCATCGCCGCCCTCGAGGCCCTGGACGGCGGCACCTTCCGCCGCGATGCCTGGCAGCGGCCCCAGGGCGGCAGCGGCGAATCCCGGGTGATCGAGGAGAGCCACCTGTTCGAACGGGGCGGCGTCAATTTCTCCCATGTCACCGGCGGCAACCTGCCGCCGTCGGCCACCGCCAACCGGCCCGAACTGGCCGGCCGCAGCTTCGAGGCCATGGGCGTCTCCCTGGTGCTGCATCCGCGCAATCCCTACTGCCCCACGGCCCACATGAACGTGCGCTTCTTCATCGCCACGGTAGAGGGCCAGGAGCCGGTGTGGTGGTTCGGCGGCGGCATGGACCTGACCCCCTACTACGGCTTCGCCGAGGATGCCCGCCACTTCCACCAGACCTGCAAGGACGCCCTGGCGCCCTTCGGCGAGACGGTGCACCCGCGCTACAAGAGGTGGTGCGACGAATACTTCTTCCTCAAGCACCGCAACGAGCCCCGGGGCGTCGGCGGCGTCTTCTACGACGACCTCAACGAGGGCGGCTTCGAACGCTGCTTCGACCTTACCCGCAGCGTCGGCGACGCCTTCGTGCCGGCCTACCTGCCCATCCTGGAACAGCGCCGCCACCTGGCCTACGGCGAGCGGGAGCGGGACTTCCAGGCCTACCGCCGGGGCCGCTACGTGGAATTCAACCTGGTGTGGGACCGGGGCACCCTGTTCGGCCTGCAGTCCGGCGGCCGCAGCGAATCCATCCTCATGTCCATGCCGCCCGTGGTCAAGTGGCGCTACGACTGGCAGCCGGAAGCGGGCAGCGCCGAGGCCGCCCTGTACACCGACTTCCTGCCGCCGCGGGACTGGGTCTAGGGCACCCGGCCCGGGAGGCAGGAGGGAAGCCATTCTCCCGGGCATATCTGCCGAGAACGGCGCGGATACTGGCTGCTGGCGCAGGTCGTAAATCGTCCGCAGCCGTCCGCCGGCGCCGGCAGCGGCCAATAAAAAAGGGAGCCATGGGCTCCCTTTTTTGTTTTGCGGGCTGGCTTATTTCAGCTTGCCCTTGACCACCTTCACCCGGTCCGGGTGCTTCACCGTCAGGTTGCCGCCGCCGCCGGTCAGGTTGCCGCAGGGGCAGGTGCTCTTGATGTGGGGCACCGAGTTGATGACGGTGGTGCAGTCCAGGCACTCGTAGTAGATGTCGCCGCCGGTGGGCAGGTTGGCCGCATCGGGGGCCGGCTCCACCGGGTAGAAGTTGTAGATTTTGCGCAGATCGATGTTGAGCATGACTAGTCCCCGTATACCCTCTGTGTTGTCTGTGTTTCCCTCGTTGGGATGACCATTCTAGCGCGCTTCCCGGCTGCCGCAACAGGCCCCCGTAAGGGGCCGTCGGGCCGTCAGTTGCGGTAGAGGTCCGGGCGCGAGCCCTGGCGGTAGTGGCGGTCGGCCTCGCCGGGGCGCTCCAGCTGGTCCAGCAACCGGGCCAGTTCCAGGTGGGCATCGCGGCTTTCCTCCACCGAGAGGGAGGCTTCCAGGTAGTTCTGGGCCTTGCCCCACAGCTTCTGCTGCAGGCACAGCCGGCCCAGGGCCAGGAGCAGACCGGCATCCCGGGGGCGCTGCTTGAGCCAGCCCTCGGCCCGGGCGATGCGGGCGGTGAGTTCGCCGCCGTCGGCGTCGGCCACGGCCACCTGGCCGTAGATTTCCACCAGGTCCGAATTCCAGTCGTCCTCGTCGCACTTTTCCAGGGTGCTCTCCACCACCTTCAGGGCCTCAGCCTTGGCGTCCAGGCTGAGCAGGGCCCGGGCTACGGTGGCGGCCAGACGGGGGGAGCCTTCCCGGCTGGGGATGGTGCGCAGGTAGGCGAGCAGGGACGGGGCGTCTTCCTGGCGCTGCCGGATGTTTTCCCGGTGGGCCTTGAGGATGATTTCCCGGGCCTGTTCCGGCGCCATGGCGTCCCGTTTCTGCAGCTGGCGGGCCAGGCGCAGCACCTGTTCCCAGTCCTTGCGGCCCTGCTGGGCCTTCAGCTCCAGGCGCATGGCAGCGATGTGGCGGCCGGCGGTTTCCTGCAGCTGGCGCAGGGCATCGAGGGCGCCGCTGAAGTCCCGGGAGTCCAGGCGCATCTCGGCGGTCAGCATGAGGCGGGCCACCTTCAGGTTGTTGTCCCCTTCCGCATCCTTCAGCCACTGGCCTTCCTTGGCGTTTTCGCGCAGGGCGTGGGCGGCCCGGGCCGCCACCAGGGCGGAGAGACCGGGCACGTAACCGGCGCTGAAGGATTCCTCGGCCCGCTTCATGGACTGGCCGTAACGGCCCTCGAAGAAGTGGCGCAGGGCATCCTGCAGGGCGGCGGCAGCCTTGTCCTTGCTGCGCCGTTCGCGGAACTCGCTGACCCGGGCGGGCAGGCCCAGGGTCAGGGAGACCAGGCGCAGCAGGCCGTGCAGCACGGCGAAGGCGGCGATGAGGCCGATGATCAGCAGGTTGAGGGAGACTTCCAGACGCCAGGGCGGGAACACCACCAGCACGTAGCCGTCATTGACCCGGGCCGCCAGGGCCAGGCCGACGGCGGCGGCGAACAGGGCGAGAATCCAGAACAGGCCTCTCATTTGCGCTCCTTGGCCAGCTTCAGGGTCTTCAGGGCGTTGAGGCTGTCGTTGAGCAGGGGCAGCTCGATGACGATTTCGGTGCCGGCCAGCTGCTTGACGCTGGCGATGGCGGTCTGCACCGACTTGTCGTTGGTGTTGAAGTAGCGCTCCAGCCAGGCCTGGGACATCTTCAGCTCGCTGCGGAAGGTCCACTGGTCCCGGGAAAGCAGGGCCAGGCGGGCATTGAGCAGGCGCAGCTTGAGGTTCTCCCGCAGGAAGAAGCTCTGGGAGGGGGAGAGCAGGGCCGGTTCGGGGCGGTCGAAGCGTTGGATGCGCACCAGGCCCTTCACCTCGCTCCACAGGTCCAGGCCCAGGCGCTGCCAGAAGCCGCTGGCGGGCGTGCCGTCAGTCGCGGCTTCCTTGGCCTCCTTCTCGGGCTTGGGGCGCTCGTCGAAGGCCAGGGCCAGGGTGTCGGTGGCGACGATGATGTTTTCCAGGCGCAGGTTCATGCCGGAAACATCCACATAGGGCGCGGCACGCAGCTTTTCCAGATCCCGGTTGATGGTCTTGCGCAGGGCGGTGAACTGGGGCCGTTCGCTGCGGGAGAGGCGGGCGTCGGCGGCCTGCAGGGCCAGGATGGCGCCCTGCACGTTGCCGGCCAGCTGCAGCTGCTGGGCGGCCAGGGTGACGCTCTGCTCGATTTCGGCCAGGGCCGCTTCGTCCCGGTTGCGGGCCAGGTCCTGGTAGAGGTTTTCCAGGGCGGCCTGCTGGTTCTGGGATTCGGCCAGCTTGGCTTCCAGGGCCCCCAGCTTGGCCTGCAGACGGCCCACTTCCTCCTGGGACTGCTTGGCCACGCCCCGGGTTTCCTTGGACAGGCTGTCTGCGTCGGCCAGGCGCTTGGCCAGTTCCTGCTGCGTGTCGGAGAGCTTGATGCGGGTTTCCACCCACTGCCAGCCGGCCAGGCCCAGGGCCACCACGGCGACGCCGATCCAGGGATTGCGCCAGGCTTCCTGACGCGGCTTGGCCAGGGGCGGGGTGGGGGACGCCGCAGGCGTCGTCTCGGCAGGGGCAGGGCTCTCGTTGGGGGGCAGGGAGTCGTTCATGGCTGGGGCCGTGTTGTCTGAAGCGAATTATTGAGCCCAATTATAGGCGCATAAGCCGGCCAATAGGCCCTGGTCGGCAGGGGGCGTGAGGATGACCCGTTGCAGTCCCAGGTCCTTGGCCCCCTGGGCGATGCGCTCGTGGGGGACGAACAGGGGCGTTTGGGCCAGGCGGCGGCGGCCGTCTTCGTCCAGCAACTGCCACAGGTGGCGCAGGGCTTCGCTGGAGGAGATGATGATGGCATCAAGGCGGCCGGCGGTCCAGGCCTGTTCCAGGGCTGCAGTGCCCTGGCTCGGCGGGCGGCGGTGGTAGCAGGTGAGCACGTCCACCGTGGCGCCCCGGGCTTCCAGGGTTTCCCGCAGCAGCTCCCGGCCGCCATCGCCGCGCAGGATCAGCACCTTCTTGCCGGCCACGGCCTCGGCCTGGAATTCCGGCAGTTCCAGCAATGCCTCGGAGTCGAAACGTTCCCTGGGGGCGATGACCTGGCCCAGGCCGAAGCGGGCCCAGGCCTTTTCCGTGCCGGTGCCGACGCCGGCCGGGCGGGTGCCTGCCGGCCAGGGGCCGGCCGCCAGGAGAGTGGGCAGGGCGTGTTCCACCGCATTGGGACTGACGCAGAAGACGATGGCGTAGTCCGCCAGACGGGGGGCCACGGCCTGCAGCGGCGCCGGGTCGGCGGCCTCGATTTCCAGCAGGGGGTAGAGCAGGGGAGTGCCGCCGGCAGCGGCAATGGCCTGGGCCAGGCTGTCCGCCTGGGCCCGGGGCCGGGTGACGACGATGGTGCGGCCGGTCAGGGGCATGTCATTTTTGCCACAGAGGGCACAGAGAACACAGAGGGGAAAACCGAGAGGAGGGAATCCACGTCAGCGGCAACTCCTTGCCTTTGCTTTGCCCTCGTTTTTCTCTGCGTTCTCTATGCCCTCTGTGGCTAAGGGTTTTCAATCAGTGCTTGGCACAAGCCAGGGCGGCGAGGATTTCGCCGGCGCCCTTGGCCTTCAGGTCCTCGGCCAGCTGGCGGCCCAGGGCGGCGGCTTCCACCGGGGTGCCCCAGGCTTCGCCTTCCACCATCTGCTGGCCGTCCACGCTGGCGACGAAGCCCCGCAGCCAGACCTGGCCGTTTTTCATTTCGGCGTAGCCGCCCAGGGGAATCTGGCAGCTGCCGCCCAGGGCCCGGGAGAAGGCCCGCTCGGCGATGACGCAGGCGGCGGTGGTGGCGTCGTTGAGGGGCGCCACCCAGGCGGCGGCATCCAGGCGGTCGGCCCGCACCTCGATGCCCAGGGCGCCCTGGCCGGGGGCCGGCAGGGACTGCTCGGGGGTGAGCACGGAGCGGATGCGGTCTGAGAGGCCCAGGCGGATGAGGCCGGCGGCGGCCAGGATGATGGCGTCGTACTGGCCCTCGTCGAGCTTGCGCAGGCGGGTGTCCAGGTTGCCGCGCAGGCTGCGGATCTGCAGCTTGGGGTACTTGGCCCGCAGGATGGCTTCCCGGCGCAGGCTGGAGGTGCCGACCACGGCGCCTTCCGGCAGGTCTTCCAGGCCGCGGAACTTGTTGGAGACGAAGGCATCCCGGGGATTCTCCCGGGCGGAGATGGCCACCAGGGCGAAGCCCTCGGGCATGTCCATGGGCACGTCTTTCAGGGAGTGCACCGCCAGGTCGGCCCGGCCTTCTTCCATGGCCACTTCCAGTTCCTTGATGAAGAGGCCCTTGCCGCCGATGGTGGACAGGGGGCGGTCGAGGATCTGGTCGCCCTGGGTGGTCATGCCCAGGATGGAGACTTCGGCGCCGGCGTGGATCTCGGCTAGGCGGTCGCGCACGTGCTCGGCCTGCCACATGGCCAGGCGGGATTCCCGGGAGGCGATGACGATGCGGGAAGGAGTGGTGACATTAGCGGGCGTAGTGGTCAAAGCGGTCCCCGGAAAAGCGTGAAAATGCCGTGCGGCGGGTGGAAAAAAGTGGCGCCCATTCTAGCATGGGGGCGGGGCGCCACTTTGATGCGGCACAAAAGCGCCGTCCCCGGCGCGGCATCGGTGAAAACCCCCATAGGCGCCTCTGTTGCAGCGCAGTAATCTGGCCGGGTCATGACTCGCATCCAAGGAAAAACCGTGTCCCTGCACGCTCCCGCCCCTTCTGCCGACCTCTCTGCCGCCGCCGACAAGGACCAGCCCCTGCGGGAGGACATCCGCCTCCTGGGCCGCCTCCTCGGCGACACCGTGCGCGAACAGGAGGGCGGCGAGGCCTTCACCGCCGTCGAGACCATCCGCCAGATCGCCGTGCGCTTCGCCCGGGACCAGGAGCCGGCGGCCCGGGACGAGCTGGCCGCCATCCTCAACGGCCTGCCCCGGGACACCATGCTCTCCGTGGTGCGGGCCTTCACCTATTTCCTGCACTTCGCCAACATCGCCGAGGATCAGCACCACATCCGCCGCCGCCGCACCCATGAAATCGCCGGCTCCGAGGCGCGGGAAGGCAGTCTGGCCTACGCCCTGGAGCGCCTGGCCGAAGCCGGCGTCGGCGGCGAGGCCCTGGCCGAGGCTCTGGGTCATTCCCTGGTCTCCCCGGTGCTGACGGCCCACCCCACCGAAGTCAGCCGCAAGAGCATCCTGCACTGCCAGCGGGAGGTGGCCCGCCTGCTGGATACCCGGGACCGGGTGGCCATGACCCCGGAAGAGGCGGCCGACAACGACGCCGCCCTGCGCGCCGCCGTGCTCACCCTGTGGCGCACCCGCATGCTGCGGCCCAACCGGCTGGCGGTGGTGGACGAGGTGAAGAACGGCATCAGCTACTACGACGACACCTTCTTCGCCGAACTGCCCCGGCTCTATTGCCAGTTCGAGGACCAGCTGAAATCCCGCTTCCCGGACCAGTCCTGGGACCTGCCCAATTTCTTCCGCATCGGCAGCTGGATCGGCGGCGACCGGGACGGCAACCCCTTCGTTACCGCCGACATCCTCAAGGAAGCCCTGCGCCTGCAGTCGTCCGCCGCCCTGGATTTCTATCTCGACGAAATCCACGCCCTCGGCGCCGACCTGCCCCTGTCCCAGATGCTGCTGCCCGTGTCGGCGGAACTGGCGGCCCTGGCCGACCGCTCCCCGGACCGTTCCCCCCACCGGGCGGACGAAGCCTACCGGCGCGCCCTCACCGGCATCTATGCCCGCCTGGCCGCCACCTCCGAATCCCTGGACCGGCACCCGCCGCTGCGCCATGCCGTGGCCGAGAGCGCGCCGTATGACTCGTCCGCCGCCCTGGTGGCCGATCTCCAGGTGCTGGCCGCCTCCCTCGCCGCCCACGGCGCCGGCCTGCTGGCCCGGGGCCGCCTGCGCCGCCTGATCCGGGCGGTGCAGGTGTTCGGCTTCCACCTGGCCCCCATCGACCTGCGCCAGAACTCGGACGTGCACGAACGCAGCGTTGCCGAACTGCTGGCCTTGGCCGGACGCCTGCCTTCCGTCGCAGCCTATTCCGCCCTCGACGAAGCCGCCCGCATCGCCCTGCTGGCGGAGGAAATCGCCAGCCCCCGGCCCCTCTACTCGCCCTACCTGGCGTATTCGGAAGAGACGGCCGGCGAACTGGCCATCTTCTTCGCCGCCCGGGAACTGAAGGCCCGCTACGGCGACGCCGCCCTGCCCAACTGCATCATCTCCAAGACCGACGGCGCCTCCGATCTGCTGGAAGTGGCCCTGCTGGCCAAGGAGGCCGGGCTGCTGATTCCGGGTGCCCAACCGAAGCTGGCGGTAAACATCATTCCCCTGTTCGAGACCATCGACGACCTGCGCCGCTCCGCCCCGGTCATGGCCAGTCTCTTCGCCCTGCCGGCCTACCGGGCCCTGGTGGCCGCCCGGGGCGAGGAGCAGGAGGTGATGCTGGGCTATTCGGACAGCAACAAGGACGGCGGCTTCCTCACTTCCGGCTGGGAGCTGTACAAGGCCGAGATCGATCTGACCCGGGTCTTTGCCGCAGCGGGCGTGCGCCTGCGCCTCTTCCACGGCCGTGGCGGTTCCGTCGGCCGGGGCGGCGGCCCCAGCTACCAGGCCATCCTGGCCCAGCCCGCCGGCGCCGTCTCCGGCCAGATCCGCATCACCGAGCAGGGCGAGGTCATCGCCTCCAAGTACGCCAACCCGGAAGTGGGCCGGCGCAACCTGGAGATTCTCGCCGCCGCCACCCTGGAAGCCACCCTCACCGACCACGAAAACCGGGTGGAGCCGGCCCGGCCCTACCACGCCGTGCTCGACCGCCTTTCCCAGCTTGCCTTTGCCGCCTACCGGGGTCTGGTGTACGAGACCCCGGGCTTCACCACCTATTTCCGCGAATCGACGCCGGTTTCCGAGATCGCCAACCTCAACATCGGCAGCCGCCCGGCCTCGCGCAAGAAGTCGGAGGCCATCGAGGACCTGCGGGCCATTCCCTGGGTCTTCAGTTGGGCCCAGTGCCGCCTCATGCTGCCCGGCTGGTACGGCTTCGGCAGCGCCGTCGAGGCCTGGCTGGGCGAGCACCCGGAAGGGCGGGAGGCGGGTCTGGCCACCCTGCGCAAGATGTACCGCAACTGGCCCTTCTTCCGCACCCTGCTCTCCAACATGGACATGGTGCTGGCCAAGAGCGACATCGCCATCGCTTCCCGCTACGCCGAACTGGTGACCGATGCCGAGCTGCGCGCCGCCATCTTCGGCCGCATCAAGGCCGAGTGGGAGCGCACCCGGGAACTGCTGCTGGCCATCGAGGAACAGGCCGAACTGCTGGCGGACAACCCGCTCCTGAAGCGCTCCATCCGCAACCGCTTCCCCTACATGGACCCGCTGAATCACCTGCAGGTGGAACTGCTGCACCGCCACCGGGCCGGGGAGACGGACGAGCGCATCCGCCGCGGCATCCACCTCACCATCAACGGGGTGGCCGCCGGTCTGCGCAACAGCGGCTGATATTCCCTTTGAATGCTGTATAAGCAATAGATTTTACTAATCGTAATCTATTGTGCACTGCGGATTGACTGCAAATAAAGGCTCTCTATAGTGTCGGGCGAGATACGGTAAATACGATTTCATAATTCGTAATTTGTTGCGCCTGGCGGTGGTGCCAGGTGACAGTCGCTGGAAATAGGGGGGCGGGCCGCCAGGCCTTTCCCCCTTTTCTGTGCCATGGCCAGGGCAGCAAAAACCGACCTCGATCCAATCAAACACAACGCGAGGGAGTTTTTATGCAGCAGCAAGCACAGGTCATGGAGACCAAAATTGTCATGTCCGACCCCACCGCCCTGGGGGTGTTCGGCCTGGCCACCGTCACTTTCGTCGCCGCCTCCGCCAAACTGGGCTGGACCAGCGGCGTCACCTTCCTGATCCCCTGGGCCCTGTTCCTGGGCTCCATCGCCCAGATCTGGGCCTCCACCATCGACTTCAAGAAGAACAACTACTTCGGCGCCATCGTTCTCGGCGCCTACGGACTGTTCTGGATCGCCGTGGCCATGCACTGGGCCATCAGCCTGGGCTGGTTCGGTCCCCTGGACCCGGCCAAGGCCGATCCGCGCCAGTTCGCCTTCGCCTGTATCGCCTATTTCATCTTTTCCATCTTCATCATGGTGGCGGCTTTCGAGGCCAACAAGGTGTTTGCCGCCATCCTGGTGCTGATCAACGTGCTGCTGCCTTCCCTGGCCCTCTCCATGCTGGGCGTGGCCCCCGCCTTCTTCAGCGGTGCCGCCGCCTGGTCCGAACTGGCCATCGCCCTGCTGGGGTTCTATGCCGCCGGTTCCATCTTCATCAACAGCTACTTCGGCCGCACCCTGCTGCCCCTGGGCAAGCCCCTGGGCCTGATCCGCAAGGGCCCGGCCAAGTAGGCGCCACCATGGCAGCTTCCGCCCGGGCGGCGGGAGCGCCTGCCAGCGGGGCCGGCGAGGGCAACCTCCCCGGCCCCGTTCTTTTGCCATAAAAATATTCCAAAACAATCGTTGGGTCCGGAGCCGGCGCCTTCCTAGACTGGCTGCTGTCCGGCGGCCCTTTGCCGCCTCCCGTCTCCGGAGGCCCCATGCAGCAACCCACCACCCTCATCGCCCACCACGCCCGCTACCGGCCCGAACACCCGGCCGTGGTCTTCGCCGACGGCCGGCAGACCCGGCGCCTCACCTGGCGCCAGTTCCATCAGCGCGTCAATCGCCTGGCCAATGCCCTGCTGGCCCTGGGCATCAAGAAAGGGGACCGGGTGGCGACGGTGCTGCCCAACAGCCTGGAGCTGCTGGAAATCTACTGGGCGGTGCCGCGCATCGGCGCCGTGCTGGTGCCCCTCTCGCCCCTGCTCAACGCCGCCGGCCTCGGCAGCCTGCTGGCGGATGCGGGGGCGGCGGCGCTCTTCATCCACCCCGCTGCGGTGGCGGAAGTGGACGGCCTGGGCCAGGCCCTGCCCGCCCTGGCCCGGGAACGCATCGTGGTGGTGGGGGAGGGCGATCCCTCATCTGCCGCGCCCTTGGATTCCGGGACTTCCCCGGGCGACCATCCCGCCTATGCAGCCCTCACCGCAGCGGCTTCCGAGGACGAGCCGGCGGTGCCCCACCCCGCCGGCGACGACATCTTCGCCATCATGTATTCCAGCGGCACCACGGGCCAGCCCAAGGGCATCCTGCAGTCCCACGCCTGCCGCGCCGCCTATTGCACCCTGCTGGCCTCCACCTGGCGCATGACTCCGGAGTCGGTGGTGCTGCACAGCGGCGGCATCGTCTTCAACGGCGCCCTGCTGACCATGTTCCCCGCCTTCTACCTGGGGGCCACCTATGTCCTGGCCGGGGCCTTCGATGCGGCCCTGGCCATCGACCTGATTGCGCAGGAAAAGGTGACTCACACGGTGGTGGTGCCCTCCCAGATCGTCGCCATCCTGGACCACCCGGATTTCGCCGCGGAGAAGCTGGCCAGCATCGAGACCTTCCTCTCCGTCGGCGCCCCCCTGCTGCAGGAGCGCAAGCAGGCTTTGAACCGGCTCCTGCCCAACCGCTTCTACGAGCTGTACGGCCTCACCGAAGGCTTCATCACCGTGCTCGACCGCAGCCAGTCCCTGCGCAAGCCTCTCTCGGTGGGCACCCCGCCCCAGTTCTACGAGCTGCGCATCGTCGGCGAGGACGGCCGCGACCTGCCCCCCGGCGCAGTGGGGGAGGTGGTGGGCAAGGGGCCCATCCTCATGAGCGGCTACTTCAACCGGCCCGAGCTGACGGCCCAGACCCTCAAGGACGGCTGGCTGCATACCGGCGACCTGGGCTACCGGGACGAGGAGGGCTACCTGCACCTGGTGGACCGCAAGAAGGACATGATCGATTCCGGCGGGGTCAAGGTGTACCCCAAGGACATCGAGGAGGTGGCCGCCCGCCACCCGGCGGTGCGGGAGGTTGCGGTGTTCGGCATTCCCCACGACAAATGGGGCGAGACGCCCCATGCCGCCATCGTCCTGCGGCAGCCGGCGGCGGCGAGCCCGACGGAACTGCGGGACTGGGTGAACGAGCGGGTGGCGGCCAAGTACCAGCGCCTGCATTCGGTGGAGATCGTCCCCGACTTTCCGCGCAACGCCGCCGGCAAGACCTTGAAGCGCACCCTGCGGGACCCCTGGTGGGCCGGGCGGGAGCGGCAGATCTAGGGACAGGCGCGGAGCCACCAGGGTGGGTGGCTGCAAACCTAGAAGGGACGGCCATCTCCGCCATGCCATGCCGGAGATGGCCGTCCCTTCTGCCTCGTGGCAGGGCTTGTGTTCGGCGGCCGGCGCCCCCATTTCCTCCGGCATTGCTTGATGACGTTCTGTGTCGTCGTTGTAACACCTTGTAAGGTCAGGCGCATGGCGGCGGATTTTCGGTAGTCTTCTGCCGTGCCCCAACTTTTGGAGGATATAAGACCATGACCAAAATCCCCTTCCGTCCCCTGCCGTTCCGTCTTTCCCGCAGCGTCGCCGCCTTCGCCGCCGGCGGCCTGCTGGCCTTCGTCGCCGCCCAGGCCGACCTGTCCCTGATCTCCCGCTCCAACGCCGCCCCCGCCACGGTTGCCGCCGCCTCCGCCGCGGCCGTCCCAGGGCCCGCCGCCGGCGCGCCCCTGGCCGCCCTGCCGGACTTTTCCGCCCTGGTGGAGCAGGTGGGTTCGGCGGTGGTGAACATCTCCACCGTGACCCTGGCCAAGAACAGCAACGTCAGCGGCATCAATCCCAACGACCCCTTCTACGACTTCCTGCGCCGCTTCGGCATCGCCCCCGGCATGGGCTCCCAGCAGCCCCAGGAAAGCCGCGGCATCGGCTCCGGCTTCATCGTCAGCGCCGACGGCTACGTGCTGACCAACGCCCACGTGGTGGCCGATGCCGACGAGGTGGCGGTGAAGCTCACCGACAAGCGGGAATTCAAGGCCAAGGTGGTGGGCATCGACCGCCGCAGCGACGTGGCCCTGATCAAGATCGCCGCCAGCAACCTGCCCACGGTGCGCATCGGCAGCCCGGACCGCCTCAAGGTGGGCGAGTGGGTGGCCGCCATCGGCGCCCCCTTCGGCTTCGAGAATTCCGTCACTGCCGGCATCGTCAGCGCCAAGTCCCGGGCCCTGCCTGACGAGACCTACGTGCCCTTCATCCAGACCGACGTGGCCATCAACCCGGGCAACTCCGGCGGCCCCCTGTTCAACCTCAAGGGCGAGGTGGTGGGCATCAACTCCCAGATCTACAGCCGTTCCGGTGGCTACCAGGGCATCTCCTTCGCCATCCCCATCGACGTCGCCATGAAGGTCAAGGACCAGCTGCAGAAGACCGGCAAGGTGCAGCGCGGCCGCCTCGGCGTCACCATGCAGCCGGTGACCAAGGAACTGGCCGAGTCCTTCGGCCTGGCCAAGCCCGTGGGCGCCCTGGTGACCGGGGTGGACCGCAGCAGCCCGGCGGACAAGGCCGGCCTGCAGCCGGGCGACGTCATCATCGCCCTGGACGGCGTGCCCATCGAGGAGGCCACCGACCTGCCGCGCAAGGTGGGCGACAGCGCTCCCGGCACCAAGCTTGGCCTCACCGTGCTGCGGGACGGCAAGCGCCTGGAGAAGCAGGCCGTGCTGGCCGCCATGCCCAGCGAGACGGCGCCCCAGGCCCGGGGCGAGAGCGCCGGCGGCGGCCGCGTCGGCCTCGCCGTGCGTTCCCTCTCCCGGGAAGAGGCGGCGGCCCTGGGCAGCAGCGGCGTGGTGGTGGTGGGGGTGAACGGCCCCGCCGCCCGGGCCGGCCTGCAGGAAGGGGACGTGGTGCTGGCGGTGAACAACGCCCGGGTCTCCTCCCCGGCCCAGCTCAAGGAACTGCTGGACCAGGCCGGCAAGCGCTTCGCCCTGCTCATCCAGCGGGAGGATGCCCGCCTCTACGTGCCGGTGCGCACCGACTGAGGCCGCCGGCTTCTACTCCCCGCGGGGCCCGGGCTATAGTGACAAGCCCGGGCCCTTTTTCTTGGCCCCAACCCTAATTCCCCGCTGCCTCCGGAGCCGCCCATGGACCTTGCCCAGCTGACCGATGCCCTGCAACGGGACGCCGCCTGGGTGGTCTTCCTCAACGTGCTGCTGCAGCAACTGGGGCTGCCGGTGCCGGCGGTGCCGACCCTGCTGCTGGCCGGCAGCCTGGCCGCCTCGCCCCTGCACGGTATGCAATTGCTGGCCGCCGCCGTGCTGGCCTCGGTCCTGGCGGACTGGGTGTGGTATCTGGCCGGACGCAGCTTCGGCTACCGGGTCCTGGCCGGCCTCTGCCGCCTCTCCATCAACCCGGGCTCCTGCGTCAGCGCCACGGAAGCCCGCTTCACCCGCTGGGGCGCCTGGTCCCTGGTGCTGGCCAAGTTCATCCCCGGCTTTTCCACCGTGGCCCCGCCCATCGCCGGCTCCCTGCGCCTGGCCCTGCCGTCCTTCCTCGCCGCCGCCGCCCTGGGGGCGGCCCTGTGGGCCGGCGGCGCCATCCTGGCCGGCTGGTGGCTGCGGGGCGAACTGCAGCAGGTGCTGGCCCGCCTGCAGGGCAACGGGAACCTGGCCCTGACGCTGCTGCTGGCCCTGCTGGGCCTGTGGCTGGGCTGGAAGTTCTGGCAGAAATACCGTTTCGAGAAGCTGTCCGCCATTCCCCACCTCACCCCGGCGGAGCTGGCCGATGCCCTGCAGTCCGCCGCGCCGCCCCTGTTCCTCGACCTGCGCGGCGAGGCCATGATCCGGGAGACGGGCCTCCTCCCCGGCGCCACCGCCGCCACCCTGGAGGACCTGGCGGAGCGGGCCGCCCACTGGCCCCGGGAGGCCCTGGTGGCGACCCTGTGCAACTGCCCCGCCGATGCCAGCGCCGTGCAGGCCGCCCGCCGCCTGATGGCCCTGGGCTACCGCAACGTGCGCCCGGTGCGGGGCGGCTACGAGGCCTGGCTCGCCCTGCAGGCCGGAGGTGGCGCCATGGCGGCCGTCGCCGATGAGGCTTCCAGCGGCGGCCTCTCCCGCCCATAATCGCCCCAGGCCATGACGTCGTATTGCCGTCGTGGTCATCCATAACGATTCAGGGAGAACATCATGCTGCTCGTCTACATCTACGTTTTCTGGTTGCTCTTCATCGTCACCATGGCCGGCAAGGCCGCCTGGCCCAAACTGACCACGGTGCCCCGGGTGCTGATCGCCCCCGCCGCCCTGGTGGCCCTGTTCCTCGACGTCTTCTTCAACATCTTCATCGCCACCATCCTCTTCCTCGACCTGCCCCGGGAATGGACCTTCACCCAGCGCCTGGAACGCTACAAGCCTGACCAGAGCTGGCGCGGCCGTCTGGCCCGCTGGATCTGCAGCAACCTGCTCGACCCCTTCCAGGTGGGCGGTCACTGCCATTGAGAGGGGGCGGGGCCGGTAGAATGGCGCACACAAGAATCAGGAGACGCCCATGACCCAAGCCCCGTCCGCCAAGCCCGACCACCAGCGCCCGGAACTGCCCGACTTCTGGGACAAGCGCTTTGCCGCCGGCGCCACGCCCTGGGACCACGGCAGCGCCCCGGCGGAACTGGAGGCCCTGCTGCCGCCCCCCGCCTGCGCCACGCCGCCGCGCATCCTGGTGCCCGGCTGCGGCCACGCCCGGGAGGCCGCCTGGCTCGACCAGCGCGGCTGGGCGGTGACGGCCCTGGACTTTGCCCCCGCCGCCATCGCCGCCGCCCGGGAAGTCCTCGGCGAGTGGGGCGGCGAACTGCGCTGCGCCGACTTTTTCGATTTCCCCGTGGAAGCGCCCTACGACGTGGTGTACGAACGGGCCTTCCTCTGCGCCCTGCCGCGCAAGCTGTGGCCCGGCTACGGCCCCCGGGCGGCCGAACTGGTGCGCCCCGGCGGCTATCTGGCCGGCTTCTTCTTTTTCAGCGACGAGCCCAAGGGGCCCCCCTTCGGCATCGGTGCGGCGGCGCAGGAGGCACTGCTGTCCCCCTGGTTCGAGCGCATGGTCGACGTGCCCGCCCAGGCGCCCATCCCGGTCTTCGCCGGCGGCGAGCGCTGGCAGGTGTGGCGCCGCCGCTAGCCTTCGCTGCCACTCTTTGCCGCCGGGTCGCCGGCGCCCCTTTTTGACTAGGATCAGGGCGGGCGCCGTATACCCGAGTAATCTGCTTGGTTATGAACGGGCCGGTCCCGTCGTTTCCGGTGAATCCCCATGGCCAAGAAATTCCCCCTCCATCCCAAGCACCCCGAGCGCATCTGCTGGGGCTGCGACAAGTATTGCTCCACGGACAACCTGCAATGCGGCAACGGCTCCAGCCGCACCCAGCATCCGATGGAGCTGCTGGGGGAGGATTGGTATGAGCATGGGGATTGGGGGATTGAGGTGGACAAGGGGGAGGATGATCCCTCTGCCCCGAGATCGGGTTCTGGTCCGGCGGCTTGAGGTTTGGGGATTGGTTGGGCGTGGTTTGTTTGTGGGGAGGTGTTCGTTTTGACGGGGCAGAACAACCGGGATGAGGTGGGATAAATCGGGAGAATCCGGGACAGGGAGCGGGTTTCAGCGCGGCGGGCTCCAAAATCGCGCACCGCTAAGAAATGAGCAAAAACGAGCGGCGCCCGGTAAGTTTTGCGCGGGAATTGTCGGGAAGTAACCGGGGAGTGGTCAGAACCGGCGGCCGGCCCATACAACGCGCCCAACGATGCACACTTCCGAGCCCTCTAAGTCGGCCCGTGTGAGCTGCCATGGGGCGAAGGCTGCGTTATCGCTGGAGATATTCAGTATGCCGCCCGGCATCGCCTGAACACGCTTAACCAGGAGCATCCCATCCATGCGCAGGATGTAGATGCCCTCACGGTCTGGCCGGGTGGCGCTGTGATCGATCAGGATCACGTCGCCAGAGCGGAGCGTCGGCTCCATGGAATCCCCTGAAACCCTTATCAGGCGCAGGTCTTCAGGCCTGGTGCCCAACTCAAAGCGTATCCAATCCTCTTTGAACATCAGGGCATCGTCAGGGGCCTCATGCTCCACCACGGCACCATGGCCAGCTGCTGCGCGGACGCCGTTGTAGAGCGGGACCGCTACATAACCTTCATTCGGCGGAGGAGCGCCTCGCTCCTCATTCCCCTCGGCCCGCAGCATTTCTCCGTCTCCGGTGAGTAGCCAGTTCACGTTTATTCCCAGACTGGCCAACCCTGTCAGAGCATCTCCCCCCGGAACACTCCTGCCATCTTCATATCCCTGATACCCCCGAGCGGACACGCCAGATTTTGCTGCAATCTCCCTTTGGGAAAGCCCAAGGGCAGCCCGTGCAGCCTTTAGCCTGTCAGAGATCATCATCGCGCACCACTTTCGGAGATCAAGATGTGCACAGAAGCTGTGCACGTCACATGGCGCACAACTTCCGCAAAACCCGCTCTACAAGATGATTTCAGCGGTACGTGCATAGAAAAATGACCTCTCCAAAGCTGTGCACAGAAAAATACTGCGTCAACTGCGTTGACAGCAGAACAATAGTTCTGTGTAATGCCATCCATCGCACAACCACAACGCGGTGCAAAACATGGCAACGAACTGCAATAAAAATACCAGTCAAGACTGGCACCCTGCTGACATCAAAGCCGCCCTTCACAAGGCGGGTAAAACCCTTACGAGCATCGCTGCCGAACATGGACTAACCAGCAGTTCAACGTTTTCGGCCGCGCTTGTGCGTAGCTATCCCCTCAATGAGAAACGGATCGCCGACGCCCTGGGACTGCACCCTAAGGAAATCTGGCCGAGCCGGTACAACGAAGACGGAACCCGGAAGCCCCAAGGATTCCAAGTTTTGCAGCAAAAGAAGTGTACCCGAGCCGTTACCAGGCGCAATGGCAATGCACGTAAGGCTGCGTGAACATGCCACGCCGGCCTGCTGACAACCTGACCATGGACCTATTCGAGGTGCCAACGCCGGTTTTCCCCCGGCCCGGAGCCCTTCTTATCGGTCAGCAGCTGCGGAGCCTGATCTCCGATCTGCTCAAGGCCTCGCCTCTTAACCGCTACGAAGTGGCGGCAAGGATGTCCGAGTTAGTCGGCCACGAAATCACCAAGAACCAACTGGACTCCTGGACTGCCGAGAGCCGCGACGGCTGGCGATTTCCCCTGGAATACATGCCGGCTCTGGAAGTCGTCCTGGAAACCCATGCCATTACCGCCTGGTTGGCTGACCTGCGAGGCGCCCGCCTTTCCGTAGGCCGGGAAGCCTTGGAAGCCCAACTCGGCAAGGTTAGCCGGATGAAGGACGAGCTTGCCCAGCAGGAAAAGACCCTCAAGAGACTGTTGGGGGAAAGCGCATGAACGCCCCCACACCTATAACTCAGACGTTCGCTGTGGCTGACATTGCCCACGCCATGGGCCTGCACAGAACCAACGTTCTCCGGCGCGCAGAGAAAGAGGGCTGGCCCTTTGAGGAAAGAACGGGGCGCGGCGGGACCAAGCGCCTCTATCCCCTGAATCAGCTCCCCGCCGACGTGCGCAAGGCCGTCCAGAGCAAGGTCATGGACAAGGTTCTCCAGGATGCCGGCTCCTTTTTGCCGGCCACTGCCGGGGGAGTCCTCCCCCTTGCTTCCCCGGCGGTGCCTTTTTCTTTACTGACCGATACCCAGCGCCTGGAACGGGACGCCCGCAACGGTGTTCGCCTGGCCATCGAGCGCCTGCAGGGCGAATCCAGGTGCAGCCTGGAGGCGGCCATCGTTACCCTGCTGACCAATGCCGGCTCCGGACGTCTGGACTCCACCCTGGATGCCATGCTGCGGCTGGCCAAGGACAAGCGGGGCCGCAAGAGCGAAAGCCCCTATCCCTCCGCCCGCACCCTGCAGCGCTGGCTGGCCGCCCAAGACCTCACCCCCAAGGTGCCGGTCAAGGACATGTCCGTGCCCGAGTGGGCGCCGGCCTTCCTCTCCTACTACCAGCGCCCCCAGAAGCCATCCGTGGCCGAGGCCTACAAGGACTTCTGCAAGGAAGTGAAGCGGGACGATCTGCCCAGCATCCACCAGGTGCGCCGCTTCCTCGACAAGATGGGTGCCGTCACCCGGGAACGGGGCCGCATGGGTGACCGTGAGCTGAAGAACATCCAGCCCTTCGTGCGCCGGGCCTTCGACAAGCTGCTGCCCAACGATGTCTGGACGGCGGACGGCCATTGCTTCGACGCCGAAGTGCAGCACCCCTACCACGGCCGCCCCTTCCGGCCGGAAGTCACCTCAATTGCCGACGTCGGCACCCGCCGCATTGTCGGGTACTCCATCGGCCTGGCAGAAGGCGCTCTGGTGGTGGTGGAAGCCCTGGCCGACGCCGGCCGCAGTAACGGTCTGCCGGCCATCTTCTACGTCGATAACGGTTCCGGTTACGACAACGACCTGATCAAGGACGAAGGCGTAGGCCTCAAGGGGCGCCTGGGCTTCCAGGTCTGCCACTCCCTGCCCTACAACTCCCAGGCCCGGGGCGTCATTGAGCGCCTGCACAAGACCGTCTGGGTGAGTGCGGCCCAGAAGCTCGAAAGCTACATGGGCGCCAAGATGGACCGTGAAGCCAAGCTGGCCATCTTCAAGATCACCCGCAAGGCCATCAAGAACGGCGGCGCCATACCCCTGATCGGCTGGGCCGACTTCATCGCCTTCTGCAACGAGCGCATCGCCGAGTACAACGACCGCCCCCACCGCAGCCTGCCCAAGATCACAGACGCTGCCGGCAAGCGGCGGCACATGAGCCCCAACGAAATGCTGGCCCAGCACCGGGCGGCAGGCTGGGAGCCTCTGATGCTGACCGGAGACGAAGCCGAGACGCTGTACCGCCCTCGGGTGGCTCGGGTCGCACAGCGCGGCGAGGTCGCCTTCGGCGGCTACCGTTACTTCTCCCGCGACCTCACCGAGTTCCACGGCGACACCGTGCAAGTGGCCTACGACATCCACAACGCCCAGTGGGTCTGGGTCTATGACGAAGACGGCCGCCTGATCTGCAAGGCCGAGTGGAACGCCAACAGCGCCGACTACTTCCCCATGTCCCAGGTCGAGCAGGCCCGGGAGCGCCGGGCCGACGCCCGCCTGCAGCGCCTGGATGCCAAGCGGGAAGAGATCGAACTGGAGCGCCGTGGTCGCCCCGCCCTGGAGCAGGCCGAGAGCATCGTTATCCCCGGCCTGGGCACCATCGACCGGGCGGCCATCGAGAGCGTGTCCGTGCGGATCGAAGAGCCCGTCTCGGCCCTGCCGCCCGACCTGGCCGCCTTCGTTGCCCGCCGTAACGCCACCCAGCCGGCAACCGTTACCGAACCCGCCCAGGAACAGCCCATCGAGCCCGCGCCGGAGCCGGCCGTGGCCCAGCTGCGCAAGTGCCGCACCCAGTTCCCGCCGGAAACCAACTACCGCGAATGGAAAAACCTGGAAGCCGCAGTCCTGGAAGGCAAGGCCATTGAAGACGCCGCCGATGCCCGGTGGTTCGTCACCTACCCGCAGACCGCCCAGTTCCGGGCCATGCAGAAAAGATTTGAGCCGGAGCGCGCCAACGCTTCGGCTCAAGGAGTGCCGGCCCGGTGAGGCCGGAATTTGAAACTACTAGAGGAGCCGCAATGGTAACCCAACAAACTCTCGCCGCACCAGGGATCGCCCAGATCGCCAACCTGGACATCACCGCCGTGGCCCTGCAGCGCCTGGTAGAGCGCGGCCCTGGCCTGCCCGGCCTGGCTGTCCTCCACGGCCCGGCCGGCTGGGCAAAGTCCCTTTCTTGCAACCGTCTGGCCCAGGTGCACCGGGGCTACTTCGTGCAAATCCGTAGCGCCTGGAGCCGGAAGACCCTGCTGGAGAAGATTCTCACGGAAATGGGCATCAAGCCCCACGGCACCATCCCCAACATGCTCGACCAGGTTTGCGACCAGCTGGCCGGAGCCGGTGACCGTCCCCTGATCCTTGACGAGTTCGACCATGCCACCCGCAACGAAAGCATGCTGGAGCTGGTCCGCGACATGCACGACGGCGGCCAGGCCGCCATCCTCCTGGTCGGTGAGGAGCAACTGCCCACCAAGCTGAAGAAGTGGGAGCGCTTCCACTCCCGCGTCCTCGCCTGGGTGCCGGCCCAGCCCGTCTCCCTGGGCGATGCCAAGCAGCTGGCCCCGATCTACGCCCCTGGTCTCCAGATCGCCGATGACCTCCTGGCGCGCCTCGTAACGTCCTCCCAGGGCTCCGTGCGCCGGGTGGTGGTGAATCTGCGCAGCATCGCCGAAGAGGCCGCTGTGGGCGGCTGGGGCGCGGTGGATGCGGCCCTCTGGGGGGACCGCCCGATCTACACCGGCGAAATCCAGAAGCGGAGGGTGTGATGCCTGGGACGATTTATTCGCAGGAAAAGATGTTCGTGCGCGTTGCCTGCGGCACTGCCTCTGGGCAGGGCGGCACCAAGTACGACCTGGACACGACCCTAGACGGTCAGCCGCTAATTCGTAGCTCAAAGACCGGAAAGACCTTTTCCTTGAGCTGGAATGAGCTGCTCAACATGGCGGTGGACGCTGGCATCGACGAACAAGACGAGGCCCCCCATGCCCCGTAAGCCAGCCCACCTCGAAATGATCGGAGGCAAGAGCCCCCGGCAGCGCATCTGGGAAGCCATCCGCGCCCGCCGGGATCGGGAGTTCTGCCAGACCGAGCTGGCCGGAGCCGCCAAGGTCTCCCAGCAAGTGGTGTGGGAATACTGCTCCGTCCTGGTCAAGGCCGGCTACCTGAAGGTGGTCCGGGAAGAGAAGGCCAACAAGGGCATCGTCAGCACCAAGTGGCTGCGCCTGGTGAAGGACAACGGGGTGGAAGCACCCCGGCTGACCAAGGACGGCAAGCCGACCGTCCGTGGCGCCATCAACGAGAACCTGTGGCGGGCCATGCGCAACCAGGCCCAGATGGGCGGCGACTTCAACAGTATTGAGATCGCCTTCATGGCCACCACGCCCACCGTCAAGGTGAGCGCTGATACCGCCAAGTCCTACATCACCGCCCTGCTGCAGGCCGCCTACCTGGAAGAAACCGTGCCCGCCCGCAATGGGGCCGGGGGCTCCAAGGCCCGGTACCAGCTGCGCCGCAAAAACCCCAAGACCGGCAAGGAGCCCGGCCCCCGGCCGCCCATCGTCCAGCACCTGACCAGCGTCTACGACCCGAACATCGGCGCCGTTGTCTGGCGCGAAGAACCCGATCTGGAGGCACTCAATGAGCAATGAAGCAACCGCCGTCGCCCCGGCGGCCACCGACGAACCGCTGTGGAAGACGGTCCTCAAGGCGGAGATCAAGGCGGCCGGCAAGGGCGGCGTCACCAAGGTGGCCATCCGCCTAGGCGTAGGCCGCTCCTACGTCAGCCAGGCCCTGCATGACCTGAAGAAGGGTGGCATGCCCCAGAGCTTTACCGACCGGGTAATCCAACGCTTCCACCGCGTTACCTGCCCGGCCCGCTGCGACCTGGAGGTGGAGCGCCGGGAGTGCTACCGGGGCAACGAAAAGGCCCCCACCCACAACCCCCTGGACCTGCGGGTCTGGAAGGTATGCCAGACCTGCCCCAACCGACCCGAGAAGGGAGACCAGCAATGAACCGCGCACAGCAAGGCATCGCCATCAACGTCTTCCCGTTCCCCGGGGTGACTGTCATCAATCCCGGTCCCGAAGGAGCGGACATGCCCGAGGCCAAAGTCTTCACCCCCGTGTTCCTGGTCCGCCTGGCCGCCATCACTGCGGCCGAGCGGGAGATTCGTGCCATGGGCTACTCGGTGGCCTGGACGGCCCTGGCCGGCCAGCTGCCGGAGATTTGCGTCACCCGTTCCGACAAGACCATGGCGCCCCTGCTGGATCGCCTGACGAACAAGCGCTTCCAGGAGAAGGAAGGCAAGACCGTCGTGTCCGGCCGCTTCATGGACTGCTGCGTCTTCTGGACTGAGGACTAAGCCATGCACCAGCGAATCCTCCAGGCCATCGCCAAGGCCACGTCACAGCAGCCGGATCGGCTTGACCACCTGGCCAAGCGCCTGGGGATTCCTGAGTTGCAGGCTGCCTCCCTCATTGAGGAGCTGTACGCGCAGCGGGCCGTGAATCAGGCCCGCATCACCCGCAAGGGCGAGTCCTTCCTGGCCATCTGGCCGACCAGCCTGCCGGCGCCCAGCACCGGCTACGCCTTCACCATCAATCCGAAGAAGCGCCCGCCATCGGGCTCTTTCACCCGGCCGCCGCGGCCGGAGAGAGGAAACACCATGAGTACCCCCGCAAAGGCACCAGCCATCGACCTGGATGCTGCCCTGCAGACCATCCTGAAGGGAACCAGCGCCGATGCCCCCATGACGGCTAGCGACATCAATGAGCTGCTGGAGCGGACGCAGTCGAGCTGGAACCCGGCCATGATCCGCCTGCTGGATAGCGGCGTAGCAGCTACCACTGACCACCCCAAACGCAAAGGAGCCAGGGCCTACTACCTGGCTTCCCCCACTTCTCCTTCCGGGGCTGTTGCCACCCCGGCCGACCAGGCGCAGGTGTCGGGCAACAACAGCGTCAGCGACGGCACTGGTGCCAACCTTTCATTGGTGGCCATCGCCGTATCCACTCCCACCCCGGGGCCTGCAGTTGCCGCTGCAGCCCCCGGGGCGGATACGTCCTCCGAGCAGGAGGTCAGCTTCGCCATCCATGACGACGGCCGCCTCTCCATCACCGACGACAACCAGGTCATGGTGCTGCCGCCTTCCGCCACCCGGCGCCTGGGCTACTTCCTGGGCTGCCTGGAGATTACGGCCTGGCCGCCCCGCTTCGACCCCCAAGTCCTCGAGGAGACCAAGGCATGAAACCCGGAATCGCCGTGCGCGTAACGGGGCACCGCCCCGGCCGTGAGCAGATTGCCCACCTTCAGGATCGGACAGGCGTCATCTGCGACGCCAGCGCCTTCAAGCTCCTGCCCGGTTTCGTGGCCGTCGCTCTCAACTACCGGGACGGCACCCCCCAGGGCAAGCGCCCCAACCTGACCCTTTTTCACCAGGACGAGCTGGAAGTCCTGCCCCCCCAAACCGTTACCGAGTGAGGAATCTATGACCACCAAAAAGACCCGCATCAAGACCGCCGCCGCCACGGCCTTTGTCCCCCAGACCCGGGAGCAGACCGCCGAGGCCATCCGCGAGATCGGCGAACGCCAGCGCGAACTGACCCGCCTGACGGCCGACATGAACGACGAGCTGGCCCGTGTGAAAGAACGCTGGGAAATCCAGGCCGAGCCCCACAAGTCCCGCATCGAGACGCTGACCAAGGGTGTCCAGACCTGGTGCGAAGCCAACCGGGACCAGATCACCAACGGCGGCAAGGTGAAAACCGCCGCCCTCACCACTGGGGAAGTCGCCTGGCGCATGCGTCCCCCGAGCGTCCGTGTCGTCGGTGCCGAGGCGGTGCTGGACCTCCTGCGCCGCCTGGGCCTGACTCGCTTCATCCGCACCAAGGACGAAGTGAACAAGGAGGCCATCCTCAACGAGCCGGAAGCCGTGGCCACCGTGCCCGGCATCAGCATCCAGCAGGGCGAGGACTTCGTGGTGGTGCCCTTCGAGGCGGAGCTGGCCGGGGAGGCTGCGTAATGGCTCAAGTACTCCCGGTCGTCCAGATCAAGGTCAATTCCAGCGGTTCCTGGGCCAACCTCATCACCTGCAATGGTGGCCAGTATCGGGACGTAAAGGCCGCTTGCGAGATTCTGGCCAAGGCCTCCAAGGGGCCGGTTTCCTTCAAAGCCTTCGACACTGCCAGCGGTGAGCTGATTGAGTTCTACCGCGACGGTGAATGGCGTTCCCAGGAACGGAAGGACTGACATGAAAAAGGTCCGCGAACTCCTCGCCCTGGCCAGCTGGTCCTTCGCCATGGGCGCTTTCATGTGCGTCGGCTTCAAGGCGCTGGACTGGATCATCCCCAGCCCGCCGAAGACCGTCACCTTCAAAGTCACCAGGAGCTGACCATGTTCCACAACGCCATGATCTACCGCCTGCCGCCTGCCTGGAGCATCACGGCCCAGGCCCTGAACGAGCAGCTGCAGCGCCAGCGCTTCCAGCCCTGCGGGAAGATGGACCCGCAGACCAAGGGCTTTGTCCCCCCGGCCGGGGATGCCCTGGCCTACACCATCGGCAACCAGGCCTTCCTGCTGGCCCTCCAGGTGGAGGCCAAGCTGCTGCCCACGGCCGTGATCAATCGCGCCGCTCAGGAGCGGGCCGAGGAACTGGCCGTGCAGCAGGGCTACCCGGTAGGCCGCAAGCAGATGAAGGAGCTGCGGGAGCGGGTACGTGACGAACTGCTGCCCCGTGCCTTCACCCAGTGCCGCCGCACCATGCTCCTGATCGATGCCCAGGAGGGCTGGCTGGTGGTGGATGCCGGTAACGCCTCCAAGGCCGAGGAAGCCCTGGAGCTGCTCGGCAAGGCCCTGGACAACTTCCCCCTGGAGCGCCTCAACACCGCCATGTCCCCCACGGCCGCCATGACCGAGTGGCTGGCCAGCGGCGAAGCGCCGGAGGGCTTCACCATCGACCGGGACTGCGAAGTGAAGTCTCCGGTGGAGGGCAAGGCCACCGTCCGCTATGTCCGCCACACCCTGGAAGGCGACGACGTGCGCCAGCACATCGCCGCCGGCAAGCTGCCCACCCGCCTGGCCATGACCTGGAACGATCGCATGTCCCTGGTCCTCACCGAAAAGCAGGAAGTGAAGCGCCTGGCGTTCCTGGATGTGGTCAAGGAACAGGCGGAAACGCAGGCCGAGAACGCCGCCGAACAGCTCGATGCGGATCTCGCCATCCTCACCGGGGAGCTGCGCCACTTCATCCCGGCCCTGGTGGAAGCGCTTGGGGGGGAGGTGCTGAATGCCTGACCGTCAAGACGCCCCCGTCCAGTGCTGCCGCTGCCGTAACAAGCACCTGGAATCGGAACGCCCCTACGTCCCAAAGAAAGGCTGCCAGGGTGTTACCCAGTCGGTATGCCCGCGCTGCAACTGCAGCAACTACTTCAACATGACTCCCATGCTGGCCTGGTGCTGGAAATCCGGCTTGATCGAATTCGGCGAGGTCGCACCGAATGATGAGGCAGATGGCAGCGGCTGCATCGTCTTTGCCTCGGGGCCTGATGCCTTCCTGAAAGGGCGCGTCAGCGTCCTGGCCCGACATGGCCAGGGGGCCAGCGCCGGCAAGCTGCTTATTCCCGGAGTTCCCGAAGCGGAAGGAAAAATGGCGGCTGTTGATGCCCTTCGTGCCTGGGTTGAATGGGCCGCTAAAGGTAACGGCCGCCGGGGGAATAACGGCGTCGTTTTCCATGCACGAGACCCGCGTGGGGTACCCCATGGGTAATGCCTCTCAGGTTCTCCCCGTTCTGACCGCCCAGGCCGAGCTGGCCCAGGCGGTGGCCATGGTCGGCCGCTTCCTTCCCGAGGGTGTCTCTGTGAGCTTCTACCGCCCCGATGGTGAAAGCCGGGTAGCGGTGGAGGTAACCGGGCCTGATGGCGCCACCGACACCCACTGGGCCGACCAGGTCGGCCACTAATTTTTCCCGTAGCAACCAACCACAAGGAGCAACACATGAACCAAGCCGAACTGATCGCTAAGGTCGCCGAAGTCTCCGGCGCTTCCAAGAAGGACGTGGAGGCCATCCTCAAGACCACGGCCGACGTGGTAACCAACCAGCTGCAGGAGGGTGATGCCGTCGCCTTCCCCTCCCTGGGCAAGTTCACCGTGAAGGACCGCCCCGCCCGCACCGGCCGCAACCCGAAGACCGGCGAGGACGTGCAGATCGCCGCGAAGAAGGCCCCCGGCTTCTCCGTCTCCATCACCCTGAAGAAGGCCCTCAACCCCTAACCCGAGTCCCCTGACTCGGCGGCCTCGGTAACGGGGCCGCCCGGCCAGAAGACTTCCAGGAGAACAGCATGGCCATGCTCCCCGCCGACCAGCTCAAGCGCCGCATCGTCGCCATCCGTACCCGCCGCCACCAGGTGGCCGAGCTGCTGGACGATGCCGCCTACCGTGACCTCCTGCAGCGCACCGCAGACGTTACCAGCACCACCCAGATCAAACGCCTCGCCCAGGCTGACGCCGTGCTGCGTGAGTTCGACCGCCTGGGCCTGGGTCAGCCCGCCAAGCGCCGGCCGGTGCAGGCCGACAAAAAGCCCGCGAACGAGTGGGCCTTCGTCTTCAGCCTGCCGGTGGAGACCCAGGCCCTGGCCAAGAAAATATACCGCTGCGCCCAGAAGATCGGCGCCCTGCAAGAGCCCAAGGTCAAGATCATGCCCAAGGCCTGGGTGGAGGGAATCATCGCCCAGTCCAAGGGCTACAAGTTGAACGGCCAGGTGTGCAAGGTGGTGGCTCCCCTGGAAACCTGCGGCCCGGTGCACATGCACGTGCTGATCCAGATTCTGGAGAGCTGGGCGAAGAAGCTGGAGGAAGCCAAGCATGCATGACTTCATTGTTTTCTTCGCCGGCGCCATGTGCGGTGCTGCCGTGGCGCTCTGGGCAGCCTTCCACTACGCCTTGAATCTCCCAGCCAGAAAGGTGGACTTTCAGGTAACGCCGGAGGCCATAGGCACCCTCAACGAACGCCTGGTGTATGCCTGGCTGGAACATCGCGGCCTGATGTGGCAACCCAAGGGACTGGAGCAAAGCCAGATATTCAAAGGAGCGAAGAAGTGACGCCTGAAGACCTCCAGGAAATCCGCCACCTTCCATCCTTCCCCAGGATCGCCGAGGAGCTGATCCAGGTCGCAGGCCTGGAAGCCACCGCCCGCCTCATCTCGGCCTGGCCCGGGCAGGAGTATCCCTGCCCCAAGGTGTTTGGCCGTTACAGCGCAAAAGGGCAGCGCCGCTACGACATGCTGCAGGAGATCGTGGGCGACCATGCCGCCCGCCGGATCGTGATGCACTGGGGGGGCGGGATTCTGGATGTTCCTTCCTGCAAGGACGCACTGTGGGCCAAGACCCACGACAAAATCCGCAGCCACTACGACCGCCTGGTCAGCAGCGCCGGAGGCTACAGCCACCGGGAGGCCGTCTTCGAGCTGGGCCTGACGTACAACCTAGCCAGCCGCACCATCGAGCGCGTCATTTCCCAACCGTCCAACCCGGATGGCTCCCCGATGCCGCCGCCAGACGACAGCCAGATGCCCTTGTTCTGACCACGCCCATCCATGACAATGGCGATAAAGGAGAAATGTATGGCTACTGAAACGTGCAAACATTGCGGCCACACCCGGTCCCCGGCCGAAGAGGAAACGGCACCGGCCTGGGCCTGCCCTGCTTGTGGGAAGAAATACTATGAAAAGCCCAAACAAAAGAGTCTCGTCGCGGCAGTCTATGATGCAATGTTCGTTACTGCACCGGAGCGCTGGCCTCTGACAAGCAAGTGCAAAGCTTGCCGGGAAAAGGTTTCTAGGGAGGCAGATGTCTGCCCTCATTGTGGTCACTCGAACCCATACCAGCCGCCAACATTGAAGCCATTCTCCGAAGCCACAACAGCCGAGAAGACAGGGGTCCTACTTGTCTCCGGCCTGGTCATTGTGGTTTTTGCCTCAGCTCTCCACTTTGGAAGGCTCCAGCAGAATAGCGGCCCTCAGAACAGCCCAGTCGACGGCTCTGTTTACCAGGTTAAAGCCTATCTACAGAACCACCTGCGTGATCCTGATTCATATCAGCCGATTTCTTGGTCTAAAATTAGGCGAGAAAATGGAGCCAATGTGGTGGCCCACCGTTACCGATCGAAGAATGGATTTGGTGGCTACGTAATCGAAGAGAGGACATTCGTTTTGGATGACTCGGGAACCGTCATCAGCATCTCACCTTAGCCCCATCGCCACCCACCGAAGCCCCGCCTTGTGCGGGGCTTTTCATTTGGCTGCCGACAGCCATCCCCCTGCTGCTCCATACCCGCACCCGTAGCATTGGCCCATGGCCTGCCGGGACTGCATCCACTACGAAAAATCCGGCGACGAACGTCGCCGGGGGCTTGATGGATACGGTTACTGCAAGGCTTCTCCATCCCTGGAGGGCCGCGCCCGGTTCTTTTCCGACGACGGTCCATGTTGGCTTGTGCCGAATCGTTACGAGGAAAAGCGCCTTGGAGCTTAACCGCATCGCCATCGCCGCCCTGAGCTTCTCTGCACTCGGCCTCGGCGGGCTTGCCGGCTACGAAGGCTGGGTAAGTACTGCAACCCAGCCCCTCCCGGGTGACAAGCCCACCTATGCCTTCGGCAGCACCACCCGGCCGGATGGCTCCCCCGTCCAGCTGGGCGACAAGATTACCCCCCCGGCCGGCCTGGCCCTGATGGTTCGCACCGTCACCATGAAGGAGCAGACCCTCAAGGGCTGCATCAACGCCAAGCTGTTCCAGCACGAATACGACGCCTACGTCAGCCTGGCCTACAACGTGGGCGCCGGAGCGGTCTGCGATTCGTCCATCCCCGGAAAGCTGGAGCGGGAGGAGTACGAAGCGGCCTGCCTCGCCATCCTGGACTTCGACAAGTTCCGCGATTGCACCAAGCCCAGGGTGCAGAACCCAAAAACGGGCAAGTGGGAGTGCCCCCTGGTTCGGATTCCCGGCCTGACCAAGCGCCGCCAGTCCGAGTACCGCCGCTGCATGGGAGGTGCCTGGTGATCCGCAGTCTCGCTTATGTCCTCCTGGCCTTCCTGCTCGGGATCGGAGCCGGCTACCTCTGGGGCGACTCGGCCGGGGAGACCCAGTGCCAGGCCGGCAAGGTCGGCGCCCAGGAGGCCGCCATCGAGCGACACGACAAGGCTGCTGAAGTCGGCCACCAGGTCGAGGTCAAAACCATCCAGTCCGAAACCAAGCAGGCCGAACACACCCAGCGCCTGGTCACCGAGGGCCGCGCCCATGTCAAAGAGAATCCTTCCCCTCCTGATTGTCGCCTTGACGCTGACGGCATGCGCCGCTGGCGGTCAGCCAACCATGGCGCCCCGGCTGATCCCGCCGGCCAGCCTGACGACGTTACCGCCGGAGCGGCTACCGGAGCCGGCCAGCAACCACCTGGACGACCTGGTGGAGAACCACGTGATCTCGGCGGGCCTGTATCACCTGGCCAGGGAGCGGCTGAAGGGACTGGTGGAGTGGATCGAGAAGACCAACAAGGAACTCCGGGGTGATGAGTAAGCGCGCCTTCGATCAGGCCAGCGAACTGGAGCAGGCCGAGCGGCAGGCTGCCTGGCAGGCCCACCACCAGATGATGGAAGCCCAGGCCGCCACTCCCTCTGCCAAGCGCTGCGCCGTCTGCCATGACCCGATTCCCCAGGAACGCCGGGAGGCATCCCCCGGCTGCCAGACCTGTGTGCATTGCCAGGCCGAGCTGGACGATGCGCTGAACCGACACCACTACTGAGAAAGACCATGCCCATCCAGTTTGAACTGTGGCACCTCATTTACGTGACCATCTCCTTCCTGGGGCTGCTCTACACCTTCGGCAAAGTACTTCTCTGGCAATTCAACAAACGGCTGGATGAGCGGCATACAGCCCAGAAGACCCTGCTGGATGAACGCTTTGCCACCCAGGAAAAGGCCCGTGTTGAAGGCATGGGGCACTGGGATACCAGATTCACCGACCTGGAAAAGACGTTCAAGGAAGAGGGGAAGGAATGGCGCCGTGTTGAACGCGAGGTACTGGAACTGAAGGCCGAGCTGCCGACCACGTATGTCCGGCGAGAGGATTACGTCCGCAACCAAACCATCATCGAAGCCAAGCTGGATGCCATTCACCAGGCCCAGCGCAAGGGAGCCATGCAATGAACATTGATCAAGCCAAAGTGCGACGCGAGGGCCTGCGCTGGTACCTGATCCTTGCCCTCTACAACGCCCGGCCGGAGCCGGTGTGTGAAGACGTGGTCCTGATGACCATGCAGGCCATCTATCCAGATGTGACGCCCCTGGAAGTCCGCCAGCAGCTCGACTACCTGGAGGACCGGGAGCTGGTGAAACTGCGCAAGGAACCATCCGGCCGCTGGTGGGCAGACCTCACCCGCACCGGCACCGACGTGGCCGAGTACACCGTGGATGTCGAGCCCGGGATTGCCCGGCCCGAGAAGTACTGGGGCTGACATGGCCAAGCGCAGCAGCGTCGAAGCCCTGCCGCCGGAGGTGAAGGCCTGGCTGGTGTCGGCCCTGATGGAAAAGAACTTCTCCCAGTACCTGGCCTTGGAAGAGGAATTGCGGGAGCGGGGATTCCAGATCAGCAAAAGCGCCATCCAGCGTTACGGCAAGCCGTTGGAACGCCGTCTGGCGGCCATCAAGGCCAGTACCGAAGCCGCCCGCATGCTGACCGAAGGCGCGGCCGATGACCAGGACGCCCGCTCCGAGGCCGTGATCGCCCTGGTCCAGACCGAGCTGTTCGAGACCCTGGTGAACCTGCAGGAGGCCACCGATGCGTCCATCAAGCCGGAGCAGCGGGTCAAGCTGCTCTCCACGGCGGCCAAGAACATCGCCACGCTCTCCCGGGCCAGCGTGAATCTGAAGAAGTACCAGGCGGACGTGCGTCAGGCCATCCGTCAGGAACTGCTGAATGAGCAGGCTCAGGAGCTGGAGGCCAGCTTTAAGGCTGGCGGCATGAATGAAGAGCAGGTCATGTTCTGGCGTAAGAAATTCCTCGGGGTTCAATGATGGCTCTCAAGCCATCCTCCAGCACCTTGCGCGTCGTCGAGTGGGACGAGCTGCCGGAGTCTGTACGCCAGATTCCCTCAAGCCTGAACCCCCTGACCGCCGGCATCTTGATGGCTCACCAGGCCGAATGGCTGGGGATTCAGGCCCAGATCAAGTTGTGCGAGAAAGGCCGCCGAACCGGCATCACCTTCGCCGAAGCCCTGGACTCCGTCATCACGGCCGCCTCTCGCAAGAGCGCCGGGGGGATGGACGTCTTCTACATCGGCGACACCAAAGAGAAGGGCCTGGAGTTCATCGGTTACTGCGCCAAGTTCTCCCGGGTCATCGCCGAGGCCCAGGCTTCCGGCGTCAGCGAAATTGAAGAGTTCCTGTTCGACGACCAAGACGAACACGGCAACACGCGCCAGATCAACGCCTACCGCATCCGCTTCGCCAGTGGCTTCAAGATCGTGGCGCTATCCAGTAACCCGGCCAACATCCGGGGCCTGCAGGGCAAGGTCATCATCGATGAGGCGGCCTTCCACCGTGACGTCGCCACCGTCCTTGATGCGGCCACCGCCCTCCTGATCTGGGGCGGCCGCATCGTCATCATCAGCAGCCACAACGGCAAGAGCAATCCCTTCAACGGGATGGCGACCGATATCCGGGAAGGGCGCTACGGCGACGATGCCGTGGTCTATAAGGCCACCTTTGACGATGCCGTGGCCAATGGCCTCTACGAGCGCGTGTGCTTTATGAGCGGCGAGACGCCCACGCCTGAAGGCAAGGAGCGCTGGTACAAGAAAATCCGAAACGCCTACGGTCCCCGCAAGGCCCAGATGCGCGAGGAGCTGGACGCCATCCCCCGGGACGGTAACGGTGTGTGCATCCCCGGCGTCTGGATCGAGGACGCCATGGTGCCGGGCCGGCCCGTCCTGCGCCTCGCCCTGGATGACGACTTTACCCAGCAGCCGGTCTATCGCCGCGACGCCTATGTCGAGGAATGGATCAACATCCACCTGGCGCCGGTCGTCGCCAAGCTAGACCCGGCCATGCGCCACTTCCTGGGCATGGACTACGCCCGCCACCGGGACTTCTCCATCATCTGCCCCATGGGAGTGGATCAGGCAAGGCGACGGGACGTCCCCTTCGTGGTGGAAATGCACAAGGTGCCGGCCCGGCAGCAGAAGCTGGTTCTCTTCTTCATCATCCGCAGCCTTCCCCGCTTTGCCGGTGCCGCCCTGGATGCGTCCGGTAACGGCGAAACCCTGGCAGAAGACACCGCCGATGAATTCGGCCGCAACCGCATCGAGCAGGTCAAGATCAGCCGAAACTGGTACGGCGCCTGGATGCCAAAGTTTGTCCAGCTATTCGAGGACGGCACCATCAGCCTGCCAAAAGACGATTCCCTGCAGCAAGACATCCGCGCCATCGAGACCGTCGATGGCATCCCCATGATCGTCAAGGCCCGCTCCCAAGACCTCAAAGACCCGGAGCTGTACCGGCACGGCGACTTTGCCGGAGCCGGCGCCCTGGCCAACTTCGCCACCCTGGAGGTCGCATCCGGCCCCGTGTCGGTGGTTTCTCGCCCCCGTAATACCCGGGGCGGCATTGCAGACAGGTACTGACCATGGCCCAAGGCATCTACATCAACGAGCATCAATTCGTCAGGTTCTCCGAGGCCGGCAAGGCGGCGAGTCTGTCCGAGCAGATCGCAACCCGGGGCCGCAGCACGGACTTCTTCAGCCTGGGAACGCTGCTCCCCAACCCGGACCCGATACTCAAGGCCAGGGGCCAGGACTTGCGCGTCTACCGTGAGCTGCGTTCCGATGCCCACGTCGGCGGCTGCGTCCGTCGCCGCAAGGCGGCCGTAAAGGCACTGGAGTGGGGCCTGGATCGGGAGAAGGCCAAGAATCGGGTGGCCAAGAACATCGAAGCCATCTTCGCCGACCTGCAGCTGGAGCGCATCATCGGCGAGATTCTCGATGCCGTCCTCTATGGCTACCAGCCCCTGGAGGTTTCCTGGGGAAAGGTCGGGGGGCTGGTGGTCCCCGTCAATGTGGAGTCCAAGCCGGCCGAGTGGTTCGGCTACGACGACAACAACAAGCTGCGGTTCAAGAGCCGCTCCAATCCGGTCAATGGTGAAGAGCTGCCGCCCATGAAGTTCCTGGTGGCCCGCCAGGAGCCCACCTATGCCAACCCCTACGGCTTCCCCGACCTGTCCATGTGCTTCTGGCCCATCGTCTTCAAGAAGGGCGGGGTGAAGTTCTGGCTCAACTTCGCCGAGAAGTACGGTACGCCCTGGGCGGTCGGCAAAACCCCGCGCGGAACGCAACAGAGCGAAAAGGACCAGCTGGCCGACAACCTGGAAGCCATGATCCAGGATGCGGTGGCCGTGATCCCGGACGATTCCTCGGTGGAAATCCTCGAGGCGGCCGGCAAGTCGGCCAGCGCCGATCTGTACGAGCGCCTGGTCATGTACTGCCGCTCCGAGGTGAGCATTGCCCTGACCGGCACAAACCAGACGGTGGAGGCCAACTCCAACCGGGCCAGCGCCACGGCCGGCCTGGAAGTGGCCGACGATATCCGGGATGGAGATGCGGGAGTTGTGGCAGAGACGCTCAACGAGCTGATCCGCTGGACGGTGGAGCTGAACTGGAGCAGCACCGAGCGGCCGGTGTGGTCGATGTGGGACCAGGAGTCCCAGGACAAGCTGCAGGCTGACCGCGACAAGTCGGTATCCGAGTCCGGCGCCAGGTTCACCAACCGCTACTTTGAACGCGCCTACGGTTATAAGCCTGGTGACCTGGCTCCCCAGGTCGGTGGCCCGGCCGACACCGAGGTAACGCCGCCGGCCCAGTTCTCCGAGGGAGGTCTGCCAGCGCCGACCTACGCCGAGGTGGCGGCCGATACCCAGGCCAGGGAAGGGGCGCAGGCCTGGGCGTACATCCTCAAGCACGTGCGCCTGATCATTGACCAGGCCGAAACCCTGGAAGATGTACGGGACAAGCTGCTGCAGGCCTTTGGTGACCTGCCGGTGGAGCGCCTGGCCAAGGTCATGGAGCTGGGCTTTTCCGCCGCCGAGCTGGCCGGTGTGGCTGACGTGGTCCAGGAGACCGGCGTCGGCGGGAAAAGCTGATGGCGGCCATCAACTTCCCGCCCCAGGGAGATGCAAAGGCGGTGGCCCGGCTACCGTTCCAGGAACAGATCGACTTCTTCATGGGCAAGCTGGCGTTACCGACCGAGCGGTGGGACGACATCCAGACGGCCGCCCATGACCGGGCCTGGGTAGTTGCCGGCGCCCAGGCCGCCGATCTGCTGCAAGACCTGGCCGACGCCGTGGCCAAGGCCATCGCCCAGGGCACCACCCTGGAGCAGTTCCGCAAGGACTTTGACAGCATCGTCGGCCGCCACGGCTGGTCCGGCTGGACCGGCGACGGCACCAAGGAAGGCCGGGACTGGCGGACCCGGGTCATCTACCAGACCAACCTCAACACCAGCTATTCCGCCGGCCGGCTGAAGCAGCTACTGGACCCCGACCTCCTGAAGGTAAAGCCGTTCTGGACCTATCGGCACCGGGACTCGGTGCTGCACCCCCGCCCTCTGCATGTGTCATGGAACGGCATCACCCTGCCGGCAAACCATCCATGGTTCCAGACCCACTACACCCCCAACGGCTGGGGCTGTCAGTGTTACATCGTGGCCGTCAGCATCAATGATGCGAAGGCCTGGGGCTTGCGCATCCTCGACAACCCGCCAGACGACGGCATCGATCCCCGGACGGGCGCCCCCATGGGTATCGACAAGGGCTGGGACTACATGCCCGGCGCCAGGGCCAAGGACGAGCTGCAGGCCTTCGTGGATGACAAGCTGATCCGGCTCTCTCCTCAGATCGGGGCCGCCCTGGCGGCCCATGCCGCCTCGGTGCTGCAATGAGCATGGTCAAGCTCGAGGCCAACGAGCTGGCCGTCCAATCGGCCCTGGCGGCCAAGGTGAAGAGCCTGCAGCGCCCGCGTCCGTTGCTCCTGGCCATCGGCGAACACCTGGCCGAGACTACCCGCATGCGCTTTGTGGAGTCCCGGGCGCCAGACGGCAGCCGCTGGGCGTCCAACAGCCAGACCACCATGGAGCGCTACATCGGGGAGCGGGGGGGCTACAGCAAGAAGACCGGACGGATCATTTCCCGGGGGGCCGCCCTGGCCCAGAACAAGAAGCCCCTGGTAGGGGCGACGCGGCAGCTGGGCAGCCAGATTCTCTACCAGGCAACCGATGCGGTTCTGCAGGTCGGCTCCAACCGCATCCAAGCGGCGGTAATGCAGTACGGCGCCGACAAGGGCTCCCTGGGAGGCGGGGCTCCCTGGGGCGACATTCCGGCGCGGCCCTATCTGGGGCTGTCCGCCGGCGACCGCTCCGCCATATTGGAGCTGATCGCCGGCTACCTGGAGTGATCCAGGTGGGGCTCTCTACTTCTTTTGACGCTTGTTGATCAGGTATCCCTGGGGCGCCTGGAAAGGCGCGCAGTTCCCATTGGCGTGCCACTGCTTGTCGTTTGCGTGAAGATAGATGTAGTCGCAAAAGACCATCTCGCCAGTGGCCGTATCCAGTCTGAGCACCCCCATGAATTGCTTTTCTGGGTTGTCGGGGGCGGAAGTGAAGGTGGCCTCAATCACTTGAAAGCGACCGACTTGCGGAAGTTGCTGGGGGTGTGACTGCTCCTGGGCGATGGCGGCGGTTGCGCCCAGAGCGGCGAGGGTGATACCGAGCAGGATCTGTTTTTTCATAGGGCCTCTTGAGTGGGAAGGGTGAGCGCGAACAGTAGAGCCCCACAATCGCGCCAGGATCGATTTTTTCGCCTTGGCGTGAATCACGGGCGCAGGAGGTCCGCTCTCATCGCCAGTAACGCGCCAGTAACGGCCCCTGATGACAGACGAAGGTCATAACGAACCCCGCAAAATCGCCAACCCCCCCCTTTCTCCCCCTCCGGTAGTCGTTCCACTGCCGACATCCGCCCCCCTGCCAACCGTACTGCCCGGCATCCAAACTGCCGGCATGGATACCAAAACCGCCCCCCAGCCTCCCAAGGCACCCAAGCTCCTGCACATCTTCAAAGCTGGCAAGCGCACCACGGCAGCCGGGGAAGAGATCGAGTTCACCGAGGCCGACCTCCGGGCAACCGCCGCAGCCTACGACCCGAAGCTGCACAAGGCGCCCCTGGTGATCGGCCATCCGAAGACCGACGATCCCGCCCAAGGCTGGGCCAAGGCCCTGACGGCCGGCAGCAAAGGCCTGTATGCCGAGCCCATGAAGGTCGCTCCCGAATTCGCCGAGAGCGTCAATACCGGCCGCTACGGCACGATTTCCTCCAAGTTCTATCGGCCCACGGACCCCAACAACCCGGTCCCGGGCGTCTGGTATTTGCGCCATATCGGCTTCCTTGGTGCCGAGCCCCCCTCCGTCAAGGGCATGGATGAGCCGGAGTTTTCCGAGGATGACGACGGCTGCGTCTGCTTTACCGAAGGGGTTGAGTTCTCCGGCTGGGCAGACACCCAGGTCGCCTTCCTGTTCCGCCGCATGCGTGACTGGTGGATCAGCAAGTACGGCCTGGAAGAGGCCGACAAGGTTATCCCCGATTACGCCGTGGCCAACCTGGAAGACGAAGCCCGCCAGGAGCGGGCGGAAGAATCCGGCCAGCTCGGCCCCGCCTTTTCTGACCCGCCCACCACCACCCAGGAGAAAGACACCGTGAAACCGGAAGAAGCGGCCGAGCTGCAGGCCAAGAACGCCCAGTTGCAGCAGCAAATCTCTCAGCTGCAGGCGCAGTCCCGCCAGGCAGAACTGGCCAAGCGCCACGACGACAACGTGGCCTTTGCCGAGGCTCTCACCGGCAAGCTCAAACCGGAACAGCGCCAGGTGGTTGTGGCCACCCTGGACCACCTGGCCAGCCAGGAAACCCCGGTGGAGTTCGGCGAAGGCGAAAGCAAGAAGCCCCTGACCGAAGCCTTCAAGGGCCTGTTCTCCGGTCTGCCCGACCTGGTCGAGTTTTCCGAGCTGGCCACCAAGGACAAGGTTGCTGGTCAGCCGGAGGCTGATGCTGAGTTCTCGGAGAAGCGTACCGATGCGGATCGCCTGGCCATCCATGACAAGGCAACGGCCCTGGCCGCCAAGGAAGGTATCCCCTACGAGGACGCCGTCCGCCGTCTCATCAAGTAATAACCGGCCGGCGCTGCCTGCCTCAACCTAGAAGGAGTCGCCACCATGGCTGACCGTCTCAAGTCGCTCCGGGTCGTCGATCCGGTTCTCACCAGCATCGCCCGGGGCTACAGCAATGCCCAGTACATCGGCGAATCTCTTTTCCCCATCGCCATCACCGAAAAGGAAGGGGTCGTCGTTCCCCTGTTCGGCAAGGAGTCCTTCCTGCTGTGGGATACGGAGCGGGCCATCCGGGCTGCTTCCAATGTCATGGTCCCCGACGGCATCGGTGAGCTGGACGTGGTCCTTCGGGAACACGACCTGGCCTACCCGGTGGATTACCGGGAAAAGTCCGAGTCCATGTTCGACGCCGAGTCCCGCGCCGCCAAGCGGGTGAAGGATGCCATCGATCTGCGCCGGGAATACGCCTGCGCCGCTCTGGCTCAGAATCCGAATAGCTTCCAGGCCGGGGCAAAGAAGGCTCTCTCTGGCACTGCCCGCTGGAGCGGCAATGGCGGCGACCCCATCGCTGACGTGGAAGCCGGCAAGGAAGTGATCCGCGGCCGGATCGGCAAGCGGCCCAACACCATCGTGATGGGGGCCTCCGTTTATCAGTCCCTCAAGTTCCACACCAAGCTGCAGGCGGCCCTGGGTTCCCAGGAACGTAAGCTGGTTACCCTGGAGCATCTCAAGATGCTGTTCGGCGTCGACGACATCCAGATCGGCGAAGCCCTGGGCGGTTCCGGTGCCGGTAACAAAATCACCACCGACGACATCTGGGGCGACAACGTGATCCTGGCCTATGTGGCCAAGCCCAACGCCAGCCGCAATGCCGACTATGAAGAGCCCAGCTTCGGCTACACCCTGCGCCTCAAGGGTATGCCGGAAACCGACAAGTACGACGGCGGCTCCGGCGGCAAGGTCCAGAACGTCCGCCATACCGACATCTACAAGCCCGTGATCGTCGGTGCCGATGCCGGCTATCTGATCTCCGACACCAACGCCTAAGCCATGACCACCAAGCGCTATCGCGTTGTCGGTATCGACCTGGACCTCGGGGGTGGAAACACCATCCCCGAGGGGGGTGAGGTCGATCTGGACGATGCCGCCGCCAAGGATGCAGAGCGCTGGCTGGAGCCGGTAACGGCAAAGACCAGTGATCCTGCTGTTGTCACCCCCCCCGCTGGTAACGGTAAGAAAGCCACCGCCGCCGGCAAAAAACAGGAGCAAGTGAAGAAATGAACCAAACCCAAAAAGTAGTGCTGGTGCACTCGCTGCTGGCCCTTTCCGATCTGCCGGAGCGCCGCTTTGTCGGTTTCGACGGCGGTTTGTGCGCGGCCGGTGCCAAGGCCATCGGCGTTGTTGAGGCCGACACCGAGTCCGGTAACGTTGCTCCGGCCAATGTGCTGGGCATCATGTTGGTGGAAGCCGGTGCGGCCGTTTCCGCAGGCGCCGATGTCCAGTCCGATGCTGCGGGCAAGGCCATTCCCAAGGATGCAGGCCTGTCCAACGGCATCGCCTTGGATGCGGCCCTGGCGGATGGTGACCTGATCCGTATCGTCCGGGGCATCTAAACCATGTCCTACGCCACCGTCGCTGACCTGGTCGCCGAGTTCGGGGAGCGTGAAATCCGTGATCTGACGGATCGTGCCGACCCTCCGGCCGGCGAGATCGACGCGACGGTGGCCAACCGGGCTATCGTCCGCGCCGAGACGACCGTCAATGGTTACCTGGCCGGCCGCTATACCCTGCCGGTCCCGGCCGAGGCTGTCCGGGGCTATGTTCTCGACCTGGCCCGTGGCTACCTCTACGTCAGCGTGATGAACGACACCGTCAAGGCCCGCTACGATGCCGCCATGAAAGACCTGGTGTCCATCGGCAAGGGGCTGATGGCCCTGCCGGTTGCCCCGGCCACCGTACCGATGCCGACCCCGGCCGCCAGCGGCATGGTCGTCCGGACCCGCCCCCGCACCTTCGGGGAAAGCTGACATGTTCACCCCTGTTGAGGAAGCCCTGCAGCGGCGCGTCGGTGAGCTGCTGCCGAAATTCAAGGATAGAAGCCCGTCCCTCGGTGACCTTCTGGACGAAGCCGCCAAGCTGCCCGCCCTGCCGGCAATCCCCATCGCCTACGATGGTTACAAGCCGCTGACCCAAACCGGAGCCGATGCCAAGGTGGAAAGCACCTGGCTCCTGGCCATTGCCGTTGCGTCCTCCGCCCAGGCCGGCGCCGCCCAAAGAGCCAAAGGTGAGGCGCTGGCCCTGGCTGATACCTTGCTCAAGGGGCTGCTGGGATGGCGGCCCGCCAAAGGCTATTCCCGCTTCACCCTGGCCCCGGCCGGCGGGCCGCTCTGGCTCCCCAAGCGCGGGCTCTACCTGTTGCCGGTGGCGGTGGCCACCACCCACACCCTGACCGGAGTGGAGGAGGACTGATGGCAGCCACCTCGTTTGACCTGGTCGGCCCCCATGCCATCGAAATGGGCTTCCCCTGGGAGTTCCTTTTCACCCGCCTCAACCCTGACCGAACCCCAATTGATCTGACCGGCTGCCGCGCCGAGCTGGTACTGCTCGATGCGACCGATCCTACGGCGGCACCGCTCCGTTTCAATACGGAAAGCGGGCATGTCGCCCTGGGCGGCGCCGAGGGAACGACGGCCATCCGCCTGAGTGGCGAAGACACCCGGGGCATTGCTGAGACCCATAGCCGTTACCGGCTGACATTCGTCGACGCCTCCGGTAACGCATCCCTCTTCTTCAGGGGGCGGGTGGCTTACCTGGAGGCGGCCGGGTGAATCGTGAAATTGTCGAGGTCATTACCCGGGAGCTGGCCGTCATTCATAGCGGCAAACCCGAGGTCGTGGCGATTCAAAACCACCACCTGGAGGTGGTCGAGGTGGCCAGCGGCAACATGGCGGCATCAGATGCAGCATGGCAGGCTGGCCAGTTTTCCCCTGGCGACGGTTCCACCACCTTCCGCATTCCTGACTTGCGCGGAGAATTCCTGCGTGGCCTGGACGATGGTCGGGGTGTGGATACTGGACGCGCCATAGGCAGTGATCAAGAAGATGACTTCAAAACCCATAGCCATGCGCAGTATGCCTCCGCGGTCTTTATTAGCGGGGGTGGCGTTGGTGCTGCTAGAGGTATGTATGGAGGAGCAACTGTCCAGAACCCGGGGACGTTGTCGACTGGCGGCACAGAAACCCGTCCGCGCAACGTGGCCATGCTGGCCTGTATCAAGTACTGAAGCATGACCATGGAAAAGATCGTTTCTCAGCTCGATGACGCGGGCTACTTCGTGGGGCCGGCGGTGGCCGATGCATGCCAGCGGGAGCCGGGCGTGTTCATCATTCCCGGTGGATGCATTGAACTGGCACCGCCCCAGGTAGAGCCCGGAAAGCGTTACCGGCCCGAGGCTGGTGCCTGGGTGGCAGAAGACATCACGCAACCGGAAGCGCCGCTGCCGGAGACGGTGCCGGATCGCCGCGCCGAGATCATGGGTGCCCTGGCCGCCATCGACACCGCCAGTATTCGCCCGGCCCGGGAGGTTGCTGCCGCCCTGGTCGCGGGAAAGCCGGCGCCGGAATTCCCTGCCGCCAAGCTGCTGCAGCTGGAAGCCGACGCCGCCGCATTGCGCCAGGAACTGGCCGACCTGTCCCCTTAACTGCCGACACCCGCCCCCCTGCTGACCTCCGGTGCAGGGCCTTAGCATGGCCCTGTCGCTATTCAATCCGCCCTGGATTTACCGGAGATCACTATGCCCTACAGTTCTGCCGCCATCCTCAAGGGGGCTCCCTACCTGGCCCCCTATGGAACAAAAACCCCGGAGCCCCTGGGTAACTCTTCCAAGGTTAGCTATTCCGTCGAGTTGGACGAGAAAGAGCTGCCCGATTACGAAAACTCGGGCGGCGGTGTCGATACCAAGTCGACCCGCGTCAAGTCCGCCAAAATCGTTATCAACTTGCGCAAGGTGCCGGTCAAAAACCTGGAACTGGCGTTGGGCGGTAATGCTACTTCCTTCGCGGCCGGCAACGTTCCTGCAGAAGCCCATACGGCGGGTAGCACTGGTTCTCTGGTGATGCTTGATTTCCCCCAGGACATGACCCAGCCCATGACCGTTACCCCGGATGCCGGCGTCGATCCCTACGTTGAGGGTGAGGACTACCGGCGTGTTCGCGCCGGCTTCGTTCTCCTGGAAGGGGGTGCCATCGCGGCTGATGAAAAATTAAAAGTGGCCTACAGCAAGTTGGCTGGCCACAACATCGAAGCCCTGGTCGATATCAACCGGGATTACTACCTGGTTCTTGACGGCGTCAATGAGGTAGATGAGACGCCCGTCCTGGCTGAGTTCTACAAGGTGAAATTCACCCCCGCCAAATCCATCGAATTCATCGGCGACGACTTCGTCTCCCTCGACCTGGAAGGCACCCTGCAAAAGGATGAGACCAAGACCGGCGTCGGCCTCTCCAAGTACATGCGCGTGCGGACGGGCTTCTAACCATGGCCATGCGCGTTGAGAATACCTTTCCCCTTGAAGGCGTCCGGGATATCAAGGTCAGGGAACTGACCGTCAAGGAAATCCGCGCCTGGCTGGCCGACGGCATGATGAAAGACCTGGAAAAGCTCTCTGCCGTCGATCTGGTCCTGCTCGGTGACGTGAGCCTTCCCGATCTGAAGATCATGACCGACATCACGGACGAAGAGATCGAGGAGGCGACCCCGTCTCAGCTGGAAAGCCTGCGGGACTTCTGCAAGGAGGTGAACAAGGGTTTTTTCGTGCTGCGGAAGACGCTGGAGGAGGCGGGGGCCAAGGCGTTAGCCAAGAGCGCAGCCTGACTTGGCTGGAAAACCAGGCCTTGGCTCTGGCCGAACTAGGGCACAGCCAGGTCTGGGACTACCCGTGGCGCGTCTTCATGCAGGCACTGGGCCGGCATCAAAAGAAGTAGGTCAGCCCCGGGCCAGCGCGTAGAGAAAGGTGGCCGCAAAGGCAATACCGCCAAGTGCCAGGGCACCAAGCAGCAACAAGGCCATGCCCTGGCCAGCAGCGGGATACAAGAGCGCAACCGCACCCAGCAAGCCCCCGGCCCAGGGGGCAACTTCCAAGGACTTGTGAGAAACCTTCATGGCGTCTGGCTCCGATTTAGTCGTTGCGCTAAAACTTACCGGCGATGCGAAAAGCGCGGTAGCGGCTCTCGAAGAGACCCGCAAAGCCCAGCTTAGCGCGTTTGCATCCGGGAGGGAAGCAGCCGACAAGGCCTATATCCAGTGGCGCCTTGGGGAGGCCGAGCTGAAGCGCCTGGCAGCAACGGCCAAGGATTCGGGCGGCAGCCAGGAGGTGCTGGCCAAGGCCACGGCGTCGGCCGCCAGTGCCACACGGGCAGCAAAGGAGCAGTGGGTAGCGGAGACGGCCGCGCTGATGAACCGCCGGACCGAGCTGGTCGCCAATGCCGCCGCTCTGGATCGGGCACGCCAGGCCGAAGCGCTGGCGGCCGCCGAGGCCGAACGCTACGCGGCAGCCACCAAGGCCCAGGCCGAGCGCGCCCAGCAGGCATCCCGGCTCAGTACCGCCCGGGACAACCTGGGCGTCACCCAGTTCCGTGACATCGATCGGCAGATCGCCCAGGTTCAGGCCTCCTACAACCGCCTGGCTGCCAGCGGCAAACTGTCGGCCGCCGAGCTGGCCCAGGCCCAGCTGAAGGTGATCGAACGCACCAAGGAACTGCAGGCCGCCAAGAATGGGTTGCTGGGCACCTTTGAGAAGGTCCGGGCGGGCGCGGTGGCTCTGGCTGCCCAGTTCTATATCCTGAGCCTGGCCGCCCGCCAGGCCATGGCCATGGAAACCGCCATGGCCGAAGTCTCCAAGGTCGCCGACTTCAAGTCGCCCAAGGAGCTGGAGCGCTTCAAGACCCTGCTGGAAGACCTCACCCAGACCCTGCCCTATACCGCCCAGGAGTTGGCAGGCATGGCGGCGGCCGGTGCCCAGATGGGCATCCCCACCGACAAGCTGAGTGAGTTCGTGCAACTCGCCGGCACCATGGGCATTGCCTTCCGCATGTCGGCCGAGGACGTCGGTAACGCCATCGCCAAGCTGATGAACGTTTTCCACCTCTCCATGGAGCAGGTGCAAGACCTCGGTGACACTATCAACTACCTGGGCAACAACACCAACGCCACCGAGAAGGACATCCTCAACGTCATGACCCGGGTGTCGGGCATGGCCAATATCTTTGGTCTCTCTGCCCGCCAGACTGCCGCCCTGGCCACGGCCTTCCTCTCCCTAGGCCGCCCCCCGGAAATTGCAGCAACGTCCATCGCCGCGCTGCTACAGAAGCTGGCGACCGTCGAAAGTGCAGAGGCCAAGGCCCAGGAGGCCTTCAAGCGTACAGGCCTCTCCATCACCGAGTTCTCGACCATCCTGAAGACCGAGCCCCAGCAGGCGGTAGAGACGTTCCTGGGAGCCCTGGAGCGGCTGCCGAAGTCGGTCAAGATCGACGTGCTGTCCGGCTTCATCGGCAGGGAGTACGCCGACGATATAGCCTTGCTGGCGGAGGGGGTGGATAAATACCGGGATGCCCTGAAGCTGGCTGCCTCCGAAGAAGCCAAGGGCGGCGTCGGCCGGGAGGCGGCCAAGCAGGCAGGCACTACCGAGGCCGCCATCAAGCGGATGACGGAGCAGGTCAAGGCCCTGGGGGATGCTCTGGGAACGCCGTTCCTTCCTGCTATCACAGCAATAGCCAATGCTCTCATGGCAATGACTGCTGGCGTCCGAGATTTCGTAAAGGATATTGGTGCAGTTGGGGGATTCATTGTCATTGGCTTGGCCGTAGCAAATAGCATTGGGACGCTACGTGTGGCGCTGGGGTCATTGGCTTGGATGGCGGGAACGGTTTCTGCCCGTTTTGGCGTTGGTGCGGGCCTGGCTGGAACACTGACCACTGCCACGGCAAATATGAACCTGATGGCCCCCTATTTGGCCCGCCTCAATGTCGGAGCGGCAAGTTTGGCTACCGGCTTCTATGCTGGTGGAAAAGCCGTGGAGTGGTTCTATCAGCGCTTCATGGGGGGGCAGGAACTGGACGACGAAAGCGCCCGAATCTCCCGCGCTGTTCAAGTCCATAAAGAGTTCAACGCCCAGATCGAGCGCCTGAAATCCGCCGGCCTTACCGAATCCGCCGAGAAGCTGCGGGCATTGAAGCAGGCCGTCCTGGCCGATCCCAATGCCGATATCGGCCGCACCCTGGCCACGGCTACCGACTGGGCCAACAAGATGATCGGCCTGCACCAGGAGCTGGAAGGCCAGAAGAAGAAGCTCGCCGAGGCGTCTGCGCAACGCCAGGCTGTGCTGGCTGGCAAGGAAGTCCTGGAAGAGGAAAAGGCCATTGAGGCCCGTATCAAGGCGGTGCAAAAGCTCGCCGAGAAGAAGAAGCACGACATGGAGGAAGCCCTCCGTGACGTGGAGCGTTACCGCCAGGCCGCTAGCGCCGCCTACGAGCGGGCTGCTGACATCCAGATGTCCACCGCTGACCGGGTCCGGGAGCTTCGCCGCCGGGACATGTCCGAGTCGGCCCAGCAGGCTGATATCGCTGCCCAGGCCCAGCAAAAGCTGGCGGCCGCAGCAGCCCGCGCCGCCGAGGCCGTGCGCCTGTCCGGCAAGGGAGATACCACCGGGGCTGAAAAGGCAGCAGCAGCGGCCGAGTCCCTGGCCAAGCAGGCCGAATCCCTGGGCAGCAGCCTGAAAAACACCGGCCAGGCCATCGGCATCGTGGAGAAGGCCGGGAAGATCGCAGCCGACGCCGCCAAGACGGCTGGCGATGCAAACCAGAAGGCCGCCGAAGGCGCCGCTACCAAGGCGGCCTCTTTGAAGGAGCAGCTGGCCGACCTGGCCACCCAGCTCGATGAGCTGGAGAAGAAAAAGCGCCTGATCGAGATCGATGCAAACATCGAGGCAGCCCAGGCCAACATCACGGCAATCCAGGCCTCTCTTGATGCGCTGCAGGACAAGACGGTCACCGTTACCGTTGTCCAGAACACGGTAGAGGCCCACAGCGTCGGTGGTTTGGTCGGCATTGCTCCCCAGCGCTTCAACTCCGGGGGGCATCTTCCCGGATATGGTGGCGGTGACCGCATCCATGCGCTGCTGGAGGCTGGTGAGGTGGTGATCCGTAAAGAAGCAGTCCGCTACTACGGTCTCGGGACCATGTTGAACTACAACGCCATGCGCGCCCCTCTGCCGGCGTTCGCCGTGGGCGGCCTGGTAGGCATCCCCGGTGCGGCCGCTGCAAACGGGAGCAGCTCCCGCGACGTTGTGGACGTCAATCTTTCCCTGCCGGGGTTGCAAGAGCCGGTGCGGGTGCAGTCCGACCGCAGCGAAGCCGAGCGCCTGGTGGCTGCACTCAATCAACTGAGCCGGGTGGCCTGATGGCTTCTTCCGCCCTTTCTTTGCACTTCGGCCGGGGTGAGCCGCCGAGCCGTGATCTGCGGGACTACCTGGCAGAGGACGATAAGTGGATTCTCGGCGAGTGGGTGGCTGATGATGAAAACATGTCGTACTGGGACGCGCCGCCCAAGCCTGAGTGGGTCGAGCACTTCCAGAACAACTACATGGCCGACAGAGCCCGCTATCGCTTCGTCGCCGATGCCGGAGACAGAATGGCCGAGGCCTGGAGACGCTATGAAAACCCGGACCAGCCGGCTGAGACACCCGCATCTACCGGCATTAATTTGAGGCTATCCACGGCCATGCCGTCCCTGGAATCTGGCGGCATTGGACAGGAGACACGCCTGCAGACGGCCCTGCGGCTGACCTTCGGCGTGCCCAGCACCTTGGGCAAGGTGAGTCGCTCCCTCTTTGCGACGGCAGCGCAGGCGGAGATCAACCTGATATTTGATTTTTCCAAGTTGCAAGGGGCGTCTTTCTCCCTGCGGACGCCCTCGCATTCGCCTTTGTTCCTGGGTTCGTTTAGGTACCACGGCGACGTCCTTATCGCCAACAACCAGTTCGGCCTGGTCCTGAACTGCGGCAACTTCGATGTCGGTACGGTCACCTATCGGGAACCCCCGGCCACGCTCCCCAGTTGGCGGCTCGAGGAGGATGGAGATTTCACTGTGCGGCCCGAAGGCGTTGATGCCTCGAAATTTACGCTGACCCTTGAGCGTCCTGACGGAAGGTGCATCCAGGATCATGTGCGGTGGAATGTCTTCACGGCAGGGGAGTTGAAGCCGGAGCTGATGATCGGCGCCGGCCCTGATTCGCTCGGGGTCATCGATACCGCCCCCATGGCTGGCACCTATCGCGTCTACCTCGACTTCCAGGCGGGGTACTCAGGCTTCTACGCCATGTATCAGGGGCATGACTATACGACCTATGCCCATCGAATCTTGAACAAGGCAGGGGCTCTGGAAATTCAGTCCGCCAGCATTGGCAATGGCCGCCCGGTGAATGGACGGCACCTAGTGCAGTTTGAGGTCTATGACGACCAGGACATGGCGGTGCAGGCCCTGGCCAAGCACCAGACCTATAGCAGCCAGGACGACAACGGCGAGTGGTCGCTGGTGGCGGTCTGGCCAGAGGGCGGCAAGATCCGTTTTCGCAACCCCTGGCCCTTTGCTGTGACCCTGGCTGGTTTCTCCCTTCGGGCTTACTACCAGCTGCCCTTGGCCGGTGAACGGATCGTCAGCAGCTCTTCCGAGAAGACGACCCTGCAGCCTGGTGAGGACGTTGATATCCCCCTACCAGAGGGCCGCCTGAATCTTCGGGGCGCTGGTGCCCTGCCGTCCGAGTCCCAAGTGATATCTCGATGGACCGTTACCTACGTCATCAGCGACGGTTCTGGTGGCGGTGGTGAAAAGGAGGTGGCAGCGTGATCCGTCTCGATACTTTGTTTTTGCCGGACGGCCTGTTGTGGACGGATGAGTTCTCCTGGATTCCGGTGAGCGGTGCCTCGGATCGCGCCCTGGATGGGTCGGAGCTGAACTACTCAAGCGCCCTGGTTGGCGGCCGGCCCATCACGCTCGAATCCGGGAAATGGATCAAGCGTTCCGACGTCGAGGCGTTGCAGGAACTGGCGTCCCGGCCGAAGGCCATCTACACCCTGGTGCTGCGGGGGAAAAGCTACCAGGTGCGCTTCCGCCATGAAGAAAACCAACAGGCGTTCACTGCACAGCCCGTGTGGCCCATGGCCAACTATTCACCTTCCGATAACTACACCGCTTCCCTGAAGCTCAAGACCGTATAGGAGCCATCCATGCCCATTGCAGGTAACGAACTAATCTTCCGCCGGGCCGCCTTGGCCTCCGATACGGTGCCGGCCCAGAACGGGGGGCGCATGACCAGCGCGGCCGTCGTCTCCAGCGTGAAGAACAATCTCTTCCCCGACGTTACCCAGGCCCAGCGCCTGGCCGGCGCCGAGCACTACCGCAAGGTCTTCCTCCACGTGGCCAGCGCCGCTGAAGCGGAAATGATCGACGCCAAGGTGTTCCTCGAGGACGTCACGCCAGGTGATGGATACGTGCTGCTCTACGCCGGCACCCAGAGCGACACGCAAAACGAAGTCATCGGGCGCCCCTATGGCGTCGGTCGCCTGGCGGCCGCTATCGCTGCAGATGCGCTGCAGCTGGTGGTCGATTTTGAGCATGCCGAGTTCGCTAACCTGCGACCGATCCGGGTAGGCGATGCCATCCGCGTGGCGAACATGCCGGCCACCGGCGGTGGCGGCGCCGAGGCCTTCGCCATGGTCGATAACGTTATCTGGTCCGGCCTGACGGCCACAGTAACGCTTACCGCCGCCCTCGGTGCCGCATTTGATCCGGCGGCCGGGGCGGTGACCGTGGCCAGCGTCCTTACCTATGCCTCGGTCAAGGCCGGTGCCTCGGTGCCGGTTGCCGCTACGGCAGGAGGAACCCATAGCGGTGCCAAGCCGGCCGGCAGCAATCGGGGCACGGTGCTGCAGAACTGGACCCTGACCTTTACCTCTTCCACGGCCTTCCGCCTGGATGGTGACGTCCTGGGCGTCGGGGTGGCCAGCGGCACCACGGCGGCCGCATTTGCGCCGGCCAACCCTGCGGGCGGTGTCTATTTCTCCATTCCGTCCGATGTCTGGGGCGGTTCCTGGGTCGCCGGCGACACGCTGACGTTTTCCACCGAGCCGGCCGCCATTCCGTTGTGGCTGCAGCGGGTCACTCCGGCCGGTGCCGCTTCGGTCTCCGGCGACAACGTGGCAATCGGCATCCAGGGAGAAAGCGCATGACAACTCCCTACATGACCGACTTCAACCACACCGGCATCACCGGCCTAGCCGATGCCATTTTGAGCAATGCGATTGCTTGTGGCTTTGAAGAGATAACGGCCGCTGCAGCCTACGGGCTAAAGCAGTTCGGTGTGGCCACAGCGGAAGGTCCGACTGAGGACTTTCCCACCTGGAACGTGGATGACAGCACGGGAAATCTTAGAATCGGAGCGGCCATTCGGGGTGTCGCCTTTACGAGCTGGGTCAGCGCTGCCATCCCGAGTGGTGCAGATGTCCATTGCGTTTTGAACGGTATCACCGGCTCCTGGCGGATTGAAGTTAATGGCATCTTGACCATTGCGGGGAGCCGGGTACGCCGCTATCCGAGTGACATGCACGAAGGCATCTTCCCGCGTTACCTGGCTGTGAGTCTCGGCCCGGTTTCAGGGTATTGGTCCCCATCCTGGTCTGGGATTGCTCATGCCGGTGCCGGCTTCGACGCTGCCGATACAACCCAGGCCCAGGGAATTCTATTCTCCCCGTTGTTCCAGCCAACCTGGTATCCGGGTAATCCCATGCCCGGAGAACGCGTGGCAGGAGGTATGGCGCCCACCATCGCCCCGATCTTCCCGGTGGTCATGGCGCCGAGCAAGATGCCATGCTTCTACATGGGGGAGTTGATGGACCTGATGGCCGCAACGGACGGGTTCACCGTCGGTGAAAATGTCGTTCCCGGCTGGGCGGTGGCCAGGGTCGGTGACACCGGCCCCTTCTTCGCTGTCCCTGACGGGTTCTAAGAGTGCTTATTTTCTCCAGCCCGCTCGGCCTCGATGCCCTGGGGGTGTCCCTGGGCGCGACGTCACCCGAGCCTCAACCAGGAGCTATAAGTGGCCGCCTGGTCATGCCCTGGGCGACTACGGTTGCAGTTTCGGGCCGGGCTGAATTGATGTGGGCAAATACCCAAGTCGTTTGCCGCACGATAGCTTTCCCCTGGTCAGAAAAGCTGGCGGGTGGGCTGCGTCTGGAATGGGCATCGAGGGTTTCACGCCGGATGGCATTTGCCTGGGGAAAGACTACGCCTGTGGCAAAGCGCCTGGTGGCGCCCTGGGCCTTAACCTCCCCGTTGCAGGGGAGCGTGGTGTTCCCATGGGATATCAGTTCCCGGTACCGGGCGGCCGCCAGCTGCCGGCTCCCCTGGACTGCTCCTGCGGATGGCCAGGTGATCGATTCCAGTGTGGTGCTTTTGGCTGGTGACGGTCGCTGGTTGAGCCCGCGCCGGGTAACGGTTTCCGCCTCTGAAAATTCCCCTTATTGGCAGGCTGATATCACCCTGGGCGGTGAGGAAGAGTTCCTCCAGCTCGAAACCGGGGAGCAGCTGACGCTGACGATGTGCGGCTATACCTTCTCCCTGCGCCTCGATGGGCGGGGCGAGAATGCACAGGGGCCTGCAGGGCGGACCTGGAGCGCCAAGGCCCTTTCCCCTGTGGCTTGGCTGGATACCCCTTACGCGCTCTCGGGCGATATCTCATTCCTCGCCGGCACCACCGCCAAAGAAGCGGTGGAGTCTCTGCTTGGCGGTGTAGTAACGCTGGCCTGGAGCCTGCCGGACTGGACTCTTCCGACAGCTGGCCTGGCCTTTACGTCCGCCACCCCACTGGCTGCAGCCAGAAGCATCGTCGAGGCCATCGGCGGGCTTCTGGAGTCCCGGCCCGATGGCAGCGTGGTGGCCAGGCGTCGGTATCGCGTCGCCCCTGCAGACTTCACCAGCGCGGTCCCGGACGTGAATCTCTACGACTCGGAAGCCACTGTCCGCAGCACGTCCACCATCAACGTCGAGATCGTGAATCGTCTGACCATCGGAAACGGGGGCGCCTCAGATAGCTCGAGCGACCGTATCGAGTTTGAGGCCGACACTAACCCCTTGAGTGGAACGGTGCGCGCCTGGCCGAGCCCGTGGCGGCCGGTCAGCCTGGTGCATACCGGCCGCCCGTCCGTTTCCATAACGCCGAAGGGCATCCGGGTCTGGGAGATCGAAGAGACCGTCGAGTTCAAGGATGGCGCCGCCCGGCTATCAACGCCTGCCCAGGCGCTTCTGGAGGTGACCTGGCTCCATACCGATCTTGGCGGAGTACTGCTCGATGGTGACACCCTGACGGCTTCCTACGGCCTGGGGTACAGCCTGGCCAAGGTTCGCTATTCAACGAGAGCCTACGTCTGGGCCGTCGCTGACGACCAGGTGGAGGAAGTGCAATTTCTACTGGAGGACGCTGATGAGTAATGTAACGGTGCGGGTTCAATTCGGCGCCAGTACCAGCGCCAGCGATCATCTGTCTGCCGTCGTTGATGATCGGGCAGCCGGCCCGAACGCTGGGAAGACCTCGTTTCTTCCCGGCGACACGGCATGGTTCCTGGTGCATCGCTCCGAAGGCATCGAGCTGAAGCTGGATTCTTCTGCCGGCAGCATTGTGGGCGGCAATGAGGTGACCCTGGTCAAGACGGAAGATATCTCTTTCGAGAATTCGGCTGCAGGATCGTTGCCGGTACCGGCCAAGGCCATCACCTCGGTGCTTTGGATCGGCCGTAGCCTGGGAGGCATCAAGCTTGGAGGTGATGGCCTGAGCCTGACCGCCGATGAATCCGGGGTGGCCATTGCCCGTATCACCTATACCTGTCGGGCGGTGAGTTATGGGTTGGTGGCACCGGATCGGGTTGCTGGCCTGGTGGACTTCGATGTGCTGGTACTGATCACCGGCAGCCGGCCCACGACCGAAGTCGAGGAGGATGCTTGATGGACGGCCTGGTTGAAGTGTATCGGGGTGCTGGGGATCGACGCGGTGCCGACGTGGAAGTGCCCCTGCTTGAGGGTGAGGCAGCTCTTCTGGAGCGGGGCTGGGCGGAAATGAACGACCGGGCAACGCCCAGGGAGTCGGTCACCACCACCTGCGCCCCCAAGGCCGGGATGCTGCCGGGAAACATCGCCAAGGGCTTCCCGTCTGGCCAGGCCCCCTGGGTAGGCCGAATCGTCAGCGTCTCATTCACGGCCGACAACGTGCGCTGCAGCGCCAATATCGGCCTGGAGCGCCCGCTGTGAGACACGCCCTGGGGGAACTGCGCCGGCTGCTGCAGGGGCCGGATGCCTCGACCGGAGTCGTGGCCTCTGTCCAGGGCGACGTGGTCAAGGTGGCCACCCGCGTCGGCCTGCTGACGCTAAAAGCCTCCGGCACCGTTACCGCCGGAGATCGAGTAACCATTTCTGACGGGGTGGCAAAGCCGGCGCCGAAGGCTGGCAAGAGCTACCCGGTGTAGGGAAGAACGGTGCGACCGCTGGGGGTGCAGGAACACCCCCAACGGCCACCTCCCGCAGAAGCAGCCTGCGTTTAGCCAAGGCACCGTTACCGTCGCGACGGCGGGCCGAAGCCTAACACATAGGCGTTACCGTGAAGGAAATCCGCTGTAGTAGTTGCAACAAGAAGCTGGCCGAAGCCGATTACCGGCGCCTGGCCATCAAGTGCCCCCGCTGTGGGGTGATGAATGACCTGAAGGCCACCGAGCCTCCCGATCCAGCGCCAAGTGCGCGAAAGGAGAGCCTCTGTGACCACACCGTTCCTTAACAATCCGGCAAGTCCCATCATCCCCTGGCTGGGTGGAAAGCGCCGCCTGGCCGACCGTCTGATCCCCTTGTTCCCCAAGCATGAGTGCTACGTGGAACTGTTCTGCGGTGGAGCCGCCCTCTACTTCCTCCGGCCGGTACCGGCGAACTGCGAAGTCATCAACGACATCAACGGCGAGCTGGTAAATCTCTACCGAGTGGTCCAGCACCACCTGGAAGAGTTCGTACGGCAGTTCAAGTGGGCGCTGTCCTCCCGCCAGGTCTTCAAGTGGCTGCAGGAAACCCGGCCAGAAACCATGACCGACATCCAGCGGGCGGCCCGCTTCTTCTACCTGCAACATCACGCCTTCGGCGGGAAGGTTGAAGGGCAGAGCTTTGGCACGGCCACCACCGCGCCATCGATCAATCTTCTCCGCATCGAGGAGAACCTCTCTTCCGCCCATCTGCGCCTGGCTGCCGGCACCCTGGTGGAGAACCTGCCCTGGCTGGAGTGCCTAGCCAAGTATGACCGTCCCCATACCTTCTTCTATGCGGACCCTCCCTACTGGCAGACTGAAGGCTATGGCGTCCCCTTCGGCTTTGAGCAATACGAGGCGATGGCCAAGGCCATGAGCAGCTGCAAGGGCAAGATGATGGTCAGCATCAACGACCACCCGGACATCCGCCAGGCGTTCGCCGGCCTGGTCTTTCACGAGCTGGGGATCAAGTACAGCGTAGGGAACAACCAGGGCGCTCCAGGGGAGAGCCGGGAGCTGGTGATAACGAACTACGAGCCCGGGGTGATGGGCGGGCTATTCTAAGGGTAAGCACTACGACAAATCGAGCGCGGCCCTAAATGAAGGTTAGGGCTTCGCCAGCTTCCGGCCAGGAGCAGCCGGTGGTCGAGTAGCCAGAAAGCAGCTGTATAATGCCATTGGCACTTCCGGTACTTGCAGCATTTCCACGTCACCACAATGAAAGGGATATATGTCAATTTCCTGCACTCTTCAGCTCAAAGGATCTGACTCTCTAATCCAAGGGGTAACTCTTCAATGTGTCCCAGATATCGGTCAAACGCTTTACCTTGACGGAAATATTCAAGCTGTTGTCAGTAACATTTACCACGAAATATCTGCAACGGGAAATACACACAAAATCGTCATCCAGTACATACATGGTTGATATGCAAGCCCGTTAACTTGGAAGTCGAGCGGGATGGCCTGCAAGCTGCCCTAGTAGGTTTCCCTAACTCGACAAATACCACTTCGGGTGGGAAGCTCCCGTAAAGAAATGGCCGATCTGTAACCAGAATCGGCCATTTTTTGTTGTGTACGCTACCGAACGCACTACGACAAATCTCGTGCAAAACTACGACAAATCGAGCGCGGCCCTACATTGTTGATTTGCGGCTGGGTTCCGCCGTTGCCCGGCGGGCGTACTTTTCTTAACCGCTAAGAAAAGTAGCCAAAAGAAGGCGGACCCTCACCCCCGGCCCTGCGGGCTTCCCTGCGCTGCTCAGTCGGTCGGGGCGGCTGCGGAACTCGGCCCTTCGGGCCTCAGACAGTCCTCGCCGAATGCCCCCCGCCCGCCTTGCGCTGCTCGGCGGGGGTGGAAGGGGATGGAAAACCGGTGGTGTAGCGAACGCGATCGCATTGGTTGGGGGTGGTGGTTTAGTTACTTGGGATATGCGATTGGCAACTTTCTGTTGCGGTGTGGGTTTGCTGACGGTAACTTTGAGGCTGTCCGGTTTTACGGATTTTTAGCGGGGCCAGTAATCGGAAGGTTTGATGAATCCGTTGCAGGACAAGCGATTCGGCTGTCCGGTGTTCCAGGATATTGGACAGCCCCATTTTTATTGGACGTTTTTGTCGTCTACTACTAGTTAGGTTTTTTCCCCCTCCAATACCATCATGCCTAAAACCACACTGTTTATTGGATCATCCTCTGCTGCCCGCTCCCAAGCAAAAGCGGTCGTGAAAAAGTTTACGAGCGCAACCTTGGAGTTTCTGCCTTGGTGGGACGACGCATTCATCGCAGGTAGAACATTGCTCGAAGAGTTGGACAACATAAAAGACAAAGTCGATGGTGCAGTTTTGCTGTTCTCTCCCGAAGCAGAAAGTACAGTGCGTGGAAAGCCTGTCTGGACACCGAACCTGAATGTCTTGTTTGAGTTTGGCTATTTCTACGGCCACTTCGGAAAGGAGAAGGTGGCCATGATGAAGTACGGAGACTTTTACCTTCCTTCCGATTTCGGGGGCTACATACATATTTTCGGGAGTGAGTTTTTCAAACGTGGGGCTGTAGTTCAAGTCGGGAAAAGAACAACCCGAGAGTTCTCCAGTTGGGTCGCTAAGGTCTAAAAACCTAACATGGCGCTCAACCTCGCTCCTTTCAGTCGCTGGACGCTGCGCGATAAACCCGCGCAGCGCCGGTTAGCTCTACGTTAGCCCCCGGAGCCATCGCTCATGAGCCTCGACTTCATCCTCGTCAAGTACCAATCTCCCCCAAACTCGCTCTCCGAGCTTGAGGCCGATGAGTCCTTCGGTCGTGAGCAATACCGCGCTTTGGCCGAGAACCTCTTTGAGAGCATCCGGTGGCAAAGAGACGGAACCGGGAACACCAACAAAGACGGGGTGTTTGTCGAGTTGCACCCATCTGACGCTTCACTTTCTCTTTGGTGCCGTGGCGATGGCGATATCGTCGCACTCGTAAATGCCGTTGCACTTGCGGCTCACAGGTCAGACGTCGTGGTGATCGATGTTCAGTCCTCAGAACTCGTCGTCCCGGAGTCACCTTTGGCAGATCCAGCGTATGTTGAGTGGTATAGAAATGTGCTCGCAAATGCCGGGGGCTAACCCGCCGCTCCAGGGGATGCCCTGCCGACCGTGCCGGCAGGTTCCCTCCGGCCTTCAGCCTCCGGTCGCCCCTGAACTAGCACGTTATGCATTTCACTTGGTGACCGCGCATGGCACTTGAGACCATCCCAATTCAAGGTATTTGGCGTCTGCTTCGCTGGCTGCCGGGATTCCTTCTTCGCCGGTATTTCACGAAAGAGAAATTGTCGCAGTTGATCTATGTCGATCTTCGGCCTCGCCACAGTTCGGTGGTCGTTGATCTTGGTGAGTCAGCTTCGTTCTCTCTGTGGCTCATGGCCATCAATCTCTCGCCGTTCCCCGTCGAGTTGGATCGTGCTGGCTTTCGGTTCTGGCTCGGCGGTTCGACCATAGATGCGTCAATCCTGAAGAAACAAGTCATCGCCCCTGGCGAAGTGGCGTCTCTCTACATCAGCGGAGCAATTCCAGAAGGCCCAGCCAACCAGTTCGCGAGGCATTCTGGCAATCCAGTCGCCCTCGATGGAAATATTGAGTTCAACTGCAACGTTCGCTCCTTCGCAAAGACTGTCGGACATCTTGATGGCATTAACCCAATCATCCATAACGCGCATGTGCGAAGAGATGCATAACCCTTCAGTCGAGCGGGCCTGCGCGAAAAGCCGCGCAGGCCGCCCACTTCCACGTTAGGCCCATCTAGCTTTCGATTTGGCCCGCGCAAAAACTGAGCTATGGAATTCTTCCACCTGGCCGCCCCCCGATCGGCATCAGAGCTTGCTGTCATGGAAAGCATGCTGATCGCAAACCGGATTCCCTTCTATGTGCACAACCGCGGCTTTGGCGGTTTATATCCGGGAATGCAGGTGTCGCTCTACAACGTCCAGCGGGTCATGGTGCCAGTGGCATATGCGGAGGCGTCCATAGAACTCTTCGGCGTATTCCGTGAGGGCCACCAGGAGAGTTTTGTCTGCGCAAAGCTGGGTGTGCGGGACCGCTTGCGAGGCGTGGCTGAAGTGTTGTTGGGCGGCTGGGCCGTGCCTTTCCGGTATCGAAAGTTCTTGCCCGCCAACGACGAGTCGGATCGCCCCTGAACCTTCCACAACAGTAAGGTGGCTGGCTTGTCCTGAACGTTCTAGGTATCCGCCATTGGCCCTGTGCGGCGCCGAGCAACGGAGCCTCCGGCGGGGAAAGGGCGAGCACTGTCTGAGGCCGTAGGCCGAGTTGCGCAGCCCCCGCCGGAAGCGAGTAGCGCAGGGAACCCCGAAGGGGCGCCAAACCGGGCGCGCCTTCTTTTGGTTACATTTTCTTGGCAAGACAAGAAAAGTAACCCGCGCGTCAGGCGCGGAATACAGCGGTCACTAAACCCATCACGTTTGAGGCAGCGACAAGGCTTCAAACAACTACCCCTGCCACACCCCAACAAAAACGGCCCTCCCAGCCACCCCATGGCCGAAATAGCCGTCCTTGCTGCCTCTCCGGCATGGAGCCGGAGGCAATGGGTCGTTCCTACTGCTTGTTCACTTCTTCCTGCAGCGCCGTCACATAGGCCAGGATGTTCTGGATTTCCTCGGGCTTGAGGGTGTTGAGCACGCCCTGGGTGGTTTCTTCGTCGTGGGGGCGGTCGCCCTTCAGGTAGAGGTCCACCTGGCGCTTCAGGTATTGGGAATACTGGCCCACCAGGCGGGGGAACATGCCCCGGCCCTTGGCGGTCTTGCCGTGGCAGGCGGCGCACTGCTTCTGGTAGATGGCCTTGCCGGCCTCCACGTCGCCCGGTTCCCGGGGCACGATCATGACCTTTTCCATGGCCTGCAGACGGGTCAGGGCGTCGTCCGTGTCCTTGAAGGTGGGGATGGCGGTGGGCAATTCGATGCCGGCGATGTATTCGGAGACGACCTTCATGTCCTCGTGGGACAGTTCCCGCTCTTCGGTGTAGGGCACCATGGGGATGTTCACCCGGATGCGCTTCTGGAAGGCCTTCAGCTGGGATTCCATGTACTTGGCCTGCTGGCCTGCGATGCGGGGGTATTCGCCCTTCTTGCCGCCCTGGCCGAATTCGCCGTGGCAGGCGGCGCAGGGGCCGTAGATTTCCTTGCCCCGTTCGTCGGCGTGGCCGGCCAGGGGCGAGAGCAGGGCGCCAAGGCCGGCGGCGAGGAGGAGGGAAGTGCGCAGGGAAGGGAGAAGCTTGGCGATCATGGGGCACCCGGAGAAATGAGCAGGGCCATTCTAGGCGCCGTCTCCGGGGCTGAAAATGATGCGGGTCAAAAGCCGGCCGCAGCAGGGCCGGCGCGGGCGGGGGAGGTCCGGCTCAGGAGCGGCGACAGGACTGGGGCACCTGGCCGAACTGGGTCAGGCGGCGCTCGCAGTCGCGCTTGCAGCCGGCACAGAGGTATTCCCGGGCCTGCAGCAGGAGCTGGTTGGCCTTGTCCAGGGCGGGGGCGGCGGAATGGCGGAGTTGAACTTGGTATTCCATGGTGCGGACCTCTTGGTGGAAGGTTGCCTGAAAACCGGGGATCAGACGCCCGCTTCCCGTTCCTCGCCGCCGCAAAAGTGCTGGCAGTGGGCCGGGCTATCGGCGGGACGCAGGTCGAGACAGGCCGCACAGACGATGGTGCCGGGCCAGTCCTTGAGGGGGATGGCCTGGCCACAGGTGCCGCATGAGTGGGCGTGGCCGGACGTGTGGGGCTTGGTCTCCATGGGGAGCTACCCTACGCGCGCCGGCGGCGTCCGGGTTTGATCTAGATCGAAAAAATGACTAAAGAATACGGGCTGCTTCGGCAAAGGGCAGGCGCGGTCCCCGGGGGTGGTTGCCGGCGGCGTCGCCGTAGCCCAGGTTGATGATGAAATTGCTCTGCCAGCGGCCGTCGGGGAAGAACTCGGCGTCCAGCTTGGCGGCGTCGAAGCCGGACATGGGGCCCGCGTCCAGGCCCAGCAGGCGGGCGGCGACGATGAGGTAGGCACCCTGCAGGCTGGAATTGCGGAAGGCGGTGCTGGCCGCCATGGCCGGGTTGGCCTCGAACATGGGCTTGGCGTCGTAGGCCGGGAACTGGGTCGGCAGGTGCTCGTAGAAGGCCGTGTCCTGGGCGACGATGACGGTCACCGGCGCCGCCAGGGTCTTTTCCACATTGCCCGGGGAGAGGGCCTTGGCCAGGCGGGCCTTGGCCTCGGGGCTGGTGACGAAGACGAAGCGGGCCGGCTGGGAATTCATGGCGGTGGGCCCCCACTTGGCCAGGTCATAAAGCTGCTGCAGGGTTTCCGGGCTCACCGGACGGTCGGCAAAGCGGTTGAAGCTGCGGGCGTCGAGGAAGGCCTGGGCCAGGATCTCGGGGGCGGCGGGAGATTTCATCGTTGATTTCCTTTCATGTTTTATCGCGGCGACGGGACAGTTCAGGCCAGCCGCAGGAATGCCGACCATCCTAGGGCTCCGGGCCAGGGCTGAAAAGCGATAAGAATTGGCGGAACCGTTCAATTTTATTGAACGATTCGCCCGCTCGCCGTACGGCGGTCCGGGCGCCCTATAATGGGGCCCTTCCGCCACGGACAGCGCCATGCACATCCTCATCGTCGAAGACGACCGGTCCATCGCCGAGAACCTCTACGAATTCCTGGAATCCCGGGGGCACCAGTGCGACTACGCCGATTCCCTGGCGGCGGCGGGGCGCCTCCTGGCCGGCGGCAGTTTCGACTGCGCCGTTTTCGACCGCAGCCTGCCCGACGGCGACGCCCTCAGCCTGGCCCGGCGCCTGCGCGCCGAGGGCAGCAGCCTGCCGGTGCTGATGCTGACGGCCCGGGATACCCTGGAGGACAAGCTGGCCGGCTTCGACGCCGGGGCCGACGACTACCTGGTCAAGCCCTTCGCCCTGCAGGAGGTGGAGGTGCGCCTGACGGCCCTGGTGCGCCGGGCGGCGCCGCGCAAGGATGCGGGCGTGTGGCGCCAGGGGCCCCTGGAATACGACGCCACCTCCCAGGAACTGCGCCTGGCCGGCCAAGCCCTGCGCCTGCCGCCCAAGGCCCTGCGCCTGGCGGCCCTGCTGCTGCAGCAGCCGAACCGGGTCTTTTCCCGGCGGGAGCTGGAGATCGCCATCTGGGGCCACGAGCAGGAGGCCAGCGACAACCTGCGCAGCGTCCTGCACACCCTGCGCCGGGCCCTGGGAGAGGGGGCCGGGGTCGAAGTGGTGAACATTCACGGACTGGGGTACAAACTTGTCGCTCGCTAATCATTCCGCCGAGGAGCTGGCCGCCGACCGCCAGGCGCCCAGCATGCGCCTGCGCATCGCCCTGTGGGTGGCGGCCCTGGCCCTGGTCATCATCCTGGCCCAGTCGGTGGCCCTGCTCCTGATGTTCGACGAGATGGAGGAGGAGTTCATCGACAACCTCCTCACCACCCAGGTGGAACACAGCATCGAGCTGTGGCACACCTCGCCCGAGACGGCCTTCCCCAACACCCCGTCCATGACCCTGTACCGGCTCGAGCCCCACTCGCCGCCGGGCAGCGTGCCGGACAACCTGGCCCGGCTGCCCATCGGCAACCACGAGATGTTCGAGGGCGACAAGGAGTTCCACGTGGCGGTGCGGGAGGATGGCGGCGCCCGCTTCATCCTCAGCTACGACGTGGAGGAACACGAGGAGCGGCTCGATGCGGTGACGGCGGTGATCGTCGCCGGCGCCCTGATCATCGGCGGCGTGGTGCTGGCCATGGTCTATGCCCTCTCCGGCCGCTTCACCCGGCGCCTGGAGTGGCTGGCCCAACGGGTCCGGGGCGAAGTGCCGGAAGCGGGCAGCTACGCCCAGGCCGGCATGGAGCGGGAAGTGCTGGCCGTGGCCCAGGCCCTGGACGCCCTGGAGGCCCGCCAGGCGGAACTGCTGCAGCGGGAGCGGGAATTCACCGCCAACCTTTCCCACGAGCTGCGCACCCCCCTCACCGCCATCCGCACCGATGCGGAAATGCTCAGCGCCGCCGGCGGCCTGCCGGAGGCGGCCTACCGCCGCTCCCGGCGCATCGTGGACAGCACCGACCGCATCACCCGTCTGGCCGAGAGCCTGCTCATGCTGGCCCGGGAGACCCGGCCCCAGCTGCAGGACGACCTGCGCCTGTCCCTGGAAATCCAGTCCTTGTGGGAGTCCCTGGGCACCCAGTACGCCAAGCCGGTGCAGCTGGCCCTGGAGGTGCCGGAACCGGCCCTGGTGCGGGCCGACCCGGCCCTGCTGCAGCTGGTGCTGCGCAATCTGCTGGAAAATGCCCTGCGCCACACCGAGTCGGGCACCATCACCTGCCGCCTGCGGGGCAGCGTGCTGGAAGTGGCGGACCAGGGCCCGGGCTTTGCCCCGGACGATCTGCCCCGGGTCTTCGACCGTTTCTACCGCCGCGGCCCCGGTGCCGGCCACGGCCTCGGCCTGGCCCTGGTGGCCCACGTCTGCCGCGCCTGCGGCTGGGTGCCGGTCGCCGCCAACGGCCCCGACGGCGGCGCCGTCCTCAGCGTGGATCTGGGGGCGTCCCTGCAGGGGCCGTCACCGGCTGCCGCTGCCTGAGTCCTCCTGCCGCCCGGGGGCCGCGCTGCCGCTCCCGGCGGGCAGCGGCGCCCCGGCGCCTCCGGCCGGAGGCCGTGCCGGACCTTTCCTCACACATTCCTCACACTTCCCTCACCAGTCCCTCACGGGGCGGCGCCTAAAGTTGCGGCCAATTTCCCTCATCAGGTTGCCGCTCCATGGCCGTATTCGCTCCCGCCCCCGCTCTGGTGGCCAATCCTTCCGGACTGATCCTGACCGGACTGACCCTGGTTAACCTGCTCTTGGCCTTCGCCTTCTGGCTCAACCAGGGCTCGCGCCAGGGCCTGCGCCACTGGCGGCACTGGCAGCCGGCGGTGGGCGGCACCACCCTGGCCCTGCTCGGCAGCGTCTATTTCAGCCTGGCGGGCAACCGTCTCTTCTGGGAAGCGGCCATGGCCGGCCGGGACGGCGGCCAGTGGTCCACCTGGGGCTTTGCCGCCGCCCTGTTCGTATTCCTCAGTGCCATCCATTTCGTCCTGCTGGCGCCCCTGATGGGCCGCCGCACCGCCAAGCCGGTGCTGGCCCTGCTGCTGCTGGTGGTGGGCTGCGCCAGCTTCTACATGGAGAAGTACGGCATCTACCTCGATCCCTCCATGCTGCGAAACGTGCTCAAGACCGACGTCAAGGAAGCGGGGGAATTGTTTACCTGGTCCCTCCTGCCCCACCTGGCCCTGGTGGTGGGGCTGCCCCTGTTGCTGCTGTCCCGGGTGCGCCTGCCGGAGGCCGGTCTCGGCCGTACCCTGGCCATCCGCGCCGGTTCCCTGCTGCTGGCCCTGGTCCTGGGCGGCGGGGCGGTGTTTCTGGTGTTCCAGGACTTCGCCTCCCTGATGCGCAACCACAAGGAAATCCGCTACCTCATCACCCCGGCCAACCTGGTCTATTCCCTGTCCCGGGTGGCCAAGGCCGAGGCGGCCCAGGGGCCGCGCCAGCCCATCGGCACCGATGCTGCCCTGGCGGCAGCCTGGAAGGGCCGCAGCAAGCCGGCCCTGTTCGTCATCGTCGTCGGCGAGACGGCCCGCGCCGCCAACTGGGGGCTCAACGGCTACGAGCGGCAGACCACGCCGGAACTGGCGCGGCTCGACGTCATCAATTTCCCCCAGGTCAGCAGCTGCGGCACCAACACCGAAGTTTCCGTGCCCTGCATCTTCGCCCCCGTGGGGCGCCGGGATTATGACGAGGAGAAGATCCGCGGCAGCGAATCCCTGCTGCACGTGCTGAACCGGGCCGGCTTCAAGGTGCTGTGGCGGGACAATCAGTCCGGCTGCAAGGGTGTCTGCGAAGGCCTGCCCAACGACAGCCTGACCAATGCCGCCATCCCCGGCCTGTGCGACGGCGAGCGCTGCCTCGATGAAGTGCTGCTGCACAACCTGGACAAGGTGCTGGCCGACGACAAGGGCAACCGGGTGCTGGTGCTGCACCAGCTGGGCAACCATGGCCCGGCCTACCACAAGCGCTATCCGGAAGCCTATCGCCGCTATACGCCGACCTGCGATTCCAGCGACCTGCGCCAGTGCAGCCGGGAACAGATCGTCAATTCCTACGACAACGCCCTGCTGTATACGGACCATGTGCTGGCCAAGACCATCGACTTCCTCAAGTCCCAGGACAAGGATTACGACACGGGCCTGATGTACTTCTCCGACCACGGCGAGTCCCTGGGCGAGAACAATCTGTTCCTGCACGGCATGCCTTACAGCATCGCGCCCCAGGAACAGACCCGGGTGCCCATGGTGATGTGGCTGTCCCGCGGTTTCGCCCAGGACTTCAAGGTCAATGTCTCCTGCCTCAAGGCCCGGGCGGCCCAGCCGGCCAGCCACGACAACATCTTCCATTCCGTGCTCGGCCTGCTCGACGTCAGCACCAGCATTTACGACGCCAAGCTGGACCTGGCCGCCGGCTGCCGGAGCTGACCATGGACAACGCCACCTCCTTGCCCCTGCCCCTGGCCGGCGTCCTGGAACGCCACGCCGGACGCCGCTGGCTATTGGCCCAGGCCCTGCTGCTGGTTCTGCTGGCGGTGCTGCTGCTGGCGGTATTCGAGAACACGGGCCTGGACCTGGCCCTGAGTCAGCGGCTCTACGACCCGGCCCTGGGGGATTTTCCCATGCACCACCACTGGCTGTTCGAGCGGGTGCTGCACCACGGCATGAAGTACGCCTCCTACGCCCTGGTGTGCATCGCCCTGGTGCCCTGCTGGCTCGGCTGGAAGGGCGAGCTGGACTGGCTGCCCCGGCGCAATGCGCTGCTGGCGGCCCTGGGCATGGTGCTGATCCCCATCGGCGTTTCCCTGCTGAAGAGCCTGACCAACCGCCACTGTCCCTGGGATGTACTGGAGTTTGGCGGTTATGCGCCCTATCTTGGCTTGCTGGTGCCAGGGCCGACAGGCATCAAGGCCGGTGCCTGTTTCCCGGCCGGCCATGCGGCGGCCGGCTTTCTCTGGCTGGTGTGGGGCGTGGCCCTGCGTCCGGCAGGTCGCACCTGGTCCCGCCTAGCCTTGGGCCTGGGCCTGGCTTTGGGCGCCGGCCTCGGCGTGGTGCGCCTGTTCCAGGGGGCCCACTTCCTTTCCCACGTGCTGTGGTCGGCCTGGTTCGCCTGGGCCCTCAGCCTGGCCCTGGCCGCCGTGCTGGGAGCCGATCTGGGATTGCGTCCGGGCCGGGGTGGCCAGGAGCGGGTGGCCTGAGGGGCAGAAAGGACGCCGGTTTCGGGCCTGGCATCGCCAGGCGGCAATATCCATGCGCCTTCCCGGCCATGGTCCCCCGAAAAGCACAAAGGGCCGGAAACGGCCCTTTGTCGTTGTGGCGGCAGCCGCCGGTGCTGGTCAGGGCCTCACGGCCACAGCACCAGGGCCCAGACGGCGGCGGCGGTGGCCAGGGCGATGAGAACGGCGGCGCTGCCCAGGTCCTTGGCCCGTTTGGAGAGATCGTGGCGTTCCGGCGAGACCCGGTCCACCACCGCTTCCACGGCGGAGTTGATCAGTTCCACCAGCAGCACCATGAGGATGCTGGCCACCAGGGCTGCCTTTTCCAGGCCGCTCTTGCCCAGCCACAGGCCCAGGGGAATGGCCACCAGGGCCAGCAGCACTTCCTCGCGGAAGGCCGCCTCGTGTTGCCAGGCCGCCTTGAAGCCGTCCCGGGAATAGCCCATGGCGTTCCACAGCCGTTCCAGGCCGGTTTTGCCCTTGAAAGGAGAGGTGCTCACGGCCTTCTCCTCAGCGGCTCAGGAGGGGCTTGAGGAAACGGCCGGTGTGGCTCTCGCCCACCTTGACCACGGCTTCCGGCGCCCCGGCGGCGATGATGCGACCGCCGCCGCCACCGCCCTCGGGACCCAGGTCCACCAGCCAGTCGGCGGTCTTGATCACGTCCAGGTTATGCTCGATGACCACCACGGTGTTGCCGTGGTCGGCCAGGCGATGCAGCACCTTGAGCAGCATCTCGATGTCGGCGAAGTGCAGGCCCGTGGTGGGCTCGTCCAGGATGTAGAGGGTGCGGCCGGTGTCCCGCTTGGACAGTTCCAGGGCCAGCTTGACGCGCTGGGCCTCGCCGCCGGAGAGGGTGGTGGCGCTCTGGCCCAGGGTGATGTAGGAGAGGCCCACATCCACCAGGGTCTGCAGCTTGCGGGCCACCACCGGCACCGGGTCGAAGAATTCCCGGGCCTGCTCCACGGTCATCTGCAGCACGTCGTAGATGGACTTGCCCTTGTAGTGCACTTCCAGGGTTTCCCGGTTGTAGCGCTTGCCGTGGCAGACGTCGCAGGGCACGTAGATGTCCGGCAGGAAGTGCATTTCCACCTTGATCACGCCGTCGCCCTGGCAGGCCTCGCAGCGGCCGCCCTTGACGTTGAAGGAGAAGCGGCCCGGGCCGTAGCCCCGGGAGCGGGCTTCCGGCACTCCGGCGAACAGCTCCCGGATGGGGGTGAGCAGGCCCGTGTAGGTGGCCGGATTGGAACGGGGCGTGCGGCCGATGGGGCTCTGGTCCACGTTGATCACCTTGTCGAAGTGATCCAGGCCGATGATTTCCTCGTGCTCCGCCGGTTCCGCCGTGGAGCCGTAGAGGTGCTTGGCGGCGGCGGTGTACAGGGTGTCGTTGATGAGGGTGGACTTGCCCGAGCCGGAAACGCCGGTGATGCAGGTCATGAGGCCCACCGGCAGTTCCAGGGAAACATCCTTCAGGTTGTTGCCCTTGGCGCCGATGACCTGGAGCTTCTTCTCCGGGTCGGCCTGGCGGCGCTTCTTCGGCACCTCGATTTTCTTGCGCCCGGAGAGGTAGTCGCCGGTCATGGAGGCCGGGTTGTCAGTGACCTGCTGGGGCGTGCCCTCGGCGACGATGGCGCCGCCGTGTACCCCGGCGCCAGGGCCGATGTCCACCACGTAGTCGGCGGTGCGGATGGCGTCCTCGTCGTGCTCCACCACGATCACCGTGTTGCCGATGTCCCGCAGCTGGCGCAGGGTCTGCAGCAGACGGTCGTTGTCGCGCTGGTGAAGGCCGATGGAGGGCTCGTCCAGCACATACATGACGCCGGTGAGGCCGGAGCCGATCTGGCTGGCCAGGCGGATGCGCTGGGCTTCGCCACCGGAAAGGGTCTCGGCGGAGCGGTCCAGGGAAAGGTAGTCCAGGCCCACGTTGATGAGGAACTGCAGGCGGGAGGTGATTTCCTTGAGGATCTTCTCCGCCACCTGGGCCTTGTGGCCGGTGAGCTGGATGGTCTCGAAGTAGTCCCGGGCCTCGGCCAGGGGCAGATGGCTGATCTCGTGCAGGGTCTTGCTGCCGACCTTGACGTGGCGCGCCTCCTGGCGCAGGCGGGTGCCTTCGCAGGTGGGGCAGGTGGTGTTGCTGATGTACTTGGCCAGTTCCTCGCGCACCGCCAGGGAATCGGTCTCCTTGTAGCGCCGCTCCAGGTTGGGAATGATGCCCTCGAAGGCATGTTCCTTGAGCACCAGCTTGCCCCGCTCGTTCATGTACTGGAAGGGCACCAGGTCCTTGTCGCTGCCGTAGAGCAGCACCTGCTTCACTTCGTCGGTCAGCTCGCTGAAGGGCGTGTCCACGCTGAAGCCGTAGTACTCGGCGAGGGAGCCGATCATCTGGAAGTAGAACTGGTTGCGCTTGTCCCAGCCCCGGATGGCGCCGGCCGCCAGGGACAGGTCGGGATGGGCCACCACCCGCTTCGGGTCGAAGAACTGGATCACCCCCAGGCCGTCGCACTTGGGACAGGCCCCCATGGGGTTGTTGAAGGAGAACAGGCGCGGCTCCAGCTCCTGCAGGGCATAGGAGCAGATGGGGCAGGCGAACTTGGCGGAGAAGAGGTGCTCCTGGTTGCTCTCCATCTCCAGGGCGATGGCCCGGCCGTCGGCGTGGCGCAGGGCGGTCTCGAAGGACTCGGCCAGGCGCTGGCGCATGTCTTCCCGCACCTTGAGGCGGTCCACCACCACGTCGATGTTGTGCTTCTGGCTCTTGGCCAGCTTGGGCAGGTTGTCGATCTCGTAGATGGTGCCGTCCACCCGCAGGCGGACGAAGCCCTGGGCCCGCAGCTCGGTGAACAGGTCCAGCTGCTCGCCCTTGCGGTTGGCCACCACCGGCGCCAGGATCATCAGCTTGGTCTCTTCCGGCAGGGCCAGCACGTGGTCCACCATCTGGGACACGGTCTGGGCCTCCAGGGGCTCTCCGTGTTCCGGGCAATAGGGGGTGCCGGCGCGGGCGTAGAGCAGACGCAGGTAATCGTGGATTTCGGTGACCGTGCCCACGGTGGAACGGGGGTTGTGGCTGGTGGCCTTCTGCTCGATGGAAATGGCCGGGGACAGGCCCTCGATCAGGTCCACATCCGGCTTTTCCATCAGCTGCAGGAACTGGCGGGCGTAGGCCGAGAGGGATTCCACATAGCGGCGCTGGCCCTCGGCGTAGAGGGTGTCGAAGGCGAGGGAGGACTTGCCTGAGCCGGAAAGTCCGGTGATCACGATCAGCTTGTCGCGGGGCAGGTCCAGACTGATGTTTTTCAGGTTATGGGTCCGTGCGCCGCGGATTTTTATTTCGTCCATGGGGTGTTCTGAGCTCGGTTGGGGCCAACCGGTAACTATACCCGGTGTCAGGCGGCCAGGGGAAAGGGAGTTGCAGCGGGAATTGCTGTGGCGGCCGCCGCGGCGGCGGAGAACCGGGGCAGGGCGTCGCTTTGCCTGGCGGGCCGGCTGGCGGTGTTGTATTGCCCTGCGGTCTCGGATAAACTTCGCGGCCCCGGATGTGCAATCCGGATGGTTTTTTGCCGGTGTAGCTCAGTTGGTAGAGCAGCGCATTCGTAATGCGAAGGTCGTAGGTTCGACTCCTATCTCCGGCACCAATTCCAGGAAAAAGGGCAGCTCTCCGGAGCTGCCCTTTTTTTTGTTTCCGTCTGCCCTGGCGACTCGGGGCGGGTCGGCATTTCCATACGCTACCGTCTGGAAATGCTATAGAATCCGTCGGTCATTATTTTGAGGACGAGGAGAACACAATATGGAACTCAAAGAGAGCGTATTCGTTGTTACCGGCGGTGGTTCCGGCCTGGGTGCCGCGACGGCCCGCATGATCGTGGCCGGCGGCGGCAAGGTGGTCCTGGCCGACGTGAACAAGGCAGCCGGCGAGGCCCTGGCGGCGGAACTGGGCGCCAATGCCCGCTTCGCCGAAACCGACGTGACCAATGAAGCCAGCGCCAAGGCGGCCGTCGAACTGGCCGTCTCCACCTTCGGCAAGCTCAATGGCCTGGTGAACTGCGCCGGCGTGGCGCCGGCGGAGAAGGTGCTGGGCAAGGAAGGTCCCCATCGCCTGGAGAGCTTTGCCAAGGTCATCAACATCAACCTGGTGGGCTCCTTCAACATGATCCGCCTGGCCACCGAAGTCATGGCCAAGGGCGAACCCAATGCTCAGGGCGAGCGCGGCGTCATCGTCAGTACCGCCTCCGTGGCCGCCTTCGACGGCCAGCTGGGCCAGGCTGCCTATGCCGCCTCCAAGGGCGGCGTCGTGGCCATGACCCTGCCCATCGCCCGGGAACTGGCCCGCAGCGGCATCCGCGTCATGACCATCGCCCCGGGCATCATGGAAACCCCCATGCTCATGGGCATGCCCCAGGAAGTGCAGGACTCCCTGGGCAAGATGGTGCCGTTCCCCTCCCGCATGGGCAAACCGGCCGAATACGCTGCCCTGGTGCGCCACATCGTGGAGAACTCCTACCTCAATGGCGAAGTGATCCGTCTGGACGGCGCCATTCGCATGGCGGCGAAATAACTTATACTGCGGGCCTGTCAGTCCCACCCAAAGGCGCGGGCAATGCTCGCGCCTTTCTTATTTGCGAGCCATGAGCAAAGGCGCCTGTTACCACTGTGGTCAGCCCGTTCCGGATGACGTCGATCTGACGGTCCGGGTCTCCGAATCTCCCCGTGCCATGTGTTGTATCGGTTGCCAGGCGGTGGCCCAGGCCATCGTGGACAACGGCCTGGACGACTACTACCGCAACCGGGATGCCCTGCCCGAATCGAAGCGGGAAGCCCTGCCCGAGGTGCTGGACAACCTGCGCCTCTTTGACCACGCCGATTTCCAGAAAAGTTTCGTGCGCGCCCTGGGCGAGAACGAGCGGGAAGCCTCCCTGATCCTGGAAGGCATTACCTGCGCCGCCTGCATCTGGCTCAACGAACAGCACATCTCCCATCTGCCCGGGGTTGCCGGGGTGGATATCAACTACACCACGCGCCGCGCCCGGGTGCGCTGGGACGAGAGCAAGATCAAGCTTTCCGACATCCTGGCGGCCATCTCGGCCATCGGCTACCGGGCCTACCCCTATGATCCGGCCCGGACCGAGGAGCTGGCCCGCAAGGAACGCCGGGACGCCCTGTGGCGCGTCTGGGTGGCCGGTTTCGGCATGATGCAGGTGATGATGTACGCCATCCCCGTCTATATGGCGGAAGGGGACATGACGGCGGATATCGAATCCCTGATGCGCTGGGCCAGTCTGTTGCTGACCCTGCCGGTGGTCTTCTATTCGGCAGCCCCCTTCTTCCGCAATGCCTGGCGCGACCTCAAGTTCCGCCGGGTCGGCATGGACGTGCCGGTGGCCCTGGGCGTCGGTTCGGCCTTCGCCGCCAGCATCTGGGCCACTTTCGTCGCCGACGGCGAGGTCTATTTCGACTCGGTGACCATGTTCGTGTTTTTCCTGCTGGGCGGGCGATTCCTGGAAATGAATGCGCGCCAGCGTGCCGTCGGCGTCACCGAAGCCCTGGCCAAGCTGCTGCCGGCCTTTGCCGAGCGCCTCGTCGCCTATCCCCAGGACCGCACGCCGGGCAAAGTGGTGGTGGCCGACCTGCGGGCGGGGGATGTCGTCCTGGTGCGTCCCGGCGGCACCATTCCCTCCGACGGGCGGGTGCTGGAAGGGACGAGTTCGGTCAATGAATCGCTCCTCACCGGTGAGAGCCTGCCGGTGTCCAAGCGGGTCGGAGATACAGTCACCGGCGGCGCCATCAATGTGGAAAGCCCCCTGGTGGTGCGGGTCGAACAGGTAGGGGAGGGCACCCGGCTCTCCGCCATCGTGCGCCTGATGGAACGGGCGGCCATGGAAAAGCCGCGGATCGTCGAGATGGCTGATCGCATCGCCAGCCGTTTTGTCGCCGCCCTGCTGCTGGTGGCGGCGGCCGTCGCCCTGGCCTGGTGGTTCATCGATCCGGCCCGGGCCCTGTGGATCACCGTTTCCGTGCTGGTGGTGACCTGCCCCTGCGCCCTCTCCCTGGCCACCCCGATCGCCCTTACGGTGGCCAGCGGTGTGCTGGCCCGGGAAGGGCTGCTGGTGACCCGGGGTCATGCCATCGAAACCCTGGCCCGCTCCACCCATGTCGTCTTCGACAAGACCGGTACCCTGACCTCGGGCCGCATGCGCCTGCTGGAGGTCCTGCCGCTAGGGACTGTCGGTGCCGAGGACGGTTTGCGGCTGGCGGGAGCGCTGGAAGGGGCTTCCGAGCATCCCATCGCCCAGGTATTCCGCAGCAAGGCGGCGCAGCTGGCCGCCTGGCCCCATGGCACCGAAGTCGTCACCAGTATTCCGGGGAGCGGCATTTCCGGGGTGCTGGGCGGTGTCGAATACCGTATCGGCCGTCCCGACTTCGTCGCCGAACTGGTGGGGGCTGCCCTGCCTGACTCTGCCCGGGGCTTTGCCGCCCGGGGCGATACGGTGATTGCCCTGGGGGCGGCGAGCGGCTGGATTGCCCTGTTCGCCCTGGGGGACGAGATCCGGGCCGAGGCGCCGGCCCTGGTGGCCGATCTGCTGGCCTCGGGGCGCCAGGTGGTGCTGCTTTCCGGCGATGCCCCGGAGGCGGCGGCCCGGGTGGCCGCCCTGCTCGGCATCCAGGACGTCCATGGCGGTGTCTCGCCCCAGGGCAAGCACGATTTTGTCTCCCGCCTGCAGGAGGCCGGCGCCGTGGTGGCCATGGTGGGGGATGGGGTTAACGACGCCCCGGTCCTGGCCCAGGCCCAGGTGTCCGTGGCCATGGGCGGCGGCGCCCAGCTGGCGCGGACCCAGGCCGACCTGATCCTGCTGTCGGAGAACCTGGATCATCTGCGGCGCGGCATTGCCCTTTCCGGCAAGGCGCTACGCATCATCCGGCAGAACCTGGTATGGTCCTTTGCCTATAATTTCATCGCCCTGCCTCTGGCCATGTTCGGTTTCATCACGCCCTGGATGGCCGGCATCGGCATGTCCGGCAGTTCCCTGCTGGTAGTGCTCAATTCCCTGCGGCTGCAACGCCCCCTTTAGCGGAGTTTCGTCCATGGAAAGCCTGTATCTGCTGATTCCCCTCTCGGTCGTTCTGGTCTTCGCCATTGGCGTCGCCTTCTGGTGGTCGGTGCGCAACGGCCAGTTCGACGATCTGGAGGGGCCCGCCTACCGCATCCTGATGGACGACGAACTGCCCGGGAAGCGGGATGGGGCTGCGACTGCCAAGGGGGCGGAGGAGGGGGCGGGGGAGAAATAACCCTGGTTTGATCTGGGTCAACAATCCCAAACGGGGCATCAGAGAGAATCCTTCTCGTTTTGGAAGTCCCTCATTTTGTTGGGGGCTTCGCCAAGTTTGTTTCTCTGTTGGGGTTGGGGTGCGTTTGTAACGCACCCTTTTTTTTGCCCATTTTTTTGATGTGGTCCGCCGCCTTTTTGACTTTGTGCGAGACGGCTTGATCTATGTCAAAAGGCGCGGGGCTCCGCTACAATAGCATCCCTGCGATGCTGCCCAAGGGTTCATAGGGAGGTGGCATGAAGATTATCTTTTCCTAGTCGAGAGGTGGGTCCATGTCGGAAACGCAATCCACATACAACTATAAGGTAGTACGGCAATTTGCCATCATGACCGTAGTCTGGGGCATTGTTGGCATGCTTGTCGGTGTCATCATTGCCGCCCAGCTGGTCTGGCCGGAGCTCAATTTCGGGCCCTGGTTGACCTATGGTCGTCTTCGTCCGCTGCATACCAATGCAGTGATTTTTGCTTTTGGCGGTTGTGCGCTGTTTGCAACCTCCTACTGGGTGGCGCAGCGTACCTGCCACACTCGTCTGTTCTCCGACGGACTGGCTGCCTTTACGTTCTGGGGCTGGCAGATCGTCATCCTGCTGGCTGCTGTTAGCCTGCCCCTGGGTATCACCACCGGCAAGGAATATGCCGAACTGGAATGGCCGATCGATATCCTGATCACCCTGGTGTGGGTTGCCTACGCCCTGGTGTTCTTCGGTACCCTGATCAAGCGCAAGGTTAGCCACATCTACGTTGCCAACTGGTTCTACGGCGGCATGATCCTGGCTGTGGCTCTGCTGCACCTGGTGAACAGCGCCGAAATCCCGGTCTCCATGCTGAAGTCCTACTCCGCCTACGCCGGCGTGCAGGATGCCATGGTGCAGTGGTGGTACGGCCACAATGCGGTGGGCTTCTTCCTGACCGCCGGCTTCCTGGGCATGATGTACTACTTCGTGCCGAAGCAGGCTGAGCGTCCGGTTTACTCCTATCGCCTGTCCGTGGTGCACTTCTGGGCCCTGATCTTCACCTACATGTGGGCAGGTCCTCACCATCTGCACTACACCGCCCTGCCCGACTGGACCCAGTCCATCGGCATGCTGTTCTCCTTGATCCTGCTGGCTCCCTCCTGGGGCGGTATGATCAACGGCATCATGACCCTGTCCGGCGCCTGGCATAAGCTGCGTGACGATCCCATCCTGAAGTTCCTGATCACTTCCCTGTCTTTCTACGGTATGTCGACCTTCGAAGGTCCGATGATGTCCGTGAAGTCCGTGAATGCCCTGTCCCACTACACTGACTGGACCGTTGGTCACGTGCATGCTGGTGCTCTGGGCTGGGTGGCGATGGTTTCCGTTGGCTCCCTGTACTACCTGATCCCCCGCCTGTTCGGCGCCAAGCAGATGTACAGCGTCAAGCTGGTCACCGTGCACTTCTGGATCGCTACCATCGGCGTGGTGCTGTACATCGCTTCCATGTGGATCGCCGGTGTGATGCAAGGCCTGATGTGGCGCGCCTTCAACCCTGATGGCACCCTGACCTACAGCTTCGTCGAAGCGGTGAAGGGCTCCTACCCGTTCTGGACCATCCGTCTGGTTGGTGGTGTTCTGTTCCTGGGCGGTATGCTGATCATGTTCTACAACGTGCTGAAGACCATCGGTCAGAGCCAAGGCGCCGACGAGCGCATCATGGCCCCTGCCGCTCATCACGCTTAATCAGGGAGAACGCTACAAATGCTTACGCATGAACAAATCGAAAAGAACGCTGGTTGGCTGATCGTTCTGACCGTCATCGTGATCAGTTTCGGTGGCGCTCTGGAAATCGTTCCGCTCTTCTTCCAGAAGTCCACGACCCAGGCGGTTGAAGGCGTGAAGCCTTACGATCCTGTCCGCCTGGCTGGCCGCGATGTGTATATCCGGGAAGGCTGCTACAACTGCCACTCCCAGATGGTCCGTCCGTTCCGGGCCGAGACCGAGCGCTATGGTCACTACTCTGTTGCTGGTGAGTTCGTTTATGACCACCCGTTCCAGTGGGGTTCCAAGCGTACCGGTCCCGATCTGGCCCGTGTTGGCGAGCGTTACTCCAACGAGTGGCACGTTGCTCACCTGAACAATCCTCGCGATGTCGTTCCTGAGTCCAACATGCCGGCTTACCCCTTCCTGGCCAAGAGCAAGGCCAAGGACAGCGTGGGTGCCGACATCGAGGCCAAGATGCGGGCTCTGCGCAAGGTCGGTGTTCCTTACACCGACGCGGAGATTGCCGGTGCCAAGGCCGAGATTGGCGACAAGACCGAGCTCGACGTTCTGATCGCCTACCTCCAAGGCATGGGCACTGCCCTGAAGAACACCAAGTAAGGTATGGACATCAACGATCTGCGTTCCATCGTGACGGTGCTGGCATTTATGTCGTTCGTCGGCATCGTCTGGTGGGCTTATGGCAAGGGGGCCCGCAAGGGCTTTGACGAAGCGGCCAACTTGCCCTTCGCAGATGACGATGCGGAAGTGATCACCGATCTCTCCCGCAAAGAAGAGAGGAAAACATCATGAGCGATTTCGTTAGCGAGTTTTGGAACTTGTACGTCGTCGTAATCTCGCTGGTGTCTATCATCGGCTGCGGCATTTTCTTGAAATTTCAGAGCGTCCACAAGGGCTCCACGGATACCACCGGGCACGTGTGGGACGAGACTCTGGCTGAGTACAACAACCCTCTGCCTGCCTGGTGGAAGTGGATGTTCTACATCACCATCGTCTTCGCTCTGGTGTATCTGGCCCTGTATCCCGGCCTGGGCAAGTTCCAGGGCGTGCTGGGTTGGTCTTCCGTTGGCCAGTACAAGGCTGAAGTGAAGAAGGCTGACGACACCTACGGTCCCATCTACGACAAGTACCTGAAGATGGATCTGAAGGCTGTTGCTGCCGACAAGGAAGCCAACGAAATGGGCAAGCGCCTGTTCCTGACCTACTGCTCCCAGTGTCACGGTTCTGATGCCCGCGGTTCCAAGGGCTTCCCTAACCTGGCCGATGCCGACTGGCAGTGGGGCGGTGAGGCCGATACCGTCAAGACCACCATCCTGGAAGGTCGTAACGGTGTGATGCCTCCTCACGCTCAACTGGGCGACGAGACCATCAAGAACCTGGCCAACTTCGTCCGCTCCCTGTCCGGTCTGCCGCACGATGCCGTGCTGGCCGCCAAGGGCAAGGAAGCCTTCGGTACCGTCGGTTGCACCGGCTGCCATGGTCCGGAAGCTACCGGCACCCCGGCTCTGGGCGCCCCCAACCTGACCGACAAGGTCTGGCTGTACGGCTCCTCCGAGGCTACCATCACCGAGACCATCAAGAACGGCCGCAACAACCGCATGCCGGCTTGGAAGGACTTCCTGGGTGAAGGCAAGGTGCACATCTTGGCCGCCTACGTGCTGAGCCTGTCCGGCGCCGAGAAGAAGTAATGCTGTAGTCAAAAGGAAGCGCGGTGCAGAGATTCTGTGCCGCGCTTTTTTTTCACCGTGCATGAGCTGTGACCTGTATCAAAATCGCAGTGCGGGCATGACCCGGTACTGCGATTCTGATAAACGTTAAGAGCAAGCAATGAGCCAGATCGAGAACGGCAATTCAGCTGTACCGGAAGCGAATGGGTCTCTCTACGAAAAGCACAAGAAGATCTACGTGCGGGCCGCCTCCGGCCTCTTCAACAATTGGCGTTGGGGGATGGTGTTCCTCACCCAGGCCCTGTTCTACGGGCTCTGCTGGGTCGACTGGAATGGCCGCCAGGCGGTCCTGTTCCATCTGGTCGAGCGCAAGTTCTATATTTTCGGCATGGTGTTCTGGCCCCAGGATGTCTTTTACCTGGCGCTGCTGCTGATCATTTCCGCCTATGCCCTGTTCCTGTTTACTGCGGTGGCCGGGCGGCTCTTTTGCGGCTATGCCTGCCCCCAGACCGTCTACACCGAACTGTTTCTCTGGATAGAAGCCAAGGTCGAAGGTGACCGGCCCGCCCGCATGAAGCTGGACAAGGGGCCGCTGGATGGGCGCAAACTGCGCCTGAAAACCACCAAGCATGCCCTGTGGCTGATCCTTTCGCTGTGGACCGGTTTTACCCTGGTGGGCTATTTCACCCCCGTCAAGGAGCTGGTGGCCTCCATTCCTTCCTTCGGCTTCGGCCCCTGGGAAATCTTCTGGATCCTGTTTTACGCCGGTTTCACCTACATGCAGGCCGGCTTCCTGCGGGAGCAGGTGTGCAAGTACATGTGCCCCTATGCCCGTTTCCAGGGGGTCATGTTCGATCCGGATACCCTGATCATCACCTATGACCCGGAACGGGGTGAGCCGCGGGGCGCGCGCAAGAAAGGGATCGACCCCCGTAGCGAGGGCAAGGGCGACTGCGTCGATTGTGGCATCTGCGTTCAGGTATGTCCGACCGGTATCGATATCCGCAACGGACTGCAGTACGAGTGCATCGGCTGTTCCGCCTGTATTGACGCCTGCGACGAGGTGATGGACAAGATGTCCTATCCGCGGGGCCTGATCCGCTACTCCACGGAGAATGCCCTGGCCAAGCACTACACGCCCAAGGAAATGGTGGCCCATGTGATGCGGCCCCGGGTGCTGCTCTATTCTGCCATTCTCGGCATGATCATCCTGGCGACAGCCTGGGGGCTCGGTACCCGCATTCCGCTCAAGGTGGACGTCATCCGCGACCGCGCGACCCTGGCCCGGGAAGCCGACGACGGGCGCATCGAGAACATCTACACTCTGCGCATCATGAACACCGAAGAAGCGCCGCGGCGCTATGCCCTCAGCGTCAGCGGGCTGCCGGGGGCCGAGATCATCGGCGAGCGCATCGTCGAGGTGCCTGCCGCCACCACCGAGTCGGTCCTGGTGTCCGTGCGTGTGCCGCCCGAGTCCGGTACCAAGGGTGCCAACCATATTTTCTTTGAAATCCAGGCCCAGAATCACGACAAGGTGCGCGTCAGTGAAAAGGCCAGTTTCATGCTTCCCTGATTTTTCAAGCGAGCCCCTATGAGAACTGCTGCACAACCCTGGTACCGCGAGCCCTGGCCCTGGATCCTGGCTGCCGGCCCTGTCGCTGTCATCCTGGCAGGCATCGTCACCGTCTGGCTTGCCATCAAGAGCAACGACGGCCTGGTGGCGGACGATTACTACAAGCAGGGCCTGGAGGTGAACCAGGTCATTCAGCGGGATCGCAGGGCCGAGGAATTGGGGCTCCAGGCGGAAGTCTTCGCCGGTAACAACGGCAGCTTCCGCGTCCTGCTCACGAGCACCCAGGGTGCGGCCCTGCCGGAGAATGTGCGCCTGAAACTGGCCCACCCGGCCAAGGCCGGATTCGATCAGGAAATTACCCTGGCATCCGATGGTCAGGGCGCCTATAGTGGCAAATTGAATAATCCCATCGTCGGCAATCGCTGGCTGGTGCGTCTTGAGGACGAATCCGGCAACTGGCGTCTGTCCGCCGAGTGGGCAATGGAAAAGCAAGAGTCGCTGTCTATGAAAGTGACCGCACCGGTTTCTTCTTCTAATCGTTAATAACGGGAGGTAACACCATGGCTTGGAAGGAATTGTTTTCCACTGATATCGGTCTGCTGAGTCTCTTCACCATCGGCTTTGTGGTGGTGATGGGCGCCTACTTCGGCGTCTATTTCAGCAAGAAAATGAACGAGAAGCCCGGTCAGAAGTAATCCGGTCTCCGTCAAAGCAAAAGGCCTGGAATTTCCAGGCCTTTTTCATTTGCGGCAACTGATCCGGGATCAGCGATACACCAGCACCGGCACCTTGGAGTGGGTCAGGACCTTGTTGGTCTCGCTGCCCAGTAACAGGCCGGTGATGCCCTTGCGGCCATGGGAGGCCATGAAGATGAGGTCGCAGGCGGACTTTTCGGCCGTCTCGATGATGGCCTCATAGGGAATGTCGCTGGTGACGGCGACCGTGGTGCAGGGTACGGCATTGGCCTGGCAGAGTTGCTCCACCTGACCCAGGAATTCGTTGGCCTGGTTGTCGGCCAGTTCGGCAAATTTCTCCGGCGTGGTCGGATCGATCAGAGCACCTTCACCGTAGTAGGTGACGGGATACTCGGGCTTGGCGTAGAAGGCGGTAATGCGGGCGCCGCATTCCTTGGCGAAGGAGACCGCCTTCTTGGCCGTCTCGCGGGAGAGTTCGGAACCGTCGGTAGGGAGTAGGATGTGCTTGAACATGTGAGGGGCTCCTCTATGGGAAAAAATCTCTAGGCCCCATCCTAAGTCAGTTTTGACGGAAGTCAAAACCCTAGCCACTCTTGGGGCGAGAATGGCATAAACGCAAGGAGTGTATCGATGTCGCTGCAGGGCAAGATTCAGGTCAGCATGCATGGTGCGGCCGGTGAGGTCACCGGGTCGTGCACCCTGGTGGAAATGGAAGGGCTGCGCTTCCTGGTGGATTGCGGCATGTTCCAGGGGGGCGGCGATGCCTACGGCAAGAACCAGCGCGCGCTGGCTTTTGACGTGCGCCATCTGGACTTCGTCCTGCTGACCCACGCCCATATCGACCATTCCGGACTGCTGCCGCGCCTGGCCATGCTGGGCTATCGCGGCCCCATCTACGCCACCGCCGCCACGACCGACCTGCTGCAGGTGCTGCTGCTCGATTCGGCCCATATCCAGGAGAAGGAGTCGGAGTGGCAGTTGCGTCGCAGCCACCGCTCCGGCCGCGGCGGGCGCGGTCTGCAGCCGCCGCTCTATACGGTGACCCAGGCCCAGGAGTGCCTGAAGCTGCTGCGTGCCGTCGATTACGACACCCCCCTGCATCCGGCATCCGGTGTCAGCGTGCGTTTCCGGGATGCGGGTCACATTTTGGGGTCGGCCATTCTGGAGGTGCAGATCGACACGGCCGACGGTCCGCGCAAGCTGGTGTTCTCGGGCGACCTGGGGCAGCCGGGGCGCCCCGTGCTGCGGGACCCCGAGTTCATCGCCGAGGCCGACCTGCTCTGCATCGAATCGACCTACGGCAACCGGGTGCACCGGCCCCTGGAGGATACCGAGGCGGAGTTGATCCGGGCCTTTGAGCACACGTTCGGCGAGAAGCGCGGCAACATCATCATCCCCGCCTTCGCCGTGGGGCGGACCCAGGAAATCCTCTATGTCCTTGGCGGTCTGGTGCGGCAGGGGCGGCTGCCCCACCTGAAGATTTACGTGGATTCCCCCATGGCCGATGCGGCCACCCGCATCACCCTCAAGTACCGCCATCTGTGGGACGACGAAACCCGGGACCTGATGGCCTGGCAGGAAGCCAATCCCCAGGCGGTGCGGGTGCATTTCACCGCCGACGTGGAAGAGTCCATGGCCCTCAACGACATCCGGGAAGGCGCCGTGATCATCTCCGCCAGCGGCATGTGCGATGCGGGACGCATCAAGCACCACCTGGCCTACAACCTGCCCCGTCCCGAGAGCACGGTGCTGATTACCGGCTTCCAGGCGGCTGGCACCCTGGGGCGTCGATTGGTGGATGGGGCCCGGACCGTGCGCCTGTTCGGCCAGATCGTGCCGGTGCGGGCGGACGTGCATACCATCGGCGGCCTCTCCGCCCATGCGGACCAGCAGGCGCTGCTGGACTGGGTCGGACACTTTTCCCGGGCGCCGGGCCAGGTGCGGGTCGTCCATGGCGAGCCGGAGGCTGCCGAGGCCCTGCGCGATGCCATCGAACAGCGCTACGGCTGGGCCAATGTGGCCGTAGCCCGTTGCAACGACCCTGTCATAGTTTGATATAAAATTCCTCTTCCAGCGTCAGTCCTAAAAAGGCAGAAAACCATGGCGGCCAACCCCAATTCAGCTTCCTCCTCCAAGCACCACAAGAGCATCAACCTCTCGGGAGCCAGTCCCCTGGAAGACATGGGGGAGAAACTGGAGAAGCAGGTCGATCCTTTTGGCATCACCACCTCCATGCTCAATGCCCAGGCCGCCTGGCTGATGCATCCCCAGGAGCTGAGCCGCGTCATGACGGGTCTTTCCGGCGACCTGCTGGCCCTCCAGGCCCACGTCATGCGCCGGGCCCTGGGCCTGCCTTCCGAGGATGTGGTGCGCCCCCACGAGGATGACAGCCGTTTTTCAGATCCGGTATGGGAGCAGTCCCCGACCTGGGACATCATGAAGGAGTGGTATCTGGCCATGACCCACCGGCTGGAGGACATGTACTTCGAGACCCCCGGACTGTCGGACAAGGAGCGCCGCCGCGCCGCCTTCTGGCTGCGCAAGTGGCTCAATGCCGTGGCGCCCACCAATTTCTTCTGGACCAACCCGGTGGCCCTGCGCAAGTTCGTCGAGAGCAAGGGAGAGTCCCTGGCCCGGGGCATGGAGAACTATCTCAAGGACAGCCAGTCCGGCACCGTGCGCATGGTGGACGAGGATGCCTTCAAGGTCGGCGTCGATCTGGCGACCACGCCCGGCCAGGTGGTGTTCCGCAACCGCCTGGTGGAACTGATCCAGTACACCCCGACCACGGCCCAGGTCTACAAACAGCCCATCGTCATCGTCACGCCCTGGATCAACAAGTTCTACATTCTGGACCTGACCGCCAAGAAGAGCCTGGTGCGCTATCTGGTGGAGAAGGGCTTCACGGTTTTCATCACCAGCTGGAAAAATCCGACCGAGGACATGTCCCAGGTCACCTACGAAGACTATGTGACTGAGGGCGTGCATGAGGTCATGGAAGCCGCCCGCACCATCTGCAAGGTGCCTCAGGTCAATGCGGTGGGCTACTGCATCGGCGGCACCACCCTGACGGCTTACATGGCCTGGGCCAACCGCAAGTTCGGCAGTGCCGACAAGGTGCCGGTGTCCTCCTGGACCCTGTTCACCACCCTGACGGATTTCTCCCGTCCCGGCGACATCGAGGTCTTCGTGGATCCGGCCAGCGTCAAGTGGATCGAGGATTCCATGGCCAAGAAGGGCTACCTCGACGGCAAGGAAATGATGTCCTCCTTCCGCATGCTGCGTTCCAACAGCCTGATCTGGCACTACTACGTGCACAGCTACCTCTACGGCGAGCCCCTGGCGCCTTTCGACGTGCTGTTCTGGAACGTGGACAGCACCCGCATGCCTTACGCCATGCATTCCTACTACCTGCGGGAGATGTACCTCAACAATAATCTGGTGAAGAAGGATGCCCTTACCATCGGCGGTGAGGCCATCGACCTGGAACGCATCACCCAGCCTCTCTATGCAGTGACGGCGGAGGACGACCATATCGCCCCCTGGCGCCAGTGCTATCGCATCCGCAAGTACGTCAGTGCGCCGACCCGGTTCGTGCTGTCCACTTCCGGCCACATCCTCGGTATCGTCAATCCGCCGGTGAATCCGCCCAAGCGCAGCTACTGGGTGGGCGAGCCGGAGCGGGGCGAGAATATCGAGCGTTGGGAAGCGGCGGCCGAGAAGCGTCCTGGCAGCTGGTGGGAGGACTGGGTGCAGTGGCTGGTGCCCAAGAGTGGCGCCCTGGTGGCCCCGCCCAAGCCCCACAAGGATTTTCCGGCCCTGGCGCCGGCGCCGGGCACCTACGTGCTGGAACCCTGAGGCAGGCATGGGAAGGGGAAAGCCCGGCGGGGGAGCTACGACAAAAGGCTTAATCCAGATCAAGCCAAGCATCCCGGATTGTGATATCGTGGGCGGCTTTGTTTTTAGGCCCCAGACTCGATGAGCTCCACCGCTTTCCCCCCTCTCAAAATCAAAGGTAAGACCCTGGTGCCCATCGTCCAGGGGGGAATGGGGGTCGGTATTTCCGCCCACCGCCTGGCTGGTACCGTCGCCTCCCTCAACGGGGTGGGGACCATCGCCAGCGTCGATCTGCGCCGCCACCACCCGGACCTGATGGCCGAGACCGGCCGTTCCCGCAACCGGGAAGCCATCGAAAAGGCCAACCTGATCGCCCTCGACCGGGAAATCAAGATGGCCCAGGACATCGCCCAGGGCCGCGGCGTCATCGCCGTGAACGTCATGCGGGCGGTGACCCAGTACCAGGATTACGTGCGTCAGTCCTGTCAGTCCGGCGCCGAGGCCATCGTCATGGGTGCCGGCCTGCCCCTGGATCTGCCCGAATTGACCGAGGGCTACCCGGACGTGGCCCTGGTGCCCATTCTTTCCGACGTGCGCGGCATCGTGCTGCTGCTGAAGAAATGGATGCGCAAGAACCGCCTCCCCGACGCCATCGTCATCGAACATCCCCGCTACGCCGGCGGCCACCTGGGTGCCGCCAAGAAGGAGGATGTGAACGATCCCCGCTTCAACTTCGAGGTGGTCATCCCCGGCGTGCTGGAAGCCTTCGAGGAAATGGGCATTGCTTCCGAGAAGATTCCCCTGATTCCGGCTGGCGGCATCAACAGCCACGAACGGGTGCGGGAGCTGATCGACATGGGCGCTGCCGCCGTGCAGCTGGGCAGTGCCTTCGCCGTGGCCGAAGAGGGCGACGCCGACATCGAATTCAAGAAGGTCCTGGCCGGCGCCAAGGACAAGGACGTGGTGGACTTCATGAGCTGTGCCGGCCTGCCGGCCCGGGCAGTGAAGACCCCCTGGCTGGAAAAGTACCTGAACCGGGAAGAAAAGCTCATGGCTGCCGCCGCCGGCAAGGAGCACAAATGCACCCTGGCCTGGGACTGCCTGCTGCAGTGCGGCCTGCGGGACAGCAACCCCAAGCATGGCCAGTTCTGCATCGACAACCAGTTGGCTGCCGCCGTCACCGGCGACGTGCAGAAGGGCCTTTTCTTCCGCGGCGCCTCCAGCCTGCCGTTTGGTTCCGCCATTCGCCCCGTGCGAGAATTGATGCATTATCTGCTGACTGGCGAAAAACCCGTCTTCACATGACCTCCACGGCGCTGCAGGTTTCCGACACCTACCCGGCATCCCATTCCGGCATTCGTGCCGCGGAAGGAACTGCCGGGGCGTCCCTGGACCTGCTGCGCATCGTGCGCATCAACGAACAGATCAAGGCGGTGGTGGCCGTCGCCTTCAAGATCAACATCATGGCCCTGAACGCCATCTTCCTGGCCAAGCGGGCCGGCAGTGCCGCCCTCGGCTTCGGCGTTCTCTCCAACGAATTGCGAGTCTTCTCCCGGGACCTGCGGACCCAGATGGAGTCCCTGCGCCAGCTGATCCACGCCTCCGTGGTGGAAGTGTCCCGCCTGCTGCAGCATTCCCGCTATTCCCGCCTGCTGGCGGCCGGTGTCCAGCTTTCCGGCGGCAACGCCCGCCTGGAAGAGGTGCTGCGGCGGCGCGACCGGGAGGCCCAGGTGCGGCGCGAGACCCTTTCCCGCCTGCGGCGCGAGCTGAAGCTGGCCCTGGAAGATGCTTTCCAGCTGGTGGAGCTGGGCGGCGTGCTGGCCAAGTCGGCCAAGATCGAAGCCGCCTACGGGCAAAGCTTTGCCGGGGCCCTGGCCCAGGTTTCCGGCGAGTTCGACGGCATTGTCGAAGAGATCCGCGGTTCCCTGGAGACCCTGAAAAAATCCAGCTTCTTCGGGGGGAGATAATGAAAAAGACCCAGACCATCTTTCAGGACGGCACCCACAAGTGGGTGGCCATCGTGCGCGATCCGGAACGTCCCGACTCCCTCATCGACACCAATGAGTACCTGGTGGCCAACGGCGTCCAGGGGCTGATCCTGGACCCGGGCGGCGCCGAGATTTTCCCGGCGGTGTTCTCCGCCCTGGCGGCCGAGTTCGATCCGTCCGCAGTGGTCGGCCTGTTCGCTTCCCACCAGGACCCGGACATCATCTCCTCCCTGGCCATGTGGCTGGAATTCAATCCCAAGATGCACTGCTACACCAGCTGGCTCTGGGAGAGCTTCATTCCCCATTTCGGCGGCACCAGCGACACCTTCGTGCCCATTCCCGACGAGGGTATGGAGATCGGCCTCAACGGCCTCACCCTGACGGCGGTGCCGGCCCACTACCTGCATTCCTCCGGCAATTTCCACCTCTACGACCGCCAGGCCCGCATGTACTTCTCCGGCGACGTCGGCGCCGCCCTGCTGCCGCCCGAGGAGGCTGGCCTCTTCGTCGAGGATTTTGACCGCCACATCAAGCACGCCGAAGGCTTCCACCGTCGCTGGATGGGTTCCAACGAAGCCAAGCGCCGCTGGTGCGAGCGGGTGGCCCAGATGGAAATCGACATGCTCTGCCCCCAGCACGGCGCTATCTACCAGGGGGCCGACGTGCAGCGCTTCATCAACTGGTTCGACGAGCTGCAGGTCGGCATCCTGCGCGGCTGAGCGGCCTCTCCCGCCCTCCTGTTTCGCCCGGCGCCGGACACCTGTCCGGCGCTTTTGATTCCAGTCAAGGAGTCCTCCTGCCGGGCTGGGCAGAATCTGCCTGAACCCCAGAGAGGAAGCAGGCATGACCCCCATCCGAGACTACATGAGTGGCGACCACCGCCGCTGCGACGACCTGTTCGCGGCCGTGGAGCAGTCCCTCGCCCAACCCGACCCGGCCTTGCCGGCCCAGCTCTTCGCCGATTTCTGCCAAGCCACCCTGGCCCATTTCCAGGCGGAAGAGGAAACCCTCTTTCCCGCCTTCGAGCAGGCCACCGGCATCCGCATGGGGCCCACCCAGATGATGCGGCTGGAACATGTGCAGATGCGCAGTCTCATGGACGAGGCGCGCCAGGCCCTGGCCGCCGGCGACCAGGACGACTACCTGGGGGCGGCCGAGACCCTGCTGATCCTCATGCAGCAGCACAACCTGAAGGAAGAAAACGTCTTGTATCCCATGTGCGACGAACATCTGGCCGGGCATGCCGGTGAGCTGCTGCCCCTGCTGCAGAAGACCACCGGGAGTGCCCAGTCATGAGTGCCCGCGACGAAGCCACCCTGGTGGTGGATGCCCGCATGATGGAGCCGCCCGAACCCTTCGTGCGCACCATGGAGGGCCTGGATGAGCTGAAGGACGGGGAAAAGATGCTGCTCCTGCTCTACCGGGAGCCCCATCCCCTGTACCGCACCCTGGTGAACAACGGCTATACCTACCGTTCCCAGACCGCAGAAGACGGCACGGTGGAGATTCTCATCTGGAAGGTGGCGGCCTGAGGTCCCTGGCGCCGGCCCGTCGCCGCTGATCGTCACGCCGCCGCCCAGGACGCTTCCCATGCAAGCCATGCTGTCCTTCGACCAGGCCCCGCCCCTGGCGGCGCCCCTGCGCTTCTTCCTCAGCGCCCCCCTGTTCGCGGCGGCCGCCGGCCTGCTCCTGCTGCTCCTCGGGCCGGAGCTGCTGGCCTCCCGCTGGACCGCCGGCGCCCTGGCCTTCACCCACCTGCTGACGGCCGGCTTCATGCTGCAGACCATGGTCGGTGCCCTGCTGCAGATCCTGCCGGTGGCCACCGGCGCCGGCGTGGCCCGGCCCCTGGGCGTGGCCCGGGCGGTGCACGGCCTGCTTACCCTGGGGCTGCTGTTCCTGGTGGGGGCCTTCCTCACCTACCGCAGCGAACTGTTCCAGGGCGCCCTGTTGTGTCTCGGTGGCGGCATTCTTATCTTCCTCGTTGCCGTCGGCCGGGCCCTGGTTCAGATTCCCATGGGCAGCACCATCCAGTGGGCCCTCAAGCTGGCCGTGGCCGGCCTCGGCGTGACGGTGCTGCTGGGCCTGTCCATGCTGGTCAACCTGGCCTGGGGGCTGTCCTGGCCCCTGCTGGAAATCACCGGCATCCACCTGGCCTGGGGCCTGGTGGGCTGGGGCGTGCTGCTGCTGTCCGGCGTCGCCTACGTGGTGGTGCCCATGTTCCTCCTGACGCCGGCTTTTCCCGGCTGGCTGACCCGGCTCCTGGCGCCCCTGCTGTTCCTGCTGCTGGCCCTGTGGAGCGGCGCCGAGGCGGCCGGCTGGGGCGGCGCCCCCCTCCTGGCGGCCCTGGTGGCGGCCGGTTGCGGCACCTTTGCCCTGGCGACCCTGTGGTTGCTGGTGCGCAGCAAGCGGGCCAGGCTCGATGCCACCCAGCGCTACTGGCGGCTGGGGCTGGCCTGCGCCGTCGGCGGGGCGGCCCTGTGGGCGGTGGGGCAGCTGTGGCCGGCCCTGGGCCTGTGGCCCGGGCTGCCCCTGCTGCTGGGCATGCTCCTGCTGGTGGGCGGGTTCATGTCGGTGATCACCGGCATGCTGTACAAGATCGTGCCCTTCCTCATCTGGCTGCATCTGCAGAACGCGGGCCAGGGCCGGGTGCTGGCGCCGAACATGAAGCGCATCCTGGCCGAGAGCGCCATGGCGCGGCAGATGGCGGCCCATGCCGCTTCCCTGGCCCTGCTGCTGGCCGCCGTGGTCCGCCCCGCCTGGTTCGCCTGGCCGGCCGGACTGGCCCTGCTGCTGTCCAACCTGTGGTTGCTGGTGAACCTCTGGCGCTGCCTGCAGGTCTATCGGCGGCACCTGCGGCATATCGGCGAGCAACTCGCCACGGCTGCCTGATTTTTCGGAGATTCCATGTTCAAGGCCTTTTTCAGCGCCCCCCACCGGGTCATGTTCGCCCTCGGCGCCCTGCAGAGCCTGCTGGCGGTGCTGTTCTGGGCGGCGGACCTGGGCGGCCGCTATGCCGGACTCTATGGGGCTCCGGCCTGGGCCCTGCCCGGCATCTGGCTGCATGGGGCCCTGATGCTGTTCGGCCTGTTCCCCCCCTTCATCTTCGGCTTTCTCATGACGGCCCTGCCCAAGTGGGTGAGCGCCCCGGCCCTGACGCGGGGCCAGTACCTGCCGGCCTTCGCTCTGCTGGCAGGCGGCTGGCTGCTCTTCTGGGGCGGCCTGCTGGCGGCGCCCCTGGCCGTGTCCGGCCTGGTGGTGGCGTCCCTCGGCTGGCTGTGGGGCTTGGTCGCCCTGGCCCGGGCCGTGACCTGGCCCCAGCCCCGGGGCTTCGCACCGGACCGTTCCCACGCCTACGCGCTGCTGGCCGCCCTGGGGCTGGGCCTGGTCGCCCTCTGGGCCTATGCCTGGGGCCTGGCAGCCATGGCCGGCGACGGGGTGCGGGCCGGCATCGAGCTGGGGCTGTGGGGCTGCCTGCTGCCGGTGTTCTTCATCGTCAGCCATCGCATGCTGCCCTTCTTCACTGCAGCGGTGCTGAAGAACTACACCATCTACCGACCCATGCCCCTGCTGTGGCTGGTGCTGGCCTGTTTCCTTGGCCACGCCCTGCTGGCCCTGGTCGGCTGGCACGGAGCCCTGTGGCTGCCGGACGCCGTTGCCGCCGCCGTGGTCATCCATTTCTCCTGGAAGTGGCAGCTTCGGCGCAGCCTGGCGGTGCCCATGCTGGCCATGATCCACGGCGCCACCGTCTGGCTGGGCCTGGGGCTGGTGCTCTATGCCTGCCAGGGGCTGGCCCTGGCGCTGGGCGGCAGCTTCGGCGGCCTGGCGCCCCTGCACGCCATCAGCATCGGCTATTTTGTTTCCATGCTGCTGGGCATGGTCACCCGGGTCACCCTGGGGCATTCGGGCCGGCCCATCAACGCCGGGGATCAGACCACCTGGCCCCTGTTCTGGCTGTTCCAGAGCGTGCCCCTGCTGCGCATCGCCGGCGAGTTCCTGCCCCTGTCCGGCCCCTTCAACCTGCAGTGGCTGGCCAGCCTGGCCTGGCTGCTGGTGTTCGCCCTGTGGGTGCGGCGCCACGGCGCCATGTACCTGCGGCCCCGGCCCGACGGCCAGCCCGGCTGACGGATCGCGGAGCCATCCCATGTACCTGGCCCTCAAGCATCTGCACATCACCTGCGTCGTCCTCTCCGGCCTCGGATTCCTCCTGCGCGGATTCTGGATGCTGCAGGAGTCGCCTCGACTGCAGGGGCGCCTGCCGCGGGTGGCGCCCCATGTGGTGGATACCCTGCTGCTCGGCAGCGCCCTGGCCCTGGCCTTTCTCTCCGGCCAGTATCCCTTCGTCCAGGGCTGGCTGACGGCCAAGGTGCTGGCCCTGCTGGCCTACATCGGCTGTGGCAGCGTGGCCCTCAAGCGGGGGCGCAGCAAGGCGGTGCGGGGCATCTTTTTCGTCATGGCCCTGTCGTGTTTCGCCTATATCGTTTCCGTTGCCCTGACGCGTCATCCCGCCGGCTTCTTCGCCGGTCTGTGAAAGGAATTGCATGAGCCACAGCCTGTTGGGCGCCGCCGCCCCCAGTTTCGACGAACCCCTGGAAATGCTGGATGCCTGTCACGGTCGCATCCAGGCCCAGATCGAGACCCTGCGTCGCCTGGTGCAGCACCTGCCCCGGCACGGTGCCGACCAGGCTGCCCGGGAGGCGGCCCAGGGCGTGCTGCGCTATTTCTCCGTGGCCGCTCCCCATCACCATGCGGACGAGGAGGATGACCTCTTTCCCGCCCTGCGGGCGAGCCAGGCGGTGGCCCGGGAAGCGGCGGTGGCGGCTCAGGTGGAGGCCCTCATCGAGCGCATCCTGGCCGATCACCGGCGCATGGACCGGGCCCGGGACGAGGTGCTGGCCCGCCTGCAGGCCATCGTCGCGGCCCAGCCGGGGGAATGCAGCGAGGCCCTGCCGGCGGCCATGGTGGAAGGGCTGGCCGAGCTTTATCTGGGACACATCGATCTGGAAACCCGGGAGCTGCTGCCCCTGGGGCGGCGCCTGCTGTCCCCCGAGCAGGCGGCCGCCGTCGGCCGCAGCATGGCGGCACGGCGGGGGGCGGTGTTTCCGGAAGGGGAACAGTAGGACTGCCGGCACTCCTGGACTAAGCCCGGGCAATAATCCGGGCAATAAAAAAAGCGGCTCCGCGGAGCCGCTTTTTTGTTTGACGCTTGCCCGGGATCAGGCCGACTGGTGGGTCATCAGCTTTTTCAGGCCCGGGATGTCCAGGATGCGGATGTGCTTTTGCTGCACGGCGATCAGACCTTCTTCCTGGAAGCGGGAGAAGGCGCGGGAAACGGTTTCCAGCTTGAGGCCCAGGTAGCTGCCGATTTCTTCCCGGGTCATGCGCAGGTAGAACTCGGCGTGGGAATAGCCGCGGGCGGTGAAGCGCTGGGAGAGATTGAGGAGGAAGGCGGCCAGCCGTTCTTCCGCCCGCATGGTGCCGAGCAGCATCATGACCCCGTGGTCGCGCACGATCTCCCGGCTCATCACCTTGTGGAAGTGGTGCTGCAGGGCCACGATCTCCCGGGACAGGCCTTCCAGGCGGGGGAAGGGGATGATGCAGACTTCGCTGTCTTCCAGGGCCACCGCGTTACAGGAATGGTGTTCGGTGCTGATGCCGTCCAGGCCCAGCAGCTCGCCGGCCATCTGGAAGCCGGTGACCTGGTCGCGGCCGTCTTCCAGCAGCACGTCGGTCTTGAAGAAACCGGCGCGGATGGCGTAGATGGATTCGAAGGCCTCCCCGGCCCGGTACAGGTGGTCGCCGCGCTTGATCTTGCGGCGGGTGCTGACCAGTTCGTCCAGCTTGGACATCTCGGTCTCGTTGAGACCGTAGGGAAGACACAGTTCTTGCAGGTTACAGTTCGAGCAGGCGGTCTTGATGACCGACAGGGTAATTTCTTGGGCGCTGGTCTTCTTCAACGGCATGCTGTTCCTCGCTGGGCCAAGGGCGTTCGGATGGTGGTAACCTGCGCCGGAAGGCCCTTTGGAAGCCTTTGATCCAGGTCAACGTGCCCCAGTTCCTGCACCACGATAATAAGCCGCACCTAATGTGTGGTTCTGCAACGACTGTTTTTCAATGACATTTACCGCCAACAACCTGGTTTTCGATCCCCAGATCATCCGCCGCTTCGACGTCAATGGACCGCGCTACACGTCCTATCCGACGGCTGACCGTTTTGTCGAAGCCTTCGATGCCGAGGCCCTGAAGCTGTGGTTGGGCAAACGCAACATCGGCGGTATCAGCCGACCGCTGTCATTATACTTCCACATCCCCTTCTGTAACACCATCTGCTACTACTGCGCCTGTAACAAGATCATCACCAAGGATCACGGCCGCAGCGCCAAGTACATCAAGTACCTGGGCAAGGAGATGGCCCTGCAGGCCGAGTACCTGCTGGACGGGGATCGGGAAGTCTCCCAGCTGCACTGGGGCGGCGGCACGCCCACCTTCCTCTCCCATGAGGAAATGCACCAGCTGATGGACCTCACCCACCGCCATTTCAAGCTGGTGGATGGGGCCGAGATTTCCATCGAAGTGGATCCGCGCAAGGTGGACCGGCCCACCGTGGCCCTGCTCGGCGAGCTGGGCTTCAACCGCATGAGCCTGGGCGTCCAGGATTTCGACGAGCGGGTGCAGCAGGCCATCAATCGCATCCAGACCGAGGAAGAAACCTTCACGGTGATGGACCAGGCGCGCAAGAGCGGCTTCAAGTCCATCAGCGTGGACCTCATCTACGGCCTGCCCCACCAGACGGTGATGGGCTTCAACCGCACCCTGGAGCGGGTCCTGGCCATGGACCCGGAGCGTCTCTCCATCTACAACTATGCCCACCTGCCGGGCCTCTTCAAGCCCCAGCGGCGCATCAACGAGAGCGACCTGCCCAACGCCGACACGCGCCTGCAGCTGCTCTCCCTGGCCATCAAGAAGCTGACCGATGCCGGCTACGTCTTCATCGGCATGGACCACTTCGCCAAGCCGGACGACGAGCTGGCCGTGGCCCAGCGCCAGGGCCGGCTGCACCGCAATTTCCAGGGCTACTCCACCCATGCGGACTGCGACATGCTGTCCTTCGGCATTTCCTCCATCGCCAAGGTGGGGCCCACCTACAGCCAGAACTACCGCACCCTGGACGAGTACTACGACCGCCTGGACGCCGGCGTGCTGCCGGTGCTGCGGGGCATCGAGCTGACCGCCGACGACCTGCTGCGCCGTTCCATCATCCAGGCCCTGATGTGCCATTTCGAAATCTCCACCGAGTCCATCGAAATCGCCCACCTGATCGACTTCAAGAAGTACTTCGCCGCCGAACTGGAGGACCTGAAGGAACTGGAGCGGGGCGGGCTGGTGAAGGTGGACGACAAATGGATCACCGTGCTGCCCCCGGGACGTCTCCTGGTGCGGGCCATCTCCATGGTGTTCGACAAATATCTGCGCGCCGATCGGCAGCGCACCCGTTACAGCAAGGTCATCTGACCGGGCTACGGGATACCGCGTTTAACTTGAGGCAAGCCTCAGGGGGGAAAAGCCGGGCGCTGGGGGAAACCCCAGTGCCCGGTATAATTTTGGCCATGGCCTTTTTCACTTTCCGCACGGCGCTCCCACGTGGCTGACTCCTTCCTGCCCACCCTGCTTTCCGTCCTCCTCGTCGGCTTTCTCGGCGGCACCCACTGCATCGGCATGTGCGGCGGCATCGTCGGCGCCCTCTCTCTGGGGCAGGCCGGAGGCAGCCGCTGGTCCCTGCATCTGGCCTACAACCTGGGGCGTATCGCCAGCTATGGCCTGGCCGGCCTCCTGGCGGGGGCCGTCGGCGCGGCCGGCGCCCACCTGGGAGAGCAATGGTCCCTGCGCCTGGTGCTCTACGTGCTGGCCAACCTGATGCTGGTGGCCCTGGGCCTTTATCTGCTTGGCGCCACCCAGGCCCTGGCGTGGACCGAGCGGGCAGGCCAGGGCCTGTGGCGCCGTCTGCAGCCCTTTTCCAAACGTTTTCTGCCCGCCCGCAGCCCGGCCCAGGCCTTTCCCCTGGGCTTGCTGTGGGGCTGGCTGCCCTGCGGTCTGGTATACAGTGTGCTGACCACCGCCCTGGTGAGCGGCAGCGCCGCCCGGGGCGGCGCGGTGATGCTGGCCTTCGGCCTGGGCACCCTGCCCAACCTGCTGCTGGCCGGCCTCCTGGCGGCGCGGCTGAAGGATTTCGTGCGGCGCCCCTGGGTGCGCGGCATCGCCGGGCTGAGCGTGCTCGGCTTCGGCCTGTGGGGCCTGCTGGGTGCCTGGCGCCTGGCCCATAACATCTAGAAATGCTGAGGAGCAGACGATGCTGAATTTCCTGCTGGCGGTCGATGGTTCCGCTTGTTCCCTGCGGGCCGTGGATCACCTGATTTCCCGCCTCTCCTGGTACCGGGAAGTGCCGACGGTGCACCTGCTCTACGTGCATCCGCCCATTCCCGACGGCCGGGTGCAGCGCCACCTGGGCCACGAAACCCTGGAGCGCTACTACCGGGAGGACAGCGTGGAACGCCTGGAGGCGGCCGAGGCCAAGCTCAAGGCCGCCGGGGTGGCCTACCAGCGGCACATCCACGTGGGCCAGCCGGGGGCCGTCATCGCCCATCAGGCCGCTGAACTGGGGGCCGACCTGGTGCTGCTCGGCAGCCACGGCTGGAGCGCCATCGCCGGGGCCGTCATGGGCTCGGTGGCCACCCGGGTGGTGCATGAAACCACGGTGCCCGTCCTGCTGGTGAAATAGGCGGCAGGCCGTCTGCCAGCGCAGCCGGCCTGATCCCCGGCATGAGCGGGCGGGGAGGAGGGCTGCGTCCATCCCCGCGCAACGAAGAAACCCCTGGCCGTGCCGGCGGTCTGTAACCATGGGGTTTGAGCCCCTCTGTTACTGGCGGCTAAGGGCGCCTGCGCCCATAATTAGCCATTGCTAATGTTTCTTGCCGAGTTGCCCGTGTCCCAGTCCCCTGCCGCTCCTTCTTCCTCCCGCCTCGACCTGCCCATTGCCGGCATGACCTGCGCCGCCTGTTCGGCCCGCATCGAGAAAGTGCTGAACCGCCTGCCCGGCGTGGAAGCCAGCGTCAATCTGGCGGCGGAGCGGGCCAGCGTCGCCTTGAACAGCGAGGAAACCACGCCCCAGCGGGTGGTGGAGGCCATCGAGAAGGCCGGTTTTTCCGTGCCGCCGGCCACGGTGGAACTGGAACTTACCGGCATGACCTGCGCCGCCTGCGCGGCCCGCATCGAGAAGGTGCTGAACCGTCTGCCCGGCGTCGAAGGTGCGGTGAACCTGGCCGCCGAGCGGGCCCGTATCCGCTACGTGCCGGGTCTGGTGGATACGGCCCGGCTGATCAGTGCCGTGGAAAAAGCCGGCTTCGGCGCCCGGGTGGCCAGCGACACCACCCGGGAAGAGGAAAAGGCCCGCAAGGCCGCCCTCTACGCCGCCGAGAAGCGCCGCTTCTTCATCGCCGCCCTGCTCACCCTGCCCCTGGTGGCCCAGATGGTCACCATGTTCGGCCCGGCGCCGGAACATGGCCACAGCGATCTGCTGCCTCGCTGGCTGCAACTGCTGCTGGCCACCCCGGTGCAGTTCTGGATCGGCTGGCGCTTCTACGACGGCGCCTACAAGGCCCTGCGCGGCGGTGGCGCCAACATGGACGTGCTGGTGGCCCTGGGCACCACCATGGCCTACGTCTTTTCCCTGGTGGTGACCCTCTTCGGGCTGGAGCACCAGCACGTCTATTTCGAAGCCTCCGCCGCCGTCATCACCCTGGTGCTGCTGGGCAAGCTGCTGGAGGCCCGGGCCAAGGCCAAGACCACCGCCGCCCTGGAAGCACTGGTGCGCCTGCAGCCCAAGACCGCCCGGGTCGAACGCCATGGTGAACTGGTGGAGCTGGACGTGGCCCTGCTCATTCCCGGCGACGTCTTCATCGTCCGCCCCGGCGAAGCGGTGCCGGTGGACGGAGAGGTGATCGAGGGCGCTTCCAGCGTCAATGAAGCCATGCTCACCGGCGAGTCCATGCCCGTCGGCAAGCAGGCGGGCGACGCCGTCTTCGCCGCCACCAGCAACGGCCAGGGCATGCTGCGCTGCCGTGCTACCGGCGTCGGCGAACACACCCTGCTGGCCGGCATCATCCGCCTGGTGGCCGAGGCCCAGGGCTCCAAGGCCCCGGTGCAGCGGCTGGCCGACAAAATCTCTGCCATTTTCGTGCCGGTGGTCTGCGCCATCGCCCTGGTCACCTTCGGTCTGTGGTGGTGGCTGGGGGGCGATTTCACCACCGCCCTGGTCAATGCGGTGGCGGTGCTGGTCATCGCCTGCCCCTGCGCCCTGGGCCTGGCCACGCCCACCGCCATCATGGTGGGCACCGGCCGGGGCGCCGCCGCCGGCATCCTGGTGAAGAATGCGGAAGCCCTGGAGCGGGCGGAAAAATTGAAAGTGCTGGCGGTGGACAAGACCGGCACCCTGACCCGGGGCGAACCGGCGGTGACCGACATCGTCGCCCTGGGCGCCAGCGAAGACGAGGTGCTGGCCCTGGCGGCAGCCCTGGAGCAGGGCTCGGAACATCCCCTGGCCCGGGCCGTGCTGGCCGAACAGAAAGCCCGGGGCCTGGCGATGCAGGCGGTGAGCGGCTTTGCCGCCGTGGCCGGCCACGGGGTGGAAGGGACGGTTTCCTCCCGGGCCCTGCTGCTGGGCAGCCCGTCCTGGGCGGCGGAGCGGGGTGCCATGGTGGAGAATGGCGTCCTTGCTGCCTTGCAGGGACAGGGAAAGACGGTGGTGGTGCTGGCCGAACAGCAGGCCGATGGCAGCGTGGCCCTGGGCCTGATCGCCATCGCCGACCCCCTGCGGGAAAGTTCCAAGGCTGCGGTGGCGCGGCTGCTGGCCTTGGGCGTGGAAGTGGTGATGCTCACCGGAGACAACCGGGCCACGGCGGCGGCCATTGCCGCCCAGGCCGGTATCGCCCGTTTCGAGGCCGAAGTATTGCCCGGCGACAAGGCAGCGGCGGTGCAAAAACTGAAACAGGGCGGCCGTCTGGTGGCCATGGCCGGCGACGGCATCAACGACGCCCCGGCCCTGGCGGCAGCCGACGTCAGCTTCGCCATGGGCGCCGGTTCCGACGCCGCGGTGGAGGCCGCCGACCTGACCCTGGTGAAAAGCGACCTCATGGGTGTGGCCCACGCCATTGCGCTTTCCCGGGCCACCCTGTCGAAGATCCGCCAGAACCTGTTCTTCGCCTTCATCTACAACGTGCTGGGCATTCCCCTGGCCGCCTTCGGCCTGCTCAACCCGGTGGTGGCCGGCGCCGCCATGGCCTTGAGTTCGGTGTCGGTGGTGAGCAATTCCCTTCTGCTGCGGCGCTGGTTGCCGAAATAGGGGCGTTAGCCACAGAGGACACAGAGTTCACAGAGGGTTCTTTGTCGTTGTTGATGTGGGTTCTGCGTCGACCACCGGCCTGGAAGGCGCCGATGGTTTTAAACTCTGTGTTCTCTGTGCCCTCTGTGGCCAAGTTTTTTAAGTGAGGATTCCATGGCAACAACAACCATCCCCGTCGGCGGCATGAGCTGCCAGAAATGTGTGGCCTCCCTTACCGGCGTGCTGTCCAAGCTGCCCGGGGTGGAAAAGGCCGAAGTGCTGCTGGAGCCGGGCCAGGCCACCGTCACCTACGATCCGGCCCAGGTGGGCGAGGCCCGCCTGCGGGAAGCGGTGGAGGATGCGGGCTTCGACGCCCTGTAACTCTCCCGGTTCCGGCATGAAAAAGCCGCCTGCCCGTTGCCGGGCGGCGGCTTTTGTTTTGTGGGGCGGCCGAGCGCTCAGGCCGGCGTCGCCTCCACCCAGATGCGATGGGCGATCTCGTGTTCCAGGGCCAGTTCCACCTGTTCGCAGAGGACCACGGTGAGGGGCTGCTGGCGCAGTACCTGGATGGCGTGGGGCGGCACCAGGCCGTAGGCGTGGAGCTGTTCGGCCAACACTGCGGGGATGTCCGCATCGAAGTGGGCCAGGTTGGCCCGGGTGCCTTCGGGGATGCCGGTGAGGCGCAGGGCTTCGTGGGTGGCGGGGCTCATGCGAACAGTCTCAGCAGGTGGTTGAGGATGCCGCCGATGAGGAAGGCGGTGGGAATGATCAGGGCCAGCAGCACCACGGCCACCTTCAGGCCCTGTTCCTTGACGATCATCATGACGCTGGCGATGCAGGGCACGAACAGGGTGATGGTGACCATGCCGACCACGGCCTGGATGGCCGAGAGGTGCTCGGTCATGGCGAACAGGCCGGTGGCGCCGAAGTCACGCCGCAGGAAGCCCATGACGAAGGCGGCGCTGGCCTCCTTGGGCAGGCCCAGCCAGCCGGAGACCAGGGGCTCGCCGGCCTCGATGATGGCCGGCAGGGCGCCGATCTTGTCCAGGGCGAACATGAGGAAGGTGCCGATGAGGAAGAGGGGAATCACCTCCACCAGATACCACTTCAGGCGGCCGCCGGTCTTCTTCAGCACATTGCCCAGCACCGGCCAGCGCAGGGGCGGCAGCTCGGTCATGAGGGGGATGCGCTTGCCCGGGATGAGGCGGGAGGCGAGCCAGCCGGAACTGAGCAGCACCACCAGGATGCACACGGCCCAGGTCAGCAGGGCGCCGAAGGAAACGCCGCCGAGGAGGCCCAGCACCACGCCCAGCTGGGCCGAACAGGGGATGGCCAGGGCCAGCAGGAAGGTGGTGATGAGACGCTCCCGCGGCGTGGCCAGGATGCGGGTGGTGAGGGTAGCCATGGTGACGCAGCCCAGGCCCAGCACCATGGGCAGCACGGCCTTGCCGTTGAGGCCGATGGCGGCGAAGGTGCGGTTGGCGATGACCGTCAGGCGCGGCAGGTAGCCCGAATCCTCGAGGATGCCGAAGGCGAAGAAGAAGGTGGTGACGATGGGCAGGATGAGGGCCAGGGCGTAGGTCATGCCCATGGTCCACAGGCCGTACTCGCCCACCAGCAGCTCGACGATCCAGGGGATGGAGACGTGGTTCTGCACCAGCTCGGTGAAGGCCGGATTGAGGACGCCGCCGAAGAAGTCCTCCTCGAACAGGCCCACCAGGGTACTGGCACCGAAGACGCCGACGAACTCATAGAGCAGGAACAGCACGCCCAGCAGGATGGGCCAGCCCCACACCGGATGCACCGCCAGCTGGCCGGCGGTGAGGGGTTTGCCGCTGGCCGGCTTCTTTCCTTCCCGGGCCACGGTGCGGGTGAGGGCCTCGGCGGCCCGGCCCCGTTCGCCGGAAAGGAGGGCGGCCAGGGGCTGGCCGGTGAATTCCCCTTCCAGGTTCAGGCGCAGGGCGGCGAGCAGGGCGGCGGTCTTGGGGAAGTGCTGGTCGAGCCAGGCTTCCAGTTCCGGGTCGTGGCCCAGGTAGAGGATGGCCAGGCCCCGGGCAGAGAGGTGGGCATGGGGGACGTCGCTGGCGAACTGGGCGGCGAGGCGGCCGATGGCGCTTTCCACGGCGTCGTCGTAGCAGAGCAGGGGCTCGGGCCGGGCCGCCTTGGCGAGGGCGGCCTCCAGGGCGCCGACGCCTTCGTTGCGGGTGGCGACACCGCTGATGACGGGAATGCCCAGGGCTTCGGCCAGCAGCTTGTCATCGACGCCGATGCCCCGCTGTTCGGCCTCGTCGGCCATGTTCAGCATCAGCACCATGGGCACCCCCAGGTCCGCCAGCAGGGCGGTGAGGGTCAGGGTGCGGCGCAGGTTCTTGGCGTCGCCCACCTGTACCAGGCAGTTCAGGTTCTCCTGCAGCAGGGCCCGCAGGGTGGCCCGCTCGTCGTCGCTGCGGGAGGGCAGGGAGAGTACCCCCGGGGTGTCCAGCACCTGCTGTTCTTTGTGGATTTTCAGGGTGGCCCGGGAGACTTCCACCGTGGTGCCCGGATAGTTGGACACATTGACGTAGGTGCCGGTGAGGCGGTGGAAGAGGACGGACTTGCCGACGTTGGGGTGGCCTACCAGGGCCACCACCAGGCCGGCGGGGGCGGCGGCCGCTGCTTCGTTGTCGGCCAGGGGGGAAGGACGGGTGCTTTCTGCGGAGGTTTCCATCGGCTGCCTGGGGTGGGTGGCTGGGAGGCGGGGCTTCAGTGCCGGGGAGCGGGGTGCGCTGCGGCGGTCTGGGCAGGGTTGCGCTCCAGGGGGCCCAGGGTCAGCCCGAGAAGGAGTACCAGGGAGGCGGCAAGGACGGAACGCAGCATGGAAGACCCCGAAAGGTGGCCGCCGGAATGTGAGGAAGCGGAGCGGCAATGGCGCTAATGATAACTTATCTCATTTGAGTTTGACAGTTGAGATTGCAGGCGAGGCCACCAGCACGAAATCCCAGCCGTCCGGGAGGAGGGCTGGGAGCCAGTAAGGGAGCGCCTTTTTAGGCGGTCAGGGCGGCCGGGTCCGGGGCGCCTACCAGACGAAGAAGACCACGTACCAGACCGCGCCGATCAAGGCCGGGGCCAGGGTATAGATGGAGAAGGCCGCCACGCGCCGACCCCAGGCCGGGGTGGTCTGCAGCACCAGGCGCAGCCCCAGCCACAGGGCGAAGCCGATGCCCAGGGCGAGGATGGCGATGCGGGCATCCGGCACCCAGGGCAGGATCACCCGTTCGCCCTTGAGCTGGCTCAGGGTGAGCATGGAAAGCCCTAGGAAGACGTTGGCCCCGGCCAGGGGCACCAGGCCCAGGGCCAGGCGCCGCCAGGGCAGCTGGGGGCTGGCGACGATGCGGCTGGCCAGGGCAACGACGCCGAGCAGGGCCAGGGCAATGGCGCAGCCGCCGCCCAGGATGTAGGCCAGGATGCACAGGCCGTCGAGCCAGGTGAACACGTCGCCCACCTCCGGGTAGTGGGTGAGCAGCCACCAGGGGGCGTTGTCCTGCAGCAGGAGGAAGGAGTCGTGGTCGATGAGCCAGTTGGCGGCGGCGGTCTTCAGGGCCACGAACCAGGGGCTGACGGTCCACTGGAAGGCGGCGGTGGCGATGCCGAGGACGCCGAAGAGCAGGGTCATGGCCTCGCCGGTGTGGATCTGTTCCGCCTTGCTGGCGAGGATTTCCGCATCGGGGCGGCGGGGCGACAGCTGTACCGCCTCCCGGTGGCCGGCGCAGCGGCCACAGGCATGGCAGTCGGAGGCCCCGGTCATGCGCCGGATGTCCACCAGAGGAGCGCAATTGACGGGCTGGGCCGGCGCTGTGGCCGTATCCCAGGCGGCCCGGTCCACCCGGAAGTGCACCGGGGCGACCTTGGCCAGGAGGGAAAAGACGCCGGAGGCGGGACACAGGTGGCGGCACCACACCCGCTTGCCCTTGCCGTAGAGCAGGCCCACCGCCACGGCGGCGACGGAAGAGCCGCCCAGCACCAGCAGGGCGGCCTTGGGGTATTCATAGACGCTGACCAGCTGGCCGAAGACGGTGGTGCACACGAAGGCGACGAAGGGCCAGCCGCCCCACTTGAGCCAGCGCGGGATGGGCAGGTTGAGGCCGCGCCAGCTGACCCATTCGGTGAGGGTGCCCTCGGGGCAGAAGACGCCGCACCAGAGGCGGCCCATGAACAGCATGGAAACCATGACGAAGGGCCACCAGATGCCCCAGAAGAGGAACTGGGCGAAGAGGGTGAGGTTGTCCAAGATGCTGGAGCCTTCCGGCGGCAGGGGCAGGAAGGCGGGGGTGATGACCAGTCCGAAATAGAAAACCACCACCGCCCACTGGATGGCGCGGATGGTGGCTCCATGTTTCTGCATGCCCCGGCCGCAGGCCTGCAGCAGGCCGGCGATGGGACCCCGCCGCTGCGTTGCGGCAGCGGCGGGCAGGGGACGCTTCAAGGTGCTGCTGTGGGCTGGCATGAATCGGCTCGCACGGATGATGGGTTGGGAGTGAAGGAGCGCAGCCGCAGGGCGACGTAGCCCCAGTACAGGGCATAGGCCAGCAGCAGCATGGCGGTGGGCTGGGCCCGGTAGCCGGCGAAGGTGGACAGCACCTGGCCGAGGCCGCTGCCGTCGTCGAGGACGGCGGAGGTGTCCCACACCAGGTCCATCAGGGTGGGCAGCCAGTCCATGCCGATCAGGCGATCCACGGCGGCGCCGAGGAGGGAGCCGGCCGTCACCAGCAGCACCACCTCGCTGACGCGGAAGACGGTGCGATAGGAGAAGAAGCGGGCGCCCCGGGCCACGGCCCAGGCGGTGAGGCCGGCGATGACAAAGCCCAGGGCGGCCATGCCGTAGAGGCCAAGCAGCTCGCTGCCCTGGCGCTCCGCCGCCATGCCGTAGAGGAAGACCACGGTCTCCATGCCCTCCCGGCCGATGGCCAGGGCCGCCACCAGGGCCACACCGAGGCGGCCGCCGGTTTCCGCGGCGCGGCTGGCGCCGGCTTCCAGCTCCCGTTTCATGGAGGCGCCGTGGCGGCGCATCCACATCACCATCTGGGTCATCAGCACACAGGCCAGCAGCAGCATGCCGATCTGGAACAGTTCCAGGGACTCGCCGTCGAGCCAGGTCTGGGCGCCGTAGGCGAGAAAGGCCAGGGCCAGGGCCAGCAGGGTGCCACCGCCGACGCCGCTCCACAGGGTGCGGCGCAGGCGGGAGGCGTCCTCCTGGCGGGCGATCCAGGCCAGCAGCACGCCGACCACCAGCATTGCTTCCAGGCTTTCGCGCCAGACGACAATCAGGGCATTGAGCATGGTTGTCCTCTTACTTGGCGATCAGCAGGCATTCGGCGGTATCCGGATGGAACTCGCCGAAGATGCGGTAGGTGCCCGGTTGCAGCGGCTGCACCACGACGAAGGAACTGGCCCCGGGGGCCAGCACCTTCTCCATGCGGGGCTGGGTGCTCTCGAACTCCTCCGGGCCGGGGCCCTCGTTGCGGAAGATGATCTTGAACTTGGTCCCGGCCGGCACTTCCAGGCGGTTCGGGATGAGCTTTCCATCCTTGGCCACGATCTGGAAGGAAGGCAGCTCCGCTGCCGCGGCCGGCGCCGGCCCGACGAACAGGGCGGCGCACAGCAGCAGGGCGGGTACCACGAGGGAAGACAGGCGCATGGCGGCTCCTTAGAAGGTCAGCTGGGCACGCATGCCGAGCACCTTGATGGCCTTGGCCGTGGCGTCGCCGCCGGGCCGTCCCAGGTATTGCAGGTCGGGAGACAGCTCGAACTGCTTGTTGATGCGGTAGCGGTAATAGACTTCGGCCACGCGCTCGGCGCCGCTGGCGTTGAAGTTGTAGTCCGGAATGCCGTCGCCGTCCGCGTCCACGAAGGACGATTCGCCGGAAAACTCCTTGCTGGTGCGCAGCAGGCCGAAGGCCAGGCCGAGGGAGTCGCCGCCCCGATCCCAGTAGGAACCGCCCAGTTCGGCGCCCAGGGTGAGGGCCTTGTCGAAACGCACGTTGCCGGAGATCTGCTGGCCGTAGCGGCCGAACACCGTGACCGCATCGCCGATGCGCTGGTCGGCGGAAACGCCCAGGCCGGAATGGGATTCCTGGATGCCGGCGAAGGACACTGCCTGACCGTTGCGCCAGTAGTAGGCCCGGTAGTTGCCGGTGAGGCCGCCGAAGAACTTGCGCTGGGTCTCCATCTGGGCGATGACCATGGGCGAGCTGAAGGAGCGGGTGTAGGTGGAGCCGTTGGCGCCGGCACCGAAGACGCCGAGGGAGAAGCGCCAGGTCTCGGGCTTCTGGGTCTCGTTGTAGTAGGAGACGCGGAAGCCGGGGGAGAAGCCGTTGGCGTCCACCCCGATGTCGCCGCCCGCATCCAGCAGCGGGTTATGCACGAAGACGGTGTTGAGGAACTGGCGGGTTTCGTCGTTGGCGGCCGCGTTCTGGTCGAAGAAGACGAAGGGGTCCATCTTGCCGAAGTTGATCTCCAGCTTTTCCCGGGAGCGGGGCTTGTAGCCGCCGAAGGGCAGGGGAATGGTGGCCTGGTACCAGGCCTGGCCCAACACGGCCACGGAGTCATCCGGATTGCCGCTTTGCACGCGGAAGGCGCTGGCGTTGGGCTTGGCGTAGGAACTCATGCCGTTGAGGCCCTGGCCCTGGCCGAGGCGGAACTGGGCAAAGATGTGACTCTCGGTATCGCCGATATTGGCCAGAGGCAGGGTGACGAAGACGTCGCCCCGGTAGTTGAGCTGGCTGTTGCCGTTGCTGTCGCCGCTGGGCACGCCGGACGGCCGCTGGGCCACGGTGGTGAGGCTGATGCCGGCGGTGATGCCGTCCAGGGATTCCACCGTGCGGGCGGCCTTGAGCATGTCGAGGGACTGGAATTCCACGGCCTTCAGGCGGGCGGTGATTTCCGGCTCGTACTGGCTGATGTCGTCGCTGTCCAGACCCTTGGTGATGCGGGCGTTCTGCTCTTCCAGGGTCTTGATGCGCTGTTCCAGGGCCGGGGAGGCTTTCGTCGCCGGGGCGGCCTGGGCCTGCTTTTCCAGTTCCGCGTTGCGCTTTTCCAGCTTCTCCAGGCGCTCGTTCATCTTTTCCAGCAGCTTCAGCAGTTCAGCCTGGTTGCCGGCGGCCTGGGGGGCGGCGAAGGCCGGCGCGCTGCCGGCGATCAGGGCCGCCGTCAGCAGCGCCAGGGGGCGCGGCCGAAGGAGGTTGGTGGTGGCAGCCATGGCTTAGTACCCGCCTTTTTTGCCGATGCCGACGAAGGTGAATTCATTTTCCACTTCGAAGGGCTTGAACCAGGGGCGCACGCCGGTGAGACGGTCGGTGTGGCGGCCGAAATGGGCGTGCTTGTTTTCGGTGGGCGGCAGGATGGTGTACTTCACCTTGTACTTGCCCGGGCCGAAGAGCTTGATGTTGTCGCCGTAGTGGGGGCCGTCGTTGGCCACCATGGCCATGAATTCGCCGGAGGTCTTCTGGTCGGAGCCGATCTTGGAGACTTCGTACTTCACCACCAGGTAGGGAATCCAGTGGCCTTCCTCGAAGCCGTTGGGGTTGTTGGCCAGGGCCCGGATGTCGGCCTCGATGTGGATGTCGGATTCCTCGGCCTTGCGCATCATGCCGTCCGGCTCCATGTTCACCGCCTGCAGATAGACGGCGGAAATCTCCATGCCGTAGCGCTGCTGGGGCGTGCCGATGGGGTATTCCACGGCATTGGCGGAGAAGGACCAGGCAGCAGCGAGGGCTACCAGGGTACGGGCGAAGGAAAGGCGGATGGAAGGCATGACTAGGCTCCTGAGCGGTAATAGGCGGATGTTTTTGGGATACCGCTTTGGCGCGGCTTAATAACAATCTAAGTAAGAATGATTCTCGTGTCAATTATTCGCGTACGTCAGTTTTGCGACAGGTTTCTGACGGATGCTGCAATGCAAGAACTGGCGGGCTCCGGCGTCGGATCAGGCCATGCCGGGAGATGCCCCGGGGATGCGACTAGTTCTTTGGTGCTATTGCAATGCAAATGAGAGTTGTTATTATTTGCGATATGCCGTTCAGGCCGTGAGGGCGAAAACGACTCCGGCCTGTCCTGAATCCCGTCATTCCGCTCCATTCTTCCGAGGGGCGAGGAGGTGCCACCATGATTCCCTTCAAGCAGAAACATGAACCCGTCAATTTGCCGGAACTGGGCGAGGCCGCCCTGCCGGAACCGGCTGCGGCGGCTCCCGTCCCCAGCGCCGGCTCCCGTCGCAAGCGCCTGTGGGAACTGAAGCACCAGCACCACTGCCCGGTGATCGGTACCTGCCTGCCACTGGATCTGCTGCGGCGCCTGGCAGCCCGGGCCAAGATACTCGGCCCCAACATGTCCGACTTCTCCCTGCATACCCAGGCCGTGGGCTTTGCCGAGCAGCGCAATCCCTTTGCCGAGCTGATGCAGCAGGAACTGGAGCGGCGCTACAACCTCACCATCCAGCGCTTCCGCCCGGCCCGGGATGGCGATGCCATCTACCGCCTGTGGCGGGAGGCGGTGGCCTCGGGCCAGGTGGCGGACGCCCTGTGGGCTGCCTGGACCCATCCCCGTTGCGATACGGAGACGGCCCAGCGCATCTACGGCGACATCCACATGCTGTCCCACCAGGCCGGCGCCGCCCACCAGGCGGATGTGAACCGGCTGAAGCAGCTGGAGGCGGAAAACGCCGCCCTCAAAGCCGAACTGCAAGCCCAGCGGGAGAAGGGCGGCCAGCGTCTGGCGGAGAAGATCCAGGAGGCAGAGCTACTGAAGCGCCAGCTGGCGGAGATGGAAGTCTTTGCCTGCGAGCGGGAGGCCCTGGCGGTGCGGGTGGTGGAACTGGAGGCCCGCTGCCGCGAATTGGAAGGGGCCGACGGCGGCCAGAAGGCCCGGGCCGACGCCCTGGCCCTGCGTCTGGTGTCGGCGGAGGATCGCACCAATGCCGCCGAGGCCCGGGTGCGGGACCTGACCCGCCAGCTGGAGGAATCCCGCCGCGATCTGGTGGCGGCCGAGCAGGCCATGGAATCCTGGCTGCTGCTGGACGGCGCGCCGGAAGGCGATGCCTGCGCCCTCTCCGCCACCTGCGGCCGGGAATGCGCCAGCGGCAAGGACGGCGCCGAGGCCGCCATGCCGCGCCTGGAAGGGCGCAGCGTGCTTTGCGTCGGCGGCCGGCCCGGCCTGGTGGAAACCTACCGTCGGCTGGTGGAGCGGCTGGGCGGCCGCTTCGCCCACCACGACGGCGGCCTGGAGGACAATCCCCGCTTCCTCGACGGGGTGCTGTCTGCCGCCGATGCGGTCATCTGCCAGGCCGGCTGCATCAGCCATGGCGCCTACTGGAAGCTGAAGGACCACTGCAAGCGGACCGGCAAGCCCTGCGTCTATCTCAAGGGGGCCGGTGTTTCCAGCTTCGTGCGCGGTATTTCCGAGGTGGCGGAAGGAGCAGTGGAGTAGTTCCCCTGCTGCCTGAGCGGCAGGGATTTACGTTTTTTGACCTGCATCATATTGAGATCAATTCTCAACAAAGTACAGTGCGGACTTCGATCAACCCGCCGCGATCCAGCCAGCGACAGCAATGCCAGCCAGGCGCGGGGATTCCTTCCGGAGCCCGTCCATGTCAACGCTGTCATCCCTTGTCGCTGTTTCTTCCCCGTCGCGTCAGCGCCCACCTTTCGCCCTGCATCTGCTGGCCCTGAGCCTGGCCTCGGGCTTTGCCTGGGGCGCCGATAACCCCGCTTCATCCGAATCCGCCCTGTCCACCGTCAGCGTCACCGCCAAGGGCTATGCCGCCGACGAACTGGAAACGCCCCTCAGCACCGTTTCCCTCGATCGGGAGGAAATCGTCCGCCGCGGCGCCAACAATCCGGGGGAACTGCTGCGCGGCGAGCCCGGCATCGCTGTCGCCAGCGACGGCGCCCAGGGCCAGAACCCGGTGCTGCGCGGCCTGAAGAAGGAAAGCGTGGTGCTGCTGGTGGACGGCATCCGCCTCAACTCGGCCCAGCCCCAGGGGGCCATCGCCTCCTTCATGTCCCTCGGCCTGGCGGAACGGGTGGAGGTGGTGAAGGGCCCGTCCTCCGTGCTCTACGGCAGCGGCGCCCTGGGCGGCGTGGTCAATGTGCGCCTGCCCCAGGCCCAGTTCAAGGCCGGCACCAGCGGTTCGGCCATGGCTTCCTGGGACAGCGCCAGCAACGGCCTGCGGGCCACCGGTGTGGTCAATTTCTCCGCCGGCGACCATGCCCTGATGCTCGGCACCTCCAGCGCCCGCATCGGCGATTACCGCTCCCCGGACGGCAAGGTGGCCAAGACCGGCTACGATTCCGACAGCCTCATCGGCCAGTATCGCTTCCGCATCGATGGCGCCCAGCAACTGCGCCTCTCCTTCCAGGAGCATACGGACGAGGACGTGTGGTACCCCGGCTCCACCAAGGCGGCCGCCAACCCTATCAAATCCACCACCATCTATTCGCCGAAGCAGAGCCGCCGCCTCATGGAAGCGGGCTATTCCCGCCAGGGCTCGGGCGAGGCGCCGCTGAACCTGGACTTCCGCGTCTACCGCCAGGAGATGGAGCGGCAGATCTACTCCTGGGCCAGCGGCATCAAGCGCAACAACGCCGAGACCAAGGTCTCCTTCGTCACCGAGGGCTGGGATGCCAAGGCCGACTGGCTGGTCCATCCCCAGCACCTGCTTTCCTTCGGCCTCAACGCCTGGGAGATGGAGGCCTCCCCCAACCGGCGCCTGTACCAGGCCGGCAACATGGTGGCCAACAATCCCTTCGCCGATGGCCGCATCGAATCCCTGGGGGCCTACCTGCAGGACGACATGCGCTTCGGCAAGCTCAACGTGCTGGCCGGCCTGCGCCACGACACGGTCAAGGGCAGCGCCGCCTCCATGAACAACGGGGCGATCAAGAACGGCCTTTCCCGCAGCGACAGCGCCACCTCCGGCAGCCTCGGCGCGGTCTATGAAGCGGCGCCCCTGCTGCGGCCCTATGCCAACCTCTCCCGCGCCTTCCGCGCCGGCGAGATGCGGGAACGCTACGAGTCCTCGCCCCGGGGCGACGGCTACTATTACGTCGGCAATCCCCAGATCAAGCCGGAAGAGGCCACCCAGTTCGAGCTGGGCCTGAAGGGCGCCAGCGCCGACTTCAACTACCACCTGGCGGCCTACCGCAACAGCATCGACAACTACATCACCGGCCAGCCCACCGGCACCTTCATCAGCGGCCTGCCGGTGAAGGCCACGGTGAACCTGGGCCGGGCCGTCATCGCCGGGGTCGAGGCTTCCGCCCGCTGGCAGGTGCGGCCGGGGCAATGGCTGAATGCCGGTTATTCCCGCCTGCGGGGCGAGAACAAGGACCTGGACGAGCCCCTTTTCCAGATGCCGGCGGACGAACTCTCCCTCGGCTGGGACGGCGCCGTTGCCCAGGGCTGGCGTGCCGACGCCACCCTGCGCCTGGTGGCCCGCCAGGACCGCATAGCCACCCTCTTCAGCCGCGGCAGCGAAAACGCCACCGCCGGCTTTGCCACCGCCGACCTGGGCGCCACCTACCGCTGGTCCCGGCAGAGCTTCCGCGTCGCCCTGAAGAACCTGGCCGACAAGCGCTACCACGAACACCTGGCCGAAGGCGTCAGCGGCAACGAAATCCTGGCCCCCGGCCGTTCCCTCGTTCTCACCTGGAAAGGAGACTTCTGATGCAATTACGCCCCTCCGCCCTGGTCCTGCTGCTGGCCGCCCTGGCCGGCGGCCCGGCCGCGGCCCACGACCACGACGCTGGCAGCGGCAGCGACCAGCGCCAGGTGATCCGGCTGACGCCGGCGGAAAAACATTTCCTGCTCTCGGAAATGCGGGGCTTCGTTGCCATCACCCAGAAGATCATCAGCGCCGCCACCGCCAACGACATGGCGGCGGTGGCCGAGGCCGCCCGGGTGGGCGGTCTCAAGGCGCACCAGAAGGACTTCGCCAACCCGGGCAGCCTGGTGCACGGCATCCGCAAGAAGGCGCCCCAGGCCTTTTTCCCCCTGGGCCGGGAGACCCACATCAACTTCGACCGCATCGCCGAACTGGCCACGGAACTGAAGGACCGGGACGTGGTGCTCAACACCCTGGCCGACAACCTCAACAACTGCATCGCCTGCCACAGCGCCTACCGGGTGGAAGAAGCCCACTAGACGCCTGCCCTGGAAGGCAGAAGGGACGCCACTCTCAGCCGTGCCATGGCTGAGAGGAGCGTCCCTTCTTGTTTCTGGCGTGGTGGTCTGGGGAATCCGTGGCCGGGAGTGCCCGGGCCTTAGTAAACGTCCCGCCGGTAGCGGCCTTCCGCCAGCAGCCGGTCCAGGGCTTCCCGGCCCAGCAGCTGGGCCAGGGTCTCATCTACCGCGGCGCCCATGGTGGCGGCGCTGCCGCAGACGTAGAGGGCGGCGCCCTCGTCGAGCCAGTCCTGCAGCACGTCGCCGCGCTGGGCCAGGCGATGCTGCACGTAATCCTTGGCCGCCTGTTCCCGGGAAAAGACCAGATCCAGCCGGGGCAGCAGGCCATTGTTGCGCCAGCGGGCCAGGTCTTCCCGGTAGTGCCGGTCCGGGCCGGCGTGGCGTTCGCCGAAGATCAGCCAGTTGCGCTTATCTCCCCGGGCTTCCCGGGCCTTGAGCAGGGCCCGCAGGCCGGCGATGCCGGTGCCGTTGCCGATCAGGATGAGGGGCCGGCCGGCGTTGTCGCCGAGGCGGAAATTGGCGTGAGGCTTGAGGCGCAGGGCCACGCTGCGGCCCACCTCCAGGTCCTTGCAGAGGTGGCCGGAAGCCAGGCCGGGGGTGCCGTCGGGGCGGGCCTGCAGGCGCACCAGCAGGTGCAGGGCGCCGTCGGCGGGCAGGGAGGCGATGGAATAGTCCCGGGGATGTTCCCCGGCCTCTGGTGGCTGCACCTGCACCAGGTCGCCGGCCTGCCACTCGGGCAGGGGGGCGTGTTCCGGCGCCAGGGCCAGGTGGAACACGGGGGCGCCGCTGCTGCCCGGATTGAGGTGGCGCCGCTCCAGCAGGCGCCAGGGGGTGAAGGCCGGGGCGCGCCAGTCCGGCGTCTCGCCGCTGCCGGCGATGTGGGCCACCTGCTGCTGCCAGGCCGCCAGGGCGTTGGCATCCTGGTTGTCCATCTCCAGGGGGGCAAACAGCGGCACGGCGCCCCGGGCCTCCAGCCAGGCGGCCAGGCGCCGGCCGAAGGCGCAGAAGTGGGCGTATTCCCGGTCCCCCAGGGCCAGCACGCCGACGTGCAGGCGGGATAGGTCCGGACCCGCGTCGGCCATGCAGTGGCGCTCGAAGAGGGCGCCGTTGTCCGGCGCGTCCCCCTCGCCGCAGGTGCTGACGAGGAACAGGGCCTGTTCGTGGGCGGCCAGCAGGGCCGGGGTGACCCGGTTGAGGGGCACCAGGGTGGTGTTGAGGCCGGCAGCCCCCAGGCTGCGGGCGGTGTGTTGCGCCAGGGCCTCGGCGCTGCCGCTCTGGCTGGCATAGGCCACCAGCACGGGGCGCCCGCCGTCGCCGAGGGGCGCCACGGCGATGCGCTGCCGCCGCCGGTGGCGCAGATAGACGGCAGCGCAAAGGCCGCCGTAGGCCAGGGTGGCGCCCCAGGCGGTGAGGAGTCGCACGGTGTCGGGCATGAAATGGAACCGAAACGGGGAGGAGGGTTGCTGGCGGGAACGGTGACGGAAGCGCACAGGAGGCTGGCTACCCGACCCGGGAAGCCCGGGGCACAGAAACCTCGGTGATCTCTGTGCCCTCTGTGGCTAAGGTTTTGCCTTGCCCTTTACTGGGGCAGCACTTCCAGCGTGGCGGCGTAGGTGACGCGGCGTTCCTTGGCGGCCTTGACGCTGGTCTTGCTGTCCTTCAGTTCGGCGTCGAGCCAGTACATGCCGGCTTCGGGGAAGGTGACGCTGAACTTGCCGTCGGCGCCGGTCTTCAGCTTCATTTCGCCCAGCTGGTTGCGGTAGCGGGTGGCGCCCTTGGTGACAGTGACTTCCAGGCCGGCGGCGGGCTTGCCGTCCAGCAGCATCTGGAAGGTGGCGGCCTCGCCGTTCACCAGGTCGTTGGGATGGGTCACCGGCACCAGTTCCAGGCCCTTGCCGATGGGGGTCAGGGCGGAGGGCTTGCCGACGGTGACGAAGGTCTCGTTGCGGCCGGCCATTTCATTGACGTTCAGCTCTTCCGCCTCGGCCGGGATTTCCCGGGCGAAGGCTTCGGCGCTGCCGCGCCAGCGCTTGGGTTCGCCCTTCAGCTTGAAGCTGGCCATGATGCCGGCGTTGACCACGGCGACGCGGTAGGTACCGGCCTGGGTCAGGTTGAGGTCGAAGACGCTGCGCAGCTTGCCCTTTGCCAGGTTTTCCGGCGCCACCTTGCTGCCGTCGGGGGCGGTGACGCTCAGGTTGTCCAGGTTGAGGGCGTTGTGGTTGAAGAAGAAGAGGTCGTTGGCCACGGCCGCATCCACGGTGATCCACTGGGCCTTGGAGAGCACGGTGGAGGAGGGCAGCAGCCAGGCATTGTGGGCCTGGGCGGCAGGCACCAGGGCGGTGGCCAGGAGGGCGGCGATAGTCAGGGGGCGCAGCAGTTTCATGGGGAATCCTTTGCGGTGGGAATGGGGTGGAGTTTTAAAAGCTGGCCACAGAGGGCACAGAGATCACCGAGGGGGCGGGGCGGAATGAACCGCCCGTGCCGTTCAGGGCTTCAGGTCCAGGGTGATGTGGCCCAGTTCGCTCTGGCCCTGGGCGGTGGCCTGCTGGGCCTGCTTGGGGGGCCACTGGAAGGGGATGTAGAGCAGCTCGCGGCCGCCCACTTCCCGGGCGGCTTCGATGCCCAGCTTGTAGTCGCCGGGAGGCAGGTCGCCGAGGGGGGCCTTGCCCTGGGCGAAGCGCAGCTTCTGCTTGCCCACGGTGGGGGTGGCGCCGGTGATGCCGTCCACCGGCATGGCCAGGTCCCGGCCGCCGCGGCGCCACCACTGGCGCAGGTCCTTCAGCCACTTGGTGCCTTCGCCGTTTTTCATCTTGGCGTCGTAGAGCAGCGCCAGGTGTGCGGCGATGCTGTTGTCGGCCCGTTCCACCCACACGGCCACATAGGGGCGGTGGTATTCGGCCACGTTGAGGCGGGGGATTTCCACTTCCACCGCCAGGTCGGCGGCCAGGGACGGCAGGGCGAGGCCGCAGCCGAGGAGCAGGGAAAGCAGGCGTTTCTTGGCGAACGTCATGGTCGGAGGCTTTCGGTAATAGTTGGGGGAGGGTCAGTGCATCAGCAGCAGGGCCAGCAGCAGGGGCACCAGGGCGCCCAGGCCCACCAGGGGCCAGGTGCCGGGCCGGTTGCCGGCGTGGTACTTGAGGATGAGCAGGCCCGACAGGGAAAACACCAGGCAGGCGGCGGAGAAGATGTCGATGAACCAGCGCCAGGCGCCGCCGGTGTGGCGGCCCTTGTGCAGGTCGTTGAGGTAGGAGATCCAGCCCCGGTCGGTCACTTCGTATTCCGCCTCGCCGCTTTCCCGGTCGATGCGCAGCCAGGCGTCACCGCCGGGCCGGGGCAGGGCCAGGTAGATTTCCTCCGGCGACCACTCGGCCTCCTGGTCGGCCGCCTCGATGCCCAGGGCCGCGGCGGCCCAGGCCGCCAGGGCCGGCGGCAGGGGCGCCTGCCGGGCTTCGGCGGCAGCCGGTGCCAGCTGGGCTTGCAGGGCTTCGGGCAGTTGCAGCTGCTGGCGCAGCACCGTCGGTTTGCTGCCGATGTCGGCGGCGTGGTTGAGGGTGATGCCGGTGACGGCAAAGAGGACCATGCCCAGCAGGCAGATGGCGGAGCTGATCCAGTGCCACTGGTGCAGGGTTTTCAGCCAGCCGGGGCGGCGGGCGGGGGCGATGCTTGCTGCGGTGTTCATGGGACGGCTTACATCTCCGCCCATTGGCGCAACAGGTTGTGATAGTGGGCGGTGAGGGCCACCACCTCCTCGCTGTCGCCCACCTGCTGGCGCAGCTTCTGGATGGTGCAGTCCAGGTCGAACATCATGGTGCGCTTCCAGTCGTCCCGGATCATGCTCTGGGTCCACAGGAAGGAGCAGATGCGGGCGCCCTTGGTCACAGGCTCGACCCGGTGCAGGCTGGTGGAGGGGTAGACGATGGCGTCGCCGGCCGGCAGCTTGGCCTGGTGGCTGCCGTAGGTGTCGTCCACGAACAGGTCGCCGCCCTCGTATTCGTCCGGGTCGGTGAAGAAGATGGTGGTGGAGACGTCGGTGCGGATGCCAGCTTGGCTGCCGTGGGGATAGCGGATGGCGTTGTCCACGTGGTTGCCGTAGAAGCCGCCGCCTTCGTAGTGGTTGAAGAAGGGCGGCAGGATGCGCTGGGGCAGGGCGGCGGAGAAGAAAAGGGGATTATTGAGCAGGGCGCCGGTGACGATCTCCCGCAGGCGGGCGATGGCCGGCGTGCCTTCGGGCAGTTGCAGGTTCTGCTTGCGCTGGGCTGCTTGGATGCCGGCGGTGGCGAGGCCGTCCTGCCATTGGGCGTTGGCGAGAATGTGGCGGCACTCGGCCACCTGGTCCCGGGTCAGCAATTCCGGAATATGCAGCATCATGATGCAGGGCTCCTTGGCGATGGGCTAGGCCCGGGTGAAACGAAAAACCCGCCCGGCGGACCGGGCGGGGAGGCAACGCTTAGAACTTGTAGTTGGCCGTCAGGATGGCCTGGCGACCCGGGGCGACGCTGACCATGTGGCTGGCGTAGGCCTTGTCGTAGTACACCTCGTCGAACAGGTTCTGCACGTTGAGGCGCAGGGACAGGTTCTTGTCCACCTGGTAGGTGGCCATGGCATCGGCACGCCAGTAGGAGGGGACCCACTTGGTGTTGGCGGCATCGCCGTACACCTTGGAGACGTAGTAGGCGCCGCCGCCGATGGTCAGCTGGGGCAGGATGCGGTAGCTGGTCCACACGCTGAAGCTGTGCTCGGGCGTGTTGGGCACCTTGTTGCCCTTGTTCTCGGCGTTGGCGTTGTAGCGCCAGTTGGTGCCGCTCTTGCTCCAGTAGGAGGGGCCCGGTTCCACCAGTTCGGAATCCATGTAGGTGTAGCCGCCGGTGACCTGCCACTTGTCGGTGAGGTTGCCGGCAAAGCCCAGCTCGTAGCCGTTGATGCGCTGCTTGCCGACGGTGGCCATGGTGTTGGCGTCCAGGCTGATCTTGGCGTTGGTCTTCTCGATGTTGAAGACGGCGCCGGTGAGAGCCAGCTTGTTGTTGAACAGGTTCCACTTGGTGCCCAGCTCGAGGCTGCGCACCTCTTCCGGCTCCAGGTCCTTGTTGGTCAGGGACAGGTTGTCCGAACCGTCGCTGGCGGTGATGCCGGAGGGGTTGGCGGCGGTGGCGTAGTTGGCGTAGATGCTGCCGTTGTCCTTCGGCTTGAAGACCACGCCGGCCTGGTAGCTGGTGAAGCTGGAGCGGCTCTGCAGCGGCACGGTGGTGGATTTGGTGCCGTTGGTGGTGTAGCCGTCCAGGGAGGTGCGGAACTCGTCGTCGCGCAGGCCCAGGTTGAGCAGCCACTGCTTGTTCAGGGTCAGGGTGTCGAAGACGTAGATGCCGCGGGAGGCGGTGCGGGTGTAGGTGCCGGCGGTATTGCGGGTGACGGTGCCGGTCCAGGGATCGTTGGGGTTTGGATTCTGGATGTTGGCGTTGGATGCGCCGGTCACGGTGTAGCCGCGGCTGTCCACCTCGTTGTGCATGAACTCGATGCCGGTGGCGATGTTGTGCTTGATGTCGCCGGTGAAGAACTCGCCCACCAGCTCGGTGGCGTTGATGACGCTGTCGCTGGTGGAGTTGCGGTTCTTGGAGCTGCGCGGCAGGGTGGTGCCGGTGACGATGGAGGCGTTGGAATCCCCCGGGTTGGTCACCACGTAGTCATTCTTGGTCTGGGTGAAGCGGGTGGAGTTGCGCACCGTCCACTTGTCGTTGATGTCGTGTTCCAGCTTCAGGGTCTGGCTGTTGACCTCGGTGCGGCTGAAGTCCCGATTCACCAGGCCGTAGAAGTTGTTTCGGTTTACACCGAGGGGACCGCCGTCGCCGTTCTTGGCCACGGCCGTGGGGTTCAGGGTCGGGGCCACGGTGGGCGGGGTGGTGGCGGTGGAGCCGCCGGTGCCCTGGGCCACGGTGGCGTACTTGGCGATGGGATTGTTGTAGGGGATGCCGTAATCCGGCAGGCCTTCGGTCTGGTAGTGGTAGACGCTGAGGCTGGCGCGGGTGGGGGTGCCCAGGCCGGCGGCGAGGGAGGCGGCGACGCCGTCCTTCTTGTTCCACACGGCTTCGCGGCCGGCCACATCGCTGTCTTCCTTCATCAGGGAGAGGCGGGCGGCCATGTGGTCGCCGATCTGCCGGTTGATGTCGGCGGTAGCCCGCTTGTAGTTGGCGGTGCCGACGCCGATGCTGGCATCGCCGAAGTTGCCCAGGCGGGCATTCTTGGTGCTCAGGTTGATGCTGCCGCCGACGGCGCCGCCGCCGCTGTAGGCGGAATCGGGGCCCTTGGTGACGTCCACCTGCTCCACGGCGAACATGTCCCGGGACTGGGAGCTGGGGTCGCGCAGGCCGTCGATGAAGAAATTGGCTTCGGACTTGAAGCCGCGGATGATGGGGATGTCGCCGGCCGGTGTGCCGCCTTCGCCCATGCCGAAAGTGATGCCGGGGGTGGTGCGCAGGGCATCCTGCAGGGTGGTGGCGTTGGTCTGCTGCAACACTTCCTTGGTGATGACCGTCAGGGTCTTGGGCGTATCCACCAGGGGAGCCGTGTATTTGGTGGACGCGGCCGTATCCGCCTTGAAGGTTTCCGTCTCGGCGGTGACGCTGACCGTGGACAGGGTCTGTTCCTGCTGGGCCAGGGCGACGCCGGGAACGGCGAGGGCCAGGGCGGTGAAGGCGGCGCTGCGCTTGAAACGGGGCTGCTGGTCGGGGGCGTGCTTGTGGCTCTGGATGTAGGCCATCGGTCAAATCTCCGTGGGGATTTTTGTGGGAAGTCGTTGAGGCTGGCTTCCTGACCGATGACGTGCCGGCGGGCGGCGTCTGCAGGTGGCTGGCTATCCGGGATCGTTAAATCTCGTAATGAAGCCAATGATAATTGTTTTCATTTGTAATGGTCAAACCGTAGGCAGGCCGGAAAGGCTTGCCAGATCAGGGGTTTCGCGCGGATAGCAGGCGGCGATGCCTTGATTTTCAATGGATTTCAACCTGGATCAAGGTTGCATCCAGGTGTGGTGTGAAAACAACAGGTCGGCGTTGATGTCGGCCAGGGTGGTGCAGCCGGCCATGGCCATGGTCACCTCCAATTCCTCCCGCAGCAGCTTCAGGGTGTGGGCCACGCCCAGGGGGCCGGCCGCCGCCAGGCCGTAGACCCAGGGCCGGCCCAGGAGCACGGCCGCGGCGCCCAGGGCCAGGGCCTTGACCACGTCGCTGCCGCGGCGGATGCCCCCGTCCAGGAGCACCGGCAGACGGCCCGCCACGGCCTGCACCACCGCCGGCAAAGCCTCGATGCTGGCCGGCAGGGTGTCCAGGCTGCGGCCCCCGTGGTTGGAGACGATCAGGCCATCCACCCCCAGGTCGGCCGCTTGGCGGGCGTCTCCCGGGTGGGTGATGCCTTTGAGGATCAGCGGCAGGCGGGTCAGGGAGCGGACCCAGGCGATGTCCTCCCAGGTGGGGGCCGCAGCCATGATGCCGTCGAAGACGATGCTCTGGCCCGGATGCAGGGCGGGCTGGGCCGGCGCCGCCATGCCCCGCAGGTTGGCCGGGTCGATGCCGGCGGGCAGGTGGAAGCCGATGCGCTGCTCCCGGTTGCGCAGGCCGAAGATGGGCACGTCCACCGTCACCACCAGGGCCTGGTAGCCGGCGGCCTCGGCCCGCTGCACCAGCTGGCGGGTGAAGTCCCGGTCCGGCTGGAAGTAGAGCTGGAACCACAGGGGCGCCTCGGCCTGGGCGGCAATGTCCTCCAGGGGCGTGCTGGCCAGGGTGGATACCACCATGCCCGCCTGCAGGGCGCCGGCGCCGAGCACGGTGGCCAGTTCCCCTTCGGGATGGAACAGCTTCTGGTGTGCCACCGGAGCGAGGAAGAGGGGATGCTCGTAACGCTGGCCGAACAGTTCCAGCCGGGTGTGGCCGCCCCGCACGTCGGCCAGGACCCGGCCGTTGAGGCGCAGGCGGTCGAAGGCCTCCTTGTTCCAGCGGAAGGTCAGCTCGTCGGCGGAACCGCTGTGCAGGTAGGTCCAGGCGTTGTCGTCGAGGCGGCGGCGGGCATAGGGCTCGTAATCGCCGACGGCGGCGATTTCCCGGGGGATGCGTTCCAGCAGGGGGGCGTTGAAGGCCATGGCGGAATGGGGGCGAGAGGCGATAGGGCAAACTTTACCGGCAAATCGGCGCTGCCGCTGCCACCGCGCCCGGGTCGGGGCGGAGGCAGCGGTGGCGCCGGCTCAGTCGTCGGTGGTGCTGCGGGGCTGGCCGGGGGCGGTCGTGCTGGTGGTGCCCACCTGGGGCCGGGGCCCCAGGGGCAGCACCAGGGCCCGGCCCTGGCGGCGGATGCCGAGGAGGCCCATCTCCCGGTTGGGGATGCGGCCCAGGGCCAGGTTGAGATCGTGGATTTCCTTCACCGGCTGGCCGTCCAGGCTGTCGATCTCGTCTCCCGGGTCCAGCCCGTTCTGCTCGGCGATGCCCTGGACGGCGAGGATGCGCAGGCCGCCCTTGGCCGGCAGTTCCTGCAGCACCAGGCCCAGGCTGCGGGCCGGGTCGTAGGCGGCCAGGTTGGTGGCGGGGCGCGGCACTTCCCGCTTTTCCCCCAGGACCACCCGCACGCTGCAGGACTGCTGCTGGCGCCACAGTTCCAGTTCCAGCCGGTCGCCGGGGGCCGCCGCGGCGAGGAAGCGGTGCAGGTCGCCGCCGTCGGCCAGAGGGCGACCGGCGATGCCGATGACCAGGTCGCCGGCCTGCAGCCCGGCCTTTTCCGCCGGGGTGTCGGCATGGACCCGGGTCACCAGCACGCCCCGCTGCCGGCCCAGGGCCCGGGCCGCCGTTTCCGTCGCCTGCAGCTCGGCGCCGAGCCAGCCCCGCTTCACCTGGCCGTCCCGGATGAGGATGGCGGCCACCCGCCGGGCCTCTTCCACCGGGATGGCGAAGCCGATGTTGGTATAGCCGCCGGAGCGGGAGAAGGACATGGAATTGATGCCCACCAGCCGGCCCTCGGCGTCGAACAGGGGGCCGCCCGAATTGCCCGGGTTGATGGCCGCATCCGTTTGCAGGAAGGCCACGTGGGGATTGCTCGGCAGGAAGCGCCCGCTGGCGCTGACGATGCCGGCGCTGACGCTGTGGGCCAGGCCGAAGGGCGAGCCGACGGCGAAGACCGGGTCGCCGGGGCGCAGCTCCTTGCTGCTGCCCAGGGGCACCGGCGGCGCCAGGGGGGCGGTGGTCTTGAGCACGGCGATGTCGGTGGTGTCGTCGCTGCCCACCACCTTGGCCTCCACCTCCTGGCCGTTGGGGGCGATCACCAGGATCTGCCGGGCGCGGCGCACCACATGGGCGTTGGTCAGGAGATGGCCCTGGGCGTCGAAGACGAAACCGGAGCCGGTGCCGTCCGGCACCGGCAGGCCCGGCGCGGTGTTGGCGGCGGCGACGGCGGCAACACCCTCGCTGCGGCGGACGCGGATCTGCACCACGGAGGGCAGCCGCTCGGCAACCCGCATGGCCAGGCTGCCCTGGCCGGCCGTGCCCGGGGAGGGGCTCGGGGCGGTGATCTGGGGCTGGCCCGGCGTAAGGGCGGTGTCCCCATTGGCGGCGGCGGATGCCATGGTGAAGAAGGCCAGCCAGAGGGCGTGGCGGAGGGGGGAGGTGTGGGTCATGACGGTGTTCCTGGCGGGGTAGGGCAGCTTAAAGGGTCTGCAGGAAGGCGGCCAGGGCCTCCACGTCGGCCTCGTTCAGTTCCAGCTTGCGGATCAGGGGCGACAGGGGCGGGGCGTAGGGGTCGCCGGCGGCCACGGCCTTGGCCGTGGGGTTGCCCATGGCGTTGCCGTACATGCGCAGCAGACCCTTCAGGTCGGGGAAGACGCCGTTGTGCATCCACGGCCCGGCCTGGGCCACGCCCCGCAGGCTGGGGGTGCGGAAGGCACCTAGGTCGGCCTTCTCCCGGGTCACTTCGAAGCGGCCCAGGTCCTGGTTGCGGCGGCCGTAGTAGGAGAGGCCGATGTGGTGGAAACCGTGGTCGGTGAGCAGGGGGCCGTTGTGGCAGTTCATGCAGCGGGCCTGGGTGCGGAACAGGTGCAGGCCCTGCAACTCCTTGTCGGAAAGGGCGTTCCTGCGCCCGGCCAGGAAACGGTCGAAGGCCGTGGCCGGCGGGCGCAGGCTACGCACGAAGTCGGCCAGGGCCCAGGCCAGCTGGGCCTCATCCAGGGCGGGGGCGGCGAAGGCGGCCTGGATCAGGCTGCGGTGTTCCTCCAGGCCGTTGACCCTGGCCACGGCGGCGGCGATGGGGTGGTTCATCTCCACCGGGTTGGCGATGGGGCCGAGCACCTGGGCTTCCAGGCTGTCCACCCGGCCGTCCCAGAACAGCTTGGCGGCGAAGGGGGCGGCGAAGAGGGGCGGGGTGCGGCGGCGGCCCATGAGCTGGTCCTCGCCCACGGCCAGGGGCTTGCCGTCGGTGAAGGATTTTTCCGGCTGGTGGCAGGAAGCGCAGGAAACCTGGCCCTTGGCGGAGAGGTGGGGGTCGAAGAAGAGGGCCCGGCCCAGGGCCACCCGGGCGGCCTGGCGGGGGCTTGCGGCGGGCGCCACGGCGGGCACCGGCGCCATTTCCTGCCAGGTCACGCCCGCATCCACCTGGGGCTTGGGCCAGGTGCCGGGGGCACCCTGGTAGAGCCGGCGCAGGCAGGCGTTGTCCCAGCTGCCATTGCTGCGGCAGGCGATATCGGGGGCGGCGGCCAGGGCTGGGCCGGCCGCCAGCAGCAGGGTGAGGAGGAGGGTCTTGGAAAGTGGTGTGACGTTCATGGCGGGCCTCAGAAGCGGTAACCCAGTTCCAGCCAGAACTGGCGGCCGGTTTCGTACTGGGGGATGTTGTTGACCGGCTCCAGCTGCATGGAGCGGTTGAGCACGTTGTCGATGCGCAGGTTGGCGAAGATGCTCTGGGTGCCGCTGACCTTCTTGCTCCAGCCGATGTTCATGTCCCAGCTGAGGGAGCCCGGGTACTGCTTGGTTTTCCATACGTCATAGGTTTCGCCGTTGATGGTCTGGGTGGTGCCGGTATCCACCACCGCCTTGTAGCCGCTCTTGAGGCGGAAGAAGTTGGTGATGGTCAGGTTCCAGGCCGGGATGCTGGAAAGGGTGGTCAGGCGCAGGGTCTTGGGCCGGTTGAAGTTGTTGGCGGGGCGGTCGAGATAGTGAATCAGCTGGCCGTTGTAGACGATGTACTTGTCGAAGTTGCTCTGGCTGATGGCGCTCTCGCTGATGTCGGTGTGGGAACGCTTGTTTTCCGTGATGTCTAAGCCCAGCTCCCATTGATGGGTGGTGGCGGCTAGCTTCCAGGGCACGGTGGAGCGCAGGGTCAGGGTAGTGATGTCGGTTTCGGTACGGCCGTCGTTGGTATAGCTGTAATAGTTTTTGTTGGTGACCATATCCTTGATGGTGCGCAGGGTAACCTGGTCCTTGCCTTCCCGATGGATGAACTTCAGTTCCGCCAGCCAGCCATCGAAGCGCTGGGAGAGGCCCAGCATCTGCTCGTCGTCGAAGGGAATATTGATTTCGTTGAAGCGGTTGGCAGCGGCGCTGTTGGGCGCGCTATATACCCAGTCGGTGATCTTACCGGCGGTAATGGTGCGGGACTCGGTGATCTTCAAGGCTTCCCGGCCTTCTTTCAGACGATAGGCGTAAAAGGAGCGGCCGTAATAGCGGTTTTGGCCCAGGATGACGTTGGTGCGGTTATTCCCCAGCACGTCCAGGTTGAGGGAGAAACGGGGCGCCAGGGTGGCTTTGTCCATGTAGTCGTCCCAGTCGCCGCGCAGGCCGAAGCGGGTGCGCAGGCGTTTCCAACTGATGTCGTCCTCCAGGAAGTAACCAAATTTTTTGGTGGAGAAAGATATCTCTCCTGCCCGATAAATATCCCGTTTGTTGAAATACTGCCCAGGGCCGCTGACGGTGGTTCCGCCACTGACGTAGGAATAGGGGGAGAGGGAGCAGGTGTCGCTGTCCGTCCCACCACCGGCTAGGGCACAGGTGGTCGTGCTCTTGGCGTTGGCCGGCAGGTAGGAGTAGTGGTTGTTAAGGCGGGTATAGCGGGCCTCCTCCGTCTCGAACTCGGCACCGGCCATGAAGCGGTGGGCTGTGGGGCCCAGGGCCAAGGGGATGGATTCGAAGCGGGCCTGCAGGGAGGCGGCCTTGGAACTCTGGTCCACATTGCCCCAGGCGCCTTCCACCACAGTGGTTGCATTGGGCGCCGGATTCCAGTTCTTTGCGGCGGAGGGGCGCCAGGACTTCATGTAGTCGGTTTCACCCCGGCGGGAGCTGTCGCTACTGCTATAGCCGGCCTGGACGAACCACTTGCCGGTACTCATCCGATGCTCCAGGGCCGCCTGCAGCTGCTGGCCGCCGGAAGTCAAGGTGAAGCCGGAATCCTTCTGGTTCTTGATGAAGTAATTGTCTTCTCCCGGGGCGTCCACCACCGTCACCCGCAGCCGGGTGTCCGGCGAGATGTTGATGACGTTCTTCAGCCACAGGTTGTCGATCTGCCGGGTCTGGGTTTTCTCCGCCGCATCCGTGGTGCTGCCGTTGCTGCTGTAGGCCCGCAGGGGAATGTCGGAGGTGCGGCGGCTGAAGGCGGCAGTGACGCCCCAGCTCTCGTTGATGCGGCCGCTGACGTTGCCCTTGTAGAAAACCTTGCGGAAACGGGGCTGGGCCGTGTATTCGCTGGAATTCTGGAAGGCCTCGTAATCCCGTTCGTCCACGATCAGCTTGGTCCAGTTGCTGCTGGTGTACTGCACGCTCATGGCTCCGCTCAGCTCGGCGCTGGGGTCGCAGGTTTCCACATTGACTACGCCGCCGTTGAAGCCGCCGTAGCGGGCCGAGACGTTGCTGTCGGCGATCTGCAGTTTGCAGATGAGGCTGGTGTCCAGGGCGATGCCCTGGGCGGCGCTGGGCGGGTCCGTGAAATGGTTGGGATTGTTGGAGCCGGGGTCGATGTCGTTGTTGATGCGAGCCCCGTCCACCTGGAACAGGTTCTGGTAGTACTTGGCACCGTTGATGGAAATGTCCTGGGGCGCGATTTCCCCCTGGCGCTTGCTCTGCATGCGGGTCTCGCTGAACTGCACCCCGGGGTGCATCTTCAGCAGGCTGGTGGCGTCGCCGTTGCCGGCGGGGAAGCTGCGGATCAGTTCCTCGTCGATGGTACGGCCGCCGAGAAAGGGGTCCCGCTGGTCCACCACCTTCACTTCAGGCAAATGACGGTCCGCAGGGGCGGCGGGGAGGATGGGCGTCGCCGGCCGCGCCAGTGCCGGCAGGGCCTCCAGCAGCACCGTGTTGTTGCCGGTGCTGCGGTAGCCGATGCGGGTGCCGGCCAGCAGGCGTTCCAGGGCCTGCAGGGGTGGCAGGCTGCCGCTGACGGCGGCGGAACGGCGGCCTTCCACCAGGGCCGGCGGGAAGCTGATCTGCAGGCGGGTCTGGCGGCCCAGCTCGATCAGGGCCGGTCCCAGGGCCTGGGCCGGAATGTTGAGGCGCACGGCGACGCCGGCGGCCGGCGCCTCCGCCGCCTGCAGCGGCAGGGCGGCCAGGGGCGAGAGCAGGGCCACGGCCAGGGCCAGGGGCCGCAGGCGGGGCAGGGGCACGGGGGAGGAGAGGGGATTCTGGGGGCGCATGATGACTCCGGAAAAATGGTTCTTTTCCGTAGGACGTCTGCCGGCCCGGTACACCCCACCCCCGGGTCGGAATTTTTTTCATCGCACCAGCAACAGCCCCGGCAGGCGGGTCACCTGCAGGCCGGCGCCCCTGGCCAGCAGGCCGAGGGCGGCCTCGGGCCGGGCCGGGTCCACCGTGCCCGAGACCAGCTGCTGCTGCGCCGCCTGGCTCAGCAGCAGCACCTTCTGGGGCAGGTAGCGTTGCAACTGGTCGGCGGCCACGGCAAAGGGCTGGCGGTCGAAGGCCAGCATGCCGTCGCTCCAGGCATCGGCGCCAGCCGGAGCCCGGGCCGTTTCCAGGCCGCCGGGGCCCACCCGGGCCATGTCCCCCGGCCCCAGCACCGCTTCCCGCGGGCCTTCCTGGCAATCGCCGCAATGCACGGCGACCCGGCTTTCGAGCACCGTCACAACGGTTTCCCCCGCCAGCTTTTCCACCTGGTAGCGGGTGCCCAGGGCGGTGGCCCGGGTTTCGCCGACGGCGACGGAGAAGGGGGCGAAGCCTTCGCCCTGGGGCTGGCGCGCCACTTCGAAGAGGGCCCGGCCCCGCAGCAGTTCCACCTCCCGCCCTGCCTGGCCCAGGCGCACGCGCAGGGCGCTGCCCGATTCCAGGACCACCCGGGAGCCGTCGGCCAGCTCGATGTGGCGGTTGCCGCCCAGCTCCGCCAGGTGGTCGGCCCGGGCGGCGAGCCACCATTCCGGCAGCCAGGGCAGGCTGCCCAGGAGCAGGGCCAGGCTGACGGCGCCGGCCGCCGCGTGGCGGCGCCCCCGGGGCGGCTGCAGGCGTTGCCGCTGCACCTGGCCGAGGGTGCCCCAGAGACGGCGGATCTGCTCGTAGGCCCGGGCGTTCTCCGCCGCGGCGCCGTACCAGGCGGCGAAGTCCGCCTCCGCCGCGGCATCGTAGTCGTCGGCCCCCTGGCGGGCGATCCAGCGGGAGGCCTGTTCCAGGGCGCGGGGGGGCGGCAGGCGCGGCATCACATCTCCTCCAGGATGGGCAGGCATTGCAGCAGCACCCGGGCGATGTGCTTTTCCACGGCGGAAGCTGAAATACCCAGGCGCTTTGCCGTTTCCGTGTAGGTGAGGCCCTCCAGCCGGTTGAGCACGAAGACCTCCACGGTGCGTGGGGGCAGGGCCCGGATGATGGCTTCCAGGCGCTCCAGGTTGCGCCGCTGCTGCACCGTCTCCAGGGTGTCGGGGCTGGTGGCCGTGGGGTCGCCGCTGGCGGCGTAGTCGGCCTGCAGTCGCAGTTCCCGGCCGTTGCTGCGGTGCCAGTCCACGGCGATGTTGGCGGCGACGCGGAAGACGTAGCTGCGGCCGTTGTCCACCGGCTCCGCCGGGCGGGCCTTGCACAGCTTGAACCAGCAATCCTGGGCGCAGTCCTGGGCGGCATGGCGGCAGCCGGTGCGCAGGGAGAGGAAATCCACGATCTCCCGGTAGTTTTCCAGGTAGATGCGGGATAGCAGTGAATCGCTGGGGGGCATGTCAGGCCTCGGCGCGACGGCTGTAGTGGAAACGGTCGCGGAAAAGGAAGCCCTGCACCAGGTCGAAACCCAGGCGCCGGGCCAGCTTCAGGTCGTTGGCGGTCTCCACCCCCTCGAGCACGGTGCGCACGCCCAGGCTGCGGGCGGCGGGCAGGGTCCAGGAGAGGATGGCGGTGCGCCGCTCCCGTTCCGGCGAGTCGGCCAGCCAGGAGCGGTCGAACTTGAGGTAGGCGGAATCGTTGAGGGCGGCGAAGGAAATGAGACCCCGGGAGGCGGCCAGGTCATCCATGGCCAGCAGGACGCCGTCGGCCTTCAGCTCCTCCACCAGTTGATGGGAGAGGGCCACGTCGCCCATGTCCAGGTTCTCGATGACCTCCACCACCAGCCGCTGCCGGTGCGGCAGGAAGAGCTCGGTGAAGGCGTTGCGTCCGTCCGGGCCGTGGCCGGCGGCGAAGCTGTCCGGGTCCAGGTTGACGAACAGCAGGCCCTCCGGCGGCGCCAGGGAGAGCTGCAGGCGCTTGGTCTCCAGTTCGGTGTGGAAGAGCAGCAGGGGATCGTGGTGCAGGGCCTGGAACACCAGGTCCGGCGGCAGGGGCGTGCCGTCGGCGGCGCTGAAGCGGGCCAGGGCCTCCCAGCCCAGGCTGTCGCCGCTGGCGGGACAGACCAGGGGCTGGTATTCGACGGCAAAACGGCGGGCGAGCAGGCATTCCAGCAGGGTGTGAGGGTGCATCGGACTACTGGCCTTCCCCTTCGGGGACGTACACCATGGAACCGTCCTTCATGCGGTAGGCGACGCCGGCCTTGGCCCCCTCGCCCTGGCCGATGTTGCCGCTGGCCTTGTAGCGTTCGATCTTCTCGCCCTTCTTGATCACCATCTCCATGGTGGGCTTGCCCGGGTCGGTGATGACCGTCACGTCCTGCTTGGAGAAGGGGTTGAGCACCGGGTTCTGGGCCACGGTGACGAGCAGGGCGGCGATGATGACGAGGAAGATGTCGATCAGGTTCACCACCGAGAGGATGGGGTCCTCGGTCTCCGGTTCGTGCAGCAGCTTGAGGCTCATTGATGGGCCCTCCTGTCGCGGAGCGACATCCTCCCCGGGGGAGGGAGCGCGCTCCCTGCGGTCGGCCGTGCGTTCGCGCTCATGCCACGCCCCCCGCCCGCTGCCGCAGGGCTTCCACTTCCAGCAGTTCCTCCGCCAGCCAGCGGCGCCGCACATTGACGATCCAGTAGGTGATGGAGGCGGCGATGAGGGCCAGGATCACGGCGGAGAAGGCCACCATGAGGTTTTCCGAGACCTGGGCCAGGTTGCCGTCGGAGAGGGATTTGAGGGCCGGGCCCATGGGGATCATGGTGGCCACCAGGCCCAGCATGGGCGTCACCCGGCTGGCGATGCGCGGCGCCTCGAGCAGGGTGTGGGCGTACACGTCCAGCTCGTCGCCGTTGAGGTTGGGCGCCTCGCGGAAGCGGGCCAGCAGGGGCCGGCCGCCGCCGTTTCGGCGCTGCCAGGCCTGCAGGGCGAAATGGCCGAGCAGCCAGAAGGCGTAGAGGAAAAGCAGGGACACCAGGGCCAGGGTGGGGAAGAGAAAGATCTGCCCCAACTGGTACATGGACATTTCGACGAGCTGTTGCATGGAGAACTCCTGGGCCGCCCCGGTCGCCGGGGCGGCGCTTGGCATGGGGTTACAGGCGGGTGGCGTAGTACTCGACTACCCGTTGCAGGTCCAGGGGGAAGGGGGCGGCGTCGCCGTCCGGCAGGTGGCTGAGGCGGGCCGTCAGGCTGGCTTCCTCAAAGGCGATCCACTCGGGCCGTTCCAGGGCCGGTTCCGCCAGGGATGCCTTTATGGCCAGCAGGTTGCGGCTCTTTTCCACCGGCCCGAAGGCGTCGCCGGCCTTGACCCGGATCGAGGGAATGGTGGCGCGGCGGCCGTTGAGGGCGATGTGGCCGTGGCTCACCAGCTGGCGGGCGGCGGGAATGGTGGGGGCCAGGCCGGCGCGGAAGACCAGGTTGTCCAGGCGCCGCTCCAGCAGTTCGACGATCTTGTGGCCGGTGGCGCCCTGGTCCCGGCGGGCGTCCTTGACGATGCGCCGCAGCTGGGTTTCGGAGACGCCGTAGTTGAAGCGCAGCTTCTGCTTTTCCATGAGCTGCAGGCCGAATTCGGACTTGCGCCCGGCGACCTTGCGGGCGCCGTGCTGGCCCGGCGGCTGCTCGCGCTCGCCGCGGGTCTTGCGGGAGAGGCCGGGCAGCTCGGTGCCCAGGGCGCGCATGATCTTGAGACGGGGGCCGGTGTGACGGGACATGGGAGAACTCCTGTTGCTTTGGGGTTAGTGGGTGACGGCGCCGGGGGCGACCAGGGGGTAGAAATCGACGGGGGTGGAGGCCGGATGGCAATCCACCGCCTCCCAGCCCTGCAGCACTTCCTGCAGGGCGCTCTTGAGGTAGGGGTTGAGGTCGGCCTGGGCCGCCAGGCCCCGCAGATGGGCCCGCAGGGCCTCGGTCTTGTTGGGGGTGGCGCCGCGCAGGGCGGAGGAGGAGAGCAGGTGCACCACGGCGGCGAGCCGCAGGTCGACGGGCATTTCCGGAATATCCATGGACATGTCAGAGGCTCCTGGAAGGGGTGGAAGTGGAAAGGGGGCGGCGGCCCTGCTCGCGGCGGGCCTGCCAGGCGCCGCCGCCGAGGGCGGCCAGCAGAAGCAGCAGGGATGCGGCCAGCAGGGGCGGGGTGGCGGGCAGGGGCTTGTTTTCTACCTTCTCCAGCTGCATGCCCTGGATCACGGGCGGGGCGGGCGTCTCCGGCGGAGGCGGCGGCTCGGCCAGCTGCGATGCGCTTTGCGGCCGGGTCGGTGCGGGCGCCGCGGCCGGGGTCTGCAGGCCGTAGCCGGCAAACTTGGCGAAGGCGGCGTTGTCCGTGCGCACGTCGTGCTTGGCGGCCAGTTCCCGGTAGCGCTGCTTCAGTTCGTCCACGGTGGCGGCATCGGCCTGCCAGTAGCCCTGGCGGGCCGCTTCCAGCATGCGTTCGATGGTCTGGGCCAGGGCGTGGGGGTTTTCCTTCTCGAACCAGTCCTTCACTCCCAGGCGGTGCTTGTCGCGCACGTAGACGTCCACGAATTCCTGCCACTGGTCGTCCCGCACCACTTCCCGGGCGGTGGCGTTCCAGCCCCAGAAGTTGTTCACGCTGTCCAGCACCTGCAGGGTGCCGGCGTAGCCTTCCTGCATCAGGCCCTGGATGTAGCCCGGGTGGAAATTGCGGGTGGCCAGCTCCTTGGCCAGGAACTGGGCGGCGCCCTCCACCTTGCCGCCGCCGTTGCCGGTTTGGCGCAGGTTGGAGATGTAGAGCTGGGGCGCCTTGCCGTCCAGGTGGCGCACCGCCAGGGCGATGCCCCCCAGGTACTGGAAGGGATCGTCCGTGGTGAGCATGCCGTAGAGGTTGGAGGAGCGGGAAAGCACGGCGCCCTCGGTGCCTTTCAACTGCTCGGCGTAGAGGTTGAGGCCGGCCAGGGCCTTGCCCTTGCCGTCCCTGGCGCCGGCCTGGCCCCATTCCGCCTCGTCCGGGCCGTAGCCGAACTGCATGCGGGACAGATAGAGCTGGGCCAGCTTGCGGTCGCCTTCGGCCTTGCCTTTCCAGGTGTCCGTGGCCAGCACGGCGTCGTCCAGGCCGGTGCCGTACTTGCCCGACTCGGAGGAGAAGAGGCGGGTCTGGCCGGCCCGCTTGGCGGCTTCCGCCGGCACGCCGCGTTTGATGAGGTCGGCGGCGATGCGGCGGGCGTTGGCCGCCACCGGGTTGTCCGCCTCCTCGGCCTCGGCGGCCAGGCGCACCGCTTCCACCAGTTGCTTCATGGCGTTGGGGAAATGGTCCCGGTAGAGGCCGGTGGCGGAGAGCACCACGTCCACCCGGGGCCGGCCCAGGGCTTCCCGGGAGACCAGCTTGACACCGCTGACCCGGCCGCCGGAATCCCACACCGGCTCCACCCCCAGGGCCCACAGGGCCTGGGCTTCCAGGATGCCCTGGTGGCGCATGGTTTCCACGGACCAGAGGGAGAAGGTGAGCTTGGCGGGCTGCTTGCCGGTCTGCTTGCGGTGCTCGGCCAGCAGGGCCTCCAGGGCTTCCTTGCCGGCGGCCCAGGCCTGGGGCGTGGGGATGCGGGACGGGTCGAAGCCGTAGAGGTTGCGCCCGGTGGGCAGGGCCTCCGGATTTTTCATCGGGTCGCCGCCGTAGGAGGTGGGGATGTAGCGCCCGGCCAGGCCCTGCAGCAGGGCCGCCTGCTCGTTGCCGGCGCCCAGGTCGGCATACCAGCGGCGGGCCCGGGCCACGGTTTCGGCCAGGGCGGCGGGGGGCGCCGCCTGGGGCTGCTCCACCAGGTAGCGCTTGAGCAGGCGGTAGGGGGCGGCTTCGGTGAGCTTGCGGTAGTCGCCTACCAGGGTCTCGTCCGCCTCCTCGCCGGGGGCGGCGTGGGCCTCCCAGAAGGGCTTGCCCAGCATCAGCAGCACCGTGCCCAGGCGATGCACTTCCGCCGGCGCCCGGCCGAAGGTGTGCAGGCCCAGGGGCTGGGCGGTGCGGGCCAGTTCGTGCAGGTGGTCGTGCAGCTGTTCGACGAAGGCGGGGAATTCCTGCTGCAGGCGCGCTTCACCGTCTGACCCAGCCCAGCCCAGGTCCTTGTCGATGCGCTCCTTTTTCGCCTGGGCCAGCAGGTCGGCCTTGAGCTTTTCCTTCACCGCCCCCTCGTCCTGGGCCAGCCAGGCGTGCAGGGTGTCGTGCAGGCGGGTGAGGGCCTCGTGCAGACCGGCGGGGACGAAGGGCGGGGTCTGGTGGCTGACGATGGTGGCCCGGCCCCGGCGCTTGGCCTGGAGGGATTCGCCGATGTTGTCCACGATGTAGGGGTAGAGCACGGGGGTGTCGCCCACCGCCAGCATGGGGGCGTCGCTCACCGCCAGGCCCCGTTCCTTGCCCGGCAGCCATTCCTGGGTGCCGTGGGTGCCGTAGTGGATGAGGGCGTCGGCGCCGAAACCGCTGCCGTTGGCGCCGCTCTTGGCGCCGCTTTTTTCACCCTCGCCCTGGCGTTCCCGCAGCCACAGGTAGGCGGCCAGGTAGAAGTGGGAGGGCAGGGCCTTGGTGGAGTGGTAGAGGGCCTTTTCCTTCTCTTCCCATTTTTCGCCCCGGGGCGGCTGGGGCATGAACACCACATTGCCCAGCTTGAGGCGGGGCACGATGAACCAGGCCTGGCCGTCCTGGCGCAGCACCATGGCGGATTTTTCCGGCTCGCCCCAGCGTTCCTGCAGGCTGCGCCGCACCGCTTCCGGCTGGGTCGCCAGCCAGCGCTTGTAGACGGCCACCGGCAGGCGTTCGGCCAGGTCGTCCCGCAGCAGGCCCGGCAGTTCGCCGTCCCTGTAATAGGGGGCCAGCAGGCGCTGCAGCAGGGTGGTGAGGGGCTTCTCCGCCACTTCCTCGGTGCGGTAGCCGGCGGCCTTGAGGGCCTGCAGGGTGGCTTCCAGGCTGCGGGGCAGGTTGAGGTAGGAGGCGGAGAGGTTCTTTTCCCCCGGCGGGTAGTTCCAGAACAGCACGCCGACCTTCTTCTCGGCGTTGGCCTTGCGCTGCAGGGCTACCAGCTTCAGGGCCTTGTTCACCACTGCCGATGCCTGGGCGGGGATGCTCACCACCTGGTCGTCGTGCTTGCGGGTGGCGGCGGCGATCTGGATGTCGGTGACGCCGGCGTATTCGGCCTGGGCCAGGTAGAAGGGCACGTCCATGAGGGCGATGCCTTGGGGATCGGCGGCCCAGTCGGCGGCGTCGCCCTTGCGGTAGGGCATGGCCTGGACCACCGGGATGCCCAGGTCGGCAAACTCGCTGCGCCGCCCTTCCGGGTTGAGCATGATCTGGGTGTTGATGAGGGCGTCGGCCACGTTGCGCTCCCCCACCCGCACCAGGCGGCGCACCGCCATGGGGTCCATGACCGGGCTGTAGAAGGGCAGGGCCACGGCGCCGGCGGCCTCGATGCGTTCGATGAGGTCGTCGATGAAGGCGGTCTGCTCGGCGGCGATGTACTGCTGGTGCAGGGCGATGGCCACCACCGGCGGGCGCTTGCCGGGGGCCATGTCTACGCCCGTCTGCACGCCCTTCCAGGCCAGATAGGCGGCGGCGTCGGCGAACACCAGGCCGGGGGCCTTGGGGTGGTAGATGGCACTCTTGGGGAAGACGATGGGTTCCGGGATGCCCTGGAGGGAACGGCCCGCCAGGTGGGCGGCCAGGGTGCGGAAGAAATTCTCGAAATTGGGCCGGCTGCCGTTCACGTAGTAGGCGTGCAGGCGGCGGGCCAGGGGCTCGGGCAGGCCGGCCCAGGCGGGCTTGCCTTCGTGCAGCCAGAGGTGGGGCGCCTTGAGGCCGGGCAGGGCGGTGGCCAGGCGGACCTGGACGAAGTCCCGCAGGTGGTCCCGCGGGGCATCGAAAAAGACGGCGCGGTAGCCCTGGAACAGGCGGCCATCCGCGTCCGTGGGCAGCTTCTCGGCGAAGCGGGATTCCAGCCGCAGGCCCTGCCTGGCGGCCAGGTCGGCCAGCAGGCGGAACTTGCCCGGCTGGATGGGAGCAGTGCTGACGAAGAGGACGGCAGGGGCCTGCGCCACGCCCTGGGCGCTGTTCCCGGCAGCCGGGGCCGCCGCTACTGCGGCAGCGTGGAGCAGGGCCGGCAGGAGCAGCAGCAGGGCGCGGAGCAGGGGCGTCATCTTAGAAATCCGCCTGCAGGGAGAGGCTGACGTTGCGGCCGGGCTGGGTGAAGAAGCTGGGGCCCGGATCGGTGCTCAGCAGCCCCGCATGGCGTACGTCGCTCCACAGGGTGTATTGCTTGTCGAAGACGTTGTTCACCGCGGCGGTGAGGCGGAAGCGCTTGTCCACCTGCCACCAGGTGGACACATCCATGACGCCGTAGCCGGCCGGCTTGTAGTAGTCGGTGTCGGCGTCGTTGATGCGCTCCTTGGCGGCTGCCAGGCGCAGGCGGGTCTCGCCGCCCCACTGGCCCTTGTCCCAGAGGAAGGAGAGGACGGCGCGCAGGGGCTCGATGCTGTTGAGCGGGCGGTTGTTCTGCTCGTCGTCGCCCCGGGCCGTGGCGATGCTGCCCTGGAAGGCGTAGCCGCCGGCGAAGAGCCAGCTGCCCCGCACTTCTGCGCCCTGGATGCGGACCTTGGACAGGTTCAGCTTCTGGTAGGCGCTGCGGGTGCCGCCGGGGCAGGTGAAGGGGGCTGCGGTGTCGTTACACACCCGCACCTGTTCGATGAAGTCGTCGTAGCGGTTGTCGTACACCGCCACCTTGATGTCGCCGCCCAGGGCCTTGAGGCGGGTGCCCAGTTCCAGGCCGGTGCTCTTTTCCGCCTTGAGGTTGCCGTTGGGCAGGGTGACGTAGTTCTGGGCCGCGTTGTAGAAGAGGCCGTTCACCTCCTCGTAGTTGGGAGCCCGGAAGCCGCGCACCAGCTGGCCGTAGAGGGCCACTGCCGGGCTTGCCTGCCACAGGGCGCCGATCTTGGGGGAGACGGCGGAGTGGTTCTGGCTGGCGGAACTGAGGGTGACGGCGCTGCCGCCGCTGCCGGCCACCTTGCTCATGCCGTCGGGCCGCAGCTTGACCTCGTCGTAGCGCACCCCGGGGGTGAGCAGGAACTTGCCGTCCATGAAGGACAGCTCGTCCTGGACGAAGAGGCCCAGGTTGGTGGATTCGCCGGGGGCGAAGTCCTTCAGGGGATAGGTGTCGCCGGCCAGGGTCTTGCCGGTGGTGCCGGTGGTCAGGTTGTGCACCGTGTAGTCCCGCAGTTCCTCGGTGCGGGTCTGGCGCCAGTCGGCGCCGTAGGCCAGGGAGTGGCTGATCGCGCCGGTCTGGAAGTAGCTGTCCAGCTGCAGGTTGAGGCCGTCGGTCTTCTGGTTGAACATGAAGTTCATGTCCACCAGGCAGTTGTTGCCGGCGCCGGAGGAAGCGGAGCAGCTGGCGCTGGTGTTACTGCGTCGCTGCATGGTGTAGGTCTTGGAATCCGCCTCCTGGTGGTAGAACTTGAGGGCCAGGCGGTCGAACCAGCGGTCCGTGGGTTTCCATTCCCAGTCGATGCCGTAGCGTTCCCGCTTGGTGTTCTCGTCGCCGTAGGTCTGGGTCACCTTGGGTACGCCGATGGAAAGGCGCAGGGAATCCACGTGGTTGTCCTGCTCCCGGTTCTCGTAGGTGAGGCCGATGCGGTGGCCGGCGGCGGGCTTGAGGATGATCTTGGCCAGGACGGAATCGGACTTGGTGTCCTGGGGATTGGGCTGCTCCCGGTTGTAGCCGGTGCCGCCCACATTGCCCTTGTTGTCCAGCTCCTTGCCGTTGCGCTGGCTGTAGGCCAGCAGGCCTTCCACCAGGTCGTTGCCGCCGGCGGCGTAGATGGTGTTCTGGAAGCTGTGGTCGGCCTGGCGCCAGGTGCCCTTGTAGCGCATGGCGCTGCTGCGGCCCTGCAGCAGGTCCTGGGGGTCCAGGGTGAGGTAGCCGACGACGCCGCCGAGGGCGTCGGAGCCGTAGAGGCTGGAGGCGGGGCCGCGCAGGATCTCGGCCCGCTTGAGGAAGTCCATCTCCGGGCCGTCCGGCATGGAGGCGGTGATGTTGGAGGGGCCGCCGCCGTAGTAGTAGTCGGGCAGGCGCACGCCGTCCACCTGCTGCAGCACCCGGATGCCTTCGATGCCGCGGATGTTCACCGCGGCGCTGCCGTAGCGGCGCAGGTCCCGGGAGATGACCACGTCGGCCTCGTTTTCCATCAGCGCCGCCTCGTCGTGGGGCATGCGCCGGTCCAGGGTCTTGCGGTCGATGCTGGTGATGGTGGCGGGAATGAGGTCCGGGTCCGCCTCCTGGCGGGTGGCGGTGACCACCACTTCCTTCAGTTCGGACGTCTGGGCTTGTGCCTGGGCCTGGCTGGCGCCAAGGGCGAGGACGGCGGGGGCGATGGCGGCGACGAGGGCCGCCAGGGGGCGCAGGGGTACTGAATGGGTGGACGCGGGACGTCCCCCGGCGGGGCGGGAAGCAAGGCGCATGATCTCTCCTGATCTTGATGCGTGGCTTGCTGCCCGGCATGAAAGCCTACCGGTGGCTGGCTACGTGTTGTCGTGGGTGGTACGGAAAAACGGGTCGGGCATCCGCCGCTGCCGCCGGGGGCTCTTCGCTTCGAGGAAAAGGGAGGCGCCAGCGCGGGGCCGGTACCGGGACCTCAAAAAAAGAAGGCTGGCTCGCCCGGGGGCTGGCTGGCGGCAAGAGGGTGATGCGTCGAGGGTGAAGCGTTGCTCTTTACTTGGTCAGAATCAGCTTGTTCTCACGGGTCAGGCGGAGCAGGTAGCACTGGCCGCCGTGTTCGATGCGGACCGTGTTGTTGCCGCGGAACAGCTGCCGGCTGGCCACCACCGGGGCTTGCCCGGCGGGCGGGTTGTCCACCGTGACGACGGCCAGGGTGGGCTTGAGCTCATCGGCGTGGTTCATGGGTGCCTCCAGGTTGGGTGACGAAACCGAGTTTGACGATGCCGGCCTCCTTCGCCGCCGCCATCACTTCGGCCACGCGCTGGTAGCGCGTTTCCTTGTCGGCGGAGAGATGGACTTCCGGCTGGGGGTTCTGGGCGGCGGCGCCGGAGAAGCGGGTCACCATCTCCTCAGCGTTGATTTCCGTCTTGTTCCAGTACAGTTTGCCCGCCGCATCCAGAGCCACCTGCACGGTGTCCGGCTTGGGGTCCGCCGGGGCGGCGCTGGCCTGGGGCAGGTCCACCTTGATGGCCTGGGTCATCAGGGGGGCGCAGACGATGAAGATGATCAGCAGCACCAGCATCACGTCCACCAGGGGCGTGGTGTTGATGTCGGCCATGGGCTGGGAGGGGCCCGATTCGAATCCGCCGAAAGCCATTTAAGCCACCTCGGCCAGCTTGCGGGCGCCGGCGTTGCCGCGGCCGTGGGGGACCACGGGGGATTCGGCCATGTGGTGGCCGGTGGTGAGGAAGGTGTGCAGGTCGTGGGCGAAGGCGTCCAGGTCGCCGCCGATGACGCGCAGGTTGCGGTTGAAGGTGTTGTAGGCCAGCACCGCGGGAATGGCGACGAAGAGGCCGGCAGCAGTCATGATCAGGGCCTCGCCGACGGGGCCGGCCACCTTGTCCAGGCTGGACTGGCCGGTCATGCCGATGGTGGCCAGGGCGTGGTAGATGCCCCAGACGGTGCCGAACAGGCCGATGAAGGGAGCGGTGGAGCCGATGGAGGCGAGCAGGGTCTGGCCGCCTTCCAGGTGGCTGGTGGTGCGGGCGATGCCCTGGCGCAGGGCCCGGGTCACCAGTTCGCTGGCGGAGAGGTGGGAATCCAGGTGGGGGGCGCTGCCGGAATGGCTTTCAAAGTGGCTGACGGCCTGGCTGCCGCGGCGGGCCAGGTCGGCGAAGGGGGCGGCAGGTTCCAGGCGGTCCAGGCCTTCCTGCAGGGTGGAGGCGTGCCAGAAGCTGTCGATGGCCACCGGGGCGGCGTGGCGCAGGCGCCACAGTTTCCAGCCCTTGCCCAGGATCACGGCCCAGCTGGCGACGGAGAGGACCAGCAGGACGATGGCGATGAAATGGGAGACGGCGTCGCCCTGGGCCCAGAAATGGGAGAAATCGAAATTGGCTTGCATGATGGCTTAGCTTTCCAAACTGAAAGAAACGGGAATGACGACCCAGGAGGCCACGGCTTCGCTGCCCTGGCGGGCGGGCACGAAGCGCCAGCGCTTCACCGCCTCGAGGGCGGCGGCGTCCAGGCGGGGGCTGCCGGAGGTCTGCTTGAGTTCGACGTTGTCCGTGGTGCCGTTGGGCAGCACGTGGGCCCGCAGCCAGACCTTGCCCTGTTCTCCCAGGCGCTTGGAGGCCGGCGGATAGGTGGGCTTGGGGTTCTGCAGGTAGTCGGCGTCGAACTTGGCTTCCACCACAGGCGCCGGGGCGGCCGGTCCGGGGGGCGCGGCGGCGGGCGCCGGGGGCGGCGGCGCGGAGGAGGTGATGGAGGCGGGCGTCGGTGCCGGGGCCGGTTCGCTCTTCACCGCCTTGGGGGCCGGCGCCTGTTGCTTGATCACCGGCTGGGGCTTGGGCGGCGGAGGAGTCGGCGTGGGTTTGGCGGCGGGCTCCGGAGCCGGGGTGACGAGCGCGATGCTCATCACCTGGGGGGCTTCAATGGGGCTTGGCTGTGCCGTGCCCAACGCCCAGGCCAGGGCGGCTCCGTGCAGCAGCACGGCGGCGCCGACCCAGGGACTCCGGGAAAGCCAGCCGGAGTCGGTCGGGCAGGAATACGGCATGGCTGGTACCAGCATGGCGAGCGGTTTCCTGGGAATGGTTATTAAATGACAACAATTCTCATTCTGCAGATTGTGAGAATTTGTGTCAACTGCTTTTGTTGCTGCGCAATAGGGGGGCGGAGCCTTGTTTTTCCGGGATTTCCCGGCATTTGGTGCCGCGTCGAGGGAGCGCCTGACGTATAATTAGGGACTTTTATAAGGAGACTGATTCATGAACATCGACGCACTGTCCATCGGCAAGGACGTCCCCAACGACTTCAACGTGGTCATCGAGATTCCCGCCCGGGCGCCCGGCATCAAGTACGAACTGGACAAGGATTCCGGCGCCGTGCTGGTGGACCGTTTCATGTCCACCCCCATGCACTACCCCTGCAACTACGGCTTTGTGCCCCACACCCTGTCCGACGACGGCGACCCCGTGGACGTGCTGGTGGTGACGCCCTATCCCCTGCACCCCGGCGTGGTGGTGCGCTGCCGCCCCATCGGCATCCTGCACATGGAAGACGAAGCCGGTCTGGACGCCAAGGTCCTGGCAGTGCCCGTGTCCAAGCTGACCTCCATCTACGACAACGTCAAGGCCGTCTCCGACCTGCCCGACTTGCTGCCGAAGATGATCGAGCACTTCTTCGAGCACTATAAGGATCTGGAACCCAACAAGTGGGTCAAGGTCACCGGCTGGGGCGACCTGGAAGCCGCCAAGAAGGAAATCGTGGACGGCGTGGCCCGTTACGACGCTTCCGGCGAAAAACCCCACTTCTAAGCTGTCCGAGGCGCCGGGGGAGCTTGTCCTCCGGCCGCTTTCCCGCCGTACCCGGTTTTACCGTAGTCCGCCTCCCGTCCTTCCTCGCCCGACGCCTTTCTCCCCGGATCGTCCGCCCATGGCTGCTCCCACTTCCGCCCTTGCCGTCGCCGTCGCCCAGTTCAATGCCGTCCTCGGCGACCTGGCCGGCAACCGTTCCCGCCTGGCCGACCTGGCCCGCCAGGCCCAGGCCCGCGGGGCCGACCTGATGCTGAGCCCGGAACTGGGCCTGTGCGGCTATCCGCCGGAAGACCTGCTGCTGCGTCCCGATTTTTACCGGGCCTGCGCCCGGGAGCTGGAACTGCTGGCGGCTGAAGTGCCGGAGATCGGCATCGTCGTCGGCCATCCCCTGGAAGTGGCCGGCCAGCGCTACAACGCCGCCTCCTACCTGAAGGACGGCCGCATCCAGGCCACCTACCGCAAGCACCGCCTGCCCAACTACGAGGTCTTCGACGAGGAGCGCTACTTCGAAGCCGGCAGCGAGCCCTGCCTGATCGAGGTCAAGGGCTGGACCCTGGGTCTCAACATCTGTGCCGACGTGTGGGAGGCCGGGGCGGCGGAGCAGGCGGCCCAGGCCGGGGCCCAGGCCCTGCTGGTGCTCAATGCCTCGCCCTATCACATGAACAAGGAAGGGGACCGCCTCGCCGTGCTGCGGGAGCGGGTGGCGGCGACCCGGATTCCCCTCATCTACAACAATCTGGTGGGCGGCCAGGACGAGCTGGTGTTCGACGGCGCCTCCCTGGCCCTGTGCGCCGACGGCAGCGTCGGCGCCAGCCTGCCCCGTTTCGAGGAAGCCCTGGAGCTGCTGCAGCTGACTCCCGACGGCCGCGTCAGCGGCGTGCTCCTGCCGGAGCCGGCCCTGGAGGAACAGGTGTATCGCGCCCTGGTGCTGGGGGTGCGCGACTACATCGGCAAGAACGGCTTCAAGGGCGCCGTCATCGGCCTTTCCGGCGGCATCGACTCGGCCCTGACCCTGGTGGTGGCCGCCGAGGCCCTGGGGGCCGACAAGGTGCGGGCCATCATGATGCCTTCTCCCTACACCGCCCAGATGAGCCTGGACGATTCCCGCCAGCTGGTGGAAACCCTGGGCGTGCGCTACGACGAGATCGCCATTGCCCCGGCCATGGGCGTCTATGGCGAGATGCTGGCCCAGGAATTCGCCGGCACCGCAGCCGACACCACGGAGGAAAACCTCCAGGCCCGCATCCGCGGCAACATCCTGATGGCCATCTCCAACAAGAGCGGCAGCCTGGTGCTGACCACCGGCAACAAGTCCGAGATGGCAGTGGGCTACTGCACCCTCTACGGCGACATGGCCGGCGGCTTCGCCGTCATCAAGGACCTGGCCAAGACCTTCGTCTATCGCCTGTGCCGCTGGATCAACCGGGAACGGGAGATCATCCCGGACAACATCATCGTCCGCCCCCCTTCCGCCGAGCTCAAGCCGGACCAGAAGGACCAGGACAGCCTGCCGCCCTACGAGGTGCTGGATGCCATCATGGAAGCCTATATGGAGCAGGACCTGTCGCCCCGGGAGATCGTCGCCCAGGGCTACGCCGAGGCCGACGTGCGGCGGGTGGTGCGCCTGCTCAAGATCAGCGAATACAAGCGGCGCCAGGCACCGGTGGGCATCCGCGTCACCCAGCGGGGCTTCGGCAAGGACTGGCGCTATCCGATCACAAACCGTTATGCTGACGAATGGTGAGCCGACGCGAAGATGACGGCATTCGGTTGGGAATGCCCCGCTGCCCCGCCCAAGAATTTAAATAAGGAGAGTTCATGAAAAAGATCGAAGCCATCATCAAGCCCTTCAAGCTCGACGAAGTGCGCGAAGCCCTGTCCGAAATCGGCGTCACCGGCCTCACCGTCACCGAGGTCAAGGGTTTCGGCCGCCAGAAGGGCCACACCGAGCTGTACCGCGGCGCCGAGTACGTGGTCGACTTCCTGCCCAAGATCAAGGTGGAACTGATCATCTCCGACGACAAGGTGGAGCCCGCCATCGACGCCATCGTCAAGGCCGCCCACACCGGCAAGATCGGCGACGGCAAGATTTTCGTTATGCCCGTGGAGCAGGTGGTGCGCATCCGCACCGGCGAGACCGACGAAGCCGCCATCTGAGGCAAGACACGCCGGCGCCGGCCCCCAGGGACCGGTGCGGCAAAAGGGCCGTCCCACGGGGCGGCCCTTTGCTTTTTGGGGATGGGGAAGGCGTGTTGCCGAGGCATGGCCGCAGAGGCAGGCGGGAAGCCATTCTCCGGCATGGGCAGGCGCCCATGCCCGTCCCTGTTGCCTCCCGGGGCAGGCTGCTTTCAGCCCCGGGAATCGTCCGCCGTGGCGCCCTCCCGGCGGGGATTGCGCAGCAGCACCAGCAGGGCGCCGCTGCCGCCGTCCGCCGGCTTGGCTTCGCAGAAGGCCAGCACTTCCGGATGCTGTGCCAGCCAGTTGCGGGTCAGGTTCTTCAAGAGGGATTCGCCGCCGGGGGAGCTCAGGCCCTTGCCGTGGATCACCCGCAGGCAGCGTTGGCCGCGGCGGCCGCAGCGGGCCAGGGCGGCGCTGAGGAAGTCCCGGGCTTCGTCCCGGGTGTAGCCGTGCAGGTCGATTTCCGTTTCCACCGGGATGCGGCCCCGGCGCAGGTCCGCCAGCAGGCGGCCGGGGGCGCCGGGACGCAGGTGCTCGCCTTCGGCGGCGGTGTCGGCCCGGTCGGACAGGGGCGGGTGGACGGGCGTCGGCGTGGCTGCCGGCGGCTCGGCTTGCTCCCGGGGCCGGGGGCGGGCCGCCGGCAGGGGCTTGTTGAGGGCCGCCTGGTTCTTGTCCGCCAGGGGTGTCACCGGGCCGGCGGCGCGGCGGAAGAGGGCGGCCGGGTCGTCGTCCGGCAGGTCCGGGATGTACAACTCCGGCGTCGCCTCGGCGACCGGCGCGGCGGCCTGGGCTTGGCGCTTCTGCCGCGACAGGCGCGGCCCCACCTCGGCCCGGCCGGTGTCCTTGACCGGGGTGACCTCGCCGACGCTGGCGCGGAACAGGGCCAGGGGGTCGTTGGGGTCGATCCGCTGGGGCCGGGGCGCCGGGGCGCTATCCGTCTCATCCTGCAGCCGGGGACGGGGCTTGGGGGCTGGCTTGGGCTTGTCCAGACGGGCGTGGTTGTCACGGGCCAGGGGCTTGGCGCCGGCGAAGGCCTGGGCCAGCAGGGCGGCATCCTCGTCCCCGGCCGTGGATACAGGCGGCGGCGCGGGCGTGGCAGATGGCCCTGGTGCGGCAGGGGGGGCGGCTTTGGCCTGTTTGGCGGGCTCCAGATGGCCTTTCAGGTCCCGCAGGACCTGAAAGGGGGAGCCGGCGGCGGCCGGCTTGGCAGGCTTCATGGAGCGGTGTTCCAGGGCTTACGCCTGCTCCAGGCCGTCCAGGTAGCGTTCGGCATCCAGGGCGGCCATGCAGCCGGTACCGGCGGAGGTGCAGGCCTGGCGGTAGATGTGGTCCTGCACGTCGCCGGCAGCGAAGACGCCGGTGATGCTGGTCTGGGTGGCGTTACCGGCGCGGCCGGACTGGGTCACGATGTAGCCGTTTTCCAGCTCCAGTTGGCCCTCGAACAGCTCGGTGTTGGGCTTGTGGCCGATGGCGATGAAGACGCCCATGACCGGCACTTCCTGGGTGGCGCCGGTATTGACGTTTTTCACCTTGAGGCCGGTGACGCCGGAATCGTCGCCCAGCACTTCTTCCAGGGTGGAATCCCACAGCACGGTGACCTTGCCTTCTTCCACCTTCTTCATCAGCTTGTCCTGGAGGATCTTTTCGGACTTGAACTTGTTGCGGCGGTGGATCACGGTGACGTGGCTGGCGATGTTGGCCAGGTACAGGGCCTCTTCCACGGCGGTGTTGCCGCCGCCCACCACGGCCACGGCCTGGTTGCGGTAGAAGAAGCCGTCACAGGTGGCGCAGGCGGAGACGCCGCGGCCGGCGAACTTCTCTTCGGAGGGCAGGCCCAGGTACTGGGCGGAGGCGCCGGTGGCGATGATGAGGGCGTCGCAGGTGTATTCGCCGGCATCGCCGATGAGGCGGAAGGGCTTTTCCTGCAGCTTGGCGGTGTGGATGTGGTCGAAGATGATCTCGGTCTCGAAGCGGCGGGCATGCTCCTCGAAACGCTGCATCAGCTCGGGGCCCTGGACGCCGGCCGCGTCGGCGGGCCAGTTGTCCACTTCGGTGGTGGTCATCAGCTGGCCGCCCTGGGCCAGGCCGGTGATCAGCACGGGTTTCAGGTTGGCGCGGGCGGCATAGACGGCGGCGGTGTAGCCGGCGGGGCCGGAACCGAGGATGAGCAGGCGGCTGTGGCGTTGGGTGGTCATGGCGTTTCTCTCGCGGTCGGATTTTCGGGTCGGGGGGGAAATTATAGCGAAAGCGGGGGGGCTGTAGCCGAACTCGCCGGCGGCGGTGGCGCGTGACGGATTTGGCATATAATCGGCGCTGATTTATCCACACCACAAGCAAAAATAAGGCTGAGTATGCAGGTTGGGAGAGGACTAAGCCTCGCCACGCTCCGGGGCTTGCCCATGTTTGAGCGTGTGCCGGACAGCGAACTGGAACATCTGGCCCGGGTATCCACCTATCGCAAGGTGACCCGGGGTACGACCATTGTGCGGGCCGGCGACGTCACGGACTCCCTCTACATCCTCATCTCGGGCAGCATCAAGGTGCTCAACAGCGATGAGGAAGGGCGGGAAGTGATCCTGGCCATCCTCGGCACCGGCGAGTTTTTCGGCGAAATGGGCCTGCTCGATGGCGAGCCCCGCTCGGCCAACGTGGTGGCCCTGGAAGTGTGCGAGGTCCTGATCATCGCCAAGGCTGAGTTCCGCCGCCTCCTCACCGAGCACGTGGATCTGACCTTCTACCTGCTGCGCAGCCTGGTGCAGCGCCTGCGGGAAGCCGACCGCAAGATCGAAAGCCTGGCCCTGATGGACGTTTTCGGCCGGGTCGCCAAGCTGCTGCTGGAGTTTTCCGAGATGCAGGAAGGCCGGCGCATCGTCACCCGCAAGCTGACCAAGCAGGATATCGCCAAGATGATCGGCGCCTCCCGGGAAATGGTCAGTCGGGTGATGAAGGACCTGGAAACCAGCGGTTACATCGAAGTTCAGGACGGCCGCATTGTCCTGCACGAAATCTAAGGGACGCTTGCCGTTATAATCGGGCGAACCTACCAACTGTTCGCCGCCAATGGCCGTCCCCCAATCCGCCCGTCGCAACTCCGATAAGTCCCCCAGCCCCCTGCCGGAAAAGATTGCCGTCATCCTGCAGGAATCCCGCTGGCTGGCGCTGGTGGTGTTCGCCGGCTTCCTCTCCCTGGCCCTGTGGGGCTACGACCGGGCCGACCCGGGCTGGTCCCATGCGGCCCAGGTGGACGCCCTGCACAACCCCGCCGGCCGTTTCGGCGCCTGGCTCTCCGATCTTCTGCTCTATCTCTTCGGTGCTTCCGCCTGGTGGTGGGTCACCCTCATGCTGGCCCTGGTGTGGTGGGGCTACCGCCGCCTCGACGGCCTGCGCGGCAACGGCGACCGCCGCCCCCTGATCGTCGCCGCCATCGGCTTCCTCCTCCTGCTGGTGGCCAGCTGCGGCCTCGAAGCCATCCGTTTCTACACCCTGCGTACGCCCCTGCCCCTGGTGCCCGGCGGCATGCTGGGCCTTGAGTTGGGCAACGCCGCCGTCGCCGCCCTCGGCTACACCGGCGCCACCCTGGTCCTGCTCACCGGCGTGGTGCTGGGCTGGAGCCTCTTTTCCGGCATGAGCTGGCTGTCCACCTTCGAGCGTCTGGGCACCCTGGTGGAAGGCACCTATTTCGGCATCCGCGGCCTCATCGAGCGCTGGCAGGATCAGCGCATCGGCCGCGAAGTGGCCCGGGAGCGGGAAGCCGTGGTGGAAGTGGAGCGGGCCCGGGTGGAAGACCACGAGCCCATCCGCATCGAAATCGTCGAGCCCGAGATCGAAGTCTCCACCAAGGTGGAAAAGCGCATCGAGCGGGAGCGCCAGACGCCCCTCTTCCCCGAGGCGGTGGAGGGCGGCCAGCTGCCGCCCCTGCACCTGCTGGACCCGGCGCCGCCCCAGACCGATCTGCCGGCGGCGGACACCCTGGAATTCACCTCCCGCCTCATCGAACGCAAGCTGGCTGACTTCGGCGTCCAGGTGAAGGTGCTGGCCGCCTACCCCGGCCCGGTCATCACCCGCTACGAAATCGAGCCGGCGGTGGGCGTCAAGGGCGCCCAGATCGTCAATCTGGCGCGGGACCTGGCCCGGGCCCTGGCCCTCATCTCGGTGCGGGTGGTGGAAACGGTGCCGGGCAAGTCCTGCATGGCCCTGGAACTGCCCAATCCCAAGCGCCAGGCCGTGCGCCTCTCGGAAATCCTTTCCAGCAAGGCCTATTACGACATGGCCTCGCCCCTCACCGTGGCCCTGGGCAAGGACATCGGCGGCCAGGCCACGGTGGCCGACCTGGCCAAGATGCCCCACCTGCTGGTGGCCGGCACCACCGGTTCCGGCAAGTCGGTGGGCATCAACGCCATGATCCTGTCCCTGCTCTACAAGTCCACCGCCAAGGATGTGCGCCTCATCCTGGTGGACCCGAAGATGCTGGAACTTTCCATCTACGAAGGCATTCCCCACCTGCTGGCGCCGGTGGTGACCGACATGCGCCAGGCCGCCAACGCGCTCAACTGGTGCGTCGGCGAGATGGAAAAGCGCTACAAGCTGATGAGCGCCATGGGCGTGCGCAACCTGGCCGGCTTCAACGCCAAGATCCGCGAGGCGGAGAAGAACGAGCAGAAGATTCCCAACCCGCTCTCCATCACCCCCGAATCCCCCGAGCCCCTGACCGAGCTGCCCTATATCGTGGTGGTCATCGACGAGCTGGCGGACCTGATGATGGTGGTGGGCAAGAAGGTGGAAGAACTGATCGCCCGCCTGGCCCAGAAGGCCCGGGCCGCCGGCATCCACCTCATCCTGGCGACCCAGCGGCCCAGCGTGGATGTGATCACCGGCCTGATCAAGGCCAACATCCCCACCCGCATCTCCTTCCAGGTCTCCAGCAAGATCGACTCCCGCACCATCCTTGACCAGATGGGCGCCGAAGCCCTGCTGGGCCAGGGTGACATGCTCTACCTGACGCCGGGCAGCGGCTATCCCACCCGGGTGCACGGCGCCTTCGTCGCCGACGACGAAGTGCACCACGTGGTCGAATACCTGAAGAAGACCGGCGCCCCCGATTACATCGAGGATGTGCTCAGCGGTGCCGGCGGTGACGAAGATGGCGGCGGCGACGGCGAGGGCGGTGACGACCCCGAAAACGACCCCATGTACGACCAGGCCGTGGAGATCGTCCTCAAGACCCGCCGGGCCTCCATTTCCCTGGTCCAGCGCAACCTGCGCATCGGCTACAACCGGGCCTCCCGCCTCATCGAAGCCATGGAGCGGGCCGGCCTGGTCTCCGCCATGGATGGCCGCGGCGGGCGCGAAGTGCTGGGCCGCAAGACGGAAGAATGATGAAAACTCCCCCCAAGTTCCTGCTGGCGGCCCTCCTGGCCGCCGCCCTGCTGCCCGGCGCCGCCCAGGCCTCCGGCGTCGCCAAGCTCAAGTCCTTCCTCGACAACACCCGCAGCCTGCGGGCCGAGTTCGTCCAGTCCGTGGTGGCCAAGAGCGGCCGCAAGCCCCAGAACTCCGCCGGGCTGATGATGTTCCAGCGCCCCGGCAAGTTCCGCTGGCAGGTGGAAAAGCCCTATCCCCAGCTGATGGTGGGCGACGGCGAAAAATTCTGGATCTACGACCCGGAACTGAAGCAGGTGACGGTAAAGAAAATGGGCAAGACCCTGGGCGCCACCCCGGCCGCCCTGCTGGCCGGCGAAGGCTCCGCCTCCCTGGAAAAGAACTTCACCCTGGCCGAAGGCGGCGAGAAGGACGGCCTGGAATGGGCCGAAGCCACCCCCAGGAGCGCCGACTCCGGCTTCGAAAAAGTCCGCCTCGGCTTTGCCGGCGACAACCTGCGGGCCATGGAACTGCACGACAGCTTCGGCCAGACCACCGCCCTCATCTTCAACCGGGTCGAACGCAACCCGTCCCTGGCCCCCGGCCTCTTCCGCTTCACCCCGCCGCCCGGAGCGGATGTGGCGGGGGAGTGAGGGGCTACAGACGTTAGAAATTTGTGGCGAAGCACATCCTTCCGGTGCCCATCTGGAGAACTGATACAAGGCCTAAAGTTGGGCTCGGAATATTCCGCAGAAACAAGGGCTTCCATCGTCCCAAGATTGCTGAGTCAATCTGGACAATCAGGTCATCAAGTATTGCTACATCGTAAAGCTGGTCTGCGAATCGTCAGCCAACATTTCGATTACGAGTAGTCACCGAACGTCAGCGCCCTTGCATCCTTCTCTAGTCGCTGTATGGATATCGGTCCCAGCTGGGACGTCCCACACAAAATAGGGCGGGTGCTTCCAAGGGAGGTCAAATACAGTTCTAAGAAGTCCATTTTCTGTCTTCCGCAACTGGACATGGCCACCCTCGGTACAGAAGGCTTTAGTAAATCCTGGATCATCAACGCGTACGGTGTAGTCGCCTTTCCTTGCTCGAAGTTCGGCATCTACTGTGGAAAGCATAAATGACGGAACACACTCTCGCTCTTCGAGGGTGCTCTCCTCATAAATCTGATTCTGTGGTTCTCCTACCTGTGTGAGTTCTATCCGGTTGAAACAGTAATAGAGCTATCCTTTCGGGGTTCTTTTTTCGGTAAGCCGGCTAATTCGCCACATCGGAAGGTTAGGTGCGGTGCATCTTCCAGAAATGAACTTGGCCCATCCCTCACGCAAGAGATCCAATTGAGTTTTGGTGTCTGCAAGATCAATTACGTCGCTTTCGTTGGCGCATTGCATCCAGTTGTGCTTGAGCATGTATAGCGGCGATTCTGCATGTACCAAGCCGGTGAATGTTATGCAGACTAATGCTGAGAGAGCTTGAAGCCAGTGATATCGCATGTGCTGGAGTGCTCGCATGGTTGATGTGATGGACTACTGTAGTGGTGAAATTTTGAAGAGAAAACACTAGGGCAGCTTGCGGGCTGAGTTGTTCAGGCGAATTGCTCGACTTCGTTTCAGTTGCGACTAGTCTTTCTGAAGTATATCCGGGATGCGTACGCCTTCGTCATGGCGAACGCCTGGGGAACGGAAGCTGACGAAGCGAACGTGTTTTTGCCTTGAGCATGGTGCATTGGGCCAGTTACGCCTTAAGGTAAACTGCGGCTTTTGCACGGGCAGTCCTGCTGCCAATGGATTCTGAGTGAACGATCTTTTTTCCCAAGGAACGGTGGATGCCGGGGCGCCCCTGGCGGAACAGTTGCGGCCGCGTGCGCCCGACGAGGTGATCGGTCAGCAGCATCTGCTGGGGCCGGGCAAGCCCCTGCGTTTGGCCTTCGAGTCGGGGCAGCCCCATTCCATGATCCTGTGGGGGCCGCCCGGGGTGGGCAAGACCACCCTGGCGCGCATGATGGCGACCCAGTTCAACTGCGAGTTCATTGCCCTTTCCGCTGTTTTCTCCGGCATCAAGGAAGTGCGGGAGGCGGTGGCCCAGGCCGAGATGTGGAAGGCCCAGGGCAAGCGCACCATCCTCTTCGTCGATGAAATCCACCGCTTCAACAAGGCCCAGCAGGACGGCTTTCTGCCCTTCGTCGAAAGCGGCCTGTTCACCTTTATCGGCGCCACCACCGAGAACCCTTCCTTCGAGGTCAATTCGGCCCTGCTTTCCCGGGCGTCGGTGTATGTACTGAAGTCCCTGGACGAGGCGGAGATGGGCCAGCTGTTCGACCGCGCCCGGGAAAAAGCCCTGGCGGAGCTGGACTTCGACGAGGAGGCCCGCACCCGCCTGATCGGCCTGGCCGATGGCGATGCCCGGCGCTTTCTCAACCTGCTGGAGCAGGTACGCACCGCGGCCCGCACCGCCAAGCTGGCCAAGGTGGATGGGGCCTTTATAGAGGCCACCATGGCCCAGAGCCTGCGCCGCTTCGACAAGGGCGGCGATGCCTTCTACGACCAGATTTCGGCCCTGCACAAGTCGGTGCGGGGCTCCAACCCGGACGGCGCCCTCTACTGGTTCTGCCGCATGCTGGATGGCGGCGCCGACCCCCGTTACCTGGCCCGGCGCATCGTGCGCATGGCCTGGGAAGACATCGGCCTGGCCGACCCCCGGGGCAGCGAGATCGCCATGAACGCGGCCCAGACCTACGAGCGCCTGGGCTCGCCGGAAGGGGAGCTGGCCCTGGCCCAGGCAGTGATCTACCTGGCCTGCGCCGCCAAATCGAATGCCGCCTACAACGCGTATAATGCGGCACGCGCCTTCGTCGCCAAGGACGGCTCCCGCCCGGTGCCCGAGCACCTGCGCAACGCCCCCACCAAGCTGATGAAGGATCTGGGCTACGGCAAGGATTACCGCTACGCCCACGACGAAGCCGAAGGCTACGCCGCCGGTGAGAACTACTTCCCCGACGGCATGGTGCCCGCCACCTGGTATCAGCCGGTGGAGCGGGGCCTGGAAATCAAGATCGGCGAAAAGCTCGCCCACCTGCGGGACCTGGATGCCCAGGCCGCCCGCAAAGGCAAAAAAGGCTAGCCACAGAGGGCACAGAGGACACCGAGTGTCATGGCAGACCAACTGACCCAGCAGATTATCGGCGCCGCCATCGAGGTGCATCGTCTGCTGGGGCCGGGGCTGCTGGAGAGTGTCTATGAGGAGGCCCTCTGCCATGAAATGTCCCTGCGGGATATTTCCTTTGCCCGGCAGGTGGCGGTGGAGGTGGTGTACAAGGGCCGGGTGATTGCCGGCCAGCGCCTTGATCTGGTGGTGGCCGATGCCGTGGTGGTGGAGCTGAAGTCCCAACGGGCGCTGCCCGAAGCAGTATCGGCCCAGGTCTTGTCCTACCTGAAGGCAACTGGTTTGAAACGTGGTTTACTTATCAACTTTGGCGAGCCCAGGCTTGCCGACGGCGTGAAACGATTTTCTCTGTGATCTCTGTGCCCTCTGTGGCAAAAAGGTTTTGATTCCATGCTCGACATTCAACTGCTCCGCAACGACCTCGACGCCGTGGCTGCCCGCCTGGCGACCCGCGGCAAGGCTATCGACTTCACCCAGTTCTCCGCCCTGGAGGCCGAGCGCAAGACCCTGCAGACCCGCACCCAGGAGCTGCAGGCCAGCCGCAATTCCCTTTCCAAGCAGATCGGCATGTTGAAGGGCAAGGGCGAGGATGCTTCCGAGGTGATGGCCCAGGTGGCCGCCATGAAGACCGAGCTGGAGCAGGCCGAAGCCCGCCTCACCGAGCTGCTGGGCGAGTTCAACGCCATCGTCGCCGCCATTCCCAACCTGCCCAATGAAACCGTTCCGGTGGGCAAGGACGAAACCGACAACGTGGAAGTGAAGCGCTGGGGCACGCCCCGCACTTTCGACTTCGAGGTCAAGGATCACACCGACGTGGGCGAATCCCTGGGTCAGCTGGATTTCGCCGTGGCCGCCAAGATTTCCGGCGCCCGCTTCTCCGTCATGAAGGGCCAACTGGCCCGCCTGCACCGGGCTCTCGCCCAGTTCATGCTCGACACCCACACCGGCGAGCACGGCTACACCGAGGTCTATACCCCCTACCTGGTGAATGCCGCCAGCCTCTTCGGCACCGGCCAGCTGCCCAAGTTCGAGGAAGACCTGTTCAAGATCGCCCGGGCCGATGCCGAGCCCCTGTACCTGATCCCCACCGCCGAAGTGCCGGTGACCAACATCGTGCGCGACGAAATCCTCGCCGCCGAGGCCCTGCCCCTGAAGCTGGTCTGCCACACCCCCTGCTTCCGTTCCGAAGCCGGCTCCTACGGCCGCGACACCCGGGGCATGATCCGCCAGCACCAGTTCGACAAGGTGGAGCTGGTGCAGATCGTGGCCCCCGAGAAGTCCGCCGAGGCCCATGAAGAGCTGACCCGCCACGCCGAAACGATCCTGGAAAAGCTGGAGCTGCCCTACCGCCGCGTCACCCTGTGCACCGGCGACATGGGCTTCTCCGCCGCCAAGACCTACGACCTGGAAGTGTGGCTGCCGGCCCAGAACACCTACCGGGAAATCTCCTCCTGCTCCAACTTCGAGTCCTTCCAGGCCCGCCGCCTGCAAGCCCGTTTCCGCAACGAGAAGAACAAGCCGGAGCTGGTGCACACCCTCAACGGTTCCGGTCTGGCCGTGGGCCGCACCCTGGTGGCCATCCTGGAAAACTTCCAGAACGCCGACGGCTCCGTCACCGTGCCGGCCGTGCTGCGTCCCTACATGGGCGGCCTGGAGAAGATCGTCGCCGCCTAAGCCGCGTCGCTCTCCGCAAAAAGCAAAGGCCGGGAAGATCCCGGCCTTTTTCTTTGCCCCGGCTGCAAGGCAGGCGGGGCGGGCTTCCTGGCATGGCCTGTCTGGATAATGGCTTGCTGCCTGCCTCTGCGCCATGCCCCGTTCGACCTTGGCGCCTTGCCTGTCCGGCGGTGCCTCAGTGTCGTTTCTTGCCTTTCTTGTCGCCCTTTTTCTCCTTCCTTTCCGCCACCGGCTTGGGCGGAATGTAGGGCGGCTCGTGGCGGGTGAGGATGTCGTAGAAGATGCGGATGTTCTCCACCATGATCACCGCTTCGCCACCCCGGGCGCGGCCGCTCTTCAAGCGCCGGTAATACTCGGGGCGGGAGAGCAGGGGCAGCACCCGCTTCATCTCGAACCAGGAATCCGGGTCCGCCTCGGTGCTGGGGGCGATGGCAAGGCCGCCCTTCATGTGGCCCAGGCCCAGGTTGTAGGCGGCCAGGGCCATCCAGGTGCGGTCCGGCTCCTTCACCGTTTCCGGCAGCTGGTCCCGGATGTCCGCCAGGTAGCGGGCGCCGGCGCTGATGCTCTGTTTCGGGTCGAGCCGGTTGGAAACGCCGAGGCGGTCCGCCGTTTCCTCGGTCAGCATCATCATGCCCCGCACCCCGGTGGGGCTGGTGGCCATGGGGTCCCACTGGGATTCCTGGTAGGCGAGGGCGGCGATGAGGCGCCAGTCGATGCCGGTACGGGCCTGGGCCGATTCGAACTGGGTGCGGAAATCGGGCAGGAGGCTGCGGGTGCGCTCGAGGAACTGCACCACGTCAAACTGCTTCAAGCGGCGCACGTGGCCGAAATAGCGGTCCTTCAGGCGCACCAGGGTGCCGTCCTTGTGCACCCGGCCGAGGAAGGCTTCGGCCTTGGCCACCAGCTCCGGGTCCGCATCTCCGGGGAAGAGCCAGGCGATGGGCTGGGGCTCGCCGATCTGCAGGGTGGCGCTGAGCTGGGGATAGTAGTTCTGGGCGATGTCGAGGATGGGGCCGTCGGTGAGGGCCAGCTCGATGCGCTGCTCGGCCACCGCCTGCAGCAGGTCCAGGTCGCTCCATTCCGGATGTTCCTGCACCGTCACCGGCGGATTGAGGGCCGGCAGCCCGGCCAGCAGGTCGGCGTGGCGGCTGCGGGCCACCACGTGCACGGTGCGTCCGGCCAGCTGTTCGGTGCTGGTGATGGGCAGGGAGGCCTCGTGCTGCACCAGCAGGTGGCTGCTCTGGAAGAAGGGAGTGGTGGCCTGGAATTCGCTGTTGGCCACACCCGGGTGCCAGACCAGCCAGGCGGCGGCCATGTGGCCGGCGCCCCGCTTCAGGGCCTGGGCCACTTCCCGGTAATTGCCGACGGAAACCAGCTTCAGCTTGAGCCCGGCCTCCTCGGCGAAGAGGCTGACCAGGTCGTACTCGAAGCCGGCCCCGGCTTCGCCGCCGTTGTCCTGGGCGCCGGGGGTGTAGGTCAGGGGGCCGGGGCTGGTGAGAACCACCAGCTCGTTGCTTTCCCGCCAGGAGGCCACCTTCCTGTCGGCACAGGCGTAGACCAGGACCAGGGCAAGCAGGGCAACCAGCAGCCAGCGGAATACCTGTGGACGCATCCTCGCCTTTCCGGGGTTGTCCGGGAAAAAAGTTCCCGGATTGTGCCATGGACGCCCAGCCCGACAAAGGGGCCCAGGTCAGCGCCCGGGGCGGCGAATCGTGCTAAAATCCGCCTCCCCGGTGAGGTACCGAAGTGGCCATAACGGCGCTGACTCGAAATCAGATGGTCAGGGAAACCTGGCACGTGGGTTCGAATCCCACCCTCACCGCCACTCCTTTTCTGCTTCTTCCGGCGGCGCCTGCCGCCCGCTGCGGGGACGACCCCGCCAGCGTCCGTACCTTGGGGACGGCCCCGTTGTCACGGAGGTCGCCCATGTTTTCCCCCACTACTGTCTTTTCCCTCTCGCCCCTGCTGGCCTGGGCTGTGCTGCTGCTCGCCGGTCTGCTGGAGATCGGCTGGGCCTTGGGCCTCAAGTCGGCGGCCGCCTCCTCCCGTCCGGCGTTGATGTGGTCCGTCACCCTGGCGGCCATGGCGGCGAGCGTGGGCCTGCTGGCCCTGGCCCTGAAACAGCTGCCCCTGGGCTTGGCCTATGCGGTGTGGACGGCCATCGGCATCGCCGGCACCGCCCTGGTGGGGGTTTTCCTGCTGGGGGAATCGGCCAGTCCCCTGCGTCTGTGCAGCATCGGCCTGATTCTGGCCGGGGTGGCCGGGCTCAAGCTGAGCGCCTGAGCCCTTTGTTTCTCAGGTGCCGCCGCCGGGCGGGCGCATCGCCAGCAGGGTCTCGGAATGGTAGTCGCGGCGGTAGAGCACCACCACGATGATGCTGGTAACCACCAGGAACAGGCCCGGACCCACCAGCCAGGTGAGGGCGGCGAGGCCGAAGTAGTAGGCCCGGATGCCCCGGTTGAAGTCGTCCCCGGCGTAGCTGTTCACCGCCGCCATGCGCCGGGCGCTGGCTTCCAGTTCCGGATCGGTGTCGCAGCTGCCGGTGGGGGCGGCGCCCACCAGGATGGAGAGCAGGTTGAACTGGCGCAGGGACCAGGTGAACTTGAAATAGGCAACGACGAAGACGCCGAAGAGTAGCAGCAGCTTCAGTTCCAGCAGGTCCCGGGTGACTTCCCGGGCGAAGGGGAAGTCGGCGGTGACGGAGACCACCTTGTCCAGGGTGCCGAGCACGGCGAAGAGGCCGGCGATGATGTAGATGGTGGTGTTGGCGTAGAAGGAGACGCTGTTCATCAGGTTGCCGATAAGGGAGGCGTCGGTGATGCGCACTTCCCGCTCCAGCAGGCGCCGCGCCCATTGCAGGCGGTAGGCGTGGCCCTGGCCCACCAGGTTCTCCCGGGCGTGAGGCCCCCGTTCGGCGAAGAAGACGTAGCCGATCCAGCAGAAGAGGAACCAGCTCAGGGCGCTCCAGTCGAGCAGGGTCAGATGGGCCAGGGGGCCTTGGGGCATGGGGAATTCCGCGTCAATGAAAGCCGATGGGCCGATTTTGCCACAGCCGGGGCCGGGCCGTTCCCGGCGCCGCGGGGCGGCTTCAGATGACCCGGCTCTTGGCCGGCACGTGGCGGGCCAGGAAGTCCATCTGGTCGGCCAGGATCTGGCGGTTGGAGAGAATCAGGAATTCGGCCCGGTTGGGCACGTAGGGCAGGTAGAGCAGTTCCATGCCGGCCTTTTCCAGCAGGCGGGCGCCCTTCTTCTGGTTGCAGGGCATGCAGGCGGCCACCACGTTGGTCCAGGTGTCGCTGCCGCCCTTTGAAATGGGGATGACGTGGTCCCGGGTCAGGCGCTGGCTGGAAAATTCCCGGCCGCAGTAGGCGCACAGGTGGCGGTCCCGGTGGAACAGTTCCCGGTTGGAGAGGGGCGGTACGTGGCGGTTGTAGCCTTGGCCGTGGCTGTGGCCGCGCAGGGCGATGATGCTGTTGGCGGTGATGGCGGAGCGCTGGCCGGTGAGGCGGGAAATGCCGCCGCGCAGGGTGAAGGCGTTGTCGCCCGCATCCCAGGCCACCATTTCCCGGGCGTAGTAGAAGCAGGCCTCCTGCCAGGAGATCCAGCGCTGGGGCACTCCGTTCTGGTCCAGGGCCAGGATCAGGGGCGCGCAGGCGTACTCGGCCAGCAGGTGGGGGGCCGGGAGGCAGTGCGGGGGCGGCAGGCATACCGGATCGTTCATGGGAGTCCATAAAAATCATCGGTTTGCGCCAGAGTAACAAAGGCCGCCGGCTTTTCCTAGGGCATGGCCCGGCTGCCGGGTGGCGGCTGGGGAAGGGGAGGCTTTCGGGTATCCTTGCGCCTGTATGGCAGCGGCGGCTCCGATTTTCCCCCGTTGCCGCCACTGCCGCGGCTGCGGCCCTGTCTTCCATCCATTTGTCTGCCCAATCGTTCCATGGCTGCCCCATCTTCCACCCTCAAAGCCGCCCTGGTGGTTTCCCTGCTGGCCCATGCCGTGCTCCTGGCCTGGGGACGTTGGAGTCTGACGCCCACGCCCAGCGCGGCGGCTGGCGGCATGCGGGTGGATCTGCGCGGCGGCCGGCCCGCTGCCGAGGCCCTGCCCCGGGAGGCTCAGTTGGCGCCGCTTTCCCGGCAGGTGCCGCCAAAATCGCCGTCCCGCCTGCCTGAGCGGCCGGTCCCCATCTTGGCCGTTCCCGGTGCCACCGCCCAGGTGGCGGCTGCTGCCGCCCGTCCGCCGGCGTCGGCCGAGGCTGCGCCGGAGCGGCGGGGGGAGGGGGAGGGCCATGCCGGCGCGGCGGCCAGTCCGGCGACCGGCGGCGGCGAGCGGGGCGCGGCAGCGCCGGCCCGGGAAGGTGCCAGCGGCGATGCCCTGCGCCAGTACCGCCTGGCCCTGGCCCTGGAGGCGCGGCGCTTCAAGCGCTATCCGCGGCTGGCCCGGGAGCGGGGCTGGGAGGGGACGGTGGAAGTGGTGGTGCTGGTGGGTGGTCCCGCCGGCCTGGCCGGCACGGTGCAGTTGCAGCGCTCCAGTGGCTATGGACTGCTCGACGACCAGGGGCTGGAAATGCTTAACCGGGCCCTGGCGGCGACGCCGCTGCCGGAAGCCCTGCGCGGCCGGGAGTTGCGGCTGGTGCTGCCGATCGAATTCAAGCTGGAGGAGTAGGGGGCGGGCCGGCCCTAGAGGTAGTCCGCCGGCGGCGGGGGCAGGTCCAGGCTGTGCAGGCGGAAGTGGCCTTCCCGCTTGTCGGCGTAATAGCGTTCCAGGGCGAAGCGCACGCTGCGGAAGGCCAGGTCGTGCCAGGGGATGTCGCTTTCCTGCAGCAGGGCCGTTTCCAGGCTTTCCTCCCCCGGGCTGTGGCGGCCGTCCACCAGCTTGCCCAGGTAGAAGAGGTGGACCTGGTTGATGTGGGGCACATTCACCACGGCGAAAAGGCTGCCGATTTCCACCCGGGCGCAGGCTTCCTCCAGGGTTTCCCGGGCCGCGGCCTGGCCGGTGGTCTCCTCGTTTTCCATGAAGCCGGCCGGCAGGGTCCAGTAGCCGTGGCGCGGTTCGATGGCGCGGCGGCAGAGGAGGATGCGCTCCTCCCATTCGGCAATGCAGCCGATCACCAGCTTGGGATTGAGGTAATGGATGGTGCCGCAGGCGTCACAGACGTGGCGGGGCAGGCTGTCTCCCGGCGGGATGCGCAGGTGCACCGGAGCGCCGCAGTGGCTACAGTAGTTCATCGCGGGAGGAGGAGTGTGCGTGGCGCATGTTTGCCAGTTTAAAACAGTTTCCGGGCCCAAATAAGAGACATTTGTCCTCGCCCCCGGGCCCTTGGGACACCATAATGAATGGCAAAATGGATCGCCTCCGGGGGCCAGAATCCGCCGGCTGGCGGAGTTTTTCTGGGGCTTTTGTCCGGCCCGATGCTATTTTGCTCAGCCGTAAGGGTTGTTGCTAGAATGGCATACACCGAATTAATACAGCAGGCGCTGCCGGAAGGGCAGTGGGGGGAAGCATGTTTCTCATCATTGGTTATGTAGTCATCCTGCTGGCCTCGGTTGGCACCTACGCCATCCACGGCAGCCTGGCTGCCCTGTGGGTGCCCGCCGAATATGCCGCCATCGTCGGTCTGGTGGTGGGCGCCTTCGTCGCCAGCAACAGCATGAAGGTCATCAAGAAGACGGTCGGCGCCCTGCCTTCCATCTTCAAGGGCTCCAAGTACACCAAGGCCCTCTACATCGACCTGCTGGCCATGCTCTTCGAAATCCTCGCCAAGGTGCGCAAGGAAGGCCTGATGGCCATCGAAGCCGATGTGGAAAACCCCGAATCCAGCCCCATCTTCAGCAAGTACCCGGACATTGCCGGCGACCACCACGTCCTCGATTTCATCACCGACTACCTGCGCATGATGGTGGGCGGCAACCTCAATACCCTGGAAATCGAAGCCCTGATGGACATGGAAATCGAGACCCACCATCACGAGGAAGAGGTGCCGGGCCATGCCATGGCCAAGGTGGCCGACGGCGCTCCCGCCTTCGGTATCGTGGTGGCGGTGATGGGGGTGGTGAACGTGATGGGCTCCGTGGGCCAGCCGCCCGCCGTGCTCGGCAAGATGATCGGCGGCGCCCTGGTGGGCACCTTCCTCGGTATCCTGCTTTCCTACGGCTTCGTCTCGCCCATCTCCAGCCTGCTGGAGCAGAAGGCCCACGAAGGCTCGAAGATTTACCAGTGCATCAAGGTGGTGCTGCTGGCCGCCATGTCCGGCTACGCTCCCCAGGTGGCCATCGAGTTCGGGCGCAAGGTTCTCTTCTCCGATGTCCGCCCGTCCTTCCGCGAACTTGAAGAAGAACTCAAGGCTCGCAAGGGCAAGTAAGTCCTGAACCCTTTTGCCCGGTAAGCGCCGATGAGCGACGATTCCTCTCGCCCCATAGTCATCAAACGCATCAAGAAGGGTGGCGGCGGCCACCATGGCGGGGCCTGGAAACTGGCCTACGCCGACTTCGTCACGGCCATGATGGCCTTCTTCCTGCTGATGTGGCTGCTCGGCTCCACCGCCAAGGGCGACCTGGAAGGCATCGCCGAGTATTTCCAGAATCCCCTCAAGGTTTCCATGCAGGGCGGCTCCGGTTCCGGCGACGCCACGGCGGTGATCCAGGGCGGTGGCCTGGACCTGACCCGGCAGAACGGCCAGGTGCGCAAAGGCGAGGACGCGGCCAAGCACAGCGTTTCCAAGTCCTCCGAAGAAGCCAAGCAGCGCGAACGGGCCATGCTCAAGGAGCTGAAGAAGCGCATCGAGGATGCCATCCAGAGCAATCCGGCCATCCAGCAGTTCAAGAACCAGCTGCTGCTGGACATCACCAGCGAGGGCCTGCGCATCCAGATCGTGGATGAGCAGAACCGGCCCATGTTCGACTTGGCCGGCGACCAGCTGAAGCCCTATACCCGGGAAATCCTCAAGGAAATCGGCAAGGTGCTGAATGCGGTGCCCAACCGCATCACCCTCTCCGGCCATACCGATGCGGCCCAGTTCGCCGCCGGCGCCCGGGGCTTCTCCAACTGGGAGCTGTCCGCCAACCGGGCCAATTCCTCCCGGCGCGAACTGGTCAGCGGCGGCATGGACGATCACAAGGTCCTGCGGGTGGTGGGCATGTCCTCCACCGTGCTGTTCGACCGCAACGACCCCCTCAATCCGGTCAATCGCCGCATCAGCATCGTCGTCCTCAACAAGGAGACGGAAGAGGCGTTCCTGCGGGACGCCGCGCCTGATGTGGAAGTGAGCAACGACGCCATCCCTGCGTCCGAAACGCTGACCCCCGGCACCAAGGTGCCATCCGGGCGCCCGCCCCTGTAGAATGTCCGGTCAGCCAGCACAAGCAAACTAATAAGGGGAGACTGGGTACGATGAACGGATGGGCCAAATTGTCTGGCTTCGGACTGGTATGGGCGTTGCTCGTGGCGGCGACCATGGCGGCGATCGACCCTGCCCTGCGCGGCGCCCCCTTTTCCGTCGGCATCGGCGTCATCGTCGTCGGCTGGCTGCTGTTTTCCCTGTTGCTGCGCGATTCCTCCGCAGACGGCAAGGAGTCGTCCGGCGGTGACGTGGCCGCTGGCGAAGGCGTGCGCCTGCTGGCCGAGACCGGCGAGGTGATGCAGCGGGCCAGCGACGAATTCCACAGCCAGTTCGAGGAAGCCCGGGCCGACGTGACGCGGACCCAGCAGATTTTCTCGGAAGCCATCGGCACCCTGATCCAGAGTTTCACCGCAATGAGCCAGCAGGCCCGGCGTCAGCAGGAGCTGGGTACGGGCATCATCAGCAGCCAGCGCGGCGAGGACGGCGCCGCCGATTTTGCCGGCTTCGCCCAGCACACCTCGGAAACCCTGCACGCCTTCGTGGACAGCGTGGTGGCCAACTCCAAGCTGGCCATGGAACTGGTGGAAATGACCGACAAGATGTCGGAACAGATGAAGCGCATCACCGGCATGCTGGGCGAGATCGAAGGCATCTCCAAACAGACCAACCTGCTGGCCCTCAATGCCGCCATCGAGGCGGCCCGGGCCGGCGAGGCGGGCCGCGGCTTCGCCGTGGTGGCGGACGAGGTGCGCGACCTCTCCGGCCGCACCAGCCACTTCAGCCAGCAGATCCGCGGCCAGCTGGTGACCATGCAGCAGTCCATCGAAATGACCGAGCAGGCCATCAACAAGATGGCGGCCCAGGACATGACCTTCGCCCTCAAGTCCAAGCAGGGGGTGGAGGTGGCCATGCAGAACATCGAGGCCCTCAACCACCGTACCGGCGAGACCATCGACGAGCTCAACCACATCTCCGAGAGCATGGAGCAGAGCGTCAATCAGGCGGTGGTCTCCCTGCAGTTCCAGGACATGGTGACCCAGCTGCTGTCCCACGTGAATGGCCGCCTCGAATCGGTCCAGGCGGTGCTGGGCGAGGTCCGGGCCCTGGCGGCTGCGGCCCAGTGCGGCCAGGGCGAGATGTCCGCGGCTCAGGCCGACAGCCTGCGGCAGTCGCTGCTCCAGGCCCGCACCCAGGTGGACGGCCTGCGCCAGCGCACTTCCAATAATCCGGTGAGCCAGGAAGGCTTCAACACCGGCGAAATCGAACTCTTCTGAAAATCGGAGTCTCCCATGCCCAAAACCATTCTTGCCGTCGATGATTCCGCCTCCATCCGCCAGATGGTGAGCTTTACCCTGAAGAGTGCCGGTTACGACGTGGTCGAGGCCGTGGATGGCATGGACGGCCTGGAAAAGGCCAAGGCCCGCGCCATCAACCTGGTGCTGACCGACCAGAACATGCCGCGCATGGACGGCCTGACCCTGATCCGCACCCTGCGCGGCCTGCCCCAGTACAAGGCCACGCCTATCCTGATGCTGACCACCGAGTCCTCCGACGCCATGAAGACCCAGGGTCGCGCTGCCGGCGCCACCGGCTGGCTGGTCAAGCCCTTCGATCCCCAGAAGCTGGTGGAAGTGGTGAAGAAGGTGATCGGCTGAGCCGCGGCCCCGGTCCCCTTCAGTCCCTGCGTCGGTCAGAGAGGCGAACATGGCCATCGACATGAGCCAGTTCTACCAGGTGTTCTTCGAGGAGTCGGCGGAGCACCTGGCAGAAATGGAATCCCTGCTGCTCGGGCTGGACGTGGGTGCCCCGGAGGACGAGGACCTCAACGCCATTTTCCGGGCGGCCCACTCCATCAAGGGTTCCTCCGGCACCTTCGGCTTCACCGACCTGACCGCCGTCACCCACGTCTTGGAAACCCTGCTCGACCGACTGCGCAAGCACGAGATCGGCCTGCGCCCGGAAATGGTGGATGCCTTCCTCGAGGCCGGCGATCTGCTCAAGCTGCTGCTGGCCGCCCACCAGGGCGGCGAGGCGGTCAGCGCCGAGGCCCAGGAGGCCATCTGCGAAAAGCTGCGCCAGCTGTCCCGGGACGAAGGGGCCGAGCCGGTCGCCGTCGTCATGCCGGAAGCCGTTGTGGCCCCGGCGGAAAGCGGCGTTGATGGCGGCTGGGAAATCGAGTTCGTGCCGACGCCCGCTTCCCTGGCGGTGCCGGAAACCCTGGAAAATTTCCTCGAGGACCTGGGACGCCAGGGGCGCCTGGAAGTGCTCAGCCGTTCCAGCGGCCCCGTTCCCTCCCTGTGGCAGCTGCGCCTTTACGGCCAGGTGGCGCGGGAAGCCCTGGCCGATTCCCTCGATTTCGTCGCCGAGTCCGATGCCTGGCGCCTGTCGCCCCTGGCAGCCCCGGCGGCAGCGGCCGACGAGGCTTTCGGCCTCTTCGACGATGCCCCCGGAGCGCCCCAGGACGAGACCGCCTACGGCTTCTTCGACGACGCCCCCGGCCTGGCCCCCGCCGCGCCTGCCGCGATGGCGGAAGAGGGGGATGGCTACGGTTTCTTCGATCCCTTGCCCGAGCCGGTGGCGGCAGAGGATGCCCTGGCCCCCATCCCGGCTGTGGCCGAGGAAGGTGAGGGCTACGGCTTTTTCGCCCCCCTGCCCGATCCTGCTGCGACTCCGGCAGCGGTGGCTGAAGAAGGGGATGGTTACGGCTTTTTCGAGCCTCTGCCGGCCACTGCCGGTGCGGCTGCCGGGGTGGGCGAGCCTCCTGTGCTGGAGGAAGGGGAGGGCTACGGTTTCTTTGTGCCGCTCCCCCAGGCCGGCACCATGCCGGCGGTGAGCGAGCCTGCGCCCGCTCCGCTGGCGTCGCCTCCGGCCGCTCCTGCGGTGGTTCCGGCAAGCGTTGCCGCCGCGGCGCCGGCGCCACTGGCGCCGGCAGCCGAAGCCCGCGTCGAAAGCCGTCCGAAGGCGCCGCCGGTGGCCGCGGGCGACAGTTCCATCCGGGTCGGGGTGGAAAAGGTGGACCAGCTCATCAATCTGGTGGGGGAACTGGTCATCACCCAGGCCATGCTCCTGGCCACGGCCCAGGAAATGCAGGAGGCGGCGCCCGAGCGTCTGCTCAACGGCCTGACCCAGCTGGAACGCAACAGCCGGGATCTGCAGGAAGCGGTGATGTCCATCCGCATGCTGCCCATTTCCTTCGTCTTTTCCCGTTTCCCCCGGGTGGTGCGGGATCTTTCCGGCAAGCTGGGCAAGCAGGTCGAACTGAAGATGAGCGGCGAGACCACGGAGCTGGACAAGGGCCTCATCGAAAAGATCACCGACCCCCTGACCCACCTGATCCGCAACAGCCTGGACCACGGCATCGAATCGCCGGAGAAGCGCGTCGCCGCCGGCAAGCCGCCGGGCGGCACCATCACCCTCAAGGCGGCCCACCAGGGCGGCAACATCGTCATCGAGGTGGGGGACGACGGCGCCGGCCTGAACCGCCAGAAAATTCTCGCCAAGGCCCGGGAGAAGGGCCTGGCGGCCTCCGACCAGATGAGCGACCAGGACGTGTGGGCCCTCATTTTCGAGCCCGGCTTTTCCACCGCCGACCAGGTGACCGACGTTTCCGGCCGGGGCGTGGGCATGGACGTGGTGCGGCGGAACATCCAGGCCCTGGGCGGCCGCATCGAAATCGAATCCATGACCGGCATCGGCACCCGCATGACGGTGCGCCTGCCCCTGACCCTGGCCATCCTGGACGGCATGAGCGTGGCCGTCGGGGAAGAAATCTATATTATTCCCCTGTCCTACGTGGTCGAGTCCCTGCAGCCGAAGCCCAGCGACATCAAGACGGTTTCCAACCAGGGCCGGGTGATCCAGGTGCGGGGCGAATACCTGCCCGTGGTGGTGCTGCACGAGGTCTTCGCCGCCGAGCCCAAGGTGCGGGAGTTCCACCAAGGGATCATGGTGGTGCTCAATGCGGACGGGGCCAAGGCCGCCCTGTTCGTGGACGGACTGGTGGGCCAGCACCAGGTGGTGATCAAGAGTCTGGAACAGAACTACCGCAAGGTGCAGGGCGTGTCCGGCGCCACCATCATGGGGGACGGCCGGGTGGCCCTGATCCTGGATACCTCGGCCCTGGTGGCCATGGCCAAGGGCCAGGCGACGGACGGGGCAGCCTGAGCGAAGGAGCGAGACAGTGGAAAACTACAATGCCGGCAATGGCGCCACCGACGAAGACCAGGTGGCCAGCGAATTCCTGACCTTCACCCTGGGCCAGGAGGAATACGCCATCGATATCCTCAAGGTCCAGGAAATCCGCGGCTACGATATGGTGACGCGGATCGCCAATGCGCCCGAATTCATCAAGGGCGTCATCAACCTGCGGGGCCTGATCGTGCCCATCGTCGATCTGCGCATCAAGTTCAAGCAGCCCAAGATCGAATACACCCCCTTCACCGTGGTCATCATCCTCAACGTGATGAGCCGGGTGGTGGGCATCGTGGTGGACAGCGTCTCCGACGTCATCGCCCTGACCCCGCCCCAGATTCGCCCCGCCCCGGACTTTTCCGCCAGTTTCGATACCCGCTTCATCCTGGGCCTGGCCTCGGTGGAAGGACGCATGCTGATCGTCACCGACATCGAGCAGCTGATGAGCACCCGGGACATGGAACTGATGGACGACGTGGCCGCCCTGGCCTGAGACAGGCACCCAGACAGAGAAAATTGCTTGGCCGCCGGAAGCGGTGGCCGGAACAGACGGAGAGACCAACATGCGCACCAATCTGCCGGTCACCAATGTGGAAGTGCCCCTGCGGGATGACACCCTGATCGTCTCCAAGACCGATCTCAAGGGTCAGATCACCTACATCAACCGGGATTTCATCGAGATCAGCGGCTTCACCGAGGCCGAGCTGATCGGCGAGCCCCACAACATCGTGCGCCACCCGGATATGCCGTCCGAAGCCTATGCGGATATGTGGACCCACCTTAAGGCGGGACGGCCGTGGACCGGCCTGGTGAAGAACCGCTGCAAGAACGGGGACCACTACTGGGTCGAGGCCAATGCCACGCCGATCCGGGAAAACGACCAGGTGGTCGGCTACATGTCGGTGCGCCGCAAGCCCTCCCGGGACCAGGTGGAAGCGGCGGAAAATGCCTACCGCCTGTTCCGCGAGAACCGGGCCGGCTCCCTGCGCATCCTCTGCGGCAAGGTGGTGCGCGGCGGCCCCAGCCTGGGCGACCGTTTTGCCAGCCTGTCCCTGGCTACCCGTCTGGGCCTGGGTTTCGGCCTGGCAGTCCTGTTTGCCGTGGTGGTCGGCGTGCTGGGCCTGTATGCCCTGAACAACACCAACGAGAGCCTGGAGCGGGCCTTCACCGACCGCCTGCAGCCGGTCCAGGGTCTGGCCCGCATCGGCAAGCTGGTGGCGGACAACCGGGCCCAGGTGCTGCTCGGCCTGCAGCATGAGCCGGGCACCAGCAATGCGGCCAGCCACGAGCATCCGGTGACGGCCCACACCGACATCATCGCCAAGAACCGGGAAGAGCTGACGGCCATCTGGCAGCGCTACCAGCAGAGCATCCGCAGCGACGAGCACAAGGCCCTGGCCGAAGCCTACTTCATCGCCCGCAAGCGGTATGTGGACGAGGGCATCAACCCGGCCCGGGACGCCCTCAACGAAGGCCATTTCGCCGAAGCCCAGCGCATCCTCTCGGAGAAGATCAATCCGCTCTACGACGAGGTTTCCGCCAAGACCGACGCCCTCTACCAGTACCACGCCGACCAGGCGCGCAAGGACGCCCAGGCTGCCGATGACCTGAAGGCCACCACCACCGGCACCATCGTCGGCGCCATCGTGCTGGTCATCGTGCTGCTGACCTTCATCGCCTGGCGCCTTTCCGGCGGCATCCTGCGCTCCCTGGCCGATGCTCAGGCCGCCTTCGGCGCCGTCAGCCAGGGCCGCTACAACCACCAGGTGGACATCACCCGCAACGACGAGATGGGCCGCCTGCTGCAGGGCATTCAGGCCATGCAGATCAAGCTGGGCTTCGATGTGGCCGAGGCCCAGCGCATCGCCAACGAGAACCTGCGCATCAAGATCGGCCTGGACAACGTGGCTACCAACGTCATGGTGGCGGACGACCAGCACAACATCATCTACATGAACAAGGCGGTGGAAGACATGTTCCGCCGGGTGGAGGACGACATCCGCCGCGACCTGCCCGACTTCCGCGCTGCCACTCTGCTCGGTTCCAACATCGACGTCTTCCACAAGAACCCGGCCCACCAGCGCGGGCTGCTGTCGCGCCTCAGCGGCTCCCACCGCGCCACCGTGCACCTGGGCGGCCGCACCTTCTCCCTGACCGTGACCCCGGTGGTGAACGAGCGCGGCATCCGCCTCGGCTCCGCCGTGGAATGGCTGGACCGGACCGCCGAAGTGGCGGTGGAGGCCGAGGTGGCCGACATCGTGAACGGTGCCGCCAACGGCGACTTCACCCGGCGCCTGGTGCTGGAGGGCAAGGACGGCTTCTTCCGCCAGCTTTCCGAGGGTATCAACCGTCTTCTGGAAACCAGCCAGAAGGGCCTGGACGACGTGGCCCGCATGCTCAACGCCATGTCCCAGGGCGACCTCACCAGCCGTATCGAGGCCGACTATGCTGGCACCTTCGGCCAGCTGAAGAACGACGCCAACAGTACCGTCGAGCAGCTCAAGGAAATCGTCGAGCGCATCAAGGGCGCCACCGAGGCCATCAACACGGCGGCCCAGGAAATTGCCTCCGGCAACACCGACCTCTCCTCCCGCACCGAGGAGCAAGCCTCCAGCCTGGAAGAGACCGCCTCCTCCATGGAGCAGCTGACCAGCACGGTGAAGCAGAATGCGGACAATGCCCGTACCGCCAACGAGCTGGCCAGCGGCGCCCAGCAGGTGGCAGTGAAGGGCGGCGAGGTGGTGGAACAGGTGGTGCAGACCATGGGCGCCATCCACCACTCCTCCAGCAAGATCGCCGACATCATCGGCGTCATCGACGGCATCGCTTTCCAGACCAACATCCTGGCCCTCAACGCGGCCGTCGAAGCGGCCCGGGCCGGCGAGCAGGGCCGCGGTTTTGCCGTGGTGGCCACCGAGGTGCGCAACCTGGCCCAGCGCAGCGCCGCCGCCGCCAAGGAAATCAAGGCCCTCATCTCCGATTCCGTGGAGAAGGTGGAGAACGGCTCCCGCCTGGTGGATTCCGCCGGCCGCACCATGGAAGAGGTGGTGACCTCCATCAAGCGCGTCGCCAAGATCATGGCCGACATCGCCGAGGCCAGCCGGGAGCAGAGCGCCGGCATCGAGCAGGTGGGCCTGGCGGTGAGCCAGATGGATGAAGTCACCCAGCAGAACGCCGCCCTGGTGGAAGAGGCCGCTGCTGCCGCCGAAAGCCTGGAGGAGCAGGCCCACGGCCTGATGGAGGCGGTTTCCGTGTTCCGCCTCGGCCACGAGGCGCCGGCAGGCCGCCACGCCGGCCCGAGCCCGGCCATGGGGCAGGCGCAGGCCGCCATTCCCCATCTGCAGCAGGAAGTGCGGGTGCCGTCGCCCAAGTTCGGCGGCAAGCCCGTCAACCTGCCGGCCTCCCTCGATGACGAGTGGGAAGAGTTCTAAGCCCTTTCCATCCGCCCAGCCCGCTCCCGGCCATTGTTGCCGGGAGCTTCTCCGAGCAAGGAAGTGTCAGCCATGACCGATGCCAAGCGCCCCCTGTTCAACCTGCCGCCGGCGGCAGCCCCGGCCACCCGGGAATTCGTCTTCACCAGCGCCGATTTCGAGCGGGTCCGCAAGCTCATCTACAAGCATGCGGGCATCTCCCTGTCGCCGGTCAAGCAGGACATGGTTTATTCCCGCCTGGCCCGGCGCCTGCGCGCCACCGGCATCAAGTCCTTCAGCGACTATCTGGACCGGCTGGAAAAGAACAGCGATTCCCAGGAGTGGGAGAAATTCGTCAATTCCCTGACGACCAATCTCACCTCCTTCTTCCGAGAGCCCCACCATTTCCCCATCCTGGCCGACTACCTGAAGAAGCATGCCGGCAAGCGGCCCCTGAAGATCTGGTGCTGTGCCGCCTCCACCGGCGAGGAGCCCTATTCCATCGCCATGACCGTGCAGGAGGCCCTGGGCAACGCGGCGAGCAATGTTTCCATCATTGCCTCCGACCTGGATACCAATGTCCTGGCAACGGCCGACAAGGGCGTTTATGCTGCCGACCGGGTGGAGAAAATGTCCCCGGAGCAGGTCAAGCGCTTCTTCCTCAAGGGCACCGGCAACCAGGAGGGCTACGTCTGCGTGCGGCCGGAACTGCGCCGCATGATCACCTTCCAGCGCCTCAACCTGCTGGACCCCAGCTGGTCCGTGCGCGGCCCCCTGGATGTGATCTTCTGCCGCAACGTCATGATCTATTTCGACAAGCCGACCCAGTACAAGATTCTTTCCCGTTTTGCGCCCATGCTGAACCCGGAGGGCCTGATGTTCGCCGGCCATTCCGAGAGCTTCCTGCATGCTGCGGACTTGTTCCGTTCCCTCGGAAAGACGGTCTATGAGCTGGCGCGAAAGCCGGGATAGCCTGGCTGCCGCCGCCGGCAGCGCCGAATATGTGGAGCATCTGGCGAGCAACCGATATTTCGACCGGAGCTTCGAACGGCCGGCCGCCAAGATCCTGCCGGGCGAGTACTACGTCGCCCGGGACGACATGCTGCTGGTCACCGTCCTCGGCTCCTGCGTCGCCGCCTGTATCCGCGACGGCGATTCCGGGATCGGCGGCATGAACCATTTCATGCTGCCCGAAGCGGGCGGTGAGGGCATGGTCAGCACCTCGGCCCGCTACGGCACCTACGCCATGGAAGTGCTGATCAACCATCTGCTCAAGCTGGGCGCCCGTCGCGGCCGCCTCGAGGCCAAGGTCTTCGGTGGCGGGGCGGTCCTTTCCAGCCTGGCGTCCGCCCAGGTCGGCGCCCGCAATGCGGAGTTCGTGCTGAATTTCCTGAAGACCGAAAAAATACCCGTGGTTGCCAAGGACCTGCTCGATTCCTATCCCCGGAAGGTCTATTACTTTCCCCAGACCGGCAAGGTCCTGGTGAAGAAACTGCACCGGGTCCACAACGACACCCTGTTCACCCGCGAAAAGGAGTACCAGTCCCGTCTGGGCCAAGCGAAGGTGGAAGGGGACATCGAACTCTTTACCTGACCCGCCATGCCTATCCGTGTACTCGTAATCGACGATTCGGCGGTGATGCGCAAGCTGCTCACCGAATTCATCAATTCCCAGCCCGACCTGGAGGTCGTGGGAGCCGCTCCCGACGCGCCGACGGCCCGGGAGATGATCAAGACCGTCAATCCGGACGTGCTGACGCTGGACGTGGCCATGCCGAAAATGGACGGCCTGGAGTTCCTCGAGCGCCTGATGCGCCTGCGGCCCATGCCGGTGGTGATGGTCTCCTCCTATACCGAGGCCGGTTCCGATACCACCCTCAAGGCCCTGGAACTGGGCGCCGTCGAATTCATCGGCAAGCCCCGGGTGGAGCCCGGCCATTCCCTGGACGACTACGCCCAGGAACTGGCGGAGAAGATCCGGGCGGCCAAGGGGGCGCGCCTGCGCAAGCCGCCGGCCGCAGCCCAGCCCGTACCCTCCGTGCCCCGGGGCGTGACCACCAACAAGATCATTTTCGTCGGCGCCTCCACCGGCGGCACCGAGGCCCTCAAGCATTTCCTGCTGGGCATGCCGGCCGATTGCCCACCCATCCTGGTGGTGCAGCACATGCCCGAGACCTTCACCGCCTCCTTCGCCAAGCGCCTCGACAGCCTGTGCGCGCCCCGGGTCATTGAATCCAAGGGCAATGAAAAGGTGGAGGCCGGAACCGTCTATATCGCCCCCGGCCATTCCCACCTGCAGGTACGCAAGACCGCCTCTGGTCTGGTGACCGAACTGTTGCAGACCCCGCCCGTGAACCGGCACCGGCCGGCGGTCGATGTGCTGTTCCACTCTGCCGCCCAGCTGGTGGGGCGCAACGCCCTCGGGGTGATCCTCACCGGCATGGGCAAGGACGGCGCCCAGGGCCTGCTGGCCATGCATCAGGCCGGAGCCCGCACCTACGGCCAGGACGAGGCCAGCTGCGTGGTCTACGGCATGCCCCGGGAAGCCGCCCAGATCGGTGCGGTGGACGAGGTGGTCAGCCTCGACGAAATGTCGCGCCGGGTGCTAGCCGGCCTGGGGCGCTAGCCGCCGCTTGCGGCTCCATAGATAATAGGCCGCAGTGCCAAGACGCGAATAATTGATAAGGGAGTGGTATGCATACCAGTGTTGAGCAGGACAATGGCCGGGCCGTGGTAAAGCTTTCCGGCCGCTTCGATTTCAATTCCCACCGGGAATTCCGCGCTGCCTACGAGAACCTTCTCGGCCGTGGCGACCTGAAGGAATTCGTGGTCGATCTGGGCGGCGTCGATTATCTGGATAGTTCGGCTCTGGGCATGCTGCTCCTGCTGCGCGACAAGGTGGCCCTGGAAAACAAGGCCGTCTCCCTGGCCAACTGTCAGGGCAATGTGCGGCAGGTGCTGGATATCGCCAACTTCGGCAAGTTGTTCAAAATCTCCTGATGCCGTTCGGGGCCATGAAAGCGGTAGCCGGCCCCATTGCTGTTCCCGCGCTCGCCATCCTCCTGGTGGAGGATGATCCCCTCGATGCCGAACTGACCCAGCTCGAGCTGGAACGTTTCGGCCACCGGGTCAGCGTCGCCCGCAGCGGCGAGGAGGCCCTGGCCCTGTACGCCAGCTTCCGTCCCGATCTGGTGGTGACGGATATTTCCCTGCCGGGCATGTGCGGTTGCGAACTGACCCGCCAGCTCAAGTCCCGGGAGCACCCCCACTGGCTGCCGGTGCTCTTCATGAGCGGCGCCCAGAGCGAAAGCTCCCTGGTGGAGGCCTACCAGGCCGGTGCCGACGACTTCATCCACAAGCCCATCAGCCGCCCGGTGCTGCAAGCCAAGCTGGGCGTCTTCCAGCAGCGCCTGCACCTGCAGCGTGAGGCCCAGGCCCGGGAGCGGCTGCTGCAGCGCTATCGGGACCAGGTGGAGGAGGAGAAGAGCGTCGCCCTGCACCTGATGCATCGCCTGGTCAATGCCGAACTGCTGGGGGATCTGGCCGTCAGCCACTGGATGCGGCCGGCGGAAACCTACAGCGGCGACCTCATCGCCGCCGCCCGTACCCCGGGAGGCATCCTGCATGTTCTTCTGGCCGATGCCACCGGCCACGGTCTGGCCGCCTCCCTGGCGGTGATGCCGGTGACCCAGCCCTTCTACCGCATGACCGAAAAGGGTTTCGGCATCGATGCCATCGCCCGGGAGATGAACCGCAAGGTGGCCGAACTGCTGCCCGTGGGGCGTTTCGTCGCCGCCACCCTGGCCGCCGTGGATTCGGCCAGCGGTTCCATCCAGGTGTGGAATGGGGGCAATCCTCCGCCGTTCCTGGTGAACAGCCAGGGGTTGCTGTCCAGCATCACTTTTGCCAAGGCCCATCTGCCCCTGGGCATCCTCGCCGACGAGGACTTCGATGCCTCCACCGAGGTGCATTTCATCGAGGAGCCGAAGCAGCTGGTGATCTACTCGGACGGTGTGGTGGAGGCGGAAAACGGCAGCGGTACGCCCTTCGGCCGGGAGCGCCTACTCAATGCCCTGCTCAGCCAGGAACGGGAAGAACGCCTGGCCGGCGTGGTGGGCGCCCTGGATGCCCATCTGGCCGGTCGCGGCGCCCAGGACGACCTGTCCCTGATGCTGGTGCATTGCTACCACCAGACGGCCCGCAGCCCCCGCATCGGTGGCGGAACTCCCCGGGTGCTGCGCCACTCCGGTTCCTGGCAGGTCACCATGTCCCTCTCCGCCGACGATATCCGCAACCTGGACCCGGTGCCGACCCTGATGGGGGTGTTGAGCCAGTTCAATCGGGACAAGGACCATGGCAGCCACATCTTCCTCATCCTCTCCGAGCTGTACAACAACGCCCTGGATCATGGGGTGCTCGGCCTGGATTCGGGCCTCAAGGCCCAGAGCCAGGGATTTGAGCGCTACCTGGAGGAGCGGGGGCGGCGTCTGGCCGCCTTGCGCGACGGCACGGTGGACCTCGAAGTGACCCAGCAGCATCGCGGTGGCCGCACGGAGCTGGTGATGCGGGTGCGGGACTCCGGCCCCGGTTTCGATCACGCTGCCTTCATGGCCAGTCTGGAAAGCGAATGTAGCGGCAAGGTTCCCCATGGCCGGGGCATCCGCCTGGTCCATTCCCTGTGCAGCGCCCTGCACTATTGCGCACCGGGTAACGAGGTCATCGCGTATTATGATATGACCGACTTTGGCTACGCCGGGGACCGACAGTAAGCCGAAGATACTTATAGACACTGGGAAAACCAGGGGATGGAGACAAGATGAGTGCCGTTTGGACATGGCGGGCGATCGCCCTGGTGGTGATGCTGGCAGCTCTCGGATCGGGGGCGTGGAGTTGGGGGGCTCTCGGCGGTGGTTGGGCGGCGGCGGGGACCATGCTGCTGCTGGCCCTGGGAACGTCCCTGGCGCTGGGGGCGGTGATGGATGCCCTGTTCCTGCGCCCGATGCGGGTGCTGCGTCAGGGGATCGAAACCATGTATGCTGACGGCGACCTGACCAAACGGGTGCCGGTGGCCGGCAAGGGCGATGTGGCCGAGACTTCCGCCTCCTTCAATCGCCTGGTGGCCAGCATCCATACCATCATCGGCAAGGTGATCTTCAATGCGGTCGAGGTGGCCAAGGCCTCCCGCCAGGTTCTGGAGGAGGCCAACCGGGTTGCTGCCGGCTCCACCCAGCAGCATGACGCCGCCCAGGCCACCGCAGCAGCCGTGGATGTGCTGTCGAGCAATATGCACGAGGTCAGCCAGCGGGCCCACGAGACCTCGTCCATTGCCCAGTTTGCCAGCGAGTTGTCCGGCGAGGGGGTGGGCATCGTCAATGATGCCTCCCGGGAAATGGAGAAGATCGCCGAGTCGGTGACCCATTCCGCCGAGGTGGTGCGAGCCCTGGGTGACCGCTCCAAGGCGATTTCCGGGATCGTCCAGACCATCCGGGAAATCGCTGACCAGACCAACCTCCTGGCCCTCAATGCGGCCATCGAGGCGGCCCGGGCCGGCGAGGCGGGGCGCGGTTTTGCCGTGGTGGCCGACGAAGTGCGCAAGCTGGCCGAGCGGACGTCCCTGGCGACGGGCGAGATCAGCAGCGTCATCGGTTCCATCCAGGAGGAAACCGCCACCGCCATCACCAGCATCGAGGCCGGTACCGGTCAGGCCCAGAGCGGCGCCCATCTTGCCCGCCAGGCGGCAGACTCCCTCACCCGCATCAATGGCGGCGCCCAGGAGACCATGGAAAAGGTGGATGCCATCGCCGGGGCCATCGAACAACAGAGCCAGGCCGGTCAGGACATCGCCTCCCATGTGGCCCAGATCATGGAAATGGCCCAGTCGAACAGTGCCGCCGCCGAGCTCACCTTGCAGGAAGCCCGTCAGCTGGAATACCTGGCGACGAATCTGAAGGAAATCGGCAACGTCTTCCGCCTGGGCAGCGCCGGCGAGGAGTCCGTGGCGGTCCACGCCAGCATGCCGTCCATGGTGCAGGAACTGGCCGGCAGCGTCGGCCAGTTGTTGGAGCAGGCCATCGATTCCGGCAAGATTTCCCTGGCGGACCTGTTCGACGAAAACTACTCCCCCATCGCCGGAACCCGGCCCCAGAAGTTTTCCACCCGCTTCGACACCCTGTGCGACCAGTTGCTGCCAAAGTTGCAGGAGCCGCTGCTGGAACGGCATCCCCATGTGGTTTATGCCATTTCCACCAATCGCAAGGGTTACGTGCCGACCCATAACAAGCGCTTTTCCAAGCCCCTGACCGGTGATGAAAAAGTGGATTTCATCAACAACCGCACCAAGCGGGTGTTTGACGACCCGGTCGGGCGGCGCTGCGGTTCCCATGAACAGCCTTTCCTGCTGCAGACCTACCGGCGCGACACGGGGGAAATCATGCACGACATTTCCGCCCCCGTTTACATCAAGGGCAAGCATTGGGGAGGTGTCCGGATTGGCTACCGGACGGAGTCCTGATGGGCTTCCTGTGGCTTTCTACCTTTCCGCTCCCATGGTTTTGCATGTATTCTTAAGGTTATAGGTATATTGTCGTTAAAAGTGATGGGTTTCCCTGGGAAACGACCTAGGTAGATTGTTGGCCCATTGCAATTAGAATCTCTAAGAACAATCGTTCCCGCATTCGAGGGGTAGTGGTCATGTCTGAACTGCTCAAAAGTATCGACGCCCGCACTAAACTTGCCGGCACCAATAAGCTGGAAATCCTGCTGTTTACCTTGGGCACCGATTCGCGCAATGGCCGGCGGGAAACCTTCGGTATCAACGTCTTCAAGGTCCGCGAGGTGATGCGCACGCCGCCCATCACGGCGGCGCCGGACATGCCGGCCGCAGTCGAAGGCATGGTCAGCCTGCGCGGCGCCCTGGTGCCGGTGGTGGATCTGGCCAAGTACGCCGGGGTCCAGACCGACACGCCGCGGGACATCATGATCGTCACCGAGTACAACGGCCACACCCAGGGATTCCTGGTGGAGGCGGTGGATACCATCCTGCGCCTTGACTGGGGCATGATGCGGGTGCCGCCGGAGATGCTGGTGGCCCAGATGGGCGGCCTGGTGACCGCCGTGACGGAACTGGCCGATGGCCGTCTGGTGATGATGATGGACGTGGAAAAGGTCCTGTCCGAAACCACCAAGTACGACGACGAGTTCATGTACCGCAGCATCGTCCCCATCGACAAGCCCGAATGTACGGTGTTTTTTGCCGACGACTCGGTGGTGGCGCGCAAGCAGATCGAACGTACCCTGCAGGCCATGAACGTCAAGTACGTGGCTGCCATCAACGGCCGTCAGGCCTGGGAAGAACTGGAGAAAATGGCCGCCTATGCCGTTTCCCTGGGGCGTCCGGTCAATGAAATGGTGAGCCTGGTGCTGACCGACATCGAAATGCCGGAAATGGATGGCTACATCCTGACCAAGAAGGTGAAGAGTGATCCGCGCTTTGCCGGTGTGCCCGTGATCATGCATTCCTCCCTGTCCGGCATGTCCAACCAGAAGCTGGGCCAATCGGTCGGGGTGGATGAATATGTGCCCAAGTTCGAGCCCCAGAAGCTTTCCGAGACCCTGGCGCGGCGCCTGGGGGCTACCCTTCCCGCCACCGTTGAAGCCTGATACTGCCCGGAGCTGACCATCATGGATATGTCGGAAAAGAAGAATCTCCTGGAAAGCGTGGATGCGCGTACCCGTCTGGCGGGTTCCAACAAGATGGAAATCCTGCTGTTCTCCCTGGGAACCCGGGAGACTTTCGGCATCAACGTGTTCAAGGTGCGGGAAGTCGGTCGCACGCCCCATATCACCAAGACCCCGAACATGCCCCGGGGAGTGGAAGGCCTGATTTCCCTGCGCGGCAACGTGATCCCGGTGCTGTCCCTGGCCTCCTTCCTGGAGTTGGACAACCCGCCCGCCGGTCTGGGCAAGACCATGATGGTGGCCGAGTATTCCAAGCGCACCCTGGGTTTCCTGGTGCATGAGGTGGATCGCATCATCCGTGTGGACTGGGAGCGGGTGAAGGCGCCGGAGACCGTGCTGGCCGCCAACCAGGGACTGATCACCGCCGTCATCGAGCTGGAGGGCGGGCATCTGGTGTCCATCCTCGACGTGGAGCAGATTCTGGCCAATGCCTTCGGCGAGGCCATCATCATCGACATCGCTCCGGCCCGCGTCGAAGAAGAAGTGAGCATCTTCTTCGTGGATGACTCCATCGTGGCCCGCAAGAAGATTTCCGAAGTGCTCGACAAACTTGGCGTCAAGCACAAGCATGCCACCAATGGCATGGAGGCCTGGACCCGCCTGCAGGCCATCGCCGCTCATGCCCAGCAGATGGGCAAGAGCCTGCGCGATGAAATCCGCCTGATCCTGGTGGATGCGGAAATGCCGGAAATGGACGGCTACGTCCTGACCAAAAACATCAAGGGGGATGCACGTTTCGAAGGCGTGCCTGTGGTCATGCATTCCTCTTTGTCTTCAGAAGCCAACCGGGCGATGGGCAAGGCCGTAGGGGTGGACTCCTATGTGGCAAAGTTCGACGCCGAAGTGCTGGCTGATACCTTGCGTCCCCTGCTCGAACGATAAGAATTAACGGAGTGAAGCATGTCTGCTGATCCAAAGATGAAATTCCTGGTGGTGGATGATTTTTCCACCATGCGGCGCATCGTCCGCAACCTGCTCAAGGAACTGGGATTCACCAACGTCGATGAGGCCGAGGATGGGGCCATCGCACTGCAGAAGCTGCAAGGGGGGGGCTTCGACTTCGTGGTTTCCGACTGGAACATGCCGAACATGGATGGCCTGACCCTATTGCAGACCATTCGCGCGACGCCCAATCTCAAGCATCTGCCGGTGCTGATGATCACGGCGGAAGCCAAGAAGGAAAACATCATCGCCGCGGCCCAGGCCGGCGCCAGCGGCTATATCGTCAAGCCCTTCACTGCTGCGGTGCTGGCTGAAAAGCTGCAAAAGATTTTCGAAAAAATGGGGGCTTGAGTCATGAGCGATGCCAATCTCAGCGGCGACAGCGCCGATCTGGAAGCCCTCTTCGACAGCATTGCCTCGGCTCGTCCCGAGCCGGCTGCCGCTCCTGCCCCGGCAGCCCCTGCCGCTGCGGCGGCCCCCGCTGCTACCAATGACAGCGACGATCTGCAGGCGCTGTTCGACAGCGTTGCCGCCACCGTGGCACCAGTCGCCGAGCCTGCCGTTGAAGTCATTCCTGCCGCCGAGGATGGTGAGGGTGAGGCGACGGGCGACGAACGGGACCGGGTCTTCAAACGGATCGGCCACATGGCCCGGCAGCTGCACGACACCTTGCATGAGCTGGGTTACGACAAGCTCCTGGAAAAGACGGTCCATGCCATTCCCGATGCCACCGATCGCCTGGCCTACGTTGCCAACCTGACCGAACAGGCGGCGTGCCGGGTGCTCAACGCAACCGATATTGCCAAGCCGCTGCAGGATGAGCTGGAAACTTCCTCCCGCGCCTTGGGGGCTCGCTGGGACAAGCTGTACGCCAACCAGCTGTCGGTGGAGGAGTTCAAGCAACTGGCGGCGGAAACCCGTGCCTTCCTCCGGGACACGGCACCCCAGAAGGCGGCCGCCACCAACGACCAGTTGCTGGAAATCATGATGGCCCAGGACTTCCAGGATCTGACCGGCCAGGTCATCAAGAAGGTGGTGGTGCTGGCCCAGGACCTGGAAAACCAACTGGTGCAGGTGCTGGTGGATGTGATTCCCGACGCACGTCGCAACGAAAACGTAAACAGCCTCCTCAACGGTCCTGTCATCAGCAGTGAAGGCCGTACCGATGTGGTGGTGAACCAGCAGCAGGTCGACGACCTGCTGGATAGCCTCGGCTTCTAAGGGAGTAGCGCCATGAGCGACTTCGCCGGAATGGAAGACCTGCTGCAGGATTTCCTGCAGGAGGCCAACGACCTTCTGTCCGATGTGGACAATAAACTGGTGGATCTGGAGAAGGCGCCAGACGACCGGGGCTTGTTGAACGATATTTTCCGCGGCTTCCACACCATCAAGGGTGGTGCCGGCTTCCTCAATGCAACCGAACTGGTGACTCTGTGCCACCTGACGGAGAACCTGTTCGACCGCCTGCGCAATGGGGAAATGCAGCTCTCGCCTGAGCTCATGGATATCATCATGGCCGCCACCAAGGGGGTGCGCGACATGTTCGGCGAGCTTTCCGGCGGCGTGCAGCCCCGTCCTGCTCCAGACGATATGCTGGATGCCCTGCGGCATGTGCTGGAAGGTGGGGAAGCCCACGCTCCGGCAGCCGTCGCTGCCGAGCCGGTGGCGGCGCCTGCTGCTGCCCCGGCAGCCCAGTCCGGCGAGCCCGACTGGCAGGCCTTGCATGCGGCAGTGACCGGTGTGGCGCCTGCCGCACCTGCGGCCGTGGTTCCTGCTGCTGCCGAAGTGGTGGTGGCGGAAGCCCCGGTGCAACCCCATTTCCCGCCTTCCGGTCGTCGTGTCAACGACAAGCCGGGGGCCGGCGGCGCGCCGGTGGGGCGCCGCGTCGAAGAGCGTGCCGCGGTACGGGAAAACACCATTCGTGTCGATACGGCCCGTCTCGACCAGGTACTCAACCTGTCCGGCGAGATCGGCCTGACCAAGAACCGGCTGACCAGCCTGCGGGCCGATATCCTGGCCGGCAAAACCGACGCCGAAACCCTGCATGCCCTGGATCAGGCCGTCAGCCAGCTGGATCTGCTGGTGTCCGACCTGCAGAACTCGGTCATGAAGACCCGCATGCAGCCGATCGGCCGCCTGTTCCAGAAATATCCCCGGATTGCCCGCGATCTGGCGCGGCAGCTGGGCAAGGATGTGGAGCTGGTGCTGGCCGGTGAAGAAACCGAAGTGGACAAGACCATGATCGAGGATCTGGCAGATCCCCTGATCCACTTGATCCGCAATGCGGTGGACCACGGCGTGGAGCCGTCCAACGAACGTTCGGCGGCCGGCAAGCCGGTGAAATCCGTGGTGCGCCTGGAAGCGCGCCAGGAAGGTGACCACATCGTCCTGATCGTGGCCGACGACGGCCGCGGCATGAGCGCCGAGCGCATCCGGGCCAAGGCCATCGAGAAGGGGCTGATTTCCGAAGAGGAAGCCAATACCCTGGACGAACGCCAGAGCCTGAACCTGATCTTCCTGCCCGGCTTCTCCACCAAATCCCAGATTTCCGACGTATCCGGCCGCGGTGTGGGCATGGACGTGGTCAAGACCAACATCCAGAAGCTCAACGGTGCCATCGAGATCCGTTCCGAGCCGGGCAAGGGCTCCGTTTTCATCATCTCCCTGCCCCTGACCCTGGCCATTCTGCCGGTGCTGCTGGTGCTGCTCGGCGATCAGCCTTTTGCACTGCCCCTGTCCATGGTCCGGGAAATCCTGCCCATCGAGAAGGACAAGCTGCAGGAAGTGGGCGGCAAGGAGACCCTGGTGGTGCGCGGCGAAATCCTGCCGGTCATTTCCCTGGCCCGTCTGTTGGGCTGGCCCCAGGATCGGGATCCCGAGTATGGGGTGCTGATGCAGACGGCGGAGCGCAGCTTCATCCTGTCGGTGGACAGCTTCGCCGGCCGGGACGATGCCGTGATCAAGTCCCTCGACGACTTCCGTCCCCGTGGTGTGGCCGGTGTTACCACCCTGTCCAATGGCCAGATCGTTTTGATCCTGGATATGAAGGAGCTGCTCTCGGATCTGGGTCAGCATCTGGATCTGGGGCCGGGCGGCGGCGCGCGGGCGCTGGAATTCGCCTGAAAACCCTTAGCAGTCAACGTACTACCGGGGGGGCTTGGCCTCCCCGGTGTCGTTTGCAGGGCGGCAAAAGTTGCCGAGGAGCGGCAAAATTTTGAGACTGTTCACAAAATAAATCGCTTACCTCTTTAATTTTTTTGATTTTTTCCTATAATGGCCGTAATCCATATGGATGCCGGTCATGGCGGAAGATAGCGATCTCGAGAAAACAGAAGCGCCAACAGGCAGGCGCATAGAGCAGGCCCGGGAGCAGGGTCAGGTTCCCCATTCCCGGGAACTGGGCTCTTTTCTCGTCCTGATCGTTTCCGCCGGCACGGTATGGTTCCTCGGCGGCTGGTTCGTGCAGCGTCTTTCCCTGGTGTTCCGCAAGGGGCTGGTGTGGGACAGGCGGGCCGTGGATGATCCCGAATATGCTCTGACCCGTTTTTCGGCCTTGTCCTGGGACGCCGTGGTTGCTTTTTGGCCCCTGATCCTGGCATTGGTGCTGGCAGCGCTGGCATCCCCCTTTCTCCTGAATGCCTGGAATTTCGCCCCCAAAGCTTTTACCCCCGATCTGACCCGCCTCAATCCGCTGAACGGCATCAAGCGCGTTTTCTCGTGGAACGGGCTGGTCGAGATGGTCAAGGCCGTGGCCAAGGCCGGTCTCATCGGCGGCGTGGCGGTGTGGGTTATCTGGCGTGAGCAGGACCAGCTCTTCCAGTTGCTCTCCCTGCCCCTGGATGCCGGTCTGGCTATGGCCGGCGACATGATTTCCTGGAGTTTTCTCCTGATTGTGGCGGCCATGTTCCTCATCGTTGCCGCCGACGTGCCCTTCCAGCTGTGGCAGTACTACGACAAGCTGAAGATGACCAAGGAAGAGGTCAAGCAGGAACACAAGGAAATGGAAGGTAGTCCCGAGGTCAAGGGACGCATCCGCCGCCTGCAGCGCGAGGCTGCCCAGCGTCGCATGATGAGCGCGGTGCCCAAGGCCGACGTCATCGTCACCAACCCGACCCACTTTGCTGTTGCTTTGGCTTACACCGCGGGCATGCGGGCGCCCAAAGTGGTGGCCAAGGGCGTGGATGCCGTGGCCTTGCGCATCCGGGAAATCGGTGCCGAGCATGGCGTGCCCCTCCTGGAGGCTCCGCCCCTGGCTCGTACGCTGTACCGCTTCGCCGAGCTTGAGGATGAAATTCCCGGTGCCCTGTACAACGCGGTCGCCGAAGTGCTGGCCTACGTCTATCAATTGAACCGTTATCGGGAAGTCGGCGGCAGCTATCCGGTGCCGCCCCGGGATCTGCCCATTCCCCAGGATATGATGGTGGAGGCTGCCAATGGCTAGTAACGCCATGTCCCTGCAAGGCCTGTTCGGGCGCCTCAATCCGCGCCAGCTGGCGGCACCCGTCCTGATCCTGATGATCCTGGCGATGATGGTCCTGCCCCTGCCGGCCTTTGCCCTGGACCTCTTCTTCACCTTCAACATCGCCCTTTCCATCATCGTCCTGCTGGTGGCGATCTACACGCTCAAGCCCCTGGACTTCTCCGTCTTCCCCACCATCCTGCTGGTGACCACCCTGTTGCGCCTGTCCCTGAACGTGGCCTCGACCCGGGTGGTGCTGCTGCAGGGGCATACAGGGCCGGACGCCGCCGGCAAGGTGATCGAAGCCTTCGGCCACTTCCTGGTGGGCGGCAATACGGCGGTGGGTATCGTCGTCTTCCTAATCCTGGTGATCATCAACTTCATGGTCATCACCAAGGGTGCCGGCCGGGTAGCCGAAGTGGCGGCCCGCTTCACCCTGGACGCCATGCCCGGCAAGCAGATGGCTATCGACGCTGACCTCAATGCTGGCCTCATCGCCGAGGACGAGGCGCGCCGCCGCCGGGCTGAGGTGGCCAGCGAAGCCGATTTCTACGGTTCCATGGACGGTGCCTCCAAGTTCGTGCGGGGCGATGCCATGGCCGGCATCATCATCATGCTGATCAACGTCATCGGCGGCCTCATCGTCGGCGTCCTGCAGCACAACATGGACGTGGGGGTGGCGGCCAAGAACTACACCCTGCTGACCATCGGCGACGGCCTGGTGGCCCAGATTCCGGCGCTGATCATTTCCATCGCTGCCGGTATGGTGGTGACCCGGGTGGGGGATGACCAGGACATCAGCAGCCAGTTCCTTGGCCAGATGTTCGCCAATCCCCGGGTGATGTGGATTACCGCCGCCATTCTCGGAATCATGGGCCTGATTCCGGGTATGCCCAACTTTGTTTTCATCCTCCTTGCCGCCATGTTGGGTGGCTTGGGTTACCTGCTTTCCAAGCGGGCCGAGCTGGTCAAGACTGCGCCGGTGCCGGTGCAGGCGCCGCCGGCGCCCGAGAACATGGAAGCCAGCTGGAACGACGTGGCGCCGCTGGACGTGCTGGGCCTGGAAGTGGGCTACCGTCTGATCCCGGTGGTGGACAAGTCCCAGGATGGGGAACTGCTGCGGCGCATTCGTGGCATCCGCAAGAAATTTGCCCAGGAAGTGGGCTTCCTGGTGCCGCCGGTGCACATCCGGGACAACCTGGAACTGCGTCCCAACGCCTATCGCATCCAGCTGAAGGGGGTCGAGGTCGGCGGCGGCGAAGCCTTCCCCGGCCAGTTCCTGGCCATCAATCCCGGCCGCGTGGCCGGTACCGTGTCCGGAACCCCGACCAAGGATCCGGCCTTCGGCCTGCCGGCTGTCTGGATTGACGCCAGCCTGCGGGAGCAGGCCCAGTCCTACGGCTACACCGTGGTGGATGCCTCCACCGTGGTCGCCACTCACCTCAACCACCTGATCCTGTCCCATGCCGCCGAACTCCTGGGGCGCCAGGAAACCCAGCAGCTGCTGGACCATCTGGCCAAGGAAATGCCCAAGCTGGCCGAGGATCTGGTGCCCAAGGTCATTCCTCTGGGAACGCTGCAAAAGGTGCTGCAGAACCTGCTGGAAGAGGGTGTGCATATCCGCGACATGCGCACCATCATCGAAACCCTTGCCGACCACGCGCCCCGCAATGCAGATCCGGAGGCCCTGACCTCCACCGTGCGCGTTGCCCTGGGCCGCAGCATCATCCAGCAACTCTATCCCGGCACCGCCGACATGCAGGTGATGTCCCTGGACCCCCAACTGGAACGCATCCTGGTCCAGGCCGTTGCCGGTTCCGGCGAAGGCAGCCTGGAGCCCGGCCTGGCCGATACCCTGATGCGCGAGACCGCCGCCGCCGCCCAGCGTCAGGAAGAGCTGGGCCTGCCCGCGGTGCTGCTGGTGCCGGCCAGCATCCGTACCCTTCTTTCCCGCTTCCTGCGGCGCACCGTGAGCCAGCTCAAGGTGATCGCCCACAGTGAAGTTCCCGAATCCAAAATCATCAAAGTCACCTCGCTCATCGGGGGTAGATCATGAACGTCAAAAAATTCATCGCCGTAAATGCCCGGGAAGCCCTGCGTAAGGTCAAAGAGACCTTGGGTCCCGACGCCATCATCCTCTCCAACCGGGGCGTTCCCGGCGGCGTGGAAATCATGGCGGTCGCTTCCCGCGACATGGCCATGATCGTGCCCGGCCCCTCCCGGGACGAGGTGGCGGTGGAGGACTACAAGGTCAGCCTCTCCAGCGCCTCCCGCCCTGCACCAGCTGCGGCGCCGGCCCGGCCTGCCCCTGCTCCCCGAGCCGCAGAAATGCAGCCTTCCCAGCGTGGTGCCGCTGCAAACCCCGCCAGTGGCCCCATCCCGGCCGTCGCCCGCCCGGCTCAGCGTCTGGCGCCCCGTCCCGAGATGGCCGCCCGCTCCGGCGCTACCCGTGCGGTGCGCGAGGAAGAGGAAATCCCGGCTGCGGTCATGATGGAAGAGATCCGCGCCCTGCGCAAAATCGTCGAGCAGCACATGGCCGGTTTCGCCTGGGGCGAGACCGCCCGCATGGAGCCGGTGAAGACGGACATGCTGCGCCAGATGCTGGATGCCGGCTTCTCCCCCCAGTTTTCCCGCGAACTGCTGGCCGAACTGCCTGCCGAACTGGATGCCTCCCAGGCCCAGGCCTGGATCAAGGGTGCCGCCGACCGTTCCCTGCTGACCATCGGCAACGACAACGACATCATCGACCGGGGCGGCGTGTACGCCCTGGTGGGTCCCACCGGGGTCGGCAAGACCACCACCACCGCCAAGCTGGCCGCCCGTTGCGTGGTGCGCCACGGTGCCGACAAGCTGGCTCTGGTCACCACCGACGGCTACCGGATCGGCGCTCACGAGCAGTTGCGTATCTATGGCCGCATCCTCGGCGTTTCCGTGCATCTGGTGCGGGACGTGGGCGATCTGCGCAATACCCTGGAAGAACTGTCCCACAAGCACATGGTGCTGATCGACACCATGGGCATGAGCCAGAAGGACCGCCTGGTGGCCGAGCAGATTTCCATGCTGATGGGCGCCAACGGCGACGTGCGCCGCCTGCTCTGCCTGTCGGCCACCAGCCGCGGCGATACTTTGGATGATGTGATATCCGCCTACCAGGGCGAAGACCTGGCCGGCTGCATCCTGACCAAGGTGGACGAAGCTGCCAGCCTGGCGACGCCCCTGGATGCCATCATGCGCCACGGCCTCAAGCTGCACTACGTCTCCAACGGCCAGCGCGTGCCTGAAGATCTGCACCTGCCTAACCGGGCCTATCTGCTGCACCGGGCCTTCAAGGACCTGCCGGAAACCTCTCCCCATCGCTATGCCGGCGTCGAGCCGGCCCTGATGATGGCCAATGCGGGCCTGACCGGCACCTATGGAGGCCGTCGTGGCTGAATTCCGGGGTGACCAGGCGGCCGGCTTGCGCCGCCTGTTCGGGCGCGAGCAACTGCGGGTGGTGAGTTTTGCCGCCGGCTGCGAAGGCGTCGGCAAAAGCGTGGCCGTGGCCAACCTGGCGGCCGCCCTGGCGCGCCAGGGCAAGGAAGTCCTGATCCTGGACGAGAATACCGGCGCCGATAACCAGGCCGCCCTGTTCGGCGTGCCGGCCCGTTATGACCTGGTGCATGTGGTGAACCGGGAAAAGCCCCTGGAAGAGGTGCTGCTCGCCGCTGGTGCCGGCGTGCGCCTGCTGCCGGCGGCCCGGGCCGTGAAGAAGCTTTCCCGTTTTTCCCTGGCCCAGAAGCAGGCCCTGGTGGAAGGCCTGGCGGAGATGGAGCATCCGGCCGACGTCATCCTGGTGGATACGGCGGTGGATCATCCCCTGGGTTTCTCGCCTCTTGGCCTGGCGGCCCAGGAAACGGTGATCGTGCTCTCTGCCACCGGCTCCGCCATCACCGAGGCCTATGCCCTGATCAAGAAAATGAGCACCGGCTACGCCCGGCGCGACTTCCGCATCCTGGTGAACAAGGTCAAGGCCGCCGCCGATGCGGAAGCGATTTTCGACAACATCGCCCAGGTTGCCAGCCAGCGCCTGCACGTCAGCCTGGACTACAGCGGCTGCATCCCCCTGGACGATGCCCTGCGCCAGTCGTCCCGACTCGCCCAGCCCGTGGTCACGGCGTTCCCGGACAGTCCGGCGGCCCGCAGCCTGCGCGGCCTGGCGGCCGACATGCTGCACTGGCCCCAGTCGGGTAGGGAAGGGGGCGGACTCGAACAATTCGTGCAACAGCTGCTACACTTGAGCCAACGCATTACGCCGAGCCCTATCCACGCCGGATAGCCCAACCGACATATGTATAACGCCGCTGGTCAGCTCGACAAGGAACAGCTCGTCCAGCGCTTCGCTCCTCTCGTCAAGCGCATCGCTTACCACCTGATGGCACGCCTGCCGTCCAGTGTGCAGGTGGAGGATTTGGTGCAGAACGGGATGATCGGTCTGCTGGATGCCATGAACCGGTTCGAGACCGGGCACGGCGCCCAGTTCGAGACCTACGCGGCGCAGCGCATCCGGGGGGCCATGCTGGATGGCCTGCGGGAGAACGACTGGCTGCCCCGGGGATTGCGCCGGGACCTGCGCCGCATCGAACAAGCCATCACCCAACTCGAACAGGAGCACGGCCGTGTTCCCACGGAAAAAGAGTTGGCCGAAGCCATGGACATGTCCCTGGCCGATTACCAGAAAATGCTGGGCGAAGCCCGGGGCCACCAACTGCTCTATTTCGAGGACTTCACCGAAGAGGGCGAGGAGGGCTTCCTGGAGCGCCACCTGACGGATCACGATGCCGATCCCCTGCGCCTGCTCGAGGAGCAGAGCCTGCGGCAGACCCTGGTGGCTTCCATCGGCGAGTTGCCGGAACGGGAAAAATTGATGATGGCCCTCTACTATGAGCAGGACCTCAATCTGCGGGAAATCGGCGAAGTCATGGGGGTGACCGAGTCCCGCGTCTGTCAGCTGCATAGTCAGGCCATCGCCCGCTTGCGGGCCAAGGTTCTGGGTGAGACTTCAGGAAAGAAGAAAAAACGCCATGGATAGCATAAGCATTATCGGTTTGCTCCTGGGGCTTGGTGCCATCATCGGGGGGCAGATTCTCGAAGGCGGGCACCTCGGCTCCCTGCTGCAGCCCACCGCCGCCATGATCGTGCTGGGGGGGACCTTCGGTGCCGTCCTGCTGCAGAGTCCCGTATCCACCGTGGTCCGGGCTTTCAAGATGCTCAAGTGGGTGTGGGTGCCGCCGGCGGTCAATCACGCCTGGATGATCAACAGCATTTCCGACTGGAGTCATGTCTCCCGGCGCGAGGGCCTGCTGGCCCTGGAGGGATTCATCGCCCAGTTGCGCGATCCGTTTATCCAGAAAGGGTTGCAACTGCTGGTGGACGGTGCGGAGCCGGAACGTCTGCGGGAGGTGCTGGAGGTGGAAATCGGCACCTATGAAGAGGAACTGAAGGCCGGTGCCAAGTTCTGGGAATCCGCCGGCGGTTTCTCTCCCACCATCGGCATTATCGGCGCGGTGATGGGTCTGATCCACGTGATGGAGAACCTGTCCGATCCCTCCAAGTTGGGGGCCGGTATCGCCGTCGCCTTCGTGGCCACCATTTACGGCGTCGGCATGGCCAACCTGGTGCTGATTCCCATGTCCACCAAACTGAAGGCTCATATTGCCCGCCTGGTGACCCTGCGGGAAATGCTGGTGGATGGCCTGGTCGGCATCGCCAACGGCGACAACCCGCGCATCATCGAGAGCCGCCTCCAGGGTTACGTGAGCTGATCCCATGGGACGCCGCAATAAAAAGCACGCGGACGAGCATGAGAATCTGGAGCGCTGGCTCGTTTCCTACGCCGACTTCATTACCCTGCTGTTTGCCTTCTTCGTGGTGATGTACGCCATCTCGTCGGTGAACGAGGGCAAGTACCGGGTGCTATCGGATTCCCTGATCACTGCCTTCAAGAACCCCTCCATCGTCGATGGGGGCGCCATCACGGTCGTGCCCAAGCGGACGCCGGACAGTGTGGTCAAGCAGATCGTGGTGAAGGAGGATCCCAAGGTCGTCGAGGCCAAACAGCAGCAACGGGACAAGATGCGCAATGTGGCCAAGGACATTTTTGCCGTCCTGGCGCCCCTGGTGCAGCAGGGCAAGGTCAGGGTGCTGGAAACGGCCCGTGGCGTCACTATCGAAATCAACGACAGCATTCTCTTCGCCCCAGGTCAGGCCCAGCTGGAACAGACCTCCATCCGGGCCATGCGGGCGGTCGGTGAGGTACTGGCGCCGACCGATTTCCCCATCACCATCGAAGGACATACCGACAACATCCCCATCCGGACCGCCCAATTCCCGTCTAACTGGGAGTTGTCCGCGGTGCGGGCCACCACGGTGCTGCGGTTGTTTGTCGATGCCGGAGTCGCTCCTACCCATCTGACAGCCATCGGTTACGGCGAAACCCGGCCGGTCGAGATGAATGAGACGGTGGAAGGGCGGGCCCGGAACCGGCGGGTCAGCATCCTGATTGATTCCATGCTGCCGGAAAAACCTGCCGTGGTCGCTCCGACTCCTCAGGCGCCCATGGCGCCGCCGGCCGGTGTTCCTCCTGCTTCGCCAGCGGGCATCGCGACTCCTGCCAGATAGAGGGGCCTTGGAGTAGTAAAGTAAAACGGGAGGGCAGGGGGGGGCTCCGGGAACGGGGAGCCCGGAACCGGAGGTTCAGGCGGCGTCGATGATGCGCCGGCCACTTAGTTGGGTCGGTTGACCGTCGGGGCCGTAGAGATTGCTCTGGGGAGTGGCGGAGGTGGACAGCAAAGCGCTCAGGGTCTGCTGGTTGTGCTGCAGGCGCATGGCAATCAGCTTTCCATTCAGCAGGTTGAGTTCCCTGGCTTCCACCACGGCGACTTTGAGGCTGTTCCACAATTGCTGAACGGCGAGATCCTTCGGGTTGCCCCGAATCCAGGCCTCTACGCCCGGGCGGTCGTTTTCCAGACCCGCACTTCTGAGCACGACGTTACGGGCTTCCCCGCTACGATTCAAGGTTTGCACCAAAGCAACCTTGGTGGCGCTGAGGGCCTCCAGGGCTTCGGTATCCCCGGCAGTCAAGGCGCCTTGCTCTTCCTTCAGCAGCTTGATGAAATCCCCCATCTGGGCAAGTTCGCCTTCCAACAGGGATTTGAGGGTCATCGTCGCTTGATTCATAGGGAGGAGGGCGGGCGCCGGATCAGGATTGGTCCTGCTTCCTCAGCAATTCTTGTGCCGAATTAATCAGGCGGTCCGCAATGGCGTCGGCGTTGATGGAAAAGCGCCCTTCTGCAATGGCCTGCTTGATAGCGGCTACCTTGGCATTGTCCACCGGAGCGTTGCCCTGCTCTTCCAGGGACTGCAGCCGTCCGGCGAAACTCAATTGCACATCCCCGGAACTGGCTTCGGTCTTGGTCTGTGGCTTGGTCGTGCGCTTCTGCGTATCAACCCCGGGGGTGCCGGCGGGCGCGAGAGACGATTCAATTTTCACGGCGAACCCTTTCAGGCTTTCATCTTGCTGGATTTAACGGCACAAACCTGCAGAAACTTTAGCGTTTTTTTGGTGTGGCTGATGGCATTGAATCTTGTCCGGCTGCGGCTAATGGCCGATCTCAATGATGCCGCCGGGCCGGGCAATGCCGCTCACCGTTTGTCCGTTGGCCAGGCGTGCCTGGGCGATCTGACCTTCGGCTGCGTTGTTCATGGCGCGCCCTTCGCTGGTTACGGAAAAGCCAGAGCCACGGGACATGATCTTTACGGTTTGACCCTGTTGAACGACCAGCGGCGCCATCAGCATCTCGGCCCGCAAAGGTTGGCCGGCGGAAATGGCATTACGCAAGGTCTTGCCGACGGCCTGCTGTACATCTGTTACGACGCCGCTTGGTAATCCGGCCAGGTCGCCGCTCTGGGCAACGACATCATTGAGAGTGAGGGGTTGCCCGGGTGAGAGGGGGCGGGCGGCCACCAAGTAGTTGGCTGTGACGCTGACCTGGACCGGCACATAGATGCTCCAGCCGGCATCGCCGAGGCACTTCACCCCTACTGAAATGCGCCCCCAGAGGCGGGCGCCCGGGGGAAGGAAGGCCTCAACCGCAGGGCAGGCGGCTAGCTGGGTGCGGCTGTCGAGAGGTGTGATGGTGTACTGGACCCGCCCCGGGAGCCCTTTGGTCTGTGTGCGGAGAAATTGGTCCACCGCGTTGATGACTACGTCCCCATTCTGCGTAGGCGTTTGGGCATGGGCATTGCCGATCTGCAAATGCAGGGTCAGCGCCAGCACTAAGGTGGGGATAAGGGCAAAGATTCTGAAAGGGAGCAGCATGTCGCTATTTTGCCTTAGGACAGGGAATGGCGGGGTACTCCAGGCGGCAAAAGTTGCCGAAACATGGCTGCTTGTTGCGCCCCCCTCTGTAATTTCTTGCCTCAGAGGGGTGGTTTTGTGTGGCACGAAAAGTGCATTGCTAGCTCAGCTAATTATTTCCGGATGGCAGCCATGGTCAGCAAACTTGATCAAACCATAAATTTCAACCGCCAGGCGTTGGGGCTGCGTGCCTATCGCCAACAGGTGCTGGCTGCCAATATTGCCAATTCGGACACCCCGAATTTCAAGGCGCGGGACATTGATTTCAACTCTGCCTTGCAAAATGCCTTGGCCGGCAAGGGGCAGTCCGACCTGGGCATGAGTACCACCTCGCCCCGGCATATTTCTGGCACCAGCAGTGCAGGCCCCGCTTCCCTGATGTATCGCACGGTCAATCAGCCCAGCGCTGACGGCAATACCGTTGATATGGATATCGAGCGCGCCAAATTTGCCGAGAACGCTGTCCAGTACGAGGCGAGTCTGCAGTTCATCGGTGGTCAGTTCAAGACCATGTTGTCGGCGATTCAAGGCCAGAGCGGACAGTAAGGAGTCTAGTTCATGAGTATTTTCAACATGTTCCATGTGGCCGGTAGCGCTCTGACGGCCCAGTCTGTGCGTCTGAATGCAGTTGCTTCCAACATGGCCAACGCAGACAGCATTACCAGTGCCGATGGCACTCCCTATCGCGCCAAACAGGTGGTATTCGAAGCCACGCCCATGGGCAATGAGTCGGCCCAGGGAGTGAGGGTGAAACAGGTGGTGGAGAGTGCGGCGCCGCCCAGGATGGTTTATGACCCCAAAAATCCGGCCGCCAATGCCGAGGGCTATGTCTCCATGCCCAATGTGGATGTGGTGGAGGAGATGGTCAATATGATTTCCGCCTCCCGCTCCTACCAGAGCAATGCCGACGTAATGAATACGGCCAGAACCCTGTTGATGCGTACCTTGGCCATGGGCCAGTAACCAGATTTAGGAGAGCAACATGGCAACCAGTACTTCTTCCAATACCGCCATTACGGACCCGTATGCCTCTCTGAATGGCGTGGCGACCGATAAAACGACGAGCAAAAAGTCCACGACGGCTGACGACATCCAGAGCCAGTTCATGACCATGCTGGTGACCCAACTGCAGAACCAGGATCCGTTGAATCCGATGCAGAGCGCGGAAATGACCAGCCAGCTGGCCCAGATCAACACCGTCAGCGGCATTGAAAAGCTCAACTCCACCCTGGAGAAGGTTCTCAACATCTACGACGATGGCCAGTCCATGCAGGCGGCGGCAATGCTCGGCAAAAATGTCCTGGTGCCCGGCGGCAATATTGGCCTCACTGACGGCCAGGCTGTCGGTGGTTTCGAGTTGGAAAGCGATGCCGACAAGGTGGTGCTGACCATCAAGGATGCCAATGGCGTGGTGGTCAATAAAGTGGATATGGGAGCAACCAAGGCCGGTAGCCACCTGTATGCCTGGGATGGAAAGAATGAGGCCGGCACTGTCTCTGCCAATGGTGTGTACACGGTGACGGTGGAGGCGACCAAAGGCGATACCAAGGTCACGTCTCAACCACTACAGGTTGGCACAGTTTCTGCTGTAGTCCGTGGGACCAGCGGTTTCCAGTTGGATGTGGGAACCGGGACCTTGATCAACTACGACGACGTTCGCCAGATTCTGTAAGGGCAGGAGAACAATATGGCATTCCAACAAGGCTTGAGTGGCCTCAACACTTCTTCCAAGGCACTGGACGTCATCGGTAACAACGTCGCCAACTCCAGCACTGTCGGCTTCAAGTCGGCGGATGCGCATTTTGCCGATGTCTATGCGTCGACCCTCGGGGCTGGCGGCGCCAACCAGGTGGGTATCGGTACCAACTTGTCGGGCATCGTCCAGCAATTTACCCAAGGCAACGTGTCCACCACCAACAATACCCTGGACATCGCCATCAACGGCAACGGCTTCTTCCGTCTCAGTCAGAATGGCGCCATCAGTTACAGCCGCAATGGTCAGTTCCATCTGGACAAGAACGGCTATATCGTCAATGACCAGAATCTGCGCTTGACGGGTTATCCGGCCGGCATGGACGGTTCCATCCGGCAGCAGAATCCGCGGGAGCTTCAGGTTACGGCCGATCTGCTGAAATTGTCGCCGGTGGCGACCGGTTCCAGTACCGGTGGCGAATACGCCGGGGCCCAAGTTGCTGTTAATTTGGACTCCCGGGTAACCGACAAAACCTTCTCTGTCGGTGCCGGTGGGGAGCCGAACATTGACCCGGCGGGCTACAACTATTCAACGGGTCTGACCATTTACGACTCTCTTGGGAATCCGCATACCATGACGATGTACTTCGTCAAGACGGCCAATCCCCGGGAGTGGGAGCTTTACACTAACGTGGACGGTACCCGAATGGATGGTGCAGGTGACTCGCCCAACTTGGCGACACCTATCCTAATTACTTTTGATAGTGTGGGGCAGCTTGAAACCATCGGCGGTGCGCCTGTTGCACCCAATCCAGCAGCTGGTGGGGCATTGCCCGAGATTCCTGTGTCCATTGATCTGGATCAGGTTGCAACTAATCTGGGACGTGTGACTTGGGGAGCAACCACTCCCATGACATTCAATTTGAACTTGGCCGGCACGACTCAGTATGGTGACGCTTTTGCAACCAACCGGCGGGTTCAGGACGGCTACAGCTCCGGCAATCTGGCGGGCCTGAATATCGGCAAGGATGGCGTTATCCAGGGGCGTTACAGTAACGGCCAGACACGCAATGTAGGCCAGATGGTGCTGGCGAGCTTCGACAATCCGAATGGCTTGCAGGCCATCGGCGGCAATCAGTGGATCGAAACCTCCACTTCCGGACAGCCGACGGTGGATGCTCCGGGCACCGGTCGTCTGGGGGAAGTGCAATCGAATGCGGTGGAAGAGTCCAACGTGGATCTGACGTCCGAACTGGTGAAGATGATTACCCAGCAGCGCAACTACCAGGCGAACTCCCAGACCATCAAGACCCAGGATCAGATTATGCAAACCATCGTCAATCTGCGCTAATCGTTGAATCTCTGAGCAACTGGACTGAGCCCCTATGGATCGTCTGATCTACACCTCCATGACCGGTGCCAAGCATGCCTTCATGCGGCAGGCTGGAGTGGCCCACAACCTGGCGAACGCGGCCACCTCTGGCTATCGTTCTCAGGAGCACCATTTTCGGGCTGTGCCGGTGCAAGGGGAGGGGTTCGCCACCCGCACCTTTACCGTGGATGCTTCGGTCAAGGATGTGATGGATCAGGGGCCCATGATGTATACCGGCCGTTCCCTGGATGTGGCCGTGCAGGGCAAGGGCTGGATTGCCGTCCAGGGCGCCGATGGCAAGGAGGCCTACACCCGGGCGGGCAGCCTGGACGTGAATGCCAACGGTCAATTGCAGACCAAAGACGGTCAGAATGTACTCGGCGAAGGCGGTCCCATCAGCATCCCGCCAGATTCCAGTATTTCTGTGGCGCCGGATGGCACGATCTCCGTGGTCCCCACCTTTGGGGTGCCCAACACCACCAATATCGTGGCCCGCATGAAGTTGGTGAATCCTCCAGAGGATCAGCTTGAGCGGGGCGCTGACGGCCTGTTTCGCCAGAAGAACGGCCAGCCGGCCAATCTGGATGCCAATGTGCGCCTGGCGCCGGAAACCCTAGAAGGCAGCAACGTCAATGTGGTGGATGCCATGGTTAACATGATTTCCATTGCCCGCCAGTTCGACATGCAAATGAAGATGCTGCAGAACGCAGATGCCAACGCCAAGGCCGCTGGCCAGTTGCTGACCGCCGCCCGCTAATTTTGGCCAACGCAAGGAATAACAAATGATCCGCTCACTCTGGATTGCCCGCACCGGCCTCGATGCCCAGCAGATGCAGATGGACGTGATTGCCAACAACCTGGCGAACACTTCCACCAATGGCTTCAAGAAGTCCCGGGCGGTGTTCGAGGATCTGCTCTATCAGACCATGCGTCAGCCTGGTGCCCAATCCTCCCAGCAGACCCAGATTCCCGCCGGCCTGCAATTGGGTACCGGTGTTAAGCCGGTGTCCACTGAGCGCATCCACACCCAGGGCAATTTGCAGCAGACAGGGAATGATCTGGACGTGGCCATCAACGGCGCCGGTTTTTTCCAGATTCTGATGCCGGATGGCTCTACGGCCTATACCCGTGACGGTTCCTTCCATAAGGACAATCAGGGGCAGATGGTGACGGCCAGCGGCTATCCCCTGCAGCCGAATATCACCATTCCCCAGAATGCGCTCTCCGTCACCATTGCCAAGGATGGTACGGTCAGCGTGACCCAGCCGGGAAATACTGCAGCGGTCCAGATCGGCTCCGTGCAGTTGGTTAGTTTCATCAATCCGGCTGGCTTGCAGAGCGTGGGGGAAAACCTCTTCCTGGAAACCGCAGCCAGCGGCACGCCTACGCCCAACACGCCGGGAACCAATGGCCTCGGCGTGCTCAACCAGAAGTATGTGGAAACCTCAAACGTGAATGTGGCCGAGGAACTGGTGACCATGATCCAGACCCAGCGGGCCTACGAACTCAATTCCAAGGTGGTTTCCACCTCCGACCAGATGCTTAGTCGTCTGACCCAGATGTAAGCCACCAGGGAGAAAAGCCATGAAACTGTCCCTGCCGTTCATTATTGGATTGCTGACATTGCTTTCCGGCTGCGCCTCCGTGCCGCCGACCAATGTGCACCAGCCCATGACTGCCAGGCCCCAGCCGCGCAACGACTTGGCGACCAACAACGGCGGTATCTTCATGCAGACTGCCAGCCGTCCCCTGTTCGAGGATCGTCGGGCCCGTTTTGTCGGCGATACCATCGTCGTCAATATCGTGGAAAACACCCAGGCCTCCATCAAGGGCAACACCAGTGCCGAGAAAACCGGGGCCATCAACGCTTCCGTTACCGCCCTGGCCGGTGTGCCGGGCAAGTCCTTCCAGGGCTTGAATGCCCAGACCAGTAGTTCCAACACCTTTGATGGCAAGGGCGAGTCCGGCAGCAGCAATGTCTTTACCGGGACCATGACTGCCACCGTGATCGAGGTCCTGCCCAATGGCAATCTGCTGGTGTCCGGGGAGAAGCAGGTGGCGATTGGCCAGGGGCAGGAGTTTGTCCGGGTCTCCGGGGTGGTCAATCCTTATATGATCACAGCGGCCAATGCGGTTAATTCCTCCCAGATGGCCGATGCCAGGATTGAGTACAAGTCCTCCGGCATCATCAATGAAGCCCAGGTCATGGGCTGGTTGGCACGATTCTTCCTTACCTTTATCCCGTTCTAGGAGAAAACGCGGGAGAAGGAGCATGGCAATGAATATCGGGAAAACCTTGCGGGGGGTGGCAATTGTTGCCGCCTCCCTTTTGCCGTTATTGCCGCAACCGGCTCAGGCCGAGCGCATCAAAGACCTGGCCAGCGTTCAGGGGGTGCGTAACAACCAGCTGGTGGGGTATGGTCTGGTCGTGGGTTTGGATGGCAGCGGTGACCAAACGACCCAGACGCCTTTTACCGTCCAGAGCATCATCAACATGCTGTCCCAACTGGGAGTGACCTTGCCGCCCGGCCAGTCCTTGCAGTTGCGTAATGTCGCCGCCGTGATGGTGACGGCCGTATTGCCGCCCTTTGCCAAGCCTGGGCAACAGATCGACATTACGGTGTCTTCCATGGGGAATGCGAAGAGCCTGCGTGGCGGTACCCTGGTGATGACGCCCCTGAAGGGGGCTGACGGCAACGTCTACGCCATGGCCCAGGGTAATGTGGTGGTTGGCGGTGCCGGAGCTTCTGCCGGAGGTTCCTCGGCCCAGATCAATCACCTTTCTGCCGGGCGCGTCGCTGGCGGTGCCACTGTCGAGCGCTCTGTGCCGACCCCGGTGGGTCAAGGACCTTTCGTCCATTACGAGCTGAACACCAGCGATTTCGGTACGGCCCAGCGCATCGTGGATGCAATCAATCGCGAGATGGCGCGGGACTTCGGTCCGGTGGCCCAGGCTTTGGATGGACGCATGATCCAGGTGCGGGCGCCGGAAGACCCTAATGCCCGGGTGGCTTTTATGGGCCGGGTGGAAAACCTGGATGTGCAGCCGATGAAGTTGCCGGCCAAGGTGATCGTCAATGCCCGGACCGGTTCCGTGGTGATGAATCAGTCGGTCAATGTGGATGCCTGTGCCGTCGCCCACGGCAATCTCAATGTCGTGATCGGTAACCAGGCGAACGTCAGTCAGCCCAACGCCTTGTCAGGCGGGCAGACCACGGTGACCAACCAGGCGGACATCCAGATCAAGCAGGATGCCGGGGCGCTGCAGAGCGTGAAGGCCAGTGCCAATCTGGCAGACGTGGTCAAGGCCCTCAATGCATTGGGCGCCAATCCCCAGGATTTGCTGGCTATTCTGCAGGCCATGAAAGCGGCCGGTGCTCTGCGTGCCGAACTGGAAGTGATTTGATGGGTGACCTGCAACTGCGGACCGCCTAAAATCTGACCCATCATGAAATCCGGTGACCTCTCCGCCTCCCGTCTGGCTGTCGATGTGCGACAGTCGGATGACCTGCGCCTGAAACTGAAACAGAACCCGCGCGAGGGTCTGAAGCAGGTGGCGGAGCAGTTCGAGTCCCTGTTCCTCAACATGATGTTGAAGAGCATGCGCGACACCCTGCCCCAGGATGGTTTGTTTGACAGCGACCAGTCCCGCTTCTACACGTCGATGCTGGACCAGCAAATGGCCCAGAAACTGTCGTCCTCCGGGCAGTTGGGGTTTGCCAAACTGATTGAACAGCAGATGGGGCGTTTTTTGCCGCCGGATGCCGATAATCCGACGAGCCCCTCTTCCTCGTCTTTATCTGCGGGTGTTGCCCCTGTTTCGGCCCTTTCGTCGCCTGAGACCATGCGTCAGGCACTTGCCCTGGCAAGGGAGCAGATTGCGGCAAGAAATGCAGCCCGTACCGCTTCGGCAATTCCTGCCGCTGCTAGTGCCGAATCTGCCGCACAGGTGACGCCTGGGGCGTCCTCCTCCGCTTCTTCGAGTGGCAAGGATTTCGTCAATCGGCTATGGCCCCATGCGGTAGAGGCCTCCCAGGCTACCGGTGTGCCAGCCCATTTCCTGGTGGCTCATGCGGCGCTGGAAACCGGTTGGGGAAAATCTGAAATACGTCGGACGGATGGATCTTCCAGCTATAACCTGTTTGGCGTCAAAGCCGGCAAAAGCTGGCAGGGAGCTACCGTTGAGGCGACCACTACCGAATATGTGAATGGGGTTGCCCAGACCTCTAAGGAAAAATTCCGTGCCTACGGTTCCTATGCCGAGGCCTTCCGTGACTATGCCAACCTGCTGCAGCGCCCCCGCTTTGCGGGAGCCCTGGGGCAACAGGATGGCATGGAGTTTGCTCGATCTCTGCAACAGGCAGGATACGCCACGGACCCAATGTATGCGGACAAACTAGGCCGCATCATCAATGGACCCACCTTGCGCCAGGCCCTTCAGGGCTGACCTGCCTCAATTTTTGCGGTAGTTCGCCGTTAAATACGGCAGGAATCGAGGTGCGCTATGTCCAACGGATTATTCGGTATCGGTATTACCGGCATCAATGCCGCCCAAATGGGGCTGCTGACGACCGGCAATAATATTGCCAACGTCGATACCCCGGGCTACAACCGGCAGCGCATCAGTCAGTCCAACAACATTTCCATTGCCACCGGGTCCGGCTTCATCGGCCAGGGAACCCGGGTGGATACCATTACCCGCATCTACAACTCGGTGGTGACTGACCAGATCAACCAGTCCCAGACCAAGGCCAGCGAGTTGTCCAAGTACTACGATCAGATCAAGCAGATCGATAACATGCTGGCCGATGATAAGGCCGGCCTGTCGCCGACGCTGCAGGATTTGTTCAAGGGGGTGCAGACGGTTGCCTCCAATCCGGCTCTGACCACTTCCCGGGATGCCCTGGTTTCCTCGGCCAAGACCTTTACCTCCCGGCTGCAGAACCTGGAGTCCCGACTCACGGCAATGTATTCCGGTGTGAATAGCCAGCTGGAAAGCACGGTTTCCGCCATCAATTCCTATGCGACCCAGATTGCCGAGTTGAACGAGCGCATTGTCACTGCACAGGCTGCCGTTAACCAGCCCGCCAATGCCCTGTTGGACGAGCGAGACCAGCTTATTGCCGAGTTGAACAAGGAAGTGCGGGTCACTACCTCCGAAGACTCCAACGGCGCGATCAGCGTATTTTTTGGTACCGGCCAGCAACTGGTGGTCGGTACCAAGGCCAGTACCCTGGCTGTGCAGCCTTCTGTTGCCGACCCCCAGCGGATGGTGGTTGGCATGCGTACCGTGGGTGGTGTTCAGGAACTACCAGAATACTTGGTGACCGGAGGCAACCTGGGTGGCTTGCTGGCCTTCCGCAGCGAGTCCCTCGATAAGGCCGCCAACTCCCTCGGTCAGGTGGCAGCTTCCTTGGCGCTGACGTTCAATGCCCAGCACGCCTTGGGGCAGGACATGCTGGGCAACGTGGCCGGCGACGCGGATTTCAATGCGGACTTTTTCAATATTTCCGACCCCAAGTCCTGGGCCAATGCCCTCAACACGGGAACCGCCACAGTCAGCGCCAGCTTCGTCAATCCGCCGCCCATGGTTCTCAATGGCGGGGCGTTCAGCCTGACCTACGATAAGACCGCGGGAACCTACACGGCCGTTCGTGCTTCCGATGGTACTCAGTGGCCGGGCTATACCGACTTGAACTCGCTGGTGCAGCAGGTTTACGCCGATACCGGTACGACCCTGGACATGACGTCGGCCCATTACGCGACCAACATCACCGCCAGCGACTATCGCCTGACCTACGATGGAGCGAACTATACCCTGACGCGCTTGGCTGACAACAAGCAATGGAGCGATGCTGATCCCAATGCACTGTCGGCGACGGTTGGCGCCAGCGACGGTATCAATTTTTCGATCAGCGCCGGTATAGCAGCAGGTGATTCGTTCCTGATTCAGCCGACCCGGGAAATTGCCCGGAATATTTCGGTCAACCAGGCAATCGCTGCCGATTCCCGCCTCTTTGCTGCTGCCCAGCCGGTACGTTCCGGCTCCGGCAGCAGTAATACCGGCAGCGGTGTCATTTCTTCCAGTACCGTTTCACCCGGATACACGGATCCTGCTGCAGCACCTGCAGGCACCATCACCATGACCTTCAATGGGGGCAACCTGTCTTTTTCCATCGGTGGCGTGCCGACGGCTTTGACCGTGACCTATACCGATGCATCCGGAACCAATACGGTTTCTGCCGGCTCGGTTCCCTATAACAACCCTTCGACCAAATACACGATCAACGGGATTTCTTTTGAAATCAGCGGCAACCCGGCCGATAACGATACTTTTACCCTGGACCGCAATTCCGGCGGGGTTTCTGACGGCCGTAACGCAAACCTGCTGGGGCAGTTGCAGACCCAGGGGACGGTGGATGGCGGCGCGAGTACCTATCAGGCTTCCTATGCCCGCCTGGTCAGTACCATTGGCAACAAGACCAGGGAAACCCAGGTGACCCGCGATGCGCAACAAGCCTTGGTGGATCAAGGGGTTGCCGCCCGGGAAGCCCAGTCGGGGGTCAACCTGGATGAAGAAGCCTCGAACCTGTTGAAGTATCAGCAGGCCTATCAGGCTTCGGCCAAGATGATCAGCATTGCCTCCGACCTGTTCAACACGATTCTATCCATTCGCAGCTGATTGACAGCCGGCGATTAAGGAGCAGCCATCATGCGTATCAGTACCAACATGATCTACAGTTCGGGGACCAACGGCATCCTGAACAATCAGGCGGCCCAACTCAAGACCTATAACCAGATTACCTCCGGACGCCGGGTGGTGACGCCGGAGGATGATCCTGTCGCCGCGTCCCAGGTGCTGATCAACACCCAGGCACAAGAGGTGAACAAGCGCTACATGGAGAACCAGGGCCAGGCCAAGGATAGCCTGAAGCTTGTGGAAACCCAGCTCAATAGCGCCGTCAATGTGTTGCAGGAAGTCCTGGATAAGACCATCCAGGCCGGCAACACGACCCTGAACGATGCCAACCGGGCCGCGATTGCAGAAGAGCTGCAGGTTCGTCTGGATGAGATGGTGGCCCTGAGCAACAGCCAGGATGGCAATGGCCACTACCTGTTCTCCGGTTATCAATCCACTGTCCGTCCTTTCAGCATCACTGCCAATACCGGTCCCTATAACAACACCAATCCTTATGTAACTTTTGCTGGCGACCAGGGTACCCGTGAATTGCAGGTGGATGCTTCCCGGCAAATGGAAATTACCGAGTCCGGTGTCGATATTTTCATGCGCGTTCGGGACCGCAATGGCAACGTGTCAGACCAGAGTGTCTTCGATACCATGAAGAACCTGATTGATACATTGAAAACGCCTGTGGCCAATAATCCGGCAGCAGCAGCAGCCCTCCCCGGTGCCATCAGCAGTGCGCTGGATGACCTCTATGCGGCCAAGGACAATGCGGTCAGCGTGCGTTCCACTGTGGGTGCGAAGCTCGGCGAACTTGACTCGCTGGCCAGCGCCAGTTCCGATATCGACATCCAGTATTCCTCAATCATTTCGGATCTGCGGGATCTGGACTACGCTTCTGCTCTTTCTGATCTGAGCAAGCAGCAGGTCCAGCTCCAGGCTTCTCAAAAGGCCTTTATGAGCGTCTCCAGCCTCAGCCTGTTCAGCATGCTGTGATGGGTAAGCTGCTTGTTACTGCACTTGCCGGCAGTCTTTTGCTGGCGGGTTGCGCCAGATGGGACAGCGTCGGCGGATCGTATCCCCACAAGTCCTCTCTGCTACCCAATTCACAGATTAAGCTGAGCGAAACCATCTCCTATTCCCTGGAGAAGATCGTTCTTACTGGCGCTGGTGCCTGGATTCTCTACAACATCTACGACCCTCTGGCGCCGAACTGGGAAGTGGTGGAGGCCAAGGTGGCGGACAACGTCTATGTGCTGGACCTGAAGATGAAGCGTTTCCACACTGGTGGTTCCGGTGAGGCCATGATGGTCATCAAGCGGCGGGCAGAGCAACTGCGGCGGGAAAACGGCTTTGCTTCTTATCGGGTGGTGGATTATGTCGAGGGTATCGAATCTTCGACGCCGATCGCACAACGGTATGCCCAAGGGCTGGTGCAGATGGCCCGCAGCAACCCCTGAGTGAGTGGGCTTGCTATGGCTTGATGGGGACGAATACCTCCAGCATCAGGCGGAATCCTTCGTCGAAGATACGAGTCAGCGGCGGCACCATATAGGGCAGGGTCAACGCCAGGGTGCCCAGTCCAATGGTCAATGTGATAGGGAAACCAACCGCCATCAGGTTGAGTTGGGGCGCCGCCTTGGAGAGGATGGACAAGGCGAGGTTGGTAATCATCAGGGCTATAACGACTGGCAATGACAGCAGCAGGCCGATGCTGAACACCTTGGCACCTGCTTCGGCCAGGTTCAGCCACAGTCCGGCACTGACCGATGGGGTGGCGATGGGGATACTCTGGAAGCTCTCGACCAGCCCGGCAATCATGAGCAGATGTCCGTTCAGTGCGAGAAAAACCATGGTTGCGCATAGGGTGACCACCTCGGCGACAACACCTGTCTGGGCCGTGCTTTGCGGATCGTACAGGGTGGCAAAACCAAGCCCCATCTGAAAACTCATCAGTTCGCCGGCCAGGCCGATGCCGGCAAAAACGAAACGCATGACCGTCGCCAGGGCGATTCCGATCAATATCTGCTGGGCCAGGATCGCCAAACCTATGCCTGAAGCCGGTTCGATGGGGGGCAGAGCAGGTACCGCGGGGATGATTGCTGCGCTTAGTGCCAGCCCGAGGATCAGGCGAACACGCCGCGGCACCGCCGCATTATTGAATACCGGTGCCGCTGCGACGAAGGCCAGGATGCGGACCAGGGGAAAGATGAAGGCCGCAATCCAGGCATTCAGTTCCGCGGAGGTAACACTGATCATCCAATCAGGCTCGGGATGCTGGAATAGAGGCGCTGGATGTAGTCAGTCATCATCTGCAGCATCCAGGGGCCGGCGAAGATCAGCGTCAGGAACATGGCAATGATCTTGGGTACGAACGACAGGGTGGTTTCGTTGAGGGAGGTGGCTGCCTGGAAGATGCTGATCAACAGGCCCACCACCAGCGCTACCAGCAACACGGGTGAGGAAACCAGGATGGTCACCTCCACCGCCTGGCGGCCGATGTTCATGACGGTTTCGGGGGTCATGTGGCGAAGCTCTGGACGAGGGAGCCGAGCACCAGATGCCAGCCGTCCACCAGGACGAACAGCATCATCTTGAAGGGCATGGCCACCATGACCGGGGACATCATCATCATGCCCATGGACATCAGGACGCTGCCCACCACCATGTCGATGATGAGGAAGGGGATGAAGATGATGAAGCCGATCTGGAAGGCCGTCTTCAGTTCCGAAGTGACAAAGGCCGGGACCAGAATGCGCAGGGGCACCTTGTCCGGACTCTCGATGTTCTTGATGCCGGCAAATCCGGCGAAGAGAGCGATGTCGGCTTCCCGGGTCTGCTTCAGCATGAAGCCCCGCACCGGTTGCTCGGCCTTTTCCAGGGCCTGCAGGAAGGTGATCTTGTTTTCCGCCAGGGGCACGTAGGCTTCGGTATAGACCCGGTCGGCCACCGGGGACATGACGAAAAAGGTGAGGAAGAGGGCCAGTCCCAGCAGCACCTGGTTGGGCGGCGTGGTCTGCAGGCCCATGGCATGGCGCAGCATGGAGAGGACGATGATGATGCGGGTGAAGGCGGTCATCATCAGCAGTACGGCGGGAATGAAGGTGAGGGCCGTAAGGGTCAGCAGGGTCTGGATGGACAGGGTGTAATTCTGTCCGCCGCCGGGGGCGGGGGTGCTGCTGAAGGCCGGTAGGCCGCCGGCCTGGGCCAGGGCGACCGCGGGGGCCAGCAGGATGCCGAGCAGCAGCAGGGGGCGGAGTTTTGCGAGATTCATTGAGTACTATCGGTTTTACGTGCCATCACCTGGTTCAGCCAGTGGGCAAAGGGTTGAGTACCGGGCAGACCGGTTGTCCCCTGGGGCAGTTCGCCCTTGGGCAGGGTGTGCAGGGTGCGGATCTGGCCGGGGGCGAGACCGATGACGAGCCAGGTGTCCTGGACTTCCACCAGCAGGATGCGCTCCCGGTTGCCGACGGCGATGCCGCCCAGCAACTTCATGGGGCCCTGACCAAAGGGGCGGCCGCCATAGATCCGGCGCATGAAAAAGGCGGCGAGCAGCAGCAGGCCAACGATGATGAGCAGACCGACAAAGGCCTGCACGACGCTGCTGCCGGAGACGCCGGGAGCTGCTGCCGGGGCGCTCTGGGCCAGGGCCAGCGTCGGCGCCAGCAAGGTCAGGAGGCCTGCCGTGGTCGAAGGAATGCGGGGGTGTTGGGGCACGGGCGTCGATATGGGTTGAAGCCGCAGGGCGGCGGCATGAAGGGCCGGATTCCCGGTAAGGATGGCCGCTATGTTAATCCATGCACCGGAAATAAAAAACCGCCGCTCACCTGTGGATGAGGGCGGTTCGACGCCGAAGCGGTGGCTGCTGGTGTCAGCGGCCCAGTTTGCGCATGCGTTCGGAGGGCGTGATGATGTCCGTCAGGCGGATACCGAACTTGTCGTTAACCACCACCACTTCCCCCTGGGCGATGAGGGTGCCGTTGACCAGCACATCCATGGGTTCGCCGGCCAGGGCATCCAGTTCCACCACGGAGCCGTGGGCCAGTTGCAGCAGGTTCTTGATGGTGATCTTGGTCCGGCCCAGCTCCACGGTGAGTTGCACCGGGATGTCCAGGATCATGTCCAGCTCGCGCATCATGCCGCTCTGGGCATCGGCGCCGCCGAAGGACTGGAAGATGTCGGCCGGCTGGGCTGCCGGGGTTTCCGGGGTGCTTTCCGCGATGGCCTGCTCGGCCATGGCGGCGGCCCAATCGTCTTCGCCGATGGCGTCGGCCGCGTCCTGGGGGTTCTCGGTGTTTTCGTCAGCCATTGGCTTCTCCCTGCGGGGCGTCGGGGTTATCCGCCGCGATGAATCGTTCTACCTTGAGAGCGTACTGGTTGCTCTGCTGGCCGTATTTGCATTCCATGATGGCGACACCATCGACCTCCACGTTCAGGACCTCGGGAATGACTACCGGGATGACGTCGCCCGGTTTCATCTTCAGTACCTGCCGCAGCGAAACCGTGGCATGGGCCAGATTTGCCACCAGCTCCACTTCCGCCGTCTGCAACTGCCGGCGCAGGGTGCCCACCCAGCGCTTGTCGGTGGATAGCTGGTCGCTCTGCATGGTGCTGTAGAGCAGGTCCCGGATCGGTTCCACCATGGAATAGGGCATGCAGATGTGCATGTCGGCAGTGGCGCCGCCGAATTCCAGGGTGAAGGAGGTGGAAACGACGATTTCGGAAGGGGTGGCGATGTTGGCGAACTGGGAATTCATTTCCGAGCGGATGTACTCGAACTTCAGTTCGTGCACCGGCTTCCAGGAACGCTCGTATTCGCCGAAAACCACGTTGAGCATGCCCTGGATGATGCGCTGCTCGGTGGCAGTGAAGTCCCGCCCTTCGACCCGGGTATGGAAGCGACCGTCGCCGCCGAACATGTTGTCCACCACCAGGAACACCAGGTTGGGATCGAAGATCACCAGGGCCGTGCCGCGCAGGGGTTTGACCGACACCAGGTTGAGGTTGGTCGGCACCACCAGATTGCGGATGAACTCGCTGTACTTCTGCACCTTGATGGGGCCCACCGAAATTTCGGCGTTGCGGTGCATGTAGTTGAACAGGCCAATGCGCAGATAACGGGCGAAGCGCTCGTTGATCAACTCCATGGTGGGCATGCGCCCACGCACGATGCGTTCCTGCGTGCCCAGGTTGTAGGCGCGAACGCCGGCCTCGGCGTCGCCGGATTGCTCCGGTTCGTCGCTTTCGCCGGTCACGCCCTTGAGCAGGGCGTCGACCTCTTCCTGGGACAGGAAATCCTGGGACATTGGGTTCCGGTTTCTACTGAATGATGAAGGAGGTGAAAAGCACTTCCTTGATGGGGCCGTCCTTGCCCTTGCCTGCAGGGTCGAGAACGCCGTTCATTTCCTGTTTCATTTCCTCGGCCAGGGTTTCCTTGCCTTCCTTGGAAACCAGGTCGGAGCCTTTCTTGCTCGACAGCAGCAGCATCACCTTGTTGCGCAGCTTGGGCATGTGCAGCTTGATCTGCTCACCGGCCGCAGCATCGCCCAGTTCGATGGATACCGCCACCTGGAGATACTGCTCTCCCTGGTCGGGCACCAGATTGACCGTAAAGTTCTCCAGGGCCACATAGACGGGCGGGGATTCCTTGCCGCTCTTCTTCTTGGCCTTGGGTGCATCGGCGGCAACCTCTTCGTCCTCATCATGGTTGGAGGAACCGAGCATGAAGAAGGCCCCCGCGCCCAGGGCGCCGAGCAGGACGACAGCAGCGATGATGATGATGAGCAGCTTGCCCTTTTTCTTTGGCGCCTGTTCACCTTCAGCGGCCGGTTTGGCCTCGGCTTTCGCCATAGTGGACTCCTCTATTTGTCATGCCGCTTTGGCGGTCGTGTTTTTATCGGCAGGGCCGTCTGTCTCAGGCAAAGGTGTCCACCAGGCCGTTGCTCTGGCGAATCACGGTACCTGTAGTTGTAGCCGGTTCATTGCCACCTTCCGCAAGTATACCGCCTGTGCTGCCGCCCCGGGAGGCAGCAGCCTGGTTCTGGGCGGCCTGTTCCTGTTGCTGCTGCTGGAAAGACTGGCTGCTGACGTTGGCCTGTCCCAACTCCAGACCGGCCGAGCCCATCATTTCGCGGAGACGGGGCAGGGCGGCTTCAATGGCTTCACGCACCTCGGCGTGGGGTGAGGAGAAGACGGCGGTGGCCTGGTCGCCACTGATCTTCAGGCTGACTTCCACCGGTCCCAACTGGGGCGGATTCAGGGTCAGCTGGGCGGACTGCTTGTCCTGGCCGGCAAGCCAGACGATTTTCTGGCTGAATTCCTGGCCAAAGGCCGGGTCCCGCACCGGCGTGTCGACCCGGGCCTGAGTCACGGAGGAAGTAGTATTGGCGCTGCCGTGGGCCTGATGGGCGGCATGCACGGCCGGCGGCGCATCCGGCAGCACGGGGGCGGAAATGTCCGTTTTGGCCTCGATTTGCTTCAGTGTGGTGTCGAAGGCGGCAATGTTTGCCGCTTTGCCGCCAGGCTTGTTGCCAAAATCGTTGCCGCTGTTCTCCGCAGCGCTACCGCCGATGACCGGGGATGGCACTCCACCCTCTGCTTGTGCAGCCAGGGGGTCGGCTCCCTTGGCGCTACCGGTGCCTTCGCCGATCTTGAGTTCCGGCGCTGTCAGCGGGCCGTTGCCGGCTTCCTTGGCCAGAATCGGGGCTGCCGGTGTTGTCGGCTGGGTCTGCGTAAAGGCGAGGGCGGCAAACAATGCCGACATGTCGCTGGCGTTGGCGGTGGGGTCGGTTGTTTCTTCCGTCAATTCAGCGGACTCGGTATTGGCGGCGATGTCGCCACCCGCCACCATTTCTACCGCAGTACCCATCTGGGCCAGAAGCAGGGCGGCGAAATCGGCGCCAATCGGGCCATTGATCGCCGCCGAAGCCGATGCATCGCCGCTGTTGCTGGCACTAGAAGCGGCAGCGGCAGCATTGGCGGCCCCTGCCATGGCGGGAGGCATATTGACGGGGGCGGCAACGGCAGGGCTGGGCATGGTTATCTCTCATCCGCAAATCGGAACTGTCGATGGATGAGCAATCCCCGTGCCAGGGAGTCAGGCTGCGTCGGATTGATCGGAACGGGCCTTGCGGGCCGAAAATTCATCCTGCTGCTTTTGGTCCTGCTTCATTTCCCGTTGCAGTTCGGCAGCCAGATGGCGTTCGGCCAGGGTGTCGATGGCTTTCAGCTTGTGGTGGTGGGCCAGCCATTCGGCCTGGCCTGCGGCCGTGTGCTGTTCCGAGGTCAGTACCACGACCCGCTGCTGGGCGATGGCCTCATCGATGCGGCCGATGAATTCCTGGAAGTTGCGCCAGCCTGCCGGGCTCAGGCCCTGGGCCGAGGCCTGGCGGAAGCGTTCGGCGTACTCGTCCCGGTACTGGATCAGCATGTTCAGCTTGGCCTTGGTGTCCTGCTCGGCCGCAATACGCCGGCCGAGTTCCTTGCTGGCTTCGTCGGCCCGGTTCTGCATCAGTTCCAGCAGGGGTTGCAGGGTGAAAGGCTTGGTCATTGGCGGTTCCAGTCCATGTTCCCCATTCTAGAGTATGGGGAAAGGGAAACTAGCCGATGCTTGGAAATATCTGTTGCAGCATGGCCAGGGTGGCTTCAATGCTGGAGCGGTCGGAGAGGTCCTGTTGCAGGAATTTTTCCAGCAGGGGCATCAGCTGGATGGCCTGGTCCACCATGGGGTCCGAGCCGGCGACATAGGCGCCGACGGCGATCAGGTCCCGGGAGCGTTGGTAGCGGGAATAGAGCTGTTTGAAACGCCGTACCAGGTCGAATTGGGCCGGGGTGATCAGGTTTACCATGGCCCGGCTGATGGATTGCTCGATGTCGATGGCCGGATAGTGGCCGGCGTCGGCCAGCTGGCGATTGAGCACGATGTGGCCATCGAGGATGGCTCGGGCCGAGTCGGCGATGGGGTCCTGCTGATCGTCCCCTTCCGCCAGGACGGTGTAGAAGGCGGTGATGGAACCGCCGCCATCCGGGCCGTTACCGGCCCGCTCCACCAGCTGGGGCAGGCGGGCGAAGACCGAGGGCGGATAGCCCCGGGTCACCGGGGGCTCGCCAATGGCCAGGGCGATTTCCCGCTGGGCCATGGCATAGCGGGTGAGGGAATCCATGATCAGCAGCACCTGCTTGCCCTGGTCGCGGAAATATTCGGCCACGGAGGTGGCGTAGGCGGCGCCCTGGAGGCGCATCAGGGGGCTGGTGTCGGCGGGGGCGGCGATGACGGCGGAACGGCGCCGGCCTTCTTCCCCAAGGATCTGCTCGATGAACTCCTTCACTTCCCGGCCCCGTTCGCCGATCAGGCCGACGACGATGATCTCGGCCTCGGTATAGCGGGCCATCATGCCCAGCAGCACCGACTTGCCGACGCCGGAACCAGCGAAGAGGCCCATCCGCTGGCCCTGGCCGACGGTGAGCAGGCCGTTGATGGCGCGCACGCCCACATCCAGGGTACGGCTGATGGGGGCCCGGGACATGGGGTTCACCGGCCGGCTGTGCAGGGGGCGCAGGGCTTCCGCATGGAGGGGGCCGAGGCCGTCCAGGGGACGGCCGGCGCCATCGACCACCCGTCCCAGAAGGCCCATGCCGACCGGAACCAGCTTGGCCTTGTCCACGGAACGGCGGCGGAAGGGGGGCGGCTTGCCGACCAGGGGGGGCGGCGAAGGGGTTTCCAGGGCCACCACGGCGGCTCCCGGGGACAGCCCATAGACGTCGTCCGACGGCATGAGGAAGAGCTTCTCGCCGTTGAAACCGACCACCTCCGCCTCCACCGGCGAACCGCCCGGAGGCAGGACGCGGCAGGAACTGCCCAGGGGCAGCTTGAGGCCGGCCGCCTCCATCACCAGTCCGTTGATGCGGGTCAGATGACCCGCGGGCATCAGGGGATGGGTATTGCCGGCCGCTTCGGTGCAGTTCGCCAGGAACTGTTGCCACACGGCCAGGGAGGAGGGGGGCGGGATGCTCAAGGGGGTGCTCCGGGCTTAACCCTGGAACCAGTCCTGCTCGGTGCCGATGGCTTCCAGGACCCGTTTCCAGCGGGTGGCCAGGGTGGCGTCGATGTCGCTGGCGCCGGCCTGGACCCGGCAGCCGCCGGCTTCCATGTCCGGGTCTTCCAGCAGTCGCCAGCCGCCGTGGCTGATCTGTTCTCCCAGGTGCTCGCGCAACAGGGCGGCATCCGTCGGATGCAGGGTCAGGGTCGGATGGGCATGGCTGACCGGCAGGGCGGCCAGGGCTTCCCTGACTACCGGCAGCAGCAGTTCCGGTTTGACCTTGAGGGCGCTGCGGGTGACCTGGCGTGCGATTTCCAGGCCCAGTCCCAGCAACTGGTCGGCGATGTCCTGGTCCAGCACCTGCAGCGACTGGGCCAGGCTGTGAATGAGGTTGTCCAGGCGCTCGGCCTCAGCCTTGGCGCGGGCGGCGCCTTCCTCGTAGCCGGCGTTGTAGCCGGCCTCGTGGGCCTCGGTGTGGATGCGCTCGATCTCTTCCGCCGTGGGGAAGGGAATGGTCTCTTCCGGCTCGGCTGCCGGGGGCGGCGGCTCCTCGGCCGGGGGCGGCGGTTCCGGCTCCGGTTCGGGGGCTGGGGGCGTCTCCGGCTCGTCGAAGGCGGCCAGCTCCCAGCGCTCGTAGGCGGTCAGCTTTTCTTTCGGGATGTAGCCGGCGGTCATGGCAGTTCGGGGGTCCCTCTACGGCTAGATCATCTCTTCGCCGCCCTTGCCGCCGAGGACAATCTGGCCCTCGTCGGCCAGGCGACGAACGATCTTGAGGATTTCCTTCTGCTCGGTTTCGACTTCGGAAATGCGCACGGGGCCCTTGGCCTCCAGGTCTTCCCGCAGCATTTCGGCAGCCCGCTGGGACATGTTCTTGAAAATCTTCTCGCGCAGGTTCTCGGAAGCACCCTTCATGGCCAGGATGAGGGAGTCGGACTGGATTTCGCGCAGCAGCAGCTGGATGCTGCGGTCGTCCAGGTCCAGCAGGTTCTCGAAGACGAACATTTCGTCGAGGATCTTCTGGGCCAGATCCGGGTCGTATTCCCGCACCGAGTCGATCACCGAAGTTTCGTTGGCCGAGCCCATGAAATTGAGGATCTCGGCCACGGTGCGGACACCGCCCATGGCGGACTTCTTGATGTTGGCGGAGCCGGAGAGCAGACGCAGCATGACGTCGTTGAGCTCTTTCAGGGCCGCCGGCTGCACCCCTTCCAGGGTGGCGACGCGCAGGATGACGTCGTTGCGCAGCCGTTCCGGGAACAGGCTGAGGATTTCGCTGGAGTGGTCGTGCTCCAGGTGCACCAGGATGGTGGCGATGATCTGGGGGTGCTCGTTGCGGATCAGGTCGGCCACCGTGCTGGCATCCATCCACTTCAGGCCTTCGATGCCCGAGGTCTCGCCGCCCTGGAGGATGCGGGAGATGAGGTTGGAGGCCTTGTCGTCGCCCAGGGCCTTGGTCAGCACATTGCGGATGTAGGCATCCGTATCCACGTGCACCGCGGCATGTTCGTGGTGGATGGTGTGGAATTCTTCCAGCACCGATTCCACCCGGGCCCGGGGCACGGTACGCAGGGTGGCCATGGCGTGGCCGAGCTTCTGCACTTCCCGGGGGCCGAGCTGCTGCAGCACCGCGGCGGCGTTTTCCTCGCCCAGGGCGATCAGGAGTATGGCGGCCTTTTCCAGGCCATCTTCGCTAGCCGGCATTTACGCCCATCCAATCCTTGATGATGTTGGCCACAGCCTTGGGATCGGCGTGGGCGATTTCCCGCGCCTTCTGCATCTTGCCTTCGTAGGTGGCCAGGATGAGATCGCCGCCCATGGCGGTGAGATCCACCTCGACGTCCTCCTCGCCTTCTTCCCCTTCCTCCTCCTCGACCTCCGGCGACGGGGGCGGGAACATGGTGCGCAGAATGGGGCGCACCACAGCCAGCAGGATATAGGCAACGATGGCGCCGATGAGCAGATATTTCAAGAGGTCCTTGCCCATTTCCGGCGTTGCCAGCTGCTTCCACAGGGGCGGCTCGTTGTCTTCCTTCTCCACGGCGGTGAAGGCGGCATTGGCCACGGAGAGGGTGTCGCCGCGCTCCTTGGCGTAGCCCATGGCTTCCCGGGCCAGGTCGTTGATCTGCTTCAGTTCTGCTTCGGTCAGGGGGCGGGTGGTGGGTTTGCCGTCCTTGGCGGTGTCCTTCTTGTTGTTCACCACCACCGCCACCGACAGCCGCTTGATCACCCCCACCGACTGCTTGACGTACTTGATGGTCTTGTCCACCTCGTAGTTGATGGTGGAGTCCTTGCGGGTGTTGATGGGCTGGCCTGCCGAATAGATGGGGGCCTGCACGCCGGCGGCGTTGATCTGTCCCGGCGGGGGCGGCTGGCCGTTGGTGGCGCCGGTCTGGGCCGTCGCCTGGCCGGCCACTGGCGGCGAGGTGATGGGGGCGGTAGCCGGCACCGGCGGCTGGTTGGTCAGGGCGCCAGGCACGCCCTGGGCCGGCGGATTGACGTTGGCCGTTTCGGAGGTCTGCTGGCTGCGGATGCTGATGTCCGGCGGGGTGGTGTTGGGGCGGTAGCTCTCGGCCGTCTGTTCGGTCTGGGAAAAGTCGATGTCCGCTGCCACCTGGACCCGGGCGTTGCCCGGTCCGACCACCGGTGCAAGGATGTCGTCGATACGCTTGATGACGCTGGCCTCGACTTCCTGGACGTACTTGATCTGGGTGGGGTCCAGGCCGGCCTCGATCAGCTTGCTCTTCAGCTGGGAAATCAGGTTGCCGTTCTGGTCGATCACCGTCACGTTGGACATGGGCAACTGGGGCACGCTGGAGGACACCAGATGCACGATGCCCGCCACCTGGGCGGGCTCCAGGGTGCGGCCGGGGTGGAGGTGCACCATGACCGAGGCGGTGGGTTTCTGTTCTTCCCGGACGAATACGGAAGGCTTGGGGATGGCGAGGTGCACCCGGGCGGACTCGACGGCGGCCACGGACTGGATGGTGCGGCCCAGTTCCCCTTCCAGGGCGCGCTGGAAATTGACCTGTTCGGCGAACTGGCTGATGCCGAACTTCTGGTTTTCCATCAGCTCGAAGCCGACAGCACCGCCTTTGGGCAGCCCCTGGGAGGCCAGGCGCAGACGGACTTCATGGACTTTTTCACCGGGTACCAGGATGGCGCCGCCGCCCTCGGTGAACTTGTAGGGAACGTTGAGCTGTTCGAGGGCGGTGATGATGGTGCCGCCATCCTTTTCCGACAGGTTGCTGAACAGCACCTTGTAGTCGGGTTGGCGGCTCCACAGGATGGTGCCCATGATGAGCGCGGCGATGGCGGCGACCGCCACCATGAGGGCGATCTTTTGCTGGTTGGTCAGCCGGCCCAGGGCTTCGCGAAGTTTTTCGCTGATCTTGTTGCCTGGCTGGGAGGCCGTGGTATCTACAGTGTCCTGGGATGCCGCCATCGATAGTATGTGTTTGCAGAGACTGAGGAGGGGCGCTGGGCCGGGAAGTCAGATACTAATCAAGCAAAAAGCGAAAATTTCTAAGAAATATTCTATATTGTATCCGCTTATTGCAATCAACTCTCGCCTTCTTTCCCATGTCCCCATCGTTGCCGGAACCCGTGCAGGAGCGCCCGGACGCCAAGGCCCAGGAACTCCAAAAAGCCTTCGACGTTTTCAATCAGGTTTCCCAGGAACTGACCCAGGCCTACGATGCCCTGCAGGGCCGGGTGGCCTCCCTGACGGCCGAACTGGCGGTGGCCAACGGCGAGTTGCGGCGTCAGTACAAGGAAAAGGAGGCTTTGTCCGAGCGTCTGTCCTTGCTGCTCAATGCCCTGCCGGCAGGGGTGGTGGTGCTGGATAGCGCTTTTCTGGTGACCGAGGCCAATCCGGCAGCCAAGGCCATGTTCGGCCAGGATCTGGTGGGCGAGGGCTGGTCCCGGGTCTCCGGCCAGGCCCTGGTGCCCACCGGGGCGCCGGATGAATGGCAGGTCGGCAGCCGGCGGGTGAGCATTGCCAAAAGCCCCCTGGATTCCGCCGGCGGCCAGATTCTCCTGGTGCACGACATCACTCATGCCCATGAAATGAAGGCCAACCTGGAGCGCAATCAGCGCCTGGCGGCCATGGGCGAGATGGCCGCCTCCCTGGCCCATCAGCTGCGTACGCCCCTGGCCACGGCCCTGTTGTACAGCAGCAATCTGGGCAAGCCGGAACTGGCGCCCGAGGCCCGGACCCGCTTTGCCGACAAGGCGACGGAGCAGTTGAAGCGCCTGGAGCGCCTGATCCAGGACGTGCTGCTCTTTGCCCGGGGTGAAAGCATCGGCCGGGAAGCCATTCCGGTGGCGGCGCTGGTGACCGAGGCAGTGCAGGCCGTGGAACCGTTGATGAAGCGCCATGGCGTGGATTTCCGGGTGGAGGCCGAGGTCGGCGACTTTATAATGATGGGAGCGCGCAAGGCCATTGCCGGCGCCCTGACCAACCTGCTGGAAAATGCCCTGCAGGTGGTGGAAGGGCGGACCGAGCGCCCGCCCCGGGTGCTGCTGCAGGCCCGGGTAAGCGAAGGGCGCTGTTACATCGCCGTCAGCGATACCGGGCCTGGCATTGCCCCCGAAGCCCAGGCGCGGATTTTCGAGCCATTTTTTACAACCCGGGGCCAGGGAACCGGACTTGGCCTGGCAATTGCTCTCGGTGTTGCCCGGGCCCATGGCGGAACCATCAGTGTCCGCTCCCAGCCCGGAGAAGGTTCGGAATTTACCCTGGAATTGCCGGCGGGGCCGGCAAGCCAATTTGTCGTGGAAAGCTAGAAAGCAGATGGCGAACAACCTGCCCATCCTGGTCGTCGAGGACGATCCCAACCTGCGGGAAGCAGTGGTGGATACCCTGGAACTGGCCGGTGAGGCTGTCCTCTCGGCAGCCTCCGGCCCGGAAGCGCTGAAGGTCCTGGCCGAACGGCCGGTGGCCATTGTCGTCAGCGACGTGCGCATGGAGCCCATGGACGGCATCACCCTGTTGAAGGAAATCCGTGGCCAGTATCCGCACCTGCCGGTGGTGCTGATGACGGCCTTTGCCGATGTGGACCGTGCGGTTGAGGCCATGCGGGCGGGGGCCTGCGACTTCCTTCTCAAGCCTTTCGAGCCCAAGGCCCTGCTCGAGCATGTGGCCCGTTACCGCCTGCCGGCCATGGGTGAGGATTCCGACGTGGTGGCGGTGGATGCCGCTTCCCGCAACCTGTTTTCCCTGGCCGCCCGGGTGGCCCAGACCGACGCCACCGTCCTGCTCACCGGGGAGTCCGGGGTGGGCAAGGAAGTGGTGGCTCGCTACATCCACAACCATTCCGCCCGGCGCAAAGGCCCCTTTGTCGCCATCAATTGCGCAGCCATCCCCGAAAGCCTGCTGGAAGCGACCCTCTTCGGTTATGAAAAAGGCGCCTTCACTGGTGCCAATCAGGCCCAGGCCGGCAAGTTCGAGCAGGCCCAGAACGGTACCCTGTTGCTGGACGAAGTGACGGAAATGCCCCTGGCGCTGCAGGCCAAGTTGCTGCGGGTGCTGCAGGAGCGGGAAGTGGAGCGGGTCGGCGGCAAACAGCCGGTGCGTCTGGACATCCGGGTGGTGGCCACCTCCAACCGGGACATGGCCGAGGCAGTGGCCAAGGGCATCTTCCGCGAGGATTTGTATTACCGGCTCAATGTCTTTCCCTTGCTGATTCCCGCCTTGCGGCAAAGGCCGGACGATGTGGTGCCCCTGGCCCGGCATTTTCTTGCCGATCAGGGCGGCAAATCTGGCCGCCCCGGCCTCTTGCTGACGCCGGCGGCCGAACAGGCCCTGCGCGTCCATTCCTGGCCGGGTAATGTGCGGGAACTGGTCAATGTGATGCAGCGGGCCCTGATCCTGGCGCCCGGGGACCAGGTGGATGCGGCACATCTGCATCTGGTGGCCCGTCCCGGTGCTCCGGCCGCGGCGGCGCCGGCCTATGTGCCGCCGCCTCCGGTCATGATGGAGGTGCCCCAGCTGGCGCCGCAGGCCCCCCAGGCCATATCGGTCGAGGAAGACGGAGCCCTTCAGTCCGGCGGGAAAAAAGCCGATAGTATTAAGGACTGGGAACGGGAGCTTATCCTCGAGACGCTGGCCTCGGTGGGGGGCTCCCGCAAACTGGCGGTTGAAAAACTGGGAATTTCCGAGCGGACTTTGCGTCATAAGCTCAGGCAGTACCGTTTGGCCGGTTATTTGAACGAATAGCTTTCAGGTTGGCCTGTCTTTTGCTATAACGCTGGTGACTGTTGGAGAAGCACATGGACACCAAAGGTATTGATAATTTGTTGAGTCAGCTGCGGAGCACCGCAGGGACCGCTGCCGCCAAGTCGGTGGATAACGCTGCCGCGTCGGCCGGTGGGGCCGATTTCGCCCAGGTGCTGAAGAATTCCATCGATCAGGTCAATTCGGCCCAGCAACAGGCCCAATCCATGGCTCAGGATTTCTCCGCCGGGGATTCCAATACCAACCTGCATGAAGTGATGATCGCCCTGCAGAAGGCCAACGTTTCCTTCCAGGAGATGGTCCAGGTGCGCAACAAGCTGGTTTCCGCCTACCAGGATGTGATGAATATCCAGGTGTGATGGGGATTGCTCCGATTCAGATTTTTTCGCATTCCAGAAAACGCACTCCACGGAGTGCGTTTTTTTTGAGTTTTTTTCGTGGAAACTGCGCAAAAGGGCCGGATGGGCTTGATAATTGGGCGCCCGTGCCGTTATTAGCCAGATTCAGCCTTACTTTGACCGAAATCGCCGCTCATTCATGAACGCCCCCAATACCCTGCTGATCCAGGCCATTGAATTGCAAAACCAGGGTCGGCTCGACGAAGCCCTGGCCCTTTTCAACATCTGCCTGCAAAACAATCCGAACGATGCGGCGGCCCTGTATTCGGTGGGAGTCATCCTGCTCAAGCAGGGCAAGGCAGCCCAGGCCATCCCCCTGCTGGAACACGGGGTGGCGGTGGCGCCCCAGTTCGCTCCCCTGTGGTTCGTGCTGGGGGCCGTGCGGCAGGCCCTGGGGCAGAAGGAAGAGGCTTTGCAGGCCTACGACAAGGCCCTGGAAGTGCGCCCGGACTATACCGAGGTGCTGATCAACAGCGGCGCCCTCCTGCGGGAATTGATGCGGCACCAGGAAGCCCTGGAGCGTTTCAACCGGGTGTTGACCTACGATCCCAACCATCAGCTGGCCCTGGGCAACTGCGGCATCCTGCTCACCGAATTCAAGCGCAGTACCGAGGCCGTGGGCATGTTCCAGCGTTTGCTGGCGATCAATCCCAACTACGATTATGGCTACGGCCTGCTCAGCTATGAGCGCCTCCATGCCTGCGACTGGACCGACTTCGCTGCCCTGCGGGAAGCCATTGTCGCCGGCGTGCGGGCCGGGCGGCGGGCTTGCAAGTCCCTGGCCTTCATGGCCCTGTCCGATTCGGCGGAAGACCATCAACGCTGCGCCCGGACCTTTTCCCAGCACCACTATCCCAAGGCCGAGCCCCTGTGGCGCGGGGAACGGTACCGGCATGAGCGTATCCGGGTCGCCTATGTTTCCCCTGATCTGCGGGAACACCCGGTGGGTCATCTGATTGCCGGGGTTCTGGAGCGCCACGACAAGTCCCGCTTCGAGACGGTTGCCATTTCCCTGGGCATCAATGACCAGAGCCGCCTGCGCGGGCGCATGGAAAAGGCCTTCGATCATTTCATCGATGCCAAGCAGATGGGTACCCGCAAAATCGCCGAACTGATGCGGGAGATGGAGATCGACATTGCGGTGGATCTGGCCGGTTTCACCGCCGATTCCCGTACCGACGTCTTCGCCTACCGGCCGGCGCCGGTGCAGGTCAATTACCTGGGCTACCCCGGCACCCTGGGCCTGGATTACATGGACTACATCCTGGCCGACCGTTTCGTCATTCCCCCGGAACACCAGTGCTTCTACGACGAGAAGGTCGTCTATCTGCCGGATGCCTACCTGCCGACCGACTCGGGGGTGAAGATTTCCGAGCGCACGCCCAGTCGCAGCGAATGCGGGCTGCCCGAGCAGGGCGTGGTGTTCTGTTCTTTCAGCCACGACTACAAGGTGTCGCCGCCCGTCTTCGACATCTGGATGAACCTGCTGCGCCAGGTGCCCGGTAGTGTGCTGTGGCTGGTGTCGCGCAATGAAGTGTCCCAGGGCAATCTGCGCAAGGAGGCCCAGGCCCGGGGCGTGGATCCGTCCCGCCTGGTCTTTGCCGGCCGCGTTCCCCTGGTTGAGGACCATCTGGCCCGCTACCGCCAGGCCGACATTTTCCTCGACACCCATCCCTACAATGCCCACACCACGGCAGCCGATGCCCTGATGGCCGGCCTGCCTGTCGTCACCTACATGGGCAATGCCTTCCCGGCCCGGGTTGCCGGCAGCCTGGTGCATGCCGTGGGTCTGCCGGAACTGGCCACCAAATCCCTGGCGGAATACGAAGCCCTGGCCCTGGCCCTGGCGACGGACCCGGCGCGGCTGGCGGCGCTGAAAGCCCGCCTGCAGGCCAATCTGGCGACCCAGCCCCTGTTCGATACCGATGCTTTCTGTCGTAATTTGGAGGCTGCCTACATTGCCATGTGGCGGCGCAGTCAACTCGGGGGGGCGGAAGATGCCCTGTGCGGTACCTGAGTAGGTCGCTAAAAAAACTTAACTGGGGGAGTTGCCAATTGCAGGACAAGACTGTGAGCACTTTGCTTGGAGAGTTTTCCGAGCTGCATGTAGCACCGCTGGAGGCTCGCCTGGCGCGCCGTGAGCGGACGCTGGGGGACATTGCCCGGTTGGTCGCGTCGGCGGGTGCCGGCGATGGTCTGGCAGGGCGGCTGTCGGACCTCCTGCGGCGTGAAGGCTTGCTGGAAGGCACTGGGCTGGCACCGTCGGCGGTGGAGCGGCTTTATTCTTCCCATGTCGATTTCGACGTGGTCAATACCCAGAACGACACCGAGTTCGAGCTTTTCCAGAAAATGGATATTGTCGGCTGGTGGCGTGCCCGCCGGTTTTTCGAGCCGGTTTTCAAGTGCCTGTCCCATACCAAGGAAAATAGCTGGATCACGGTGGGTGACCCGTTCGGTGCCGATGCCTTCCATATGACCCGGGAAGGTTTCAAGTCGGTCCTGCCCACCAGCATTGGCGAGCACCTGTTGCGCCAGTCCAAGCAGCGCGGCCTGATCCGGGATTACCGGGTCGAAAATGCCGAAGCCCTGAGTTTCAAGGATGACTCGGTGGATTACGTGCTGTGCAAGGAGGCCTTCCACCATTTTCCCCGTCCCATGGTGGCGCTCTACGAGATGCTGCGCGTGGCGCGCAAGGCGGTGGTGCTGATCGAACCCCAGGACCCCCTGATCGACCATCCGGCTTATGTCGGGGATTGGCCGGCGGGGTACGAAGCCTCCGGCAATTACGTCTATACCCTGTCCCGCCGCGAATTGCACAAGGTTGCCCTGGGGCTGGACTTGCCCGCGGTGGCCACCCGGGGGCTGTATGACATGTGGTACGAAGGCGCCAGCGAGATTGTGGCGCGGGAAGACAATCCCGAGTTCGTTGATTACCGCCAGAAGGTCGAGGCTGCCGAGACGCTGTGCGCCCGGCACCAGCAGAAATACAACTATCTGCTGGCCATCGTCTATAAGGAACGGCCGGATATCGATGTGCGGCAGTTTTCCGGGCTCTGGTCCATCACGTCCTTCCCCGGCAACCCCTATATTTCCAAGAAATGACCAATGGCCGCTGCGGATTGCCGCAACGGCTGGGAGCATGCAATGAGCAAGACGCTGGATCTGGGCTGCGGCCCCCAACCCAAAAACCCGTTCAATGCGGACGAACTGTACGGCATCGATGTGCTGGAAAACCTCGAAGCCAATATCCGTTGTGCCGATCTGGTGGTGGAGCCCATTCCCTTCGAGGACAATTTCTTTGACTACGTGACGGCCCACGATTTCATCGAGCATGTGCCGCGCCTGGTCTATGCGCCGGACCGGCGCAATTCCTTTATCGAACTGATGAATGAGGTCTACCGGGTATTGAAGGTGGGCGGCATGTTCCTTTCCCTCACCCCGGCCTATCCCAATGGGGTGGCATTTCGGGACCCGACCCACGTCAATATCATTACCGAGGAGACCTTCCCTCTGTATTTCGACAATGTGAATCGCTGGGCCGCTACCTATGGCTTCAAGGGTGCTTTCAGCATGCGCATTCAGGAGTGGCGGGGCCCTCATCTTCTGACGGTGATGCAGAAAGTCCCCCTGGAAAGCTGATACTCCCGTCGCCCGACTGGCGGGGCGTTGGATAGAATCGGGCTTGCCGTAACTGAGCGACGGAACGTTTGAAATGACTGCTACTGCAAAATTGCCGACCGAAAAGACCATCGAAGGGGCCATGTCCCTGTTCGAGGCCCAGGCTGTCCTGTTTGCGCCCCGCCCGAGCCGCCTGGCGTTGCAGGGACTCGCACTTCCGTCGCCTTCCCGCCAGTCGGCAAGCGTCAATGTGTGGCGCAACCATGCCTTCGAGCCTCTGGTGCCCCTGACGACTCCCTATTTCGCCTTCTGCGGCTGGCAGGCCGACTTCCGTCTGGGCGGCTATGACGATTCCCTGATGTTCGTGGACCGGCAGGAGGCAGATGCGGAACTGTTGTGGCTGGATAGCGACCGTTTTCTCGCCCGCATGGCTTTCGATGAATGGTTGCCCTGGCTGGAAGGGCGTCTGCATGCCTTGCGCAGCATGTCCAAGGCCCCCGTCATCATTGCCACCTGGCTCGATGAGGCGCCGCAGCGGGCCCGGTTGCAGTCGCTGGTGGATGCTTTGCCGGCCGTTTACTTCGCCGATCTCGGCAGCGTCTGCAGCGAAGCCGGCGTGCCCCTGAGGGATTCGCGCTCTGCGGCGCTGGCCGGGACTCCCGTGGCCAATGCCGCCCAGGTCCAGTTGGCCCGGGAGCTGGCCTGCCACTGGTTGCCTGGGGCCCTGCTGCCGCCGGTAAAAGCGGTGGCATTGGACTTGGACCATACCCTGCATGCCGGCGTACTCGGTGAAGAGGGCATTCAGGGCGTGCAGTTGACGCCCGGTCACGAGGCCCTGCAAAACTACGTCAAAGGCCTGCAGCAGCGGGGCGTCTTCGTGGCCCTGGTCTCGCGCAACGAGCGCGCCGACGTGGAGGCCCTGTTTGCCCAGCGCCAGGATTATCCCCTGCGCTGGGAAGACTTTTCGGCCACCGAGGTCTCCTGGGGCGACAAGGCCGCTGCGGTGGAGCGCATTGCCAAGGCCTTGCGCATTGCTGCCGATGCCGTGCTGTTCGTCGATGACAATCCGGGGGAACTGGCCAGCGTGACCATGCAACTGCCATCGGTCCATGCCGTCTATGCCCACCCGGACGCTACCCTGACCTGCCGCGCGATCCACTATTACCCGGGGCTATGGCGCTGGAAGGTGGAGAGTGACGATGCCAAGCGCATCCAGGATCTCAAGGCCAACGCGGAGCGGGATGCCCTGGCCGAACATGCAACCGATCCGGCCGAATATTTCCGCAGCCTGCAGGTGAGCCTGGTGTATCGCATCGACCCGGTGGCTCAACTGACCCGGCTGGCGGACCTTTGCAACAAGACCAACCAGTTCAATCTGGCCATGCGCCGTTTCAACCAGGCCGAGGTGGCCGAGCGGCTGGAGCGTCGGGATGCCTGCATTGCCAGCGTGCAACTGAGCGATCGTTTGTCGGATAGCGGCGTGATCGCGGTGATCGTGGCAGAGCGCCAGGGCGAACGCCTGTTGGTGGAAGAGTTGTGCGTCAGCTGCCGGGCCATGGGGCGCCAGCTGGAAGACACCATCATCCTGGAAGCCCTGCGCCGGATGCCGATCTTTGCCGGTTGCCAGGAGCTGGCATTCCGGGTTGCCCACGGTCCGCGCAATCAGCCGGCACTGGACTGGCTGGCCCGCCTGTTGGGCTGCGATACCCATCCAGAGGCTGGACTGCATAATATGCCGGCCCAGTTGGTGAGGGATTTCACCCCGGCTGCCGGCGTAACCCTGAACCAGGAGTAATAAGTCGATTATGGATCGTCAGAGAATTGAAGCCTTGGTGCTGGCCGTTCTTGCCACTGTTCTCAAATGCGAAGTGAATCCCGACAGCTCGCGCAAGAACACGCCCCAATGGGACTCCTTGAAGCACATCGAGGTCATTTTTGCCATCGAGGATGAATTGGGCCTGCAATTCTCGGAGGAAGCGCTGGCCGAGCTGAATAGCGTCAGCCAGATTGTGGATGGAGCTTTGGCCCTCCATGCGGCATGACCTGACTGTGGCGGGGCCTGCTTTCCGTCTGCGTCCCATCGGCGACGGGGATGCCGCCTTGGTATTGGAATTGCGCAACAATCCGCAGCTCAACCGCTTCCTGCATGCCACTTCCTCCAGTCTGGCGGCTCAGTTGGCATGGCTGGCCCAGTACTATGAGCGCCCGGGTGACTACTATTTTGTGGTGGAGCGGCAGCAAGATGGTCTGCCCGAAGGGGTGATCTCGCTCTATGACATCGATGCCGCCGGTCATGCCGGGGAGTGGGGACGCTGGATTCTCAGGCCCGGCTCCCTGGCCGCGGTGGAAAGTGCCTGGCTGATCTACCGTTGTGCCTTCGAGCAGCTGGGGCTGGACGAAGTGTATTGCAGGACCGTGGCCGATAACGAATCCGTGGTGTCTTTCCATGACTCCTGCGGCATCGCCCAGCGTACCCGTTTGCCGGGGCATTTCGATCTGGATGGACGGCGTGTGGATGCGGTGGAGCACCGGGTGAACCGTGCCGCGTGGCATGATCTGGCGCCCCGCTTGGAAAAGCTGGCCCAATTGACCGCGCGGAGGCTGTATCGTGCTTGAGTTGCCCCAGGCCCTGGCGGAGCTGCCCGAAGGGTACGAGTTCCACCATGTGGGCTATGCCACAGCTTCCCTGGAGAAAGAGCGCCCATTCTTTGCCTTTCTTGGTTATCGTCAGGAAGGTGAGGATTTTGCCGATCCCGTTCAGGGCGTGGCGGGCTGCTTTCTCGTCGGTCCGGGGCCCCGTATCGAACTGTTGGAGAACCTGCCCGGGGCCGAGACTTTGACCCCCTGGCTTAATGCCGGTATCAAGATGTATCACTTCGCCTATCTGGTGGCGGATATCGAAGGCGCCCTGGAGTGGGCCCGCAGCCAGCGGGCCCGGGTAACCGTGGCGCCGGTGGCGGCAGTTGCATTTGGCGGGCGGCGCATCAGTTTTGTCATGTTCCGTAACGGCCTGATGCTTGAATTCATTGAAAGATAAGGGCGGCCCACCGCCCCGGGGGAAGTGCGTGAGTACAGAAGAAAAAAGCAAACTGCAGCAGATATCCCAGGCATCCCTGTATTCCGCAGGGGTCATGCCAGCGGCCATCAGCTATTGTTTCCGCATCCTGCAGCGCCATCTCCAGGGGGACAGCCTGCTGGAAATGGGGCCGGCAGAAGGCGTGATGACTGAACTACTGGCCACCACCGGCAAGGCCATGACCATCGTCGAGGGCTCGGCCCTGTTTTGCGACAGCCTGCGCCAGCGTTTCCCTGCGGCCACCGTGGTACATGCGCTGTTCGAGGAATTCCAGCCGACCCAGCGGTTCGATACCATCATCCTTGGCCATGTGCTGGAGCATGTGCAGGACCCGGTGGATATCCTGGCCCGGACGCGGCAGTGGCTGAAGCCCGGTGGCCGGATCTTTGCCGCCGTGCCCAATGCCCGTTCCGTGCACCGGCAGGCCGCCACCATCATGGGCCTGCTGCCCCAGGAGGATGCCCTCAACGAGATGGACCGGCACCACGGCCATCGCCGGGTCTTTAATCCAGAGTCCTTTCGGGCGGCATTCAGCCAGGCCGGATTGCGGGTGGACGTTTTCGGCGGCTACTGGCTCAAGCCGGTTTCCAACGGGCAGATCGAAAGCCACTGGACTCCCGCCATGATCGAGGCCTTTATGCAGATGGGCGAACGCTATCCCGATATTGCCGGCGAGATTTATGTCGTCGCCTCCCTTCCTCCGGTCTAGGAGATCGCCATGCCGTTGGCCGACTGTCGCATCCTGGATTTGCCAAAGATTCACGATCCCCGGGGTAACCTGACCTTTATCGAAGGGGGGAATCACGTGCCCTTCGACATCCAGCGCGTCTACTATCTTTACGATGTGCCTGGCGGCGCCGACCGGGGCGCCCATGCCCACCGCAACCTGCACCAGTTCATCGTGGCCATGTCCGGCAGTTTCGACGTGGTGCTGGATGACGGGCAGGAACAGCGCCGCTTCCATCTCAACCGGTCCTACTTCGGTCTTTATGTCTGCCCCATGATGTGGCGGTATCTGGACAATTTTTCGTCCGGTGCCGTGTGCATGGTGTTGGCTTCCTCAAAGTATGACGAAGCCGATTACATCCGGGATTACGATCAGTTCATGTCCGCGGTTCGGGAGCGTCAGGCGTGATTCCCTTTCTTGATCTCAAGGAACTCAATCGTTCCCTGGCCCCGGAACTCCATACAGCCCTGACACGGGTGCTGGATTCCGGCTGGCTTGTCCTGGGCCAGGAGGTGGAGGCGTTCGAAGCCGAATTTGCCGCCTATTGCCAGACCGACTACTGCATAGGCGTGGCCAATGGCCTGGAGGCCCTGCACCTGATTCTCCGGGCCTACGACATTGGCGCCGGGGACGAGGTGATCGTTCCCGCCAATACCTTCATCGCCACCTGGCTGGCCGTCACCTATGCCGGAGCCCGTCTGGTCCCGGTCGAGCCTTTGCTCAATACCGGCAACATGGATCCGCAGGCCGTTGCGGCGGCCATCACGCCACGTACCAAGGCCATCATGCCGGTTCATCTTTATGGCCAGACTGCCGAGATGGCGCCTCTGATGGACCTGGCGGAGCGTCATGGCTTGAAGGTGATCGAGGACGCCGCCCAAGCCCATGGCGCAACCTGCCACGGGCGACGGGCCGGCAGCCTGGGGCATGCCGCCGGTTTCAGCTTTTACCCGGGCAAGAACCTTGGTGCCCTGGGCGATGGCGGCGCAATCACGACTTCCGATCCGCAACTGGCAGAGCGACTGCGGTTGCTCCGCAATTACGGTTCCCGCAGCAAGTACCGGAATGAAGAGGCCGGTTTCAATTGCCGTCTGGACGAGATTCAGGCGGCCTTCCTGCGGGCCAAGCTGCCGTTGCTGGATGGCTGGAACCAGCGTCGCCGCCAGATCGCGGCACGCTACGATGCCGAACTGGGGGCGGCCGGGCTGCAATTGATGCAGGAGGCCCCGGGCCATGTGTCAGCCCGGCACCTGTACGTGGTGCGCAGTCCCCAGCGGGATGCGCTGCAGGTGGCGCTGCATGAAGCCGGGGTGCAGACGGCGATTCACTATCCGGTACCTCCCCATCTGCAACCGGCTTATGCCGGGTTGGGGTACAGGGAAGGCGCTTTCCCCATCACGGAGATTCTGCACCGTGAAGTCCTCAGTCTGCCCATGGGGCCGACCCTTGATGATTCCCAGGTAACGGCGGTGATTGATGCTGTAAAGGCAGTATCCGCCCGTATGCAGCCGGCGCCAGCCGGCCCTCTTGCCTGACTATTGCATTTCGATTGCTGCCAATGACCTCCGCCAAGAATCCCGTCGAGTTGATCAATGCCCTGGCTGACCTGAACAAGGGCATCCACGAAATTCTGCAGGACGCCTATTTCGATTCCCTGGCCATGCTCAAGCGCAGCCAGATCGAGAAGAAGGCCGCCAGCGGACTCTTTGGCAAGGTGGGCAAGGTTTATCTCGGCGAGCATCTGAAGAAGTGCCAGCCTCTGGCGGCGGGCCGGGAGTTCATCCCTCTGCCACCGGATTTCCTCACCGACCCCGATCTGCATTTTCCACCCGGCAGCCTGCTGTTCCTGACCAACAACGATGTGGGCAGGAATCTGCCGGTCTACATGGAGTTCTACAATCGGAACCCAGAGGTTCTGTTTGTCATCTGGGACTGGGATTCCCAGCACTGGATCCAGATGAGCGCCATGTTGGCGATGAACTGCGATTTCTATATCTCGGGGACTTCCGAAAACGCCTTCCTGCTGTCCCACTTCAATCCCTGCGTCATTGGCCCTGTTTTTATCGGCGTGCATCAATGGACCCGGAAGTTCGTGGCCGACCATTTCAGTGTGCTGCTGGAAGCCCGCAGCAACGAACCGTTAGGGCCTCATGCCTTCTACGGCAATTATCAGCGTCGCAACCGGGCTCTGGCCACCGTGACCAAGACCTTCCCCACGGTCGGGTTTGCCAGCAACGACTACAAGCACAAGTCGGATCTGGACAACTTTCGCGAGTGGGCGGCCCACAAGACCCACTGGATCGCTCCGGTTCTGGGCGGCGTGCCGATTCGGGTCTACAACGCCCTGATGGTGGGTGGGATTCCCATCGTGCCCTCCTTCTATCGCAATCTGCCTGAAGTGGCCTTGCTCGGCGATATTCCCCTCTATTACGAAGTGGCCGATCTGATCGATCCCCGGGCCATCAATGACCAGGCCGTCGCCCGTTTCGATGCAGCCGGGCAAAGCGGCCTGATTCAACGCGTTGCGGAGGCTCTGGATAAGCACCATATCGACAATCGTTGCGAGCAGGTCTTTCTTGCCGTGGAGCAGTTCATCGCGGCCATTGCCAGCGGTGATCGCAGCTACCAGGGCGGCTATCTGGGCCTGGACCAGTGATGATTCCCGGAGCGGCGGCCATGCGTAAAACCATCATCCTGGTTCCCATCTACAAGGACCGCCTCGACCCCCTGGAACAGTACTCTCTGGACCATTCCCTGACCGTGCTCGGCGGCCGGCACCCATTGCTCTTTATCGGTCCTGAAGGCCTGGATCTTTCGGCATACCAGGCCCGTTACCCGGGAATGCAGTACTTGGCCTTTCCCGCCGAGAACTTCGTCTCCATTCCCGGTTACAACCGCTTGCTGCTGAGTCCCGGGTTCTATACCCGTTTCCTCAGCTATGAGTATCTGCTCATCCTGCAGACCGATGCCATCTTGCTGCAGGACGAACTGGATTATTGGGCTGCCCAGCCTTTCGATTATGTGGGGGCGCCCTGGCCCGATGGTGTGGAGATTCTGGTCAATGCCGGGGTTTTCGATGGGCCGCGGGGCAAGCGGACCCGGGCCCATGTCGGCAATGGAGGACTCTCGCTGCGGCGGGTGCGCAAATGCCTGTCCCTGCTCCAGGAGTTCGGCGCTGCGGTGGATATCTTCGACCGCACCGGCTCCAGCGAAGACCTTTTCTTCTCCATCATGGGCGGGCTATCCACCGATTTCATCCTGCCCAATGAAGTGATGGCCTCCCGTTTTGCCATGGAACTCAAGCCTTCCTTCTATTTCGCCGTCAACGGTGGACAGGCGCCGATGGGCGGGCATGCCTGGTGGAAGTACGAGCCCGAGTTCTGGCGGCAGTTGCTGCCGGAAATGCCGGAAGCCGTGGTGCAGTGCTTGCCAGAGAGGTCGACATGAACGCTGCCGGCAAACGCACTTCAGAGCTGTGGCGGATTTTTGGCCAGTTGGGTGGCAGTTTCCGCCAGGCGTTCTTTTTCAGCTGCTTCATCAATATCCTTGCCCTGGCGCCGGTCGCCTACATGATGCAGGTGTACGACCGGGTCATCTACAGCCGCAACTTCACCACCCTGGTGATGTTGACGGGCTTGGTGCTCGGGCTTTATGTGCTGACGGTGGTGCTGGATTACGTCCGGGCCGAGATCATGCTCCAGGCTGGTCTCAAGCTTGAAGCCCTGCTGGGGGATCGCCTGTTCAACCTGGTGTTCGATGCCAGTTTGCGACGCCTGCCGGGCGGCGCAGTGCATTCCCTCTCGGACTTGCGCACGTTGCGCGACTTCCTTGTCAGTCCTGCCCTCATGGCGGCGCTGGATGTGCCGGTTTCCCTGCTGTTCCTGCTGCTCATCTACAGCATCAACCCGGTACTGGGTCACTTTTCGGTGATCGGCGCGCTGATCCAGTTCGTGCTGACCTACGTTCAGGAGCGCCGTACCGATCCCCCTCTGAAGCAGGCGGGAAGTGCCATGATGGAAGCCCAGGGCTACGCCCACGGTGTTCTGCGCAATGCCCAGGTGATTCAGGCGATGGGCATGCTGTCCCATCTGCATGAGCGCTGGATGGTGCGGCAACGCCGTTTCCTGCGGTTGCAGGCGATTGCTTCCGATCATGCGGGGAAAGGGATGACCCTGGCCAAGGTCGTCCAGATCGGCCAGGGCTCGTTGCTGCTGGGGCTCGGATGCTGGCTGACGCTGAAAGGACTGATGAGTGGTGGCGGCAGCGCCATGATTGTTGCGACCATTCTGGGTGGTCGGGTGGTCCAGCCGCTGGTGCAATTGACTTCGATGTGGAAGATCGTGGTGGGCGCCCGTGACGCCTTTGATCGGCTGGAAAAGGTCCTGCATGACCTGCCGGCGAAGCCGGCCAGCATGAGGCTGCCGGCCCCCCAGGGGCATCTGACGGTGGAGGGCGTGGTGGCGGCGGCTCCCGGTGGCGGGGCGCCGATCCTGAAAGGACTGAATTTCAAGGTTTCTCCCGGAGAGATTCTGGCCATCATCGGCCCTTCCGCTGCCGGCAAAACCTCCCTGGCCCGGGTACTGATGGGGGTTTGGCCTGCCGCAGTGGGCAAGGTGCGTCTGGACGGCGTCGACATCTACCAATGGAACAAGACGGAACTGGGGCCACACCTGGGCTATCTGCCTCAGGATGTGGAACTGTTTGAAGGGACCCTGGCCGAGAACATTGCTCGCTTCGGTGACGTCGACATGGAGCAGGTGGAGGCGGCGGCGCGTGTCGTCGGGTTGCACGAGAACATTGCCGACCTGCCCGAGGGCTACGACAGTCAGGTCGGCAGCGACGGCTGCTTCCTCTCCGGCGGGCAGCGCCAACGAGTGGCCCTGGCCCGGGCCATCTATGGCAATCCCAAGCTGGTGGTGCTGGATGAGCCCAATGCCAGCCTGGATGAGGCTGGTGACCTGGCCCTGGCCCAGGCGCTGGAAATGCTGAAGGCCCGCGGTGTTGCGGTGGTGGTTATTTCCCACCTGACCAGCGTTTTGCGGGTGGTGGATTCCCTGCTGGTGATCCAGGAGGGGGCCGTGAAGCTCTATGGCAAGCGCGATGAGGTGCTGGCCGTGCTCTATCCCCAGTCCATCAAGGGGAAAGCGGTGCCTGCCCCGGCTTCGGGAGGGAGCGGGGCATGAAAAAGCCGGAGTTCTTTTCCCGCAGCGTCCTGGCCAATGCTCTATGGGGCTTCCGCCGTGAGTTCATGGTGGTGGGGTTGTTCAGTTTTGTCTCGAACCTGCTGATGGTGGTGCCCACGCTTTACATGCTGCAGGTCTTCGACCGGGTCATGATCAGTCAGAGCGAACTGACCCTGATTTCCCTCACCATCATTGCCTTCGTCCTGCTGGGCATCATGGGTTTTGCCGAGTGGGTGCGTTCCTGGCTGCTGGTGCGCCTGAGCGTGCGGTTGGACGAATATTTGAGCACCGGGGTTTTTCAGGCGACTTTCGAGTCGGTGCTGAATCGTACCGGAACCCATGTGCAGAGTTTCGGTGATCTCACCGGCATTCGCCAGTTCCTGACCGGACCGGCCATCTTTGCCTTTTTCGATGCGCCGTGGACCATCGTTTACATCGGGGTGCTGTTTATCCTGCATCCCCTGCTGGGCTTTAGTGCCATTGTGTTTTGTCTGCTCCTGGCAGGTGTTACCTGGGCGACCCATTACTACACCCACGAACCCCTGGAGGCAGCTCTGGAGTCCAGCGGCCAGGCCCTGGGCTATGTGCAGGCGAAGAGCCGCCACTGTGAAGTGGTCGAGTCCCTGGGAATGGTAGAGAACCTGCGGCGCCGTTGGCGGGAGAAGCAGCAACGGGCCCTGGGGCTGAATCACCAGGCCCAGGAATGGTCGCACCGGCTGCAGGAAATCTCGAAGCTTGTGCGCTACAGCCAGCAGTCCCTGATCATTGCCATTTCATCCCTGCTGGTCATCGATGGCCGGCTGACGCCGGGGGCCATGGTGGCAGCCAATCTGCTGATGTCCCGTACCTTGGCGCCCATCGACATGATGGTTAACACTTGGCGCAATTTCATTACTGCCCGGGTTTCCTTCCTGCGGTTGGAGAAACTGCTGGAGAGAGGGGGGCGTCCTTCCTCATTGGATGATGCAGTACCGGAGCGGGCTGAACTGCTGGTCCGGGGACTAACGGCTACCGCCAGCCAACGGGCCAAGCCCATTCTCAAACACCTGAATGCCAGCTTTTCTTCGGGGGAGGTGGTGGTGGTGGTGGGGCCTTCCGGCTCCGGCAAGTCCACCTTTGCCCGTTGTCTGGTCGGTATCTGGCCGGAGCGGCAAGGTGAGGTTCTGCTCGATGGACGGGATGTGGAAGCTTGGGATCGTCATCTTCTCGGTCCCCGGATTGGCTATCTGCCGCAGGAAATCGAGTTGTTCGAGGGGTCCATCGCCGAGAATATCGCCCGGTTTGGTGAAGTGGATCCGGAGCAGGTGGTCCGGGCGGCCAAACGGGCCGGCATTCACGAAATGGTGTTGCGGCATCCGAAAGGCTATGACACCCAGATTGGCGAGTCGGGGCATCTGCTTTCCGCCGGCCAGCGCCAGCGTATCGGCTTGGCCCGGGCCATGTACGGCGATCCTCTGCTGATCGTCCTGGATGAACCCAATGCCCATCTGGATGACGCGGGCGAAGGGTGTTTGTTGCGGGCGGTTCGGGAGCTCAAGGCAGAAGGCCGACTGGTTGTCATGATCAGCCACCGCAATAATGCAACAGCCGCTGCTGACCGGATTCTCAAACTGGAGGGCGGCTTGCTGGTGGCGGAGTTCCGGCGCCAGGAACTCGCGGTGGCTTCCTGAGCACGAACTGCCAATTCTTGTCACATCCCTGTGACGTTTCTGGTGCATAAGTCCTCTGGCACCCAGTGAATGGGCTGAACCTTTTCCGTCGTCCCGTTTGGGATGAAAAGTCTTTCAGTTTTTTTTCTTCCCTGGCCTAAAGTATTAGAGCTACCAGCCGTAAAACGACGTAAGGATTCCCTTCGGTCTCGAACGGGGTTGTGGGCACACTTTATGCTTGACGCCGATTTCATGTAATGAATCGGCGCAATGGTGTATCGTGCGCTTTACGTGTCTTTACGTTATTAGTCAGAGCGCTGTCTTCCAAAAAAAGGGCAAAAAAATGAGTGTAATTTCCGCATTGAACACGGCTCAGATCGCGGCCCTCTCTACTTCGCAGATCGCTGCCCTTACTACGGCCGACATAGCGGCCCTGACTACGGTGCAAGTGCCGGTCCTGACTACAACTCAGGTAATGGCGCTTACCTCTACCCAGATTGCTGCCTTGAATACGGCGCAGTTGGTCGTGATGGAAACGGCTGACATCGCGGTGCTCAAGGTTTTGAATCAGGTTGGCTCACTAACAACCTCTCAGGTCGCTGCCCTGACGACCTCCCAGATCGTTGCGCTGACCTCTGCCCAGATCGGCGCCCTGAAGACGACCCAGGTCGGCGCCCTGACGACCTCCCAGATTGCTGCGATTGAAACGACGGATATTGTCGGTCTGTCCACTGCTGCGACCGCAGCGCTGAATACGGCTCAGGTAGCTGCCCTTACCACCGAGCAGATTGCAGTTCTCAAAACCAGCCAGATTGCCGCGCTGGAAACTCGCGATGTGGCTGTTCTCACCACTGATCAGATCGCCGCGCTGAGTTCTGCCCAGATTGCCGCCTTGCGTACTACCCAGATTGCCGCCCTGACGACCGAGCAGGTGGTGGCAATCGAAACGTCTGATGTTTCTGCCCTTTCCGTTGCCGCTGTTGCGGCTTTGGGTACCGATCAGGTGGCGGCGCTGACGACGGCGCAGTTGAATGTATTCAGCACCCGGCAGATTGCTGCCCTGGAAACCCGCGATGTGGCAGTGCTGACCACCAGCCAGGTTGAGTCGCTTTCGTCCTCCCAGATTGCTGCTCTGACCACGGCTCAGGTGGGGGCCTTGTCTACGGCGGCCATCGTTGCCATTGAAACTTCGGATATTTCAGCTCTGTCGGTAGCCGGTATTGCGGCGCTGAATACGGCCCAGGTAGGCGTACTGACGACCGAACAGCTGGGTGTGCTGACGACGGCCCAGGTGCGTGCGCTGGAAACCCGCGACGTGGCGGTGCTGACCACCGAGCAGGTGGTGGCGCTGACCTCGACCCAGCTGGGCGCTCTGACGACGGCCCAGATTGGCGCGCTGTCCACGGCGGCCATCGTGGCGATCGAGACGACGGACATCTCCGGCCTGAGCACGGCAGCGGTTGCCGCCCTGACGACGACCCAGGTGGGCGTGCTGACCACGGAGCAAGTGGTGGCGCTGACCTCGAGCCAGATCGGCGCGTTGAAGACCAGCCAAGTAGGGGCTCTGACGACGGCCCAGGTAGTGGCGATCGAAACGGGTGACCTGACGGCGCTGAATACGGCTGTTGTGGCTGCTCTGACGACGGCTGCGGTAGCTGCCCTGACGACCGAACAGCTGGGCGTACTGACGACGGCCCAGGTGCGTGCGCTGGAAACCCGCGACGTGGCGGTCCTGACCACAGAGCAGGTTGCCGCTCTGACTTCCAGCCAGTTTGGTGCCCTGACGACGGCCCAGATTGGTGCCTTGTCCACGGCGGCCATCGTCGCCATCGAGACCTCCGACATCTCCGGCTTGAACACGGCCGCAGTGGCGGCACTGAACACCGCCCAAGTGGGCGTGCTGACGACTGAGCAGTTGGGTGTGCTGACGACGGCCCAGGTGCGTGCGCTGGAAACCCGTGATGTGGCGGTGCTGACCACCGAGCAGGTGGCAGCCCTGACCTCGAGCCAGTTTGGCGCCCTGACGACGGCCCAGATCGGTGCCTTATCCACGGCGGCCATCGTTTCCATCGAGACCTCTGACATTTCCGGCCTGTCTACAGCGGCAGTGGCGGCGCTCAACACCGCCCAGATTGCGGTGCTGACGACCGAACAGCTGGGCGTGCTGACGACGGCCCAGGTGCGTGCCCTGGAAACCCGTGACATTGCGGTGCTGACCACCGAGCAGGTGGTGGCGCTGACCTCGACCCAGCTGGGTGCCCTGACGACGGCCCAGATTGGCGCGCTGAACACGGCGGCCATTGTGGCGATCGAGACGACGGACATCTCCGGCCTGAGCACGGCAGCGGTTGCCGCCCTGACGACGACCCAGGTGGGCGTGCTGACCACGGAACAAGTGGTGGCCCTGACCTCGAGCCAGATCGGCGCGTTGAAGACCAGCCAGATTGGCGCCTTGTCCACCGCAGCGATCGTTGCCATCGAGACGACCGACATCTCCGGCCTGAACACGGCGGCAGTGGCGGCGCTGAACACCGCCCAGATCGCGGTGCTGACGACCGAACAGCTGGGCGTGCTGACGACGGCCCAGGTGCGTGCGCTGGAAACCCGCGACGTGGCGGTGCTGACCACTGAGCAGGTGGTGGCGCTGACCTCGACCCAGCTGGGTGCTCTGACCACGGCCCAGATTGGTGCGCTGAACACGGCGGCCATTGTGGCGATCGAGACGACGGACATCTCCGGCCTGAGCACGGCAGCGGTTGCCGCCCTGACGACAACCCAGGTGGGCGTGCTGACCACGGAACAGGTGGTGGCGCTGACCTCGAGCCAGATCGGCGCGTTGAAGACCAGCCAGGTAGGGGCCCTGACGACGGCCCAGGTAGTGGCAATCGAAACGGGTGACCTGACGGCGCTGAACACGGCCGCGGTGGCTGCCCTGACGACGGCTGCGGTGGCTGCCCTGACGACGGAACAGATCGGTGTCCTCAAGACGAGCCAGATTGCTGCCCTGGAAACCCGTGATGTGGCGGTGCTCACCACCGACCAGGTCACTGCCCTGACTTCCAGCCAACTGGGCGCCCTGACGACGGCCCAGATCGGTGCCTTGTCCACCGCTGCGATCGTTGCCATCGAGACCTCCGACATCTCCGGCCTGAACACGGCCGCGGTGGCGGCGCTCAACACCGCCCAGATTGCGGTGCTGACGACTGAACAGCTGGGCGTGCTGACGACGGCCCAGGTGCGTGCCCTGGAAACCCGTGACGTGGCGGTGCTGACCACCGAGCAGGTGGTGGCCCTGACCTCGACCCAGTTGGGTGCCCTGACCACGGCCCAGATTGGCGCGCTGAACACGGCGGCCATCGTGGTGATCGAGACGACGGACATTTCCGGCCTGAGCACGGCGGCGGTTGCCGCCCTGACGACGACCCAGGTGGGCGTGCTGACCACGGAACAAGTGGTGGCCTTGACCTCGAGCCAGATCGGCGCGTTGAAGACCAGCCAGGTAGGGGCCCTGACGACGGCCCAGGTAGTGGCGATCGAAACGGGTGACCTGACGGCGCTGAATACGGCCGCGGTGGCTGCCCTGACGACGGCTGCGGTGGCTGCCCTGACGACGGAACAGATCGGCGTCCTCAAGACGAGCCAGATTGCCGCCCTGGAAACCCGCGACGTGGCGGTACTGACCACGGATCAGGTGGTGGCCCTGACTTCGAGCCAGATTGCCGCCCTGACCACGGCTCAGATCGGTGCTCTGACCACGGCTCAGGTCGTGGCGATCGAAACCACTGATATCACTGCACTTACGACTTCCCTGTCCGCAGCTCAAATTGCCTCCTTGACGACGGCACAGGTGGCTGCCCTGACGACGGAACAGATCGGCGTCCTCAAGACGAGTCAGATTGCCGCTCTGGAAACCCGTGACGTGGCGGTGCTGAATACCGAGCAGGTGGCTGCTTTGAGTTCGGCTCAACTGGGCGCCCTGACGACGGCCCAGATCGGTGCCTTGTCCACCGCTGCGATCGTCGCCATCGAGACCTCCGACATCTCCGGCCTGAGCACGGCGGCAGTGGCGGCGCTCAACACCGCCCAGATTGCGGTGCTGACGACTGAACAGCTGGGCGTGCTGACGACGGCCCAGGTGCGGGCGCTGGAAACCCGCGACGTGGCGGTGCTGACCACTGAGCAGGTGGTGGCGCTGACCTCGACCCAGCTGGGTGCCCTGACGACGGCCCAGATTGGCGCGCTGAACACGGCGGCCATCGTGGCGATCGAGACGACGGACATCTCCGGCCTGAGCACGGCAGCGGTTGCCGCCCTGACGACAACCCAGGTGGGCGTGCTGACCACGGAACAGGTGGTGGCGCTGACCTCGAGCCAGATCGGCGCGT